>DAOSDL010000043.1:34886-41495 GCA_035362335.1 Bacteroidota bacterium
GCGACGAGCATCGTGGCGATCGTGAACTGCGCCGTGGCGGCGACGAGCATCGTGGCGACCGTGAACTGCGCCGTGGCGGCGACGAGCATCGTGGCGATCGTGAAGGACGTGGCCGCAATGAGCAGCGCGGCGGTGGCGAATGGCGTGGCCGCAACGAGCAGCGCGGCGGTGGCGAATGGCGCGGCCGCAATGAGCAGCGTGGCGGTGGCGAATGGCGTGGCCGCAATGAGCAACGCGGCGGTGGCGAATGGCGTGGCCGCAACGAGGAGCGTGGCGCTGAACATCGCGACAGCGAGCAACGACCGCAGCGTGGCGGAGATGGCGAGGTCCAGGGCCGCTATGGCGAAAGACCTCACCGTGGCAGTGCCCCCGCCGGCAGCGGCGGCAGGGATAAACGGCCGTACGACCGCAACGCCCCGCGCAATGCCGATCGTCCCTATGAAAAGCGCGAGCAGCCCCGCGGTGGTGGCGCACGCGATGGCGGCCGCGATGGCGCACAGGGCGGCGGCTGGAAGCGATCGTCGACGGAATCCACCGGCAAACCCTGGCGGAAGAATCCACCGCGCGAATCGCTCGGAGGCGATGAGCGCAGGAGCTTCGGTAAAGGAAAAGCCGCGCATTCGCGTATCTCCGGAAGCAGACCCGGTCCGGGTTCCCGCCGCACCGGCACGATTCGCGAGGAGGAAAGCATTGTCCGGCTCAATAAATTCATCGCCGAAGCCGGACTGATGTCCCGCCGCAAGGCCGACGAATTGATTGTCTCCGGCGTTGTGCGTGTCAATGGCGAGGTGGTGACGCAACTCGGCACCAAGGTGCGCCCCGCGCAGGATAAAGTCTCCGTCCGCGGTACTCCTATCGAAATCCAACGCCACCTCGTGTACATCCTGCTGAACAAACCCAAGGACTGCATCACCTCCACCGACGACGAACGCGGTCGCCACACGGTGATGGAACTCGTCCCCGAAGAGCCGCGCGTATATCCGGTGGGTCGCCTCGACCGCAACACCACGGGCGCACTGCTGCTGACCAACGACGGCGAGTTGGCGAATCGCCTTATGCATCCTTCCTTCCACGCGCCGAAATCCTACATTGTCGAAGTGGAACAGGCCGTGCAGGCCAAAGCCATCGAAGCCCTGCGCCGCGGTGTGAAGCTGGAGGATGGCATGACCGCTCCCGCTGATGCCGAGGTACTCGATCCGCCCACCAGCCATGTGATCGGCATCGTCATTCGCGAAGGCCGCAACCGGCAGGTGCGCCGCATGATCGAAACCTTGGGGTACACCATTCGTAAGCTCGACCGCATCGCGTTCGCCGATCTCACACTCACCGGGCTCCGCCGTGGCGCATGGCGCTATCTCGAGGAGCACGAAGTGAAACGTTTGAAAAATCTCGTGCGACAACTGACCTAGCACTCGCACTTTTTCACGGAACGGAATGCCCATGTTGCTGCTCATCCGTTACGAATTGCTCAAAACCTACCGCAAGCTGCGCACCTACATCGGCTTCGGTCTTATCGTCGTGCTTATCCCGCTTGTGTACTGGGGGCTCTCCGTTGCAGGCGAAGACATGATCGACGGCATGACGCGCGGTTTGCAGCAGAACTTCCTCTTCGTTGGCTCGCTGTTCAACGGCTGGTTCGTGTCGAACATGGTGATGAACACCCTGTTCGTGCACGTTCCCTTCCTGATCCTCCTGGTGGCGGGCGATATGTTCGCCGGCGAAGCCACCAGCGGCACGTATCGCATGCTCCTCACACGTCCCCCATCGCGTGGGCGAATATTCAGCGTGAAAATGGCGAGCACTGCCCTGTACACGTATTCCCTGGTGCTCTTCCTCGCGTTTTGCAGCGTGGTACCGGGCCTCATTGTGTTCGGCGGCGGCGAAATGCTCATGTTCGGCGAAGGCGGCCTGGCCATCATTCCCGAGTCGGAGGTCTGGTGGCGCTTTTTGCTCAGCTACGGTCTGGCGGGTTATGCCATGTGCATCGTGGCAGCCCTGGGTATGCTGTTTTCCACGTTTGTGGAGAATGCCATCGGACCCATCGTGGGTTCCTTCGCGGTGATCATTCTCTTTTTTATTCTGGGCAATCTGCCCTTCGATTTTTTCGAGGCATTGCGTCCGTGGCTGTTCACCACCTACACCGACGTATGGCGCCGCGCCTTCGACGATCCCCTCGACTGGGGCGCCGTGGCATCGGACATGGGCATTCTCGCGGTGTTCTGGTCGCTGTTCACCATCGCCGCCTGGCTGATATTCAGGAAAAAAGATGTTCTTTCCTGAAAGCAATCCCTCAGCTCCGCCGCCCGGACGCGGCGCGTGACCACGGCTCTCTTGCTTTTCCGGTCACTGTTCCCGCCCTTTCGTGGTAACGGATAATTCCGCAGATTTCGGTCTCGCAACAATCGCCGATATTCATGTCGCACACTTCCCCCTCCCGCCTCTTCGTACCGATGCTGCTGCTCGTTCTGTCCTCGTCCCTGTTCGCGCAGGAGCAGGACGCGTGGACTTTGCTGCGCGCGGTGCAGAAATCCTACGACCGCATACAAGACTACTCCGCCACCATCAAGGCGGAAATGAACATCCCCGGCATGCGCGCCCCCTCGATGGAAGCGACACTCTACTTTAAAAAGCCCGACAAGATGCATGTGGAAAGCAAGGGTTTCGCCATGCTGCCGCGCTCGGCGGTCATGTTCCAGCCCTCGATGTTCACGCCCGAAGCGTTCGACGCCGTTGTACAGGGGCGACAGACCATCGACGGCGTGCAATGCAGCAAGGTGAAAGTGCTGGCACGATCGGACACCATTCCTTTGCAGCGCGCCATGCTGTTCATCGATCCGGTCAAGCGACGCGTGTTGCGCATGGAAAGCAATCCTGCTGAAGCCGCCGAAGCGGTGGTGCATTTCACCTACACCACGGTGGACGGTATCGACCTGCCGGCGACAGTCCGCCTGGAAATGGACGCACCCATGAACATGCGCCGTCCCGGCATGAAACCGAAGGTCCAGAAAGAGAATGGCGCCGCCACGGAGAAATCCACCGTCGTGTTACGTTATTCGAATTACCGTGTCAATAAAGGCATCCCTGATTCCATGTTCCGCGAGAAAGCGCAGACGCGCAAATAAGACATAGCACTCCTCATTGTAGAACCGGACGCGGCACCATGAACACACGCGACTCCTTCCGCACCGCACTGCTCGGCATGTTCGCCCTGCTCTTCCTCTCTGCGCCCACCCACGCCACCGATCCTTCTGTCGACGTGCGCTCTTATCGAGGCACGGTGCGCATTACACCGGCGCTGCAGCATGTCGAAGGCGATGTTCGTGTACTCGTGCGCAACGCCGCTGCAACGTCAGTAACCGCGCTCGATCTCGATCTGGTGAACATGGCGGTATCCGAGGTATCGGTGGCGGGCACCTCTGCCTCATTCAACCATGACAATGCCGTGCTGCGCATCACCCTTCCCGTTGCCCTGGCGGCGGGCGACAGCGTGGAGGTACGCGTGCGGTACAGCGGTAATCCGGGCAACGAGGGTGGTACGCATCCGTGGGGAGGATGCCAATGGGGTGATATCAGCTACTTCATGGGCGTGGGATTCAGCGCACCCAGCGTGTCGCTCATGCGCCTCTGGATGCCTTCCAACGATATTCCGTCGGACAAGGCCACCTTCGATATCACCTTCGAAGTGCCCGAAGGATTGGCCGTGGCGGGTACGGGCGTGCTCGCCAGTCGCGATGGCGACGGCACGATCTCACGTTGGCGTTGGGTGGAGAGGCACCCCACGGCCACGTACCTGTTTACCTATGCCATTTCCACGTACGCGTTGGTGGAAGACACATGGAATGGCCTCCCGTTGTGGTATTTCGTGCCGCGCGCGGATTCCGCTCGCGCGGTCGGATATTTCTCCACCGTTCCCGGCATGATGGAAGCGTTCACCACCGCATTCGGACCCTATCCCTTCGACAAGGTGGGGTATTGCATCACCCCGATTGGTTCGATGGAGCATCAGACCATGATCAGCTACGCGCAGCAGTTGTTCACCACCGAAAGCGTGGCCGGCAGCACCGCGGCGCATGAATTGGCGCACATGTGGTGGGGCGATTGGGTGACCTGCTCGGATTTCGGCGACGCCTGGCTCAACGAGGGCTTCGCCGTATTCGGCGAAATGGTGTACGCGGAACATCGCGGCGGCGTGGGGGCCTATCTCGACTTTGTGCGTGGAACCGCGCAGTTGTATCGCACGCAGATCGTGCAACTCGAAGGCATGCTCCCCTTGCACGATTATCCGCGCAACCCGCCCTCCTCGAATTATCCTTACACGATTTACAAAAAGGGCGGCGTGGTGCTGGCCATGCTGCGCGATGTGATGGGGGACGATGCGTTTTTCGAAGGTTTGCGGGCCTACGGACGTGCGCATGCCTATGATGTGGCGAGCACGGAAAGTTTTCGCGCTGTGATGGAACAGCACAACGGCGCCGATCTCGGCTGGTTTTTCGATCCCTGGGTGTACAAACCCGGATATCCTTCCTACATGCTGCAGCGCGTGATCGATGCGAGCGATGCTCCGTTGCGCGTCTGGCTGCTGCAAACGCAGGACACGCTGCTCTACCCGCTGTACGGCATGCCGATGGATCTCGCCATCATCCGCAGCAGCGGCGATACGCTGCTGCGCCGCATCGAATCTCCGGCGGCAGCATTGCACGAATTCACTTTTGCCGATATTCCGGCGAATACCGTGCAGAACGTGGTACTCGATCCGCGTGGCATTGTGCTGAAACGTGTCGTGTACCGTCCCACCGCCTTGGAAAATGCGTCCGCCGCGCTGCCTACCGGACTTCGCATGCACGCGACGCATCCCAATCCTGTCACGGACAGGGGCACGCTGCATTACACCGTGGCGCAATCCGTGGCTCTCGACTTGCGGATCATCGATGCGGCGGGGCGGGTCGTACACCGTCGAGCGCTCGATCGTGTGGACGCCGGCACGCATATCCTGGAATTCGAAACCGGCACGTTACCGGCGGGTCTGTACACCGCGGTGCTGCAAGGACGTGGCGGAAGCGCCAGTACGCGTTTCCTCATCGCGCGGTAGCGCTTCAGGCGGTCGAGCACGGCACGACGTGTAACAATCGTCGCGCTGACGTGTCTTTTTTCTTATGCCGGTGTATTCGCGCGGCCCGGGCTGTTTTCGCCTTGACTGATCTGGCGTATTTCGGTATGTTGATTGATCGGCTGAAACATCGCCATTCGCGTTTCACCTTACATCTGAAAGCAGATTTCATCTCATATTTCACCATCACGGAGAGTATTCCATGAGGAGATTTTTACTGACGACAAGCTGCCTCCTCGGATTGCTGTTCGGCGCGTTTTCCGGATCGGCGTTCGCGCAGGGCAACATCGACTGGGAAGAGCTGTGGCGCAACACTCCCCCTCCGGCGAATCAGACCAGCCATGTCAATGCATGGATGATTCCCGCACGTTCCTTCACCGGCCTCGCCTACGACAAGTGGCGCGACGTGGTGTATATCGTCAATCCGCACACCTCGGTATCCGGTCCGCTGTTCTGGCAGACGCCGCGCATTTACGCGTGGAATGCCATGACCGGCCAACCGGCCCTGAACATGGGGCGTTCGGCGGACAACACCGATAGAGGCAAAGGTGGCGAACTCCCCGTGCCGGTGGATACGCTTACACCGGGAACACTCAATCGCGGTTTCTCCCAGAACACCTACACACTCTACAAAATCGACCTTGACGACGAAGGCCGCATATACGTTGGCAACCTCGTTGTGCCGATTTGGGGTATCTGCATTCTGCTGCCCAGCGGCCAGTGCGATCCCGTGTATCTCGGCCAGGGTCCATACCGCGTGTGGCGTTGGGACAATGACAAGGCCACGCCTGTGCTCGCCTATTCCACTCTCAACGCGGGTGCCACCGCTGTGGGCAATCTCAACAGCAGTGAAATGACCTACACCCGCTGGGGTGATGCTTTTGATGTGATCGGCAAACGTGCGATGTTCTATCCCACCAACGGAGATCCTCCCTACATGGTGGATAGCGCCCGCATTTACGTGAGCGGTGGTTCCTATCCCACGCAGCCGGCATGGAACAACGAAGTGAATGTCATCCTCGCGGATAATCGTCCGGTCGCCCAGCGTGCCAATCGCGATGTGCCCGGCGGCGGCAAACTCGAATTCCGCCTGGCTGTGAAGCTGGTGAACTCCAACTCCGGTCTCGCCTCGCACGGCGTTGCGGGTACCGCGCTGTCGCTCGTACACGATGTGTGGATGGATTCCAATCCCCGTATCACCACTGCGGCGACGCATGTGCAATCGGCCACCGCCCCTTGGCCGCAGACCTACAATCAGCAGGCGACAGGTAACCGCTCGTTGTCCACCAACATCACCGGTGCCAGCGGTCCCTTGGCGTATTTCGAGTTGAAGGAATACGGCCGCAAGTTCCTCGTGCTTGCCGATGGTTCGCCCACAGGCGGCATCGATCCCACCGTGCCGAATCTCAATACCACCGCGCGTATCCTCGACGTGACCACGGCCGGCGCCGATTTCCGCGTCTGGGGTGCCACCCCGCAGCTCGGCAACAAAACGCTGAACA
>DAOSDL010000044.1:0-37795 GCA_035362335.1 Bacteroidota bacterium
TGCGCAAGCCACCGTCCGCGCATTGACGCTCGTAGGTGATGATGCACTCCTGGAAACCCGCGAAAATAATGGTCGAAATTTCCGTGTAAATCGCCGCGAGCTGACCCGCGTTCGGAGTCTGATAGTAGCGGCCGCCGGTGAGCGTGGCGATGAGTTCCAGCTCGGTGGCATTGATACCGGTACCCAGACCGATGGTGAATACGCGGATGCGATAGCGGTTCGCGAGTGAAATAATCTCCGCCGGCGTGCGCGTCGACGCGTTGTCGCCGCCGTCGGTCATTGCGATAACCGCGCGGCATTGATTCACACCGTTGTTGAGAAGCTCGATCAAACCCGCGTAAATACCGTCCCACACGGCGGTGGCGCCACCAACGTAGAGCGCGTCAACGGCGGAGTGAAGCATGGGTTTGTTCGTGGTCATCTGTTGGTAGATGGTCACCGCGTGATCGAAGAAAACCACGGTGGCCTCGTCGATCACACCATCCATCAGATCCACGAAGGCGTGGCCTGCGAGTTTTGCGCCAGCGTTGCCCGAACCGGACATCGATCCCGACGCATCGAATACGAGGGACACCGAGATGGCGCAACGGATCGTGGGATCCGGGCACCACAAGGTGAAGTCCTTGACTTCCACGCCGTTTTCGTAAATACGGAAATCCTGCTTGGCCATGTTGTAGGCCGGATTGCCGTTGCAGCCCACCGAGAAGTACAGCTCGATGGTCGGCCAGTTCACCGTCACACGTTTGAACGTCAGGTTCGGCTGCGCTTCCACGCTCTGCGTGAAGCTCAACAGCGCGATGAGCCCAATGAGTAATCCCAGCGACCGACCCAGGCGAAAGGTTGGTATCACATTCTTCATCTCATACACTCCTGCAACAAAAACTGAGCGAAATCGACGGAATCAGGAAAACGTCGAGATTTACTCGACCACAGACAGCTCGACGCGCCTGTTGCGTTGACGCCCCTGCGGGGTCTCGTTGTCGTCGATGGGCTGCGATTCGCCAAAGCCCTTGGAGCTGATGATATCTTCGGGAACGCCCTTCTCTATGAGATACTTGCGGACAGCAGCCGCGCGGCGTTCGGAAAGATCGAGGTTGTATTCTTCCGTGCCCAGAGCGTCGGTGTGGGCGCCGATCTCGAACTTCCGTCCGGGGTTCTGGAAGATGAAGCGGATCGCGCGCTGCAATTCCGGCGTCGATTCGGGGCGAAGCGTCGCTTTGTCGAAATCGAAGAGCACGGTGAGATTTGTTTTTGGAGGAACGGTCACGATCGGGGGAATTGGTTCGAGAGCGATATTCCGCTCGAATCGGCGGTTCAAGGTCAATTCAGCGACTTCGAACACATCCGATTTGAAGAGATAGCCCTTCTGCTCGGCAGAAATGCGGTATTCACGACCGGCTGGCACGATGAACTGATACTGGCCGCTTTCGAGGCTCTGGAATTTGTTCACCACTTCACCCGTGCCGTAATCCTCGATGGTGATCGGGGTGGAGGCGAGCGGGCGTCCGGTTTCGATATCCGTGACCACGCCCACGATATTCACCACCGCATCCGGCGGGAAGGGCGGATCGAGCAGCAGGTACAAATCGAAGCCACCGTAACCACCCGGACGATTCGAGGCGAAATACAGCGTGTCCGTCGAGAGGGTGGAAGAGACGAACACGTCGTCGTTCTTCGAATTGATGGGGTAACCGAGGTTCATCGGGCGCGACCAGCGGCTGCCCTGCGCGCGGGTGACGTAGAGATCCATGCCGCCGGCGGCCTTCGAATTCTCGCCATCGGGATAACCATCGGAAGCGTAATACAGTGTGCGACCATCGAAGGAAATGGAGGGTGTGCGCTCCTCGCCCTTCGTATTGACATCCGGACCGAGGTTCACCGGGCGGCCCCAAGTGCCGTCCAATTGTTTCTTGGACATCCAGAGATCGGTGCCGCCATACCCACCCGGACGATCACTGGAGAAATACAGCGTCTGTCCATCCGGGGAGATGGAGGGCTGCGATTCCCAGTACGTGGTGTTGATCTTGTTGAAATCGTCGACGATTTTCGTCATCCGCAGATCCGTACCCTCGGGGTTGTCGAGGTTGCGGGCCTTGGTCCACTCAGTCCCACGCTCGTTCCACTCGGCGATATAGATATCGCATTTGCCGTAGCCATCGGGCTGTTGGCAGAGGGCGAGGTACAGGGTGCGGCCGTCGGGCGAGATGGCGATGGCGCCTTGCGATTCCGGCGAGTTGATCACATCGGACAGATACTCGGGTTTTTCCCATTCGTTCTTGTTCGTGTGATTGACGCGGTACACGTCGTCCATGTAGTCCTGGCGCTTGGGATTGGGGCGGCGCGAGGTGAAGAACAGTGTGCCGTTGGCCGTCACGGCGGGGGCGTAATCGTCCCATGCCGAGTTAACGTTCTCGCCGAGATTTTCGACGACGCCGCCGGTCACCAGAGCGATATCTGCCGGATCGCTGCCCGCGCAGGCGGCGAGCAGGATACAGGAGGCGGCAATGCTGAATACGGTGGTAGCGAATCTATGCATGGAATCCAAATCCGGAAAGTGTGGAAGTGCGTGAATTAGAAAGCTTCGTACTTGAGTCCGATCGAGAACTGCACGGACATCACCTTCCAGTCGTCGATGGCGATATCCTTGCTGCGATCCGTGATCGTTTCGGTAACCTTGGTCAGTGGATACCCGACCCGGATCTCCGGATTCAAGTACCAGCGGGGACGAATGATGTAATCGTACCCGAAGCCGACCGCGGCCTCAAGCCGGAGCAATCCATCGACCTCGCCCGTGGACACTTCGCGTTTCGTGTCCAGCAGTTCGCGATACGACAGTTCCGGATCAACGATTTCCTGTTTGTGCTGCACCTCCGACGCGAGCACCACGCCCGCGGTGGGCCCGGCGTACACGTACCAGCGCGCAAGGCGCGGCTGCCAGCGGAGGAACAGGCCGAAGGTCAAATACGAGAGACTCACGTCGCCGATCTCGTTGTACCGCACACTGCGAACCAGCACTTCCTGACCAGTGGCGATGGGCGTTGAGATGTCGCGCTCATACTCTTCCACGGTGTGCTTGTTATCGTAGTACGCCTTGGCGATGACGGCCCACGAGGGTGACCACGCGTAGGTGATATCCGCACCCAGCTGGGCACCGATATTTCCAAGGCCCAGACTTCCCTCGAACAGGCAGTCGCAGTCCGTCTTGAAATCTCCCATGTTGGTGTTGTGGTTCAACCCCATGAAGCCGCTGACGAACACGCGCGTGACGTCGGGGCTGTAGACGGTTTGCGCCATCGCAACGGATGACACAAGCAGCAAGCTTGCGATCGTGAAGCATGATCGCAGGACGGGTAATCTCATAAGCACACCTGAAAAACAATGACCAATGTAGTAAGACCTGAACTATGTTGGCGTGGACGGGGGTACGGTGCTTCTCCTTCGGCGGTGTTCCTGCTCCGGCGCGTGCACACCGGGAGGTCAAATCCAATAAAAGAACGATTTATTGTGAATTAAATTCACACCGAAATATACGAAAAAACACCTCACTGTCAATGACATCACGCGATCGAGGAGGGGAAATCCCCATCCATGGGATCGGCAGTGACTCGGGCTGACACGTACTACGGAAACGTATTCCTGGATATCATCCGCTCTTCCGCGAGACGCCAGATGGCCTGACAGGGAAAAGCATTGGAATATACGGCTTCATCCAGAATAATGGAATCAATTTTTCTGGGATGCAGGGACTGAACGAGCTTCAAATCGTGGTAGTGCCGTACGCCGCCAAACAGCGTAACTGACAACATAGTCCTTTCGCACAGGGAATGCAAGAACGATTCGGGCGGCCCTTCCGTCCATGCCCGCAGGTCCAGCACAACACGCTGAAATCCGTGCTTGATCAACTGCTGCGCCGAACGCAACAATGCGTCCTGCTCACCCACCGATGCCGTAACGGCGGGACAACGCACACTGGCCACGACCTTTCTCGGACCAAAACGCGCCAGCAGCAGTTCGGCCTCCATCTCATGCATCGAGGTTTGCGCATCGAGCATGCAACGATACAGCCCGACCTCCTCAAGCAGCGTCGCAATGAAATGCTCGTCCCTCCCGGCCGCTTCGAATTGCACGGGGATGTCCACCGCCGCGCAGATACGCCGCAAGCAATCGAGCACGCGCTCCGCATCCTCACTTTCCGCCGCGCTCACGTGCAACGCCTTCGCGTTTTCTCCACGCCAGACGCGCGCCATCAACGCCGGATCGTCGGGATAGGCATGCTCCGTCCCCGGACGTCCGTCCGGCAGACGCGAGCAGCGTCCTTCAACGATGTGCATGGCGGGAATGATCAACATGCGGCGTTTCCGTTGGATTATCAGCGGGAATACGGTTCGACGGTGTCCTGTGTCGAGGCGTCCTGCACCCACCAGAAATCGCGCATCTCCGGCATCATGCGCTTGAGTTCTTCGGGTGGTTCAATGAACATGCGCACTCGCACGCTGTTGGACAGTGCCCGGCGATGGACGCGGCCCTTGTCGGTGTTGAGCGCGGTACGCGTGCTGCCCTTGATATTGAATTCCTCAATGGTGGCCATACCCTGACCGGTATCCATGGTGCGCGGACCGGTGTAGCTGGATTTGATCCGGCCGGTGATCTGCGCCAGTGTGCCAAGATCCGTTTTCACCACCGAGGCCAGCGTGTACGTGGCATCGTTGCGGATTTGCAAATAACCCTGTTTACCGGGTACAACCAGCGTCCAGGACGAATCCACGGCGAGCGGCTTGTCGGGCAGGCTCTGGAACATGAGCTGCACATGCGATTTCAATCCGCTCTCGGCGTAATCCCGTTTGATGATGTCGATCTGATTGGATTTCGTCGTGGCGAAATCGTCCTTCAGGAAATTCCGGACCACGGCGTCCATATTATTGATCGAAGCGACGCGGCCATCCTTGCTGACCGTGATCTCGTACGGAGCACCCACGGGCGCGTTGTATTGGGCGTACAATTTTTCTATGTCGTACGTGTTCTTGACCTGCGAATCATAGGCCATGTCGCGCTTGCCCTGCGGACCTTCGTAGCTGCCCTTGAACAGCACGCGGTCGCAGGTGGCGCGCAGACGGCCACCACCTTCGGGAAAGGCCTCAAGCACTTCGAACATGTACCAGTAGGTGAGTTCCTGCTCGTTGTTCTCGCGCTCGAACGAGGTACCGGCGGTGTCCTTCCGCATGGCGAGCTTTTGCGTGCTGCTGACGCGGAAACCGAATGAATCCCCCTTGGAAAAACGGTACGCAAGCTGCAACGGAGCGTCGAGTTGCACGGGCGTCCCGCGCTCGTCGGCGGGAATGGCTTGTTGCAGACTGTCGGCGGCGCTGGCGTCCGGTGTGGCGTTTTCGTCCGCCTGTTTGCATGCCGAGCAGGCAAGCAGGAGAAACGCCAGTGACGAGAGCATCAATCGCAGCATGAGGTCTCCGTTCCGGTGATGGGCGTCATGGATAGAGCAGATACGGGCGGCGATCGCCGAGGAAGCGGGCGGCATCCACCGAGCCGGTGCAGGATGCGGGAATGCTTGCCTCAAGCACACACGCGTCGGCGTAGCCCGAACGTCCCGTGAGTAGGTCAAGATACGACGTGAAGCGCATTTTTTCACCATACAATCGACGCGCTTCGCGCAAAATATGCACTCCGGTGTCGAAGGCCTGAAACTCGTCCACATCAAAAATCTCCAAACGCACTCCCGCGCATTCCTGCCCCTCGTAGCGGGGACGCATCGCGCCCGGCTGTGAGCGTGGCGTGAAACACGCTGGCGTGAAGCGCACGCCGGGCAATGCCAGCGCATTCATCGCGAGGGCGAATTCTTCCGCATCCACGAACGGCGCCCCGCAGAGCAAGAAGGGCTCGTCGGTGCCTCGTCCCTCGCTGAGCGCGCTGCCCTCCAGCAGGCAGCTGCCCACATAGGCCAACGCCGCCATGGGCGTGCGTATGTTGGGCGAAGGCGGAATCCAGCGCGCACTGTCGGCGTAGGCGGTGCTTTCGCGACGCCATCCATCCATGCGCATCACCCGCACGCGCGGCTGCGCGTCCTCCACCAACCAACGCTCGCCCAGCGCCATCAGCGCCAACTCGCCCACGGTCATGCCGTGACGCACGGGCACGGGGAGCATTGCCACAAAGGAACGCGGCCCCCGCCGGAGCGGGCCTTCGACGCGCAGACCTCCGAGGGGATTGGGCCGGTCCAGCACCAGCACCTCGATGCCTGCCACCGCCGCGGCTTCCATGCAGTACACCAGGGTCGAGACATAGGTGTAATAGCGGACACCGATATCCTGCATATCAAACAGCAGCACCTCCACATCGCGGAGCATCGCGGGCGTGGGCTTGCGTACCTCGCCGTACAGCGAATATGCAGGAATGCCATCCACGCTGTCGCCCGCAATGCGCACGCCCGCGCCTTCGAGACCCAGGCGACCGTGCTCCGGCGCGAACAGCGCCACCACCCGCACTCCACGGTCGCGCAGCGCGATATACAGCGGTGTGCCGTCGGACAGCAGCGACGAGTGATTGCACACCACGCCCACCTTTTTTCCCCGCAGCACATGCAACGAATCGGCGATCAATACGTCGGCGCCATTGCGCACACTGGCTCCGCCTGAGTGCGCGCCGACCCTGTACGCTTGCGCGCCCACCGTCTCTGCCATGATCACGACGGCGCAAAGGAGTAGCAGCCACCCAGCGCGCATCAGCGCTCTGTCTCCGTCGGAGCGGAGCCGCGCTGCCGTCCGAGCACATTGTACAGCGACCACGCCGCGAGCGACATGCCATCCCAGAGTTCGCCGGCAGCGATGAGAGCGTTGATTTCCATGGCATTCAGGACGAGCAGCTCGAATTCCTCCGTCGGATCGGGCGTGCCCTCCGCAGCTCGGAGATCGCTCGCCAGATACACGCGGCTGATTTCGCTGGTGACGCCGTTGAACGGGTTGAAGGAACCCAGCGGTTGCAACGTCCCCGCCTCCATGTTGGCTTCCTCCAGCAATTCCGCCCGCGCGGCATCCTCCCAACCTTGTCCCTCCTTGCGGCCGCCCGCCGGAAATTCGATACTCTCGCGCCGGTTGAGATGGCGGTACTGGCGTACCAGCAGAAATTCCCCCTGCTCTGTGCGCGGCACGATCATCACCGAGCCGCGCGTTTCAACGTAGTGGTATTCCCCGCGCGAGGCATTGGGAAAAATCACATCGTCGCGGCGGTATTTCCACCAGGGATTCTCGAATACCGTCGATTGACCAAGAATCGTCCAACGCTGCAAAGCCATGGAATCCTCTACCATTGAAAAACAACAAGCACAATGTACCCACACCGCGTGGATTCAGGGCACGGCTCCTTCGGCCACCGCGCGAAGCCACACACAGGCGCCGCTGTCCTTGCTGTCGGTGAGCAGCAACAGCACGGCATCGTCCGAACGCGCGATAATCGCGGACCAGTTGCCGTGATCGAACGCGGGCAATCCGCACTGCGTCTGCACGCTGGCGCCCTGCCCGTAACGTTCGGTGAACAGCGTCTCCAGCGCCACACGCGCCTGTACGCTTCGCACAGGAAAGGACAGCAGCACACGAGAGCCGCCGGCGAGCCGCTTCTCGTAACGCGCAATCCACGCTGCTCGCTGCTGCGCCACATCGCGCACCGGATCCAGGCCGCGTTGCCGCAGCAGGGCCCACGCCTCCTTCACCGGGGGAAGGTACTGCTCGCTGCCCAGCACGCGCTCATCCAGCGGCAGCGGCACATCCGCGCTCACGCAATCCACCAGCGTGAACAGACGTCGTTTGATACCGCGCACAAGATCGTCGGGCACGGCTCTGTTCCGTATCGATCCGCGGCAGTGCAGATAGAACGGGCCATAGTGCGTGTGCTGAGTGTTGCGCTCCATGGCGAAGGCATCGCCCACAATGCCGTGACGCTGCATCGGGGTCGCGGCGAAGGCGAACAGAGCAAAGGCGCGCTCGCGAGATTCCATTTCCACAAGCGTCACGACGACGGTTTCACGCTCGCGGGCATACGTGCCCTGCACCATGCGCACCACACCCAGCGCCCGCAGCACACCATTATCCAAACCCGCGCTGAAATCGCCGGCATCCACATCGCCTATACGGCTGCTTCTGAGCGTCCACGCCCCCGCCTGCTCGGGGAGTTGGGCGATGCCATGCCAGCTAGGAAGCAGCAGAAGGAGCCCGATCATGACGAGGGCCTTGCGGAATGTTGGCTTCATGTTCTCCAGCCTCCAAGCAATGCGATGCCGAGCACAATCAATCCCATGCCGATGAAGGAATGCAGTCCCAGCTCCTCGCCCAGCACCAGCGAATACACTGTCGACAGTGCGATCACAAGATAATTCACCACGCTCGCGCGCGCGGCGCGCTCCAGGCGCAATCCCTTGGTCAAGGCCACCTGCCCCACCTGTGTGGTCACACCCACGGCCAGCAAACCCGCCCACTCCCAGCCCATCGGCGATCGCCAATCCTGCACGGCGAAGGGCGTGCCAAGCAACAGCGCCACCAGCGGGAAGTACATGACGATAGTGTATGGATCCTCGCCCTCCATCCCGAGCTTGCGCACGAGATTGTAGGCCACACCGCTGCCGAAGGCGCCGCACAGACCGATGAGAACAGGCACCACCGCCGACAGCGTGTCGGGTCGCGCGATCACCGCCACACCGGAAAAGGCCACCAGACTGGCCAACCATTCGCGGCCCTGATTCTTCTCGCCGAGTATCAGCGGCGCCAGCAACGCTGTGAACAGCGGACTGGTGTACTGCACCGGTACGGCTTCCGCCAGTGGTAACTCGTGAATGGAGTAAAAATAGGCGCTCAAGGCCACGAAGCCGAACAGACCCCGCAGGAACAGCAGCAACTTGTTTTTCCCCACCAGCGACTTCCGCGCATACAGGAGAACACTGGCGGAAATCACCAGACTGATGCCCGCGCGGAACATGACAATTTCCATCGACGGCAAACTGCGCAATCCGCGTACGAACAGTCCCATCAAACTGAAGGACACGGCGGATACCAGCATGTACCGCATTCCCGGTCCGAACGATATTCCCGTCAACGCACGCATCGAAGAAATATAGCGAATGCTCGCGGGATAATCGGCGCAGCGAGAGGGACGGCACGCCTGGTTGCGCCGCACCCGATGAGCTTCTCACGTTTTCAACCGCAGAAGGAGAACGTTCCAGTCCACGTAGCGGCGCTGATAGCGGAGGTACACCTCCTGTTCATCGCGCATCCACTCGCGAAAGGACTGCGCCTGCGCATCCTCGGGCCGCGCGTCGGCATGCTCGACTATGGCTTGCCACTGCAAGGCCATGTAACGATCCCATTCATCCCCGGTGCTGCGCAGGGTGGCGAGCAACTCGTAGCCCGCCTCGACGAGTTCGCGCAGCAAACGCCGGGCGCTCGGCAACTCCCAGCCGAGGCGACGAAGGTAGTCCTGATAGCGCAGCGGCGGGGTGACATCGAGCGTGGGTTCGCCCACGATCACATACCCACCGGAACGCAGTGCCGGAGCGAGCCGCCGCAATGCCTGGCCGAATCCGCCGTACACCGGCGCGGTGCCGAGGCAAAGCGCGATGTCGTAGCTCCCTTCCTCCGGTGTGTACGCGTCGGCATCGATGCAGTGAGTATCCGCCAGCGGCGTTAGGCCGGCAGCGGCGAAACGCCTCCCGGCCTCTGCTATCCATTGCGGCGAGCTGTCCACGAGCGTGCAACGCGCGCCTGCGCCGCGCGCCAGCAGCAGGGCGGCGTGGCCGTTACCGCAACCGATGTCGAGCAAACGCGGAGCGGCGGGCAGAGTGCAACGCTCGTACAGCCAGAGCAGACGCTCGTCGGCCAGCGGATTCATGATGTCATGCTTGAGATAGGCGATGTGGTAATACGCCTCGGCGTCGAAGTCGTCGTTCATCCGCGCCCTGTGTCGTGGGTAATGCATCGCAGTATACGCGCATTCCCCCACAGCGCACAAGCGCTGTGGGGGAATGTCTTCGAAACGTCGATCGCCGCTCGACCCGAGGTCACACGCGCAGCGCTGCGATGGTCCAACGTGACGCCCTGCGCATGGCGCGTTGACGCGCGACGCTCTACTGTCTGCTTACTCCACGTCCGCATGCACGGGATGTGGCTGAGCATCTTCCTCCGCGCCGTTGCGACGTGGCACCATGCGCACGTTCTGCCCCCATTTCATCTGCTCCTCCATGCGGCAACTCCACACGAGCTGATCGTTCCACACGGTGATGTCCGGGCAGCCGTCGCACATGTTCACCGCGCCGGTTTCGAGAATGTCGGCCGGCTGAATGATCATCACGGACTGGAAATGCACGCGGCGGAAAAAAGCCCCGGGATTGCGAAACAGGGCTGAGAGGTAGCGCTTCATCACGCCGCGCAGTCCAGCATCGAAGGGCGCGAGCAGGAAGTACAGCCGTCCACGCCGCTGCATGGCCGGTGGAGCGTAGGCCAGGTATTTGCCCGACACGAGATGATTCCAGGTTTGCACGATCTCCATGAATTTCGGTCCCACATAGCCGAAGATTTCCCTGGCATTGCCCATGCGCCCGGTGAGCAGCCATTTAAACGTGTCGGGTCGCTCGGTACCGTTCAGGTACGCGCAGGGCGCGAAACCCGGCTCGCCGCGGCGTATCAATTCCACCACCTCCGGTGAAGTGATGTCCGTGCGGCGATGGTCGTCTCGCTTCGAGTACATCATCTCGTCGAAATGCACCTGCGTGTCGCCCACGTAAAAATCCACATCCTTCCCGAGAATGGCCATGCGGTAGTTGATGAACACCATCACATGCACGCGATCGATATTCTCCTGACCCCAGCGCAGCAATTCGGGTACGAATTGCAACGTTTCGGGATATACCGTGGCGTTGAACGAGCAGGTGATGCCGCCAACCTTGTGCAACATGTCGGCAAGCTGCTTGCGCAAGACGTTGAGTTCGAGTTCACTCTTGCCCTTCCAATGCGGACGATTCTGTCCACTGTCCACGTGGAAGGTGAAACCGTCCACACCGGCGTTCTTCAATTCGCGCAACAGTTCCGGCGTGAGCAATCCGCCGTTGGAGTTGATGATAGCCTTCCATCCCTTGCGCTTGACCATGCGCACGATTTCGGGAATTTCGGGATGCGCCAATGGCTCGCCGCCGGCGATGGACACGCCGTCGCATTTGCGCAGCCGCTCGAACACATCGAGTTCGTGCTGGATTTCGCCGAGCGTTTTGTGGGAATTCGTGCGGTTTTCGCGATAGCACCCGTCGCAGTACAGGTTGCACATACTGGTGGGTTCGAGCCAGGATATCGCATTGTCCGAGAAATTCCACGGCAGCCGATAGAGCGCCGTGGATGAAAGTGTCTGAGCCATGTCCGCTTCTCTATGCAGTGATTCAGAGTGAATGTTCCGAATGTACCGTGCGCGCATGTGCGCGGTGTTCGTGTCGCATTGGATTCTTGTGTGAAAATGACGGATACACACGGCGATGGTAGCGAGTGCGGCGCGCTGCGGCGCGGCGTATCCCACCAACTTGTCCGTATAACCCTGATACTACGAAAGCCCGGACTGCGGGTCAAGTCTTTTCGACGCCACTCGCGGCGCTTGCGCCACCCCCCTCGCGTGCATCACTTCGCGTATTTGCGCGACAGCGGTCGGAGGGCGATGTTGCGTCATGAAATATCCTCCGTCCACTTCCCTCCTCGACGAACGTGTGTTGTCGCTGCGTCTGCGCGACTATCAGCACGAGGCCGTCGATATTCTGCTCGGGAAGCTGCGCGAGGGAGAGCGCCGCCTGCACGTGGTTGCCCCACCGGGCAGTGGAAAAACCCTCATCGGTATCGCCTTCCTCCAGGCGGCGGGACTCCGCACCGTCATCCTCTCGCCCAACGCGGCCATTCAGGCGCAGTGGATGGACAAATACGCCAAATCCACCAGCGACGTGGTGGATACCCTGGGTGAACTGTGGGGCGCTAATGTGCGCCACCTGATCAGCCACGATCCCGACGCCGATACGCCGATCCTGTCGCTCACCTATCAGCGCATGTCGGTGCGCAACGAGGACGGAGACGCGCATGCGAATGTGCAGGCCCTGGTCGCACTGTTGCGCGACCGCGACTTCGGACTGCTCATTCTCGATGAGTGCCATCACCTGATCGCGTCCTGGGCTGAGGCCATCATGGGAGTGCTGCGCGAGCATCCCATGGTGGTGCTGGGTCTGACGGCCACGCCTCCGGCGGATAAAAGCGAGCGGGAGCGTCAGGCCTACCTCGATCTTGTGGGCGAAGTGGATTACAGCATTCCCTTGCCGGCGGTGGTCAAAGACGGCAATCTCGCTCCGTGGCAGGACCTCGTGTACCTCGTGCATCCCGACGAGCGCGAACTCGAGTTCATCCGCTCCAGGCACGAGAGCTATCACGCCTTGCTCGCCACGCTGGAAGAGCGCGGGGGAGAACTTCCACCCCTGTCGCTGTACGTGCAGGACGTCCTCGACTCCCTGCGCTACCGTGGCGTGGCGTTTCCGTCCTTCGCCGAGTTGCTCGGCGAGCGTCCTTCCCTGGCCATCGCCTTCGCGCGCTACGCACACGCCCACGGCATCCCTCTTCCCGATGGAGCGCCCTGGCTCGACGAAGCGGAAGAGCCGCCGCGTCTCGACGACATCGTGCTGATCCTGCAAGGGTATGTGAGCGATGTGTTGAGCGAAGCGGATTCGCGGCACATCGCACTGCGGGAAAACGTGCTCGCAGCGCTGCACCGCCTGGGCTACCGCGAAGAGCACGGCGGCCTTCAGCGACGCGCAAGCAGCATCGACCGCATCCTCGCCCTGTCTTCGGCCAAGCTCCCGGCGCTTCGCCGCATCGTGACGCGGGAGTTGCACAACCTGGGCGACGGCTTGCGCGTGCTGCTGCTCACCGACTTCGAAACGACACAGGCCGGTGCGACAAGGGCGCTGCACGGCATTCTCGATCCCGAAGCGGGGGGCGCGGTGGCTGCCATGCGCGCGTTGACCACCGATCCCGCAACCGATGTACTCGATCCGGTGATGCTCACCGGGGCATCCATTCTCTGTGACGACGATCTCGCCCAGCGCTTCATCGCGGAGCTGTACAGCATTCGCGACCGCGAGGGGTGGAATTTCAAGGTGGATGTATGCTTCCTCCCGAGCGCGGGTGCGGATCGTGCCGATACCTCGCAACCCGGGGATTTCGCCGGCGAAGCCGATTCCACCATGGGCGTGTTCGAAATCCGCGGCAGCGGCGTGGACTGGAACACGCGCACGTATGTGCTCATGATCACGGAACTCTTCGATCGGGGCGTCACACGCTGCCTGATCGGTACACGGGGCCTGCTCGGCGAGGGCTGGGACAGTCTCGGCGTGAACGTGCTCGTGGATCTCACGGCGGTCTCGGCCTACGTGTCCGTCAATCAGATGCACGGACGCAGTCTGCGCATCAATCCGGGGTCGCCGGGCAAAACCGCCAACAACTGGGATATCGTCACGGTGCTGCCGGAATATGAACGCGGCTTCGCCGACTGGGAGCGCTTCGTTCGCAAGCATGAGCATCTCTTCGGCCTCAGCGACGACGGCGAACTCGAACGCGGTATCGGACATGTGCATCCCTTGCTCACCCATGTGGAAGCGTCGGAACTCACCGCGGCGCTTCCGCTGGTGAACGAGGACATGCTGGAAAAAAGCCGGCGCCGCGACGAAGTGTATCGCGCCTGGCGCATCGGACAGCCCTACGAGGGCCGCGAACTTCCCTGTCTCGAATTCCGTCCGGTGGAAAGCACGCCGCGCGTCCTCCGGCATCCCGCCGCGTCGCAACGCGAACTCGAGCGGGTGGTGGCGGATTTCCGCCTGCGTCGCCGTCGTTTCCATGCGCTCACGGCATCGCTGTCGGGACTGGCCCTGCTCGGCGCCGTGCTGATTGCCCCGACGCTCGCGTTACCGGCTCTTTTTCCGGCCGTGCTGGCGGGAGCGGTCACGGCGATGCTTGGCCTGGGCCTGTCCCGCCTCGCGCTTTCGCGTGTGCGCGCCCGCGCGCAATCCGTGGATCTCGACGCCATGCTCCGCTGCTACGCCCTGGCCGTGCGCGACACCATCGTGGGACTGCGCGAGACCGAGCACGAATCCCTCCCCGACGTTCAGACGAGTACACGTCAGGACGGCAGCACCCGCTGCTGGATCACATCACCTTTCGCCGGGGAGAATGCCACCTTCACCCGCGCGATGAACGAGCTGTTTCATCCCGTGCAGGATCAGCGCTATATCCTGCGCTGCGAGCAGGTTCCGGACGAGGTGCGCATCGCGGATTTTCTTCGAAAACAAAAACGCGCAACAGCGCAGGGCAATGCGCAGCTCCCGTCCGAGGTGGAGCAACACATCGTCCCCGTTCCGGCGGATTTCGCGCGCAAGCGCGAGGAGGCGGATGTGTTCCTGCGCTGCTGGCGTATCCATGTCGGACCGGCGGAATTATTCTACACCAAACGCGGCGCCGGCGCCGAACTCCTGCGCGCTCATCTCCGCCAGCGCTTGCTCTCCGGTCGCCGCTTCTCGAAAGTGCTGTGGCGCTGATCGCCGCAAGGATTCCCCTGCACGCGGCGCCCTCTCACTGTCGCCGCCATCGCGAAACCGACCATGACGGAGTACATCGCGGCAGCCAATGATGCACGTCAATGCACTTGCCCGTCGGCTTCCTCCGGCATGCTCCCGTCGCGCCACGCCCGCAGCGGTCCTTCGGGTGGCGGCGCGGTCACGGATTCAACCGTCTCCGGACGAAGCACGGAAGGAAAACACAGACGCCATGAATGGAGATGATAGCCGCAGTCGCCGGGTACGGCTTGATTGCCTTCGGCGTCGGGCGGGGCGGGTTGGCCGCCGGCGATGTACAGCGGATCACCCACGAGCGGATGTCCCGCCGCCGCGAGATGAATGCGTATCTGATGCGGCCGCCCGGTGGGAATGCGCACTGCCACAACACAGATCTCCGCCTCGGCGTCGCGATGCAACACCGTACACTGGCTGAGTGAAGCTTTGCCCCGCGGTTGCGCCGCAAACACCTGTCCGAGCAACGCATGCGGCACGCGCCCGATGGGCACGGTGATATCGAAGCGGTCGCGCTCCGGCAATCCCTGCGCCAGCGCCAGATAGATTTTCTCCACGCGTCGTTCGCGCATCGCCGCCCCCAGTAGTGCGGCTGCAGCGGCATCGCGCGAAAACAGTATCGCGCCGCTGGTGCCCCTGCCCAGTCGATGCACCGGCGACAGCGTGGCTCCGTGCCGCTTCCTGGCCAGATGCAGCAGTGTGTTCTGGAGAAAACCTCCACCCGGCAGCACGGGCAAACCCGAGGGTTTGTTGAACACGACGCAGGATGCGTCCTCGAACAGCACAGGCAGCTCGTCGGGCACGTCCGGCTCGTCCCACGGCGGTCGATGGTAGTACAGCACGTCGCCGAGCATCACCACCGTGGACGCGGAGGCGGGAGTGCCGTTGAGCACGATCCGTCCCTGTGCGAAATGCTCGATCCACTCCTGCTCGTCGCTGTGATCGTAGCGCCCGAGGTACACGTGCAGAGCGCACAGGCCCTCCTCGTCGCGGGTGATGGTGTCGGTGTATGTATAGCCGTGGTTGCGCATGTGGCTCCGAACAAAAGTGCTCGCGCGCGCTTCGCCGCCGCGCGTGGCAAATATGGCACCGGCGAGGGATGCGCACAAACAAAGCGGGCGATATTCCTGGGGCGAGCGCACGAAGTCGTGTTGTTTCGAAACGCAGGCGGAGGTTGGGGAAAAATTTCCGCAGTTGCGCGATGCCCGCCACTTTGCATACTTTAGTGGATTGTGATTGAAGCAAACGAAATTCCACTTTTCACCAGGAGACCCCAGCCCATGCGATTCATTGCCATCCTCACCGTGAGCATGCTCCTGATGTCCTGCGAAAACAACGCGCAGAACGTCAAGGAACTCAAAACTCACAAGGACAGCGTCAGCTACGCCATCGGTTACTCGATCGGCCAGAATTTCAAAATGCAGAGCGTCGATGTCGATCCCGTCATCCTCGCCGCCGCGATCAACCATGTGACCAAGGACGACAAGTCGGCGCTGATGACCGAGGAAGTGGCACAGCAGGTCATGATGGCCTATCAGACCGAATTGATGGCCAAGCAGGAGGAAGAGCGCAAGGCCAAGGGCGCGAAGAATAAAACCGAAGGCGAAAAATTCCTTGCCGCTAACAAGAGCAAGGAAGGCGTGATCACCACCGCCAGCGGTTTGCAGTATCAGGTCATCAAAATGGGCGACGGCCCCAAGCCGACCACGGCCGATCGCGTGAAATGCCATTACACCGGCACGCTTATCGACGGCAAGAAATTCGACAGCTCGGTGGATCGCGGTGAACCGGCGGTGTTCCCTGTTACCGGCGTGATTAAAGCCTGGACCGAAGTGCTGCAACTCATGCCCGTCGGTTCGAAGTTCAAAGTGTTCATCCCCTCCGAGCTCGGTTATGGCGAGCAGGGCGCGGGCCAGGATATCGGACCGAACTCCGTGTTGATCTTCGAGATCGAGTTGCTGGGTATCGAGCAGTAATCCTCACGAAGGATGTTCAGCAAAAAGGCGCGACCATGGTCGCGCCTTTTTCACATGAAAAACGTAAGATTCCCGCTATCGGGAAGAATCCAGCGGGAAGCGCACGGTGAATGTCGTACCCACGCCCTTCACGCTCGCGACCTCGATACTGGCGTTGCACATTTCCGTGTAGCGCTTGGTCAGGGCCATACCCAAACCGAGGCCTTCGAATGGCCGCGAATTGCCCGTCTGCTCCTGCGTGAAGCTGTCGAAGAGATGCGGTAAGTACTCGTCGTCTATGCCGACACCTGTGTCCGCCACCGTCAGCAACACCTCGCCATCGCCGAGAATGGTGCGAAGCCGGATCCCGCCATGGATGGTGAATTTGATGGCGTTGTCGAGCAGATTCGTCAGCATCTGGCTGAACACATAGGGATCGGCCAGAATGTACTCCTGCGCGCACCCCGCTTCGAAGTCCAGTGCCAACCCTTTATCCTCGGCGCGCATGGAAAAGTCGCGCACAGCATGCGCGGTGTGTTCGTCGATGGACATGCGTATGGGCTGGTTCGGGAAGGTGCCGGCCTGTATGCTTGAGATGTGCAGGATTTCTTCCACCGTGCGGAGCAGGCGCTCGCCCCCTCGTTCGATGCTCTCGATGCACAGGTCGAACTCGTCGCTGTGATTGCCCGTGGCGCTGTCACGCAACAACGCTGTAAAGCCCAGAATGATGTTCAACGGCGTGCGGATTTCATGCGACATGTTGGCGATGAAGGCATCCTTGAGCTTGTCCGAGCGCTCGGCGCGCTCCAATGCATCGACAAGTTCGGCCTGCGCCTTCTTCGTCTGTGTGATGTCCTCCTGCACGGCCACGAAATGTTGCGTCAGTCCATGTTCGTTTTTCACCGGTGAAATGGATACCAGAGCCCAGTACAGTTCGCCGGATTTCTTGCGATTCAGCAATTCGCCACGCCACTCCTCGCCTTCGGCCAGCGTGCGCCAAAGCGCCTGATACACGTCCCTCTGCACCTCGCCGGACTTGATCAAACGGGGCGTCTGTCCTATCGCTTCCGATGCCTCGTAGCCTGTCACCGCGGTGAAGCGCGGATTGACGTATTCGATGATGCCGTCGGCATCGGTGATAACGATGGCGGCCGGACTTTGCTCCACCGCGCGCGAAAGCGTGCGCAAATTGTCCTGCGTCAACTTTCGCGTGGTGATGTCACGCATGATGGCGTACAGCACCGGTCGTCCGCTGAGCACCAGCGACACGAGCGTCACATGCATGTCGCGCTGGCGAAAATCGCCGGTGCGGAACAGGGCTTCGAAATCCACCGTGCCCTGCACCTGGGCGATTTGCACTATGGCGTCCACGGCTTCGGGAGCATCCACCACCAGGTCGTGCAGCCGCAGTTCGAGAAATTCGGACTGTGTGTATGCCAGTTGTTCGTAGGCCTTTGCGTTGCACTCGCGCGGGCGCCATGTCGCGCCATCGAACACCACAACTCCGTCGGGCGATTGTTCGAACAGCATGCGGTAGCGCTGCTCCGCTTCGTACAGCCGCTCCTCACGCACGAGTCTGTCGTTGATATCGCTGATGGCGGCAAGATGCACATCCTTGCCCTGCCATTGAAAATGCGTGGCGTGGATCTCGACGGGAAACACCGTGCCGTCCTTGCGCTTGTGCCAACGCACCGGAATCTCGCGCACCTCGGAATGCGTGGCCATGCGCGTCCGGTCCGGCTCGGCGGAGACGTCCACATTGCGCATGGTAAGGAATTCCTCGCGGCTGTAGCCGTAGAGTTCCACGGCGGCCTGATTCACCTCACGTATCGCTCCTGTTTCCCGCTCGATCATGAACAGCGCATTGGCTTCCATTTCCCAAAGATTGCGATAGAGCAGCTCGGACATTTCCACGCGAAGTTGAAACTCCTTCTCCGCGGTGATATCCAGGGCGAGTCCCGAAATCACGATGCTGCCGTCCGCTTCGTTCTCCCAACGATGGCCGATGTCCTTGATCCAGCGCAATTGCCCATGCGCGTCGATAATGCGATAGGAATTGATCAGGCGTGATACCACACCGCTTTCCAATCGCTCCCAATCCTCCAGCACGGCGGTCAGATCGTCGGGATGAATCAAATCGCGCCAACGCACGGCTCCCGTAAGGAAGTCCTCCGCACGGTAACCACACACGTCACGCACCACACCGACGCACATGGTGGGCAGTGTATCGCCGCCCGCCGATTGATAGGCGAGTCCGTGGAAATGCTCGAGGAACATGAGGGATTGCTGCTCGCGCTCGGCCAGGCGCGACACCGCGTCGATATGGCTGGTCATGTCGCGCATGGTGGCCAGTACGCCGTACATGCCACCATCGCCATGCCGCAGCACGCGCGAATGCGCCTCGAGCACGATCCACTGTCCCTCGCGATGCCGCTGCTGCACGTAGCCGCTCCATTGACCTTCGCGAAGCAATTCGTCGAGCACGGCTTCGCGCGACATGCCGAGGAAATGCGTCTGCAGCACATCGCGGGCATGCTTGCCGAGTACCTCGCTCGCGGACCAGCCGTACAATTGCTCGGCAATCGTGTTCCAATAGCGGATGTGCTGCGCCTCGTCCATGATCACGATGGCGTCGAGTACGCTGTGCATGAAGTCTTCGAGCGTCAGCGGTGTGTCGGCAAGAGTCTCGGCCACCGATCGCGGCTCCTGTCCCGCAGGGGATGTCGGCGCACTGGCGCTGGCGTGCGAGCTGGCGGGGAGCAAAAATGCGAGCCGCCAGGGATAGGCACGATCGAGGACGAAGGTGCCGCTCCCGGCGAGTTGCCTGCACGCTTCGAATTCACTCGCCGCGTCCACCACGGCCACGCATCGCGCGCGCAGAGCGCGGAGTTGCTCCAGCGTCGGGGGGGGAATGCGCCAGCCCTGTGCTACATCCCACTCGATCAGTACCACCGGGCATGGGGTTGCCACGAGAGGCAACGCGTCGTCGCGCAATTGCACGAGTTCCACCTCGACCGCATACGCGGCGAGTTCTGTGCGCAGCGCGGCGTTGAGTGTGGCATCCGGAGAGTAACTGAAAAACTTCATCGAGCGAATTTCCTGAGCAAACGTCCGACTTCCACATGCGTGACACACGCGGTAAACGCAGGCAAAGATGCATGGCAAGCCGCAGGGGGCGGGTGGTGATCGGCCAAACCGCGTACCGACTGTCGTGATGCGACTTGCGAGAGACAGGTGCGAGCTTCTTCAATTCGCGCGGGAATGCGGTGATTGTGCACCGTGAGGGTGGGCACCCGCGCGATTTCAATACATAAGATAGAAAAATTTCCACTTCTCCAAGCATGACGGAGAAGACTTCCGCGACTCCAGTCACCTCGTTTATCTTTACTTCTCACTTCGAAGCAGATACGTCGCGACCGGCGCCGGGTGGTTTTGAAATTCTGTTGATCCGCTCCGACAGTAATCAAGGCACCCGCACCATTTTCATTCTCCCGGGTGTGACGAAGGAACATGAAAGACTGTGGTTTTAAACCCGTATCGTCATGTGAAGCCGGGCCCCCCCGCACGCACCGAACACAACCAGCTACAAGGCTCCCCCTTCCGCCGCCACAAATACACCGACAGGGCCCCGCGGGCCCCGTCGCTGTGCAAGCGGTGTCGTGAGATGCTATTCCACGGCTTTCAGAACGCGATCATGCAAAAACTGCACGAGGTCCTGGGGAGGTACCGGCTTGTCGAGAAAATGGTCGGCGCGAATCCACTGCTTCTCCTCCTCGCTCTGCGTGGAGAAGCGGATGCCGGTGTCGTGTCCGGCCGAGGTCATGATGATGACCGGCACATGCTGCCCTTCGGGCGTATCCTTGATGCGCTTGCACAGGGTGAAGCCCGCGTCGAAATGCTCCATCGCCAGATCCACCACGCAGGCGTCGGGCTGGAAGGTTTTGAACAGTTCGAAACCGCTCTTGCCGTCGTGCGCGTACTGCACTTCATAGCCGGCGGCCTCGAGCACGGTCTTGTAGGTTTCGATGATATCCACGTCGTCGTCGACGAGCAGGATTTTTTGCATGATGTCTACCTGTATGTCTCCAGTGGTACAATCGTTGGGAATTCAGTCGCGTAACATCCCCTGGGTCGGCTTCTCCGGGGGCATCGCTGCCCCCGAAGTCACCTTGGAGAGAGGAGGATGTCAACAGGAAAATCTAGAACTCGTCGCGCTCCACGTAATGCGTGTGCAGCAAGTCATGCGCCTTGTGCCCGTTGGGCTCGCCGAGGAATTCGGCGTAGAGCTTCTGTATGGACTCGTTGCGATGGCTGTTGCGCCGCGGGGATTCGCGATCGATTTGGTAAATGCTTTCGGTGCGCTTGATGATGCGCTCGGGCGAGGCCGGCTGCGGCTGACCTCCACCGTTGATGCAACCGTGCGGACAGGCCATCACCTCGATGAAGTGGAAGGGCGATGTACCCGCGCGCATGTCGTCGAGTATCGGCTTGATGTTCGCCAGACCGCTGATGGCTGCTACCTTCAGCGACACATTGCCCACTTTCACATCGGCCTGCTTCACGCCTTCGAGCCCGCGGATGGGAGCGAAGGTGAGGGATTTCATGTCCTCGCCGGTGAGGTAGTAATGCGCGGTGCGCAGTGCGGCTTCCATCACGCCGCCGGCCGCGCCGAAAATGGCGCCGGCGCCGGTGGATTCGCCCATGGGATCGTCGAAGCCCTCGTTGGGCAGGCGGTGGAAGTCGATACCCGCCGAGCGAATCATGCGGGCCAGTTCGCGCGTGGTGAGCACGGCGTCGACATCCGGGTACTCGTTGCCCAGCTCGGGGCGCTGCGCCTCGTATTTTTTCGCGGTGCAGGGCATGACCGAGACCACGAACATACGCGACGGGTCGACTCCGATTTTTTGAGCATAGTAGGATTTGAGCAGAGCACCCTGCATCTCATGCGGAGACTTGCATGTGGACAGGTTGCCGAGCAGATCGGGGTAGTAATGCTCGATGAACTTTACCCAACCCGGGCTGCACGACGTGAGCATCGGAGTCGGCCCGCCGTTGTTCAACCGCGACAGTAATTCCGTCGCTTCTTCTATGATGGTGAGATCCGCACTGAAATTGGTGTCGAACACGCGCTTGAAGCCCAGGCGACGCAACGCGGCCACGGTTTTGCCGGTGACCACCGTCCCCGGCTCGGCGCCGAATTCCTCGCCCAGCGCCACGCGCACGGCTGGTGCAACCTGCACCACGACGTATTTGTCCTCGTGATTGATGGCTTCCCACACCACCTTCTGATGGCTTTTCTCCGTCAACGCGCCCACGGGGCAGTTCACCACGCATTGCCCGCAATCCACGCAGGGCACGGTGTTGAGACTGCGCTCGAGGGCGGGTGCCACGGTGCTTTTGAAGCCGCGATGCACGAAATCGATGGCGCCCACGTGTTGCGACTCATGGCAGATGCGCACGCAACGGCCGCAGAGTATGCACTTCTCGGGATCGCGTTCGATGGCCGGACTGGCGATGTCGATGCGGGCGCGCTTGCGCTCGCCGGTGTAACGCTGCGTGCGTACACCGTACTCCTGCGTGAGGCTTTGCAGTTCGCAATTCCCGCTGCGAACGCAGAACAGGCAGTCCTGCGGATGATTGGCCACCAACAGCTCGATGATGGTTTTGCGGGCGCGACGCACACGCGGGGAATTGGTGCGAATGGCCATGCCTTCCGTCACCGGGAATGCGCAGGCGGGCACGAGCGAGCCGTTGCTTTCCACTTCCACCGTGCAGATGCGGCAGGAGCCGGTCGGGGAGAATTCGCTCAGATGGCAGAGCGTGGGGATTTTGATGCCTTCCCGGCGAGCGGCGTCGAGAATCGTCTCTCCGGGTTTGGCCCAGCATGTATTTCCGTTGATCGTGATGTTCATGACTGTCCTCGTTCCGGATTAGTTGACGTAAATCGCATCGAAGTTGCAGTTGACGCGGCATTGGTCGCAGCGGATGCACTTGTCCTCGAGGATGTAGTGCGCCTTTTTCTTTTCGCCGATAATGGCCGCTTCTGGGCACTTTTTCGCGCACAGGCCGCAGCCGTTGCATTTCTCGGTGTCGATGTGGAACGTGAGCAGTTCGCGGCAGGCGCCGGCGGGACAGCAGCGCTCGTAGAGATGCGCTTCGTACTCTTCCTTGAAATACTGCAGGGTGCTGAGCACCGGATTGGCCGCCGTCTGGCCCAGACCGCAGAGCGAGGTGTCTTTGATCACCGAGGCGAGGCGCTCGAGATACACCATGCCCTGGAAGCGCAGCAGCGATTCTTCCTGCGTTGTCTCGTTGCGATGGCTTTTCGACAGGCGCTCAAGAATTTCGAGCAGGCGCTTGGTGCCTTCGCGGCAGGGAATGCACTTTCCGCAAGATTCACTCTGGATGAAGGTCATGAAATACTTGGCGAGGTCCACCATGCAGGTGGTCTCGTCCATCACCACCAGTCCGCCCGAGCCCATCATGGCACCCACGGCCTTGAGATTTTCGTAATCGATCGGCGTGTCGATGACCTGCACGGGCAGCGCGCCGCCGGAAGGTCCGCCGATTTGCACAGCCTTGAATTGCTTGCCATCGGGGATGCCGCCGCCGATGTCGAACACGATTTCGCGCAGCGTGGTACCCATGGGCACTTCCACGAGGCCCACGTTGGTGACCTTGCCGGAAAGGGCGAAGATCTTCGTGCCCTTGGAGGTTTGCGTGCCGATGGAACCATACCAGTCGGCGCCGTTCTTGAACACCGTGGTCACATTGGCAAAGGTCTCCACGTTGTTGATCACCGTGGGCTTGCCGAACAAACCCGACACGGCGGGGTACGGCGGACGGGGACGCGGCATGCCGCGACGGCCTTCGATGGAGTGAATGAGGGCGGTCTCCTCGCCGCACACGAACGCTCCGGCGCCCTTCTTGATGCGCATGTCGAAATTGAAACCGCTGCCGAGAATGTTGTTTCCCAGCAGCCCGTATTCACGTGCGTCGGCCAGCGTTTTCTCGAGACGCGCGATGGCGAGCGGGTACTCTGCGCGGCAGTAGATGTAGCCGTAGCTGGCGCCAATGGCGTAGGCGGCGATGATCATGCCTTCCACCACGCGGTGGGGATCGCCTTCCAACAGCGCACGATCCATGAACGCGCCGGGATCACCCTCGTCGGCGTTGCAGATAAGGTACCTTTTGTCGCTTTGCTGGTCGCGCGCGAACTGCCACTTGCGTCCGGTGGGAAAACCACCGCCGCCACGGCCGCGCAGACCGGCTTTCAATATATCATCGATCACATCCTGACCGCTCTTGTCGTTGATCACCGTCGACAGGGCGGTGTAACCGCCTCGCGCGAGGTATTGGTCGATGCTTTCAGGGTCGATGACGCCGCAGTTTTCGAGATTGATTTTCTGCTGCTTTGCGAAGAACGGATTCTCGTTCACCAACGGCAAGGTGGCCCAGGGGCTGTCCTGCGGCCGCTCGTAAAGACCGAGCAGCTTTTCCGTCAGCACCTCGCCGGCCACGAGCGTGGTTTCGATCAACGCGGTGATATCCTTTTCCTTCACTTCGCAATAGCTGATGCGGGGCTTGCCCGGCAGCTTGATGTCGACGATGACCTCGCGCGCGCAATACCCGACACAACCCACCGGAATAACGGATGCTGCGATACCGCGCGTGTTGAGTTCGGCGATAATGGCATCATGAATGCGACGCGCGCCATTGGCCAAGCCGCAGGTGCCCATACCGACGAGAATGACCGGAAGATCGTGTTCCACCATCAGCAGATGGCGCTTGTACTGCTCGAGGCGTGCCGCCACGGAGTCGCCGCAATCGCACTGCTGACCATTGTTGACGCAGGAAACGAAATGCGGGCAGGGGCGCTCGGCGCTGTGCCAGCAGTTTTCGAAGCAATCCTGACTATACGAGTTCATGTTCTACCTCCGCGGCATTGGCTTTCTTCTTGTACATCGAGAGCAATTTCACCAGCGATTTGGTGGTCAAGCCGCCATGAAATTCCTCGTTGACCGCAATCACAGGCGCGATGCTGCACGCGCCGATGCAGGCCACGGTTTCGATGGTGAAGGCGAGATCCTTGGTGGTCTGCCCCGCCTTGATGCCGAGTTCGTTCTCCAGCGTGCGGAGAATGTCCAGCGAGCCCTTGACATGGCACGCTGTGCCGCGGCATACCTTCACAACGTATTTGCCCAGCGGCTGAAAACGGAATTGATTGTAGAATGTGGCTACGCCGTACACCCGCGACACGGGAATTTCCACGTGACGGGCAACTTTCTGCATTTCGATATCCGGCAAATACCCGAAATGCTCCTGAACCTCCTGCAGCATGTCGATCAGGCACGAAGCTTGCCCCTTCGGGTACTTCGCGTAGATGTGCTGTGTGCTCTCTTGAGTCTGCATGATACTCTCGTTAGAAATCCTACTCTTTTTTCGAGAAGTAATTCTCGATTACTCAAGAGTAAATATACAATTCGCGCCAGGGAGAAGCAAATTTCCGTGAAAAAATTCGCGAAAATCGTTTGACAATGGCAATCGTTACGTTTTTCTCGTATTGAGTCGTTTTCTCGCTGTCAGCACATACCGCTTGCTTCCTGCCCCCGGAAAAAATGCATGGGCTGGGCGTCCGCTCATTGTCTTACTTCCCTCATCGCGCTGTCCGAGTGCGGTCGAAATGCGAAACACTCTCTGAAATGCGTGCTCACACCTCCTGAATGCTCACGAATTTCCCCAGAGCGCGCAGTTTTTCGGCCAACAAGGGCACGATGCTTCGTCGTTCGAGAATACCTCGCAGGAGAAAGCCCGTGTCGCCCGACACTGGATTGACTCCTCCACCCAGAAACACGTGGATAGTGTCGGCCTCGCGCAACAGGCGACAGAGCGCGGTGACGGCGCTGCCCTCTTCCAGCGTGATGTCGCCGCGATCGAGTATGTTGTACACCTGATTCAACGTCACCGCGCCCTCGGTGACGAGGTCCATGCCCTGGATGAAGCTGCGCGGCGGCGAATACAGGCTGCGCTCGCCATGCTCCACAAGCACCTCGCGGCGCAGGACGCGTGCCACGATCGATGCCGTACTTGCCCCGCAAATCACCTTCGCGCCAGAAGCACGCACGAAGGCCTGCGTCACAGTACTGTCGTCGGCGGGATTGGCTGGCGGCCCGGTGAAAAGCACCACCTTTTTCTCCTCGCGTCCGGCGAGCAACACCACGCTCGTATCGTCGCCCACACCGCCGCGATTGTGCTCCAGAGCCCGGTCATGTACACGACTGGCGAGCGAGGACAGAGCGGTACCCAGCGGAAGTTCGTCCAGATACGTCGCCACACCGCGCGATCCCCAGCCATGGACGAAGCCCTGCCCCATTCCCGCTTGCGACACACCGTCGGAGAACAGCATCACGCCATCGCCCGGGGCCAGGAGAAATTCCGCCTCGCCGACAATGGCCTTGCCCATCATGCGGGTGTGCAAGGGCAGCACTCCGGCATGCCCCGCGTGCAGCAGCAGCGGTTCGGGCATATCGTAGGACAGCACATGCGCGGTACCATCTCGCAATACACGTGCGAGCACGAATACCGCATACGGCAATGTGGTACCGCGTGCGCGGTTCATGCTCTGTGCCACATGCGAAAATGTGGTGAACAGCGGCATCCCCTGTTCCAGCAGCACGCGCAAACGTGACACGCACAACTGCGCCGCGAGATTGGCGCGCAGACCCGATCCCAGCCCGTCGGCCAATAGAGCCACCGTACCGTGCTGTTCACGCAGCAGCAGGATCACATCGCCGCACGGCTTGCCCCGGTGCTTCGGGCTTTGTGTCAGGAAGGCGTCGCAGTGGAGCGTTGCCATATTTCCACCTCCCGCCCGCTGGCGTTGTCTTGCACGAGATCGAGCAGATGTTCCACCAGCGCCTCACCCCGCGCGGCGCTTTCGCCCAGCAATGCGGTGATGTTCTGCGCGGTTTCGATCTGATGCGCGAGCAATTCCCGCGCCTGCTCCACCGTGCGGCTGCGCAGTTCACGCAACCGCGCTTCGTCGGCGGTGTTTTTGGTGATGTTCACGAAAATGCCCACATATTGTCGCGCGTCGCGCAGACAATACACAATCTGCCGCGTTGTGAGACCGTAGCGTTCATGCCGCACCGTGTGATCGACGCGTTCCGCTGATCCTGTTGCCACCTGCTCGAACGGCGCCGGATCCATCAGATAGGAGATGCGTCGTCCGCAAATCGCATCGGAGCACATGAACATGCGCTGAAATGCGGGATTGACGGAGAGAATGGTGAAGTGCTCATCGAGTATGACAATGCCATTGGGTGTGCTCTCGATAATGCGGTCGGAGCGCTGTTCGGCCCGTCGACGCATGTGCGGCATGCACATGTCCACTTCGGCCATGCCCTGCAGCACGGCGGCGGCCTTCTCACGGCAGCTTCCATAGCCGCAGGCACCGCAGTTGAGTTCATCTTCCGGCCGGGCTTTCCCGATGCGGGAAAGCATTTCGCGCAGCGCGCTTTCTGTCACCGCCTTCTCCTGCGGGGCTTGCACACGCAAGGCGGGCGCGGGGAGAAGCATGTGCTCGTACCGCAGCGCGTCGTGAATAATGCGCGACCCGGCATGACGGCTCACCCCGGCAATACGATCCAGCAATCCCAGCGCCAGCGCGCCGCCGGCTCCATCGACGCAGCCATGCGCGCAAAACAGCGCTTCGATATGCCGGACACCGCGCATCCCGGCGAGGTCGGCGAACATGGTCCGCACGTCCTCGGCACCGCTCAGCGCCATGGTGGCGGGTTCGGGAACGTCGGCCGTGCCATGCATGCACGCCGTCATCCCTCCCGGCAGCGGGTAGAGGCGCCCCTTGCCACGGGGAGCGTCGTCGAACATCGATTCCTCGAGGCAGTTCAGGTCGATGCCTTGCTCACTGAGGAGATCGCGAATCTCCCCGAAGGTCAACACACAATTCACCACATCCCTATACTCCTCACGCTCCGCCTCCCATTTCTTCGCAATGCAGGGGCCAATGAACATGACGACGACGTCTTCACCAAGATGCTGCCTGAGCGCGGTGGCGTGAGCGATCATGGGTGAACAAACGGGAAGAATATGTGTGAGCGCATTCGGATGGTACAATTCCGCCAGACGCAGCACCGCCGGACACGACACGCCCAGCGAAGGCGCCGCGGCGGTGCGCAACAGCGATGCCGTGTGCCCGGCCACCAGTTCCGCACCTGCCGCCGTTTCTCCCACGAAGTCGAAACCCAGCATGCGCAGGGCCGCAGGGAGACGGCGCTGCTCCCATTCGGAAAACTCCGCAGCGAATGCCGGGGCCACACTCGCCGCCACACGACGTCCCGACCGCAGCAGCGCCAGAGCGGTGCCGATATCATTGCGATGCGTACGCGCGTGCTGCGGACACTCGCGAATGCACGCGCCGCAGAGCACACAGCGTTCCGGTACAATCGTTGCTTGCCCGTGCTCCATGCGTATGGCCTTGACCGGACAGACGCGGATGCAGCGATAGCAATCCCTGCATTGCGCCTTGTCAGTGCGGATAAGCCATGCGCGGTCGGAACCGGCTTCCTGTTCGCCTGCAGTCGTCATACGCGTTCTCCTTTCATTGCCTCGCATCCTTCGCCGTCGTTGCGGCTCCACGTTCACACAACGAACCAACGACTCCTTCGCCGCCGCGCGTCGTCCGCACACTGCGGACGACGCGTCGCGACGGGTGCTTCACGATAGTGCGGCCTCCGCATGCGTCGGCCTTTCATCGAGCGGCGCGTGAGACTCGGCCAGGGCCCTCTCGATGGCGCGCAGCACACGATCCTTGCTCGCCCCCGGGATATGTTCGTCTCCCACCAGCACGTTGGGACTTTCACCGCAGCGTTCGATACAGAACGTCGCCTGCACATCCACACGGTTCTCCCAGCCCCGTTCTTCAATAGCGGCGAGCACCGCCTGCAGTAATTCCTGCGAATCGCGAACGAAGCAATTGGTTCCGAGGCAGATGCGCACGCGCACGGGATTGGCCTCGCCGGACGAGAGCAGGTCGATGCCGCCGTCGGCGATTCTGCGCCGCGAGTGATAGCGGGTATGCAGAAGTTCGTGCGCCAGGCCGCCCCCCGCTTCTCCCAGCAGTGTTTCGTAGCAATCGCGCACGTAGGGATTGTCCTGCGGCTTGTGCAACTGCAGCATTTTATCCGCGTCGTACAGGCCGCGGGCGCGTTCGCCGCGGGTTGCCGCATCGATGCTCACGGGCTGGCCGGCGCCACCCACGCAGCCGCCGGGGCAGGCCATGACTTCGATCAAATCGTACTGCGCCTCTCCGGCGCGTACGCGTTCGGCCACGCGGCGGGCGTTGCGCAGACCATGCACCATCGCCACGCGCACCGTGTGTTCGCCGACCGCTAGCACCGCCTCCCGCACGCCGTCCTCTCCTCGCAATTCGTGGAATTCGAGATTGGACATGGTATCGGCGGTCATGCGTTCCACCGCGAAGCGCATCACCGCTTCGGTCACTCCCCCGCTGGCCCCGAAAATCACACCGGCGCCGGTTTTAAAGCCCATCGAGAGATCCAGCGATTCGGGCCGCAGATTCTGCAGTTTCAGACCGGCTTCCTCGATCATCCTTCCCAGTTCCTGCGTGGTGAGAACGATATCGACATCGGGACTGCCGTCGGTAATGAATTCATCGCGCCGCGCTTCGAATTTTTTCGCGGTACATGGCATGATGGAGACGACCACAAGCTGCTCCCGCGTGATACCGAAGCTCTCGGGCAGCATGCGCTTGGCCACGGAAGCGAACATCTGCTGCGGCGAGCGGCAACTGGAGAGCTTGGGCAGCAAATCGGGAAAATGCAATTCCGCGAAGGCCACCCACGCCGGACAGCAGGAGGTGAATTGCGGAAGCTTTTCGCCCTTGGTCTTGCGCGCGAGAAACTCCGTTCCCTCCTCGATCACTGTCATGTCCGCAGCGAACGAGGTGTCGTACACCGCATCGAAGCCCAGATGTTTAAGTGCCGCCACCAACTGTCCGATGACCAGGCTGCCCGCCGGCATGCCGAACAACTCGCCCAGAGCCACACGCACAGCTGGAGCCACCTGCGCCACCACGGTTTTGCCGGAATCGTGCAAGGCCTGCCACGCGGCTTCGATTTGCGAGGCGGGTTGCAGCGCACCCGTCGGACACACCGCCGCGCATTGGCCGCAATGCACACATTCCACTTCCGCCAGCGAGCGTCCGAAGGCCGGAAGCACCATGACATCCGAACCGCGATGCGCGAAATCGATGGCCCCCACGGATTGGATTTCATTGCACATGCGCACACAGTCGCCGCAGAGCACGCATTTGGCGGCATCGCGCAACAGCGACGGCGAGGATGTGTCCGCGGCAATATCGCGATGCGTCGGTCGGAAGCGCACCTTATCCACACCCAGACGATGGGCGATGTCGCGCAGGCGGCAGGCATTGCTCTTGCCGCAGGTGGTGCAACTGCGCTCGTGGTTTGCAAGCAACAGCTCGATGGCAACTTTGCGCATCTCCCGGATTTCGGATGTACTGGTCCTTACCACCATGCCCGCTTCGGGACGCGTGCTGCACGCGGCCGCGAGGCCCCGGCCTTCGATGTCCACAAAGCACAGGCGGCAGGCGCCGTACACGCTGAGTTCGGAATGGTAGCAAAACGTGGGTATATCGATGCCGGAGGAGCGAATCACTTCGAGGAGGTTGTCCTGCGCTCCGATTACGACGGTACGACCGTCAATCACTAACGTCTGATCCCTGTTCATGCCGCTACTCCTTTGATCGCCTGAAAGGCGCAGCTCGTGAGACACGCGCCGCAGTTGATACACACATCCGGGTTGATACGATGGACCTGTTTTTTCCCGCCCTCAATCGCGCCCACCGGACACAGGCGGGCGCATTTCATGCAGCCCTTGCAGAGTTCCCCGACGATCTCGGGCTTGCACAGCGCCTTGCATGCCTTGGACGGACAGTGCTTGGCCGACACATGCGCCTCGTACTCCGCACGAAATTCCCGGAGTGTGGAAAGCACCGGGCTCGGTGCGGTTTTCCCCAGGCCGCAGAGCGAGCCTTTCTGAATGACGTGTCCGAGTGTTTCGAGCAGTTCGAGCGTTTCCATGCTGCCCCGGCCTTCGATGATGTCGTCGAGCAGCGCAAGCATCTGTTTCGTGCCCTCGCGGCACAGTACGCATTTGCCGCAGGATTCATTCTGGGCGAATTGCATGAAAAAGCGCGCGATCTTCACCATGCAGGTGCTGTCATCCATCACCACCAATCCGCCCGAGCCCACCATGGCACCGATGGAGCGAAGCGAATCGAAATCCAGCGGCAGGTCGAGCTGCGCCTCCGTGAGACAGCCGCCGGATGGACCGCCGATTTGCACCGCCTTGAACCTGCGTCCCTTGGGGATGCCGCCGCCTATGCTGAAGACAATGTCGCGCAGGGTGCTGCCGAAAGGCACCTCGATCAGGCCGGTGTTTTCCACATGACCGGTGAGTGCGAACGTTTTCGTGCCCGGCGACTCCGCCGTGCCGATGGCCCGATACGCCATGGCACCATCGCGGATGATGGCGGGCACCGAGGCGAGCGTCTCCACATTGTTTATCACCGTGGGCTTCCCCCACAGTCCGCTCTGCGCCGGAAAGGGCGGTTTTGGCATGGGCATGCCTCGCTTTCCTTCGATGGAAGCGATCAGCGCCGTTTCCTCACCGCACACAAAAGCCCCCGCACCCTCCATGACGTGCACATCGAAGCTGCTTCCGCTGAAGAACACGTTCCGCCCCAGCACACCCAGGGCGCGGGCGTCCTCCACGGCCTTGTGCATGCGCTTCACCGCCAGCGGATACTCCGCGCGCACGTACACGTAGCCCTCGCAGGCACCAATGGCGCGCGCGGCAATCATCATTCCCTCGATGACGCTGTGCGGATTGCCTTCCATCACACTGCGATCCATGAAGGCGCCGGGATCACCTTCGTCGCCGTTGCAGATCACGTATTTCTCATTCGAAGCTTCGATGCGCGCGAGTTCCCACTTCCGACCGGTGGGAAAACCACCGCCACCGCGTCCGCGCAAGCCGGATTGCAGGATTTCGCGGCACACGCCTTCCGCATCCATGCGCGTCCAGGCGGTCATCGCCCCGCGATAGCCGCCGTGGGCTATGTACTCGCGGATGTCCTCGGGATTGAGCTTGCCGCATTCCTCGAGAATGCGTCGCGTCTGTCGGCTGTAAAACGGAATGTCCTCCTGCCCCTTGCAGCGCGCGCCTGTGGCGGGATCCACATACAGCAGGCGCTCAACGGCGCGGCCCCGCAGCAGGGTATGATCCACGATGTCGGGGATATCCTCGACAGTGACATGCGTGTACAGCAATCCGTCGGGTTCGATGCCAAGCAGCGGCCCCATTTGGCAAAAGCCCTGGCAACCGCTGGTGGAAAGCAGCAGATCGTGCTCCTCGGGCTGTTCTGTGCGCAATTCCACGGTCACATCGCAGTCGCGTTCCTTGAGGGCCGCGAGCAAGGCCTCGTGAACCGCAAGCGCGCCATTGGCCACGCAGCCGGTACCCGCGCACAGCACCACGCGCCGGCGAATCAAATCCGCCGCCTCACGGTAATCCGTGGCGATGGCAGCGAGAGTGCTTTCCTGCATCATGCCCGCACCTCCCCGTTGCGCAATCCGTCGATGATCGCACAGGCCTTGTCAGGCGTGACCTGGCCGTACACGCGCTCGTTCACCACCATCACAGGCGCCAGTCCACAGGCGCCGAGACAGGACACGGTTTCCACGGTGAATTCATGATCCGGCGTGGTCTTGCGCTTGCCGGTCAGCCCCAGCTTCGCGCGCAAGGCCTCGTATATCGGTTCCGAATCCTTGACATGACACGCAGTACCATCGCACAGCCGGACAACGTACTTGCCTTTCGGCTCCAGCGCAAAATGCGAATAGAAGGTGGCCACGCTGTACACGCGCGCCGGAGAAACATTGAGCGAAGTGGCGAGAAAGGCCATCACCTCCTCGGGCAGGTAACGATATTCCTCCTGCACCGCCTGAAGGATGGGAATCATTTTCGCGGGATCGTAATCGAAACGCTCGAGTATGCGGCACACCTGCGCAAATTGCCGCACGGTGCTGCCACGGGACGCTGATTCGAACATGCTGTACTCCTGCTATCTGCATTCAATCGAGATGAATTTCTCGATTGAATGCAATGTAGCTCGCTGCAGGAGAAAAATCAAGCTCTTTCGTGAATTTTTTCCTTTTTAGGCATAGTTTTCAGCGGTTAGAATCGGAATAATCCGCCGGATACGCCGTCGTTGCGTCATTATCTGATTTATTCGTGAATAAATTCTCGTTTAAAGGCCAATAAAACGTGTTTGGGGAGAAGGGCTGAGAGCAGAATTTCCGTGAGAAATGTACCCGCGCAACACATGGAAGTTCTCGCGGAGCAATCAAGTACTTCAAAACCAACGATTGATCCGATTTCACCCGATTTTCACAGAGTTCCACAGTTCAACCGTGGAATTTCGTGGAGAAGCTGTGTGATCCTTGCTTTGATGAATCGTCGAGACAGGCGTTCGTGAGTGCACGATCGCTCACTTTTCGTGAATTCCACACCGGTAACTATTTGCAAACGAACAAGTTACGCGCGGTAACCGCTATTGACCGCCATGGGAAATCAACTGCAAATCACCGGCCTGTGTTGATCACCGGTTAAATAAAACGGCGACATCATGGTGATGCCGCCGAAACGGTGAAAAGGGAATCGGCCGAAGCCGACAGCTCACACCAGATCGCTCAGTACCCGGTGGAGCAACGAGCCTTGCTGCTCGAACGACCGATGAATCTCTTCCGCGTAGGTGATGTAGGTCACGAGCCATCCCACGAAAACGCACACGATGAGAATGATGAGTGCGATGAAAACACGGAACAAGGTATCCAGCAGTCGCTGTCGTCGTTGAATGTCTTCCACAGTGGTCATAGGTCTCATCAGAAAAATTAAAGCCGGGATGCGACCCTCCTCGCCACATCTACTCTCACCAGCTCGGTCGCATCCCGGTGAAAGTGCGAATCTCTATAAAGGATTAGCACAAGAAGTCCGGTTTGCTGAAAAATTTCGAGCCGATTTGAAAATTTTTTTTACCGAAGCACCAGGATGCGGCGACCACCGACACGGCCGGCCGCTTCGGCGCGGAGGAAGTACACGCCCGGACTCAGTTGCGGCAACGCCAGTCGCAGCGTTTGCCTGTCCGCAGCCAGTCTGCCTCTCCAGACCTCGCCAAGAGCTCGGCCCAGCACGTCGAACAGCGTGCAGCGCAATTCCTCGCCCGCCAGACCCCGGACATTCGCGTACACCTCAGCGCTTCCCGCCAGAACAGGATGCGGATGCACATCCAGCAGCGGATTCACGGCACCGGGCAGCGGCGCGTCGGCAATACCGGCGGGATTCACACGCGTCATCAACGTGTCCCAAAGCTGCCTGGCCCGGGGAATGGAGGCAATAATCTCCTCGCTGCTCTCCCCGGCGATAAACGCGAACCCGAGTATCGCGGTGTCGCCCGGTGCCAGATCGCCCAGTGACTGCGCCAGCACATACGAGACGTCGGTGATCTGCGACACGGGCTGCACCACACCGGTTGACAGCGATTTCCATTTTTCGTCCTTGCTGTAACCGTTGTAAATACCGATGCGCAGCGTGTCGTCGCTGTCGCGGTTGTTGATGCCCCAGTAATTGATCGGGAACGCCCGGTTGAGTGGCAGCACACCCACGCGGGTGCGCACACGCGGTGTCCCTGTCGTGTCAAAGGCCAGCGCCAATCCGTCCTGTTCGTCGAACAACGCGATATCGGTCTGCGAATTCGCCCCGATATCCCAGTCGAAAAACAGCCCGGCATGCGCCTGTTCCTGCACATTCGTGCCCGTGTTCGCTATGCGATAGCGCAGGAACACCATATTGCGCGCCCCGTCGCGGGTGAAGGCGAAACTCTCCTGATCCACACTCACTTGCAAGCGGTACGACAGTGGCGCCGCGAGATCCTCGAACAACACGCGGCCCTCCTGCTCGGCCACACGGCCCGGACTGCGCATGCTGATCAACGATTCGCTGGCGAAATCCTCCAACTGCTGCGAGCCCGAACTGCGAGCCACATCCACCGTCAACGGGGCCATGTTCACAATGGCGCCGAGCATGAGGGCGCCTTCGAAGAGAATGTTCTCCTCGCCCTTGTAGCGGAAGCCCGATCCCATCACGCCACTCATGTCGTCGAAACCCACATTGCCGTCGCTGGTCAATGTCATCACCACGTCGTTCACATCATGATCGCGATAGCTCGGCTGCTGAATGAAGAACACACCACCATTGTCGCGATACTCGCCGTCCTCGATATCGTAGCGTAAATCCACCTGGGAATTCGGCACGAATTCACTGGTCAAAGCAATCACGAAAGGATCGGACTCATTGCCCGCTTCGCCGTTGGTGGCAATCAACCCGGCGAGAAATTCACCCCGCTCCACCGTCGCATTGCCGCCGGTCACGCTCAATGTCATGCGTGCCGAGCTGGTGGGAGCGAGATAGTTCTTCCAGCGCATGGTGATGGTCAGACGCTCGCCCTGCTCGGCTATGCCGTTGTTGTTGCCGTACAACGAATCGCTCCACGACCAGGCAAGCAGTCGCACGCCCGGCGATTGCTCCGTCAGCGCCCGGAAGGCGTTGACCCGGCCCCTGCCGATTTTCCCGTGATAGCGCTTGTTCTGCAGCGTATCGATGGGATCAGAAGTGACGCGGATTTGCTCGAATACCTGCTCGGCGGTGAATTGCGGAAACACGCTCTTCACCAGGCCGGCCAAACCCGCCACCAGCGGCGAAGCCATGGACGTGCCCGTGAAGGCCTGATACGCCTGATCCGAAGTGCTCACGCTGCTGAGAATATCCGTGCCGGGAGCGGAGACGTCCACCCAGGGGCCATGCGTGGACGACCCGGCAATCGCGTCGTTGGGCCCCACATTCGCCACACAGAGCACATTCGGATACGCGCCCGGCGTGTGCACGCGCTCGTCACCCGAGTTGCCCGCCGCGGCCACCACCACAGCGCCTTTGGCCACGGCATAGGCGATGCGTTCCTGCTGACTCAGCATGTAGCCGCCGCCACCCCAGCTGCAGTTGATCACGTCCGCGCCATTGTCGGCGGCGTAGACAATGCCATCGTAGCCGCGTAGTATGGATGCGGTGTACACGTCGGGTGCGCATTTGATGGGCATGATGCGGCAGTTGAATGCGAGTCCGGCAATGCCCTTCGCATTGTTGCCCCTCGCCGCCGCGATTCCTGCCACGTGCGTGCCGTGCGGATTGCCCGTGCCTGTTGGATTCGGGTCGCTGTCGTAGTACGTGCCACTCACGAGGGCGCTCGGTCCGACAAAATCGATGCCGATGATGTCGTCAATATACCCGTTGCCGTCGTTGTCGACGCTGTCGAGGTCGGCAGTAGTGAATAGTCCGTCGCCGTCGATGTCCTCGCCGGGATTCACCCAGAGATTCTCGCGCATGTCCTCATGCGTCCATCGGACTCCGCTGTCCACAATAGCGATCACCACATCCCTGCTTCCCGTGCTGATGTCCCAGGCCTCACGCGCCTTCACCGCATCGAGAGCGTATTGCTGCGCGAGCATGGGGTCGTCGGGGGTGTAGAACAGCTTCTGCACCAGCTCGGGCTCGGCGTACTCCACGTCGGGCAGTGCGCACAGCTCGCGTGCCACTTCCAAGGGCGAGGCCCCGCTGTCGAATTCCAGAAGATACATGCGCTGCAACGCGATTTCGCTGCCGTCTTTGGCCAGTGTGCTGCGTCGACCGGGATAAAGTTGCGTAAGCCGCGAAATTCCTAAGCGGCCATACAGCGGCAGCAATGCCGGGATATCGGCGTGGTCGCGCCCGAGAAAGCGTTGCGCCTCTCCCGCGAATTTCACGATCACTCTTCCCGGCAGCATCTCGATGTCGGCCGGAAGCTGTGCGAGCTGTTGCAATGCCTTCGCTTGTCGTTGAGAAACAGTCTGCCCCGATGTCGTCTGCGTGGCGAAGAGGAGCAGAACACCTGCGAGTAACACTCTGATCATGGCGACGGGTCGTTTGTGGATGAGGCGATTTCAGCGTACCGCCGAAAAGTACAACGCCGCTCTCTGAAAAACGAGAAGGGGCGATGCACGCACCGCCCCTTTTTTCCCGTTCTTGAAGAGCTTAGTTCCAGCTGGCCAATTCCCATTTTTCGCCGTTGAGCTGGAAATTCGTCAGCACCAGATTGAGCAGTGTACTTTCCTGCCACAACTGGATGCGTCCCGATGGATCGTCGGAATACCACAGGTGCACGACGATATTCGACTCCGCACCGAATATCGTGACGGTGTTGATCAGCTTCACATGCCAGAGCTTGATGGTCTTGCCCTGCACGCTCACCGTTTCCGTGCGGTCGATGAATTGACCCTTGATTTTCACATTCGCGGAAAACAGTCCGACAGGGATGTCAAAGCCCCCCGGGGCTGTGATGTTCCACTCGGTGCCGGGATTGGCCGGAACACCGGGGGCGCTGTTGCAATACGCCATCACCGACCATTCGGCGTCGGGAAGGGTGGGCATTTCCATCGGGAAACCGCCCTCGATCATGCCCTCGACGAAGCGACGGATGTAGTCGCGCGTGTAGCCGTAAATCTCAAGATTGCCATTGCCGTCCACGCGCGCGATGACCGTGTCCTTCGCACCCGAGGCCTCGGTGTCGATCAACCGCCACCAGTCCGTGCGACCACCGATGGCCGTGCCATCGCCCTGCTCGACCTTGCTCACGATGCTGCTCTTCGTCGAGAGAACTTTCTCGTTGTTCTCGTCAATGTCCCAGGTGTCGTAGGTGAAGGTTTTTCCATTGGTGAAACTGAAGGCGAACACACCCGGCTGCGTTTTGACCACCGACACCACGATGCGATTCGACGCATTGCCCGCGGCATCGTAGGCCTTGGCGGCGATGGCGTGCGTCCCCACAGTCCAATCGCTGATTGCTATCGTGGTCTTCCAGGGCGCGGCCTGCAACACGGCGGCGGGCGATGGCGCGGTGTCGACGAAAATCTCGACCTTCGTCACACCCACATTGTCCGACGCGGTGAGTTCCACCACAAGCTCGTCTCCCGTCACACCCTGATCGTTGACCGGGGTC
>DAOSDL010000045.1:0-36826 GCA_035362335.1 Bacteroidota bacterium
GTGTTAAGCACGCCGCCAGCGTTCGTCCTGAGCCAGGATCAAACTCTCCGTTGTAAACTATTTCTAATTCACAATTATCGAGTTAGGTCGACTCTCAAAGTCACTGACTATGCACGCTCTTTTCAAAGAACTTGCCGCTTTTCGCGACAACCGTTTCTTAAACGGTCCTTCAAGTTAACTCTTTTCTAACCCTTTGTCAAGCACTTTCTGAACTTTTTTTTTCGCCGCCGTTTCCAACCGCGAATCGTTCGCTCTCGAAAGGGAAATCAATATACTACGATCCTTCGACTAAAAGCAAGAAAAAAATTGCGCCGCGTAACACTAAATCGTCCACCACCACCACACGCCTCGCACCGAAGCCCTCGCGGCCCAATAACGGCGCGTCTCCGCCACAAACGTACAAAGGATGTAAATATCCATAATACGCGTCGGCAGCCGCGCAAAAACCCGCCACCGCGTGCCGCGCCATCCCCACCGCGCCACATCGCAACGCATCTCCGGTGTCCGCGGCCAACAGCGGCAATTCCTCCGCCGCATCCACCATCGGCAATTGCGCTCCGCGCGCATGCATCAACGCCAGTCCGGCACGTATGCCGGGCGCAATACACCCTCCTTCAAAACGCCCCGTCGCCCCCACAACATTTACCGTCAACGCCGTACCGCAATCCACCACAATCACCGCGCCCCGCTCCATCCGCCATGCCGCCAAAGCCGCACAGTACCGGTCCGCACCAAGCTTCGACGGATCAGCGTACGCTGTGGGCATGGGCCCGCGCTCGGGACGCACCGCCACAGGCGACGGCCACCCTTCTTCCTCGCATAGCGAGCGCACAGCTTCCTCCAGCGCGGGCACAACGCTGCACAACACGACAGCATGGGGAGTCTCGGGACTCAGCGCCCGCAATGCTTCATGCACGGCAGCCATCGCCGCGCCTCCTTCATGCGGCACGCTGATCGCACCCGACAATCTCTCTTCGTCGTACACCGCCGCGCGCAGCGTGCTGTTACCCAGGCCCAGCGCCAATCGCTTCATCGCCGACGTCCCTTGCCACGAGCACCGCCAGTTCGGGATGCCGGTGGAGACTCTCCACGGCGCGACGCGCCCCCACTTTTCGTACTCTCCGATCCTTTTTTCTTCCGGCCTCGGGTGACGACGCCTCCCCGCTCGCCTCCCTCCCCGCGCTCCTGCGGATACGCGGTGTCCGACAACACGAAGTCGATGCGCAGCTCAACAGCGTCCACGCGCGCCACCTGCACGCGCACACGGTCGCCCAAACGCCACACGCGCTTTCGTCGTGTGCCCACGAGACTGTGACGCCGCTTGTCGTATTCGTAAAAATCGTCTTCCATCGTGCGGATGTGAACAAGGCCTTCAACCAACGTGGGAAGGATTTCCACATACAACCCGTATTGCGTCACACCGCTGATGATGGCATCGAACTCATCGCCCTCGTGGCGCTTCATGAACTCCACCTGCTTGATGCGGATGGAATCGCGCTCGGCTTCCACCGCGGCACGCTCGCGGATGGAGCTGTGCCGGGCGATGTCGCCGAGCGATCGCGCACTGGGTGCCGAGCCCTCCACGTCTCCTCCATAACTCTCCGGAACGTAATGCGACAACAGGCGATGCACGATCAGATCGGGATAACGCCGGATGGGTGAGGTGAAATGGGTGTAGTGACGAAAGCCCAAACCGAAATGACCGATGTTGCGCTCGCTGTACACGGCCTTGGCCATGGATCGAATAGTAACATCCTGCACCACGCCTTCCTCGGGACGCCCACGCAGCTGCTCGATCATGTGCTGGAACGACAGCGAGGATGAAGCATCGAGCTGGACTCGCAGGCCTAAATGGTTGAGGAAGTCGATGAGCTCGCGAATTTTCTCCGGATCGGGAAGGTCGTGAACACGATACACGAAAGGCCGCTCCGGGCGCATGTCGGCAATACGCTGCGCTATAGCGCGATTGGCCAGCAACATGAATTCCTCGATGATGCGCATACTCATCAGGCGCTTCTTGGGGACGATGTCCAACGGATGGCCCGCTGCGTCGAGAACGAAACCGACTTCGGGTACGGCGAAATCCACCGAGCCCTCGCGGAAACGCTTCTTCATCAGCATTGTGGCCACACGCTCCATCATGCGCAATGTGTCGAGATACTCCCCCTCACCGCGATCGAGGATGTCCTGCACCTCCTCGTAGGTGAAGCGCTTGCGCGATCGGATGACAGAGCGGCGTATCCGCACATCCCGCAGCTTGCCGTACTTGTTGATATTGAGAAACACGGAGAAGGTCAGGCGGTCCTTCCCTTCTTTCAAACTGCAGATGTGATTCGAGATGTGCTCGGGAAGCATGGGAAACACGCCGTCCACCATGTACACGCTGGTGCCGCGACGAAACGCCTCGCGATCCATCGCCGAACCGGGCCGCACATAATGCGCGACATCGGCGATATGTACACCCAACCACCAACCGCCGTCGGTTTCCTCAAGCGACACCGCATCGTCGAAATCCTTCGCATCCACAGGGTCGATGGTGAAACATTCGTTTTCACGAAAATCCAGGCGGCGTGCGATCTCCTCCGCCGGAATGCGCGAGGGAACGGCCTGCGCTTCGTCCGCAACATCGGTGGGAAACTCCAGCGACAGACCATGGCGGCGTGCGAGAGCCAGCATCTCCACATCGGTGCGACCATGCCGACCCAGAACTTCAATCACCTCGCCCTCCCTGCCCTGCGCGCGTCGCGCAAGCGGCAGCAGTCGCAACACTACCTTGTCACCATCGCGCGCACCCGCCAATTTGTCGCGTCGGACCGCGACATCCTCGCGCCGCTCACGCCCGTCTGGTTCCACGTACCAGAGCCGACGGAATTCCTTGATGGTGCCCACCACCAACTCTTCCTCCGTCGGGGGCTCCCCACCCTGCGGCGACGCTTCCTCGGGCCGCACCGCAGCCCAGCGGCTGCCGGAAAGGCGCTGTACGAGGCCTTCCTCCTGCAAGTGCCGCAGTGCCACTTTGAGACACTGATACTCGTAGCCCTGCTTGGGAAGATCGAGCGCACGGGCGAGCTCCTTGGTTTTGAACGCTCGCGGGTCGCCGAGCAGAAATGCCAGCACCGATTCACGCATGGGATCCTCAGAATGAGAAACGTTGGAGAATTCTCAGCTCGTAAATCGAGTACTCCTGTGCCTGTGTCCCGCTTTGCAAGGTCTGGTCGATGGTCTTGCGGGAAATCTGAATCACCAGGTTGACCCAAGGAATGCCGAGCATGCGGCTGAGTGGAAAGTCGATACTCACGTTCGAGCTTTCGAGATTGTTGATCTTCCCGTCGTAGGAGATGATGGACTGCCCGATTTCACTGGTCAGTTTCACGCGGCGATCCTGCGTGCTGAGATCGGAGAAATCCACACGCTTGATGATGTCACGCAATCCAGCCTTCTCCACGAACTGTGTCGCGGCCGAAGATGCCAGCGGAGAAAGCAACGCGTTGGCAAGCTGCGGCGTGCGATCGCCGAGCACGTTGCGGCCACCCTCGGTGGAACTCAAATCCTTCGCGAACACTCCCAGGGCGACGAAGGAGAAGGCATCGGATTCGATGTCGCCTCCCGAGGACACGGGCGGTCCGTCCGCATCGTCCCAACGCATGTCGTAGCGCAACTCGGGCTTGTTCTTTGTGCCTGTCACATAAATGGTGACGAAGATTTTTCTCCGCACATCGGTGCGGGGATCGGTGTAGTAGTCCGAGTAGATGGCCTTGAGGTCAAGGTCGGGATTTTGCGGATCGCGCGTAAAGCGCAACAAACCGCTGGCCGTGAGACGTTTGCCGAAAAACACGAGCCAGGATTCGTCCTCGAGCTTCACCTCGCCCACGAATTTATTCTGTCCGCCCCAGTTGTTCACCTTCAGCGCATCGAAAGACAGCGTTGCGTTCAACTCCTCCTGCAACACCGAGAAGGGAATTTCCACGCGCAAGCGGCCCGAGGTGGAGATGGTCATGTCAAAGGTCAGTCCATCCAACACCGATCGCTCGGGAAGGGCCGCCTCGGCGGCGGGAAGCATACCCGGACGCAGACCGCGGCCTCCGGACAGCGAGCTGGTGAGCTGCGTGGTGGTATCGTCCACCACTACATAGGTGATGTCGCGATAATCGCTCACAACGCTGCTTTCGGTTTCGAGCGGAAAGACGAGTGCGCCATTCTCCACCACCACCGCTCCCACCAACAGCGAGCGGTCGAGACGCCCGCGGTAGGTCAAGTCCTCACTGCCAGTGGAAATATAGAGGTCGCCATACAGCGAGCGCGTGGCGGCCCGCGACGCGCCGCGCAGCACTTTCAGCCGTCCACGCATGGCGAGATCGAAATTGGCAATGGCGAATTCCCGCGTGGTGATGGTGCCCGTTGCAGTGATTCTGCCGTCGGTCCAATCGGCGGGGTCGTTGGCGATCCATGCATCGGCGATGCGGATGTCCTGTTTCTCCGCTTCCACCTTGATGCCGAAGAGATAGTCCATGTTGTTGAACAGGAAACGCCCCCTCGCGTCACTCACGTGTATATAACCGTCGAAGGATGGTGTGGCCGCTGTGCCGGTGATGGACACATCCGCGTTGATCGTGCCCTGGAGTGGCGAAAACAGGCCGATGAATTCCTCGAGCAGGGCGAGCGGAAAATCGCGCATCTGCGCGCGCAGGTTGGCGGTGGCGCCTGCGGCGATCCGCGACGAATCCGCCCCGAAGGCCACGGGGATGGTTCCGGAAAGGAAGAATACTTTCTCCGCTGTTCCATCGCCATCCTGATACTCCAACTCCGAATACAGCTCCAGGCGCTGCGCTTCGTAGCGCGCTTCCATGTTCAACTCGCCGAACGCTGAGCCCTTGTAGCCGAGATTGTCCACGTATACCGCCGCCGCTATGCGGGGATCGTCGTCGGTGCCACGCACATTGGCTTCGATGAAGGATGTGCCGGTGAAACTTTCGCCGCGCAACGCGACGGGATCGCCAGTGGCGGCGAATTCGAGCGTTCCCACAGCAATGCTGTCGACATACATGGAGAAATCGTTCACGCCTTCGTGACTCCGCCGTCCTTCCACCGACAAGCGTGCGCGATCATGCACGAGCGCCATGCTCTCGATGTCGTAGCCGCTCGAGTCGATACGCACACGCACGTCGCCGGTGTTTCTGAAGCGCTCGCCCCGCCAGGACACATCGAGCTGCGGCATGCGAATGGCGAGGGCGCCATCCTCCAGCGTGCCCTCGGCGTCGAGAGCGACTTCCGCCAGCGTGTCGAGTCCTCCGCGCAATCGCAGCCGTGGCTGTTTGTCCGCCCATTGCAGCATGGCCTCGATGCGACGCAGTCGCAGTCCGTTGACGCTCACATCGGAAGCCGAAGCCACCGCACGCAGCGAAACGTGATCGAGCGGGGCATCGAGACGCAAATCGTGAATGTCATAGTTGAAGCGCATACCGGCGGCGAGCCATGAACGTACGCTGTCGATGTAGTAGAAATCGCTCACGCGCAGTTGACCGCTGATGTCGAAACCGTTCCGCCCGCCAGCGATGCTGCCGCTGTACGTGCCGCGAATGATGAAGGTGCTCGCGTCGAAGTAGCGCGCGATCCGTTCGGGATGCTTGAGCGTGATGGCGTACGTGGCATTCATGAACGCGGCGGTGTCCAGCGAGATCGGGGGCTGTGCCGCGCGGATTCGCTGCGACCTTCCGTTACCCCGTTGCGCGGTGTGCGTGGCATCACCGCCCGTGCTTAAGGTGTCGCTGCGCAGTCCATAGCGGGCAAGATTCGCCATCAGCGAGTCACTCTGTTCGCCGGCCCAACCGAGAAAGCGCGGAAGATCAAAGCTCCCCTCGATGCGCGCATCCGCGTACTGCGATTCGAGCAGCAGCAATTCCTTGCTTGCATCCTGCTGCTGCAACACCACACGAAACGTGTCGCGCTCCAATGCGATATCGGCAAAACGCGAGGGTTCGACAGCCACGGCGATGTCCAGCGACGCACGCGAAAGATCCACACCGTCGCCCTGCGCACGCAGGTGGAAGGAGAGGTCGCTGCGCATTTCCTCGTCGGCCAGCAGCGGCGCGAGATTCAATGCCTTCGCGCGGGATTCCACGCGAAAGCCCGTGATACTGTCGGGCAGGAAGCTCATGCCGCCGTCCACCGTCAGTTCGCCCGCGCTGCTTTCGAGCCGCACATCCACATCCATGCTGTCGGGACGCACGGTCACATCACCCGAGAGCCGACTGATGCGCACACCCTGATAGCGCGAGCTATCCACACGCAGCGACATCACCGCGGCCATGCTCCCGAGCGTGGTGCCGCGTCCCTTGATGCTGCCTTGCGCCGTTATGGAGGAGGACAGCGCTGGTTGCAGCAGGACACGCGACAGGTCGACTCCGCGCGACGTGAAGCCGCCGTCATACAGGAATTCCTCGCCCGAAAAATCAAATTGCACCGTACCCGCCACGCTGCCCGCATCCGTGCGCACATCCATCTCGGCTTCGAACACCAGCGGCTTGCCGGTGTAGCGCAGGGTGCCAAAGTTTGCCGTGCCCAGCCCGCGCACATCGAGCATGGGAATGCCGGGCAGCAGCCGCATGGCATCCGCACCAACAATGCGCGCCTCGGTGGCCCGCACGTCCATCCACATGTCGGTGCCTTCGAGTATGTCCCGCAATTCACCACTGAAAGCGATGCGGCTGTCGTAGGCCTCGATGCCCACGGTCCGCACCTGCAAGCGACGCAGCGAACCTTTTGCGGAGAGTTCCACACGCGCAACGCCATCCATGAAATCGAGCGAGGAAAGGAAGTAGCGCAAATCGCGCGCATCCACCATGGGCGCGCGCGCGCGCACGGCCATGGGCCAATCCGCCATTGTTTCCGTGTCGAAACCGCCGAGAACGTCCACGCTGTCCACGGCCGCGGTGAGAATGATGGCGGAGCGTTCGGTCTGCAGAGACAGCCCCTGCACAGCCACACCGTCGGGTCGAATGTCGATGTCGCCGCTGAGATTGACCAGACTCACATCGCCGAGGGCGTTGCTTGCGCGAAGCTGGTTGAAGGAAACGCGTTTGTCGTTGGGGCGAATATCAGCGCGCAAGGCGAGGTTTATCTCGCGCATATCCATGCGCTGCGCATCCAGTCGCGTGCGTGGCACCTCTCCCGCGAGGGAAGAATCGTAGCGTACGAAGCGTCCATCCACGATGCGGAGATTTTCCACCACGATGCGCCAGTCAAAGGTCGAGGCGCTGGTGTCGGTGTCCTCGCTGGGCCGCAGCATGCGGTCGATATTCCAATCCCTTCCCGCGGCACGCGTGATGAAAATTTCCGGCTTGCTGAGCGTCAGCTCCTTCACCGTAATGCGTTTCCACATCAGCCCCAGCAATTCGTAGCGGAGCAGCACCGCGTCTATGGATGCGATGGTACCGTGTTCGTCGCGCAGGCGCACACCGCGCAGCGCCCAGCCGGAAAAGAGATTGCCGTCGATGCGGTCGATGGAAAGCTTGGCGTAGAGCGCGGAGTCGGCAGCGTCGACGATGGTGTCGCGGAGAATGCCCTTGAACCAGGAGGTTTCGCTGAAGCCGATCAGGACGATGACAAATACGACAACGCCGAGAAACAAGTACACGGCGGCGCGCAGTAGACGCGAGGGAAGCGATCTCCTTCGCGGTGGCGGCGCTGGCTCAGGTGTCGTGTTGGCAGTATCGTTCAATGATCGTCGCTATGATGTTGGTGGACGACCGGCCCGGTGTCAGGGGAATGGTGAGCACCTTTCCCCCGGCGGCTTCGACTTCGGCGCGGCCCACAATGTCGGCCACTTCGTAATCGCCGCCTTTGACGAGAATATCCGGAAGCACGGCGGCGATAAGTTCGCGCGGCGTGTCTTCATCGAAGTACACCACGTAATCCACACAGCCGAGCGCGGCCAGCACGGCCGCGCGGTCGTCCTGTGGGACAATGGGCTTGCGCGGACCCTTCAGCCGTGTCACGCTGGCGTCGCTGTTCAAGCCCACGATCAGCGCATCACCGAGTGCGCGCGCATCGGCGAGGTATTCGCAATGACCGCGATGGAGAATGTCGAAGACGCCGTTGGTGAACACCAGGCGCTTTCCTTCGCGGCGCAGCACCTCGCGCGTCGCACACATGTCTTCGAGCGAAAGCACGCGCCCCATCAGTCCAGTACTCCCAGCTTGCCGCAGGCGGCATCGTACAGGGCATCGCGATCCACGGGCACAATGCCGACTTCTTCGCACACGAGTCCGCCCGCAAAATTGGCGATTTGTGCCGCTTCGGTAAGCGTGGCGCCGCTGGCCATGGCGGCTGCCATGGTGGCGATCACGGTGTCGCCCGCGCCCGACACGTCGGCAACCTTGCGCGCCTTGGTCGGGATGCGTGTGATGCTGTCGTCGCTTTGCAGCAGCAGCATGCCCTGCTCGCCCAGTGTCAGCAGCACGTGCTCGCAGTGCAGACGGTCGCGCAGCGTGCGTGCGGCATCGGCAAAGCTGTCTTCACCCGACAGGCGCAGCTTCAGCGCATCCTCGGTTTCCTTGCGATTGGGCTTGAACACGGTCACGCCCTGGTATTCGAAGAAGTTGCTGTATTTCGGATCGACCAGTACGGGAATATTGCGCGAGCGTGCCAGGGCGATGACATCGTGAATGAGATCCGGACCGATCACGCCCTTGTTGTAATCCTGGAGAATGATGCTGGTGATGGAACCGAGATGTCCTTCCAGTTTGTCGAGCAAACGCCGCGAGGTATCGGCGTGTATCTGCTGCCTGTCCTCGTAATCGATGCGCACCACATGCTGGCTGCCCGCGATGACGCGGGTCTTGACCGTGGTCGGGCGATGCGTGTCTTCCACGAGGAAATCCGTGAGAATATTCGTTCCCTGGAAAATCCGGCGCAGCTCGGCCGCGTTGGGATCCTGTCCCACCACGCCGAAGAGTACGGGCAGCGCGCCGAGCGTTTTGATATTCAATGCGACGTTGGATGCGCCGCCGAGGTGATTGCTTTCTTCCACCACGTCCACCACCGGCACGGGAGCCTCGGGCGAGATGCGGGACACTTTCCCCCAGATGTAGCGGTCGAGCATGACATCGCCGATCACGGCGATGAACTTGTTCTGCATGCCGGAGAAAATGTCGTGAACGCGGGATTCGTCGAGATGCATGGTCATTGTCCGTTGTGTCGTTTGGCGCCGCGGTCAGAGGCGGCGGTTGAAAAAGGCGACCAGTTCCTTCCAGGCCAGCTTCATCGCGGGCACATGATAGCGCTCATGGTCGGGATTGAAGAAAAAGCGATGCGCATCCTTGACATAGCTCACATGCAGCTTGCGCTTCTGCTCCATGAAAATTTCGCGAATGGCGTTGACGTCGGCCAAGGTGCAGTCGGCATCGTATTGCGCAATCACGATCATCGTGGGTGTGGCGCTGTCGAGCAGACGCACCAGCGTGCCGGTGCCGCCGGATGGATAGAACAACACCGCGGCCTTGAAAAACGGGAGTCGCGCTATTGTTTCCGCCACGACCTGCGCGCCGACATCGAAACCCAGCAACCCGATGCGTCCCGTGCATCCTTCGTCGTTCATCAATTCCACCGCCACCTGCGTGACGCGCGCGAAATCGCTGCTGTCCATCGTCACAGGCGGGTAGCCGCGCGCGGGCTGCTCCGGCGCCGAAAGCAGCGGCAGGGCAAAGGCCCGATACCCCACTGTGGCCAACACCTTCATCACCGAGCGCACGTGCGTGTGCGGCCCGAAGCGATCATGCAGCACAAGCACAGCGGGCCTGTCCTGCTGCACCGCGGGGAGGGCCGTCCACACCAGCACCGAATCGCCCCCTTCGAGGGCAATCCAGCGCTCGCCGAGTGTCGGTTCGGCCGGCGGTGGCACCACAGCATCCTGTGCGCGTCCTGTGCAGACGAAGGCGCACAGCAGCAGGGGTAGCAGTCGATATGTCATGCGTGACTTCAACAATGCGTTGCTGCGACTATCGCTGTAAAATACGGAATTTTCCCGCATGGCGCGCCAAAAGCAAGGGCGCGGAAATTCCGCGCCCCGCTGCGTTCGTCGGCTCCGTTCGATACCGACAGCGCCGCTACCCCGCGATGGGGTGATGCTCGTGGAACAGGCGCAAGCGCTCGCGCAAATCCGGCAACTGCTCGTCTGCCACTTTCGACACGCAGGCGCGGATGCCTTCGAGTCGTTCACTGCCGGTATTCGACAGCGAAATAGCGCTGATGCCGTAGTACATCAACTCGGCGATCAGTTCCTCGCCGCTCATGCCGGGATAGGCCACGGTGAAATAGAAACCATCGGCGATGGGCTCGTCCTCGTCCTTGTCATACACGATGTAAAAGCCATTGTCGGTGAAATCCTTTTTCATGATGCGCGCGCGCTCGCCGTACACCTTCACTTCATCGATGAAGCGGTACAGTCCATCGTTGGTGGCTTTCAGCAAGGCGACGAGACCGTACTGCGAGGAATGCGTCACGCCGGCGGACACCGCGTAGGCCGAGCCGTAAATCATCGCGCGACCGAACTGCGTCTGCGTGAAGTAGCGCGACAACGTCGGCACCTCGCGATCGAACAGCGCATCTGAAATGGCCAGCATTCCCACGCGCTGACCCGCATAGCTGAAGGCCTTCGAGCTGGAAATCATGAGGATGTAGTTGTCCGTGTATTTTCCGACGGAGGGCTGGAACGGCGGACGACCGGGTATCGAGTAATCCTTGCGGAAATCCATGGTGAAATACGCCAGATCCTCCATCACCACCACATCGTGCGTGCTGGCGAGTTCACCGATGATGCGCAGTTCGGTATCGGTGAAGCAAATCCACGTGGGATTGTTGGGATTGGAGTAGAGAATGCAGGAAATGTTGCCTTCGCTCAGTATGGCTTCCAACGCGGGTCGCAGTTTCTCGCCCCGATGCTCGTACACATCGAGACTGCGATGCTTGATGCCCAACACATTCAGCTGCTGCTTGTGCACCGGAAAACCGGGATCGAGGAAGAGCACCGTGTCACGCTCGGGACGCATGCGTCCGGCCACGAGGAAGGTGATGAAGCTGCCGCTGGTGGAGCCTGTGCAGGGGATGCAGCCGCGGGGATTCACCTCGAGGTCGACGAACAGTTTCACGAAGCGCGAAATCTCGACCTTCAGCTCGGGGATGCCCTCGATGGCCGGATACAGCGATGCGCAACCGGAATCGAGCGCGGCCTTTTCCGCATCGATGCCGATTTGCGCGGCGGGCAGGCCGGGAATGCCCATCTCCATGCGAATGTAGGTGGTACCGTCCGCCTTCTCGATCTCGTTGATCAGGGCGCGAATCTCGCGGATGGAGGCGCGTCCAACATTTTTCAGACCACTCTGTGCGATTTTTTCATCGACAATGGCTCTGCTGACCGGCGTTGCATTCATGATATGCCTGCGTTCTGTTGCTGGGGGAAAAGTGGCGATGAGGCGCGAAACGTCCTCCCTGCCGTCTGGAGAAACTACGGAAAATCGGCAGCGAATTCAATCCACCGCGCGGGCTGCGTTCTACCCGCCGCGGTATGCTCCTCCCACATCGATGCATCGGCGTATCGAATCATCCATCGGAAGAGGTACACGGGCTCCGCTATGTCCCTGTTCGTGTCGAAGCCCGAAAGTAACCTCGCAAAGCCGGAACTGCGAGTTGCGTCAGATGCCATTCGCGGCTGGCGGGCGAACGTGCCCGCAACGACGAAGCAAGGTCGACGCGGCGCCGTCGTCATCTCGGCACGATACTCCCCTTGGGATACAACGGCATCCAGGCCTCGGTGACCTGACGAATGGTGTTGCCGTCGAGATCGTACCCCCAGATCATGGACAGGGAGCGTCCGAGAGTGCGGGTGCGGCAGAAATAGGAGCCATGGAATTATTGATGTGTATCGAACCGAATGGCTTGGTCTGCTGTGGTGCCAACTCCAACGTATTTGGGCATCTGTTGTAGAATTCACATACGTGAGACATGCACCCGCTCCGAGTTGGGTCTGGATACCTCGATCAGAATCGTTCGACCGTGGAGGTACTGTCGAGGTCCAGAATCAGTGCTCTCGGATTTCCCTTGTATCGTATTCTGGAATTAGTTCGCGCCTTGACCCGTAAGGTATCATAGCAGTGCACCTCGATTTTACTAAACTGTTCGCAATCGATCTCAACATGCCGCGCTTCGAGATCGGATAGGAGGAGATTCCCGGCCCTGTTTCTGATTTGAAGTTCGGGAACATTCCCGTGCAGACGTACGGAGCATTCGGCCGCAACCATCCTTAGAGAAGGAGCGGACAACTTGCCCAGCGTGCTTCCTCGAATGCAGGTGAGGTACAATTCATCGCTCAAAATCAATCCGGAAGAAAAATCGCACGAAGAGCTTGTACCGACGGATATTTGCCTCAATTCGGGACAGGTGATTTCGGCTTCGAATCGTGTGGGTATGATGTTTTGATCGATCACATCCAATTGGATGAGAAGCGACGACTTAAGTATCACATACGTCAGATAGCCGTTTTTGATGTTGTTGTCGATCAAGACCCTCGAAGTGAATGCCGAATCCTGCGACAATCGCGAACGACATCCGTCCTCGATCATTACTTTGTCAAAATACACACCTATCAACGAATCACGGACAAGGACGCCATCACCCCACAGTGTGGGTTTGTCCGGTTCGATGGACCCGTCATCATCACAGGATGATACCGACACGATCAGGCATGCGATGAACAAAACGACGAGGCGGCGCACCGCGCACTCGACCAACCCCACTCGCTCGAAGAAGTTCACATGAGGGGCCATATCACTCTCTCCTGGTTGAAGCCACGTCGCGTGTCGCTTTCATAATATCCTCGGGTAAATCCGTCATCCTGATCCTGATCCTGATCCCGAATGGATCGAGCAGTTCGTTCTCGTCCGGAAAATTGTTCGGTCTGATCGTGGTCCAGACCGATGATTCAGGTGGATATCCTTGGCATTTCGAGCACTGCGGGAAATACGAACAGTACACCTTCGTCTTCGACGTTCTCCCATCGCGTATCCATCCAGCTGCACTCTGCAATTCGCAGATCTCACGAGCATAGTCGAGAAACAATTCGCATCGTGTTTTCTTGAACAGCTTTTCGATATCGCGCCACTGCGCTTCACTACCCGGGAACACCCACAGGTGGTCGAGACCCAGCTCTATCGCCTTGGAAAAAAGCCCCGGGACTTCTGTTGGCCTGAAATCTCTGCCACGAAGTTGTCGTACATGATCCTCGAGAATGCTTATGAACGCACCGTTCATCCGACCGCCGTATTGACTTTTATCTTCTTGCCAAAGATCCCTCTGATCGTAATCGGCAAGACCCGTTGCGCTGTATCCGTGTCGGTAATAATCCGGAAAAATGAAATCAGCGTAAGGTTTCCATTCATTCATGTGATCCGGCCCCCAACTCACATCAAAATTGGCGATCACTGTGAAGAGTGGCTGGCCACCCATGTACAGTGGATTTCCCGCAGTGATACCTCCACGAATCACTCGAAGTAGCGCCGCGAGTTCCAGTTTTACCACTTCCTTAGTTCCGGTTTTTTGAGGCTCGTCGAAATAAATGGCGTATGGGTGCCACTGTGTGCCACTTGACGAAGGATACATCGAAGATATTTCCATTAAATGAGCTAACCACATTGTCGTCAAGCGCTCGAAACAGGGTACAAGATCTTCAGGATTTTCGATTTTTCGCACGTTCTCGATTCTTGTATCGGCCACGCAATTCAGACCCTTGAGAATGTTCCTGAGTCCCGATTCTATGATCTGATAGCGGGTTGCCAATGACACGCTCGCGGCTTCACCCATTGCTTCGTAATCCGGCGCACCAAGTTCCGTGATTTGAAACCATCCGCATTCCGGGACGTAAACGAGCCCACATTCATAGTACATCGGGTAAAGTGGTCGTCCCTCTTCAGCACTCCAGCGATATTGCTCTCGGATAACTCCCACACCGTTCATCCGGATGACAAGTCGATCCAAGGGCCAACCGGCAGCTGCCGCTGCGGATACAAGCGAATCGTCCTTGTCTACGATCAGATTTGTGTAGCACATATTCAACAACTCGGCGAGTACGTGCGCCCGCGCGAGATCCTTAGTTGCGAATCCGCAATTATCAGGAAAATCCGGCAATTGGATCGCTAATGTCCTCGCCGTAACCGATGTTTCGCGATAGGCGATGCAAAGAGAGCCGCCTTCGCCAATCCACTCACTCATACAAAACCTCGTGGAGGTGATTTGCTTGAATTTCTTCCAAGATTAGAGACGTTTCTTTTCTACCACACCGAAATCAGAAATCGCTACAACCGATTTTTCGAAGTGAATTGTCAGAACAACGATGGGTTCCGCTCGTCCTTGTTGTTCCTATGCAACTCAGCTAACGAACGACGTTCCATATGGATTCGTACATGGCGTGGTTCGCACCATCAAATGTCCAGATGCCAACGCTGAATGTCCCGAACTGACGGAGTACAACGTTAAGCGTGTTTTCGCCAGTGAGACTCAAACCTGTCCATCTGATGACTGGCACTGTCCCCTGCTTGTCTCCCCTTGTCGCAGCGTTCATCAGAAATGAAAGTTGGACATCTGTAACCGGGTTTTCACCGAAGTCAAGGTAAAGACGATTGCTCCACTCGTGGACACCTCGGAGAAAGACCGTCTTCCGTGCAGGGATTGCCAGCGAGGCGGAATTGTTCCACGTCAGGTTAAGAAAGTTCCATTGACTTGCATCCGCAACTTTTAGCTGATTATCGGACTCCAGTGCGGAAACGAGGGGTTTGTTGGATATGGAGAGTGGCGATGCGCTCCAAGCTCCAGGTTCGATGAAATCAGTGCTGAAGTCGAACTCGCCGGGGGTCGAATTGAGGATCGCGCTGGCAATCAGATCGCGCGGATCGAATGGACAGGTGCGTTGCAGATCGATCCAATTTGTGATCGATTGAGGGTTACAATTATTCGAGCTCGGGACTCCGTTCATGATGCACCTCGAAATATGAATAACTCAAAGATAGCCTACAGGCTGAACTATTTGGCGACTCGGTAGATGATTTACAATTTAATAATGCCTAAGTAACAAGTCAACAGTACAGCCGTTTCGCAGATATTACTAGCACTTTATTTCGAAACCCCTCGACTCGGCATGCGCGCCGGCACCTCCGCTATACTGATTTCTTCCTGACACTCGCATGCCGTCACGCCAAAGAATGTGTCAGTCGTTGTGGAAAAGAAAGACGCGAAAGGGATACCCTCCTGACTTCGCCATTGCAGCACCCAAATTACAAGCGGAATCCCCGTAAGTCAGTAAAAAAAACTCAATTTGAAGCATGACGAAGTCGGGAATATCGGCGGGCGATACTCGCTTCTTGTCCAGGATTTGGGCTTGGCTATTCACTGAATATCACGCTCGGCGCGGAAGGCGGAGCGGGCGGCGGGGATTTGGCTATTCAGTGAATATGCCAGCTGATGCCGCTGGCGAGGGTCGAGGTCCCGGGCTTGGCTATTCAGTGAATATGTCTGGCCGGACCTGCTTTCGCCATTGCGGCACCCGAGACACGGGAAGGAAACACAATTTCCTCCCCGCTGCGGAAGGCTCATTGAATCGCGAAACGAGACAACACCCTCCCGTCTCATTGCGTCTCTGCTTCTCTGCGACGTTGCGTTCCATTCTCCTGAAGTCGGAAGGGAATGCAACGCAAAGACGCCAGGGTGCAAAGACGCAAATAGTGGCTATTCTCACGAGCCCTGTCGTTTCGTGAAATAGACACCTCCTGCCTGCTTTCGCCACTGCAGCACCCATATCACGAGTGGAATCCCCATAAGTCATTGAAAACAATGACACACATTTGCAATCCCAAATGGCATGGCGAAGTCAGGAAGAATGTGTCAGTCGTTGTGGAAAAGAAAGACGCGAAAGGGATACCCTCTCGCGTCTGTGCTTGCATGAAAACGGCGGTGTGGCGTCAGGCCTTGTCCGTCTCGCTTTCGACATCGCTCTCGACCACTTCCACGGCGGCGGGTGCCGCTTCCGTGGCCTGCATGGCCGCACGCTTCGCGTCGTCGGGCAACTCGTAGGCCTCGAGCTTGCGGGCGTCGTGCGAGCGGCGCGAGCGCGCCACCACAAAGCCCAGCGTCAGAATGATAATACCGGCCCACACGGCGGCGATGAAGGGCTTGAGAGAAACCTCGACAACGAGCGTCTCGCGTGCGTCCGTGGGATCCACCGGAATGTTGGGATTCTTCAGCCGCACTTCGAGCTGCGACATGGCGAGATCCTGCTGATTGGGCGTCATGTTGAGGACTTCGATCTGCAAATCCCCCTTGCCCACTACGGCGGGGGTGTTCTGCACGCCGTCGGGTCCGGTGGTACGCGAGGCCAGCAATTCCTGCGCATCCTCGCCGTATTTCTCCACGCGGAACATCGCACCGATGCGGAAGGCCTGCGACTCGCGGGAGTTGTTCATGTCGAAATCGGTGAAGGTGATCTTGTATCCACCGTATTCCCAGGTCTGCCCCTTCACAAAGGCCACGCGCTTGCCGCCTTCAGGGTCGGCTTCATACAACGCCTGTGGTTCGACATAGACGTCCTTGCCGAGGAAGCGCGCAATGCCCGGATTGCGCATGATCTGCTCCTGACCACCGTAGTTCGACACGAACATGATGGTTTTCACCGTCTCGATTTCCTTGCCATCCTTGTCCGCCAGCTTCACGTTGAAATAGTACCGCTGGCCGTTCCAGAATGGCTCGTAACCGGTGTAGGTGAAGGTGTAGCCGAACAGCGGTACCGCCTCGCCTTGCTTGAGTTCGATGGATCTGGAACTGCTGTAAAAACCCGAACCGATCACACCCAGCAGCATCAGCGCCAGACCGATATGCGCGATGTATGCGCCGGTGAAACGCCGGTTGCCGCGCATAATGCGCCAGCCGATTAGGGCGTTGGTGAAAAAGGCGAAACTCGCCGAAAACGCCAGCGCGATCATGCCGGGGTCATGCACGCCACCGATCACGAGTATGGCGGTGAATATCACCGCGAGTCCCAGCGGCAACCAGATTTTGCTCCAGATACTGGAGGCCGGTGTTTGTTTCCACATCAACGTCAGCGTGAAGCCGATCATCAACGTCATCAGTATGGCGAGAGGCAGACCCATGGCGTCGTAGAATTCGGGATCCACGGTGTTGCCCAGACGGTAATCGCCGCCGGTGATGCTGTTGAGCGCGCCGAGCACGCTGTTGAACGCGTCGATCATGAACTGCGGGATGATGGGCATGGACGTGCCAACCAACACGATGAACGTGAGCACACCCACGACGGCCGATCCGAGTCCCATCCAGGTTTCGCGCGACATCATGTCGAAGCTCTGGTATTCCTTCTCGCTGTGCAGGCGGCCGGTAAGCGTGTACACGATCAATCCGAGCTTCACGATCAACGCGGGCAGCCACAGATACGACAGCAGATTGAGCAGATGCGCTATACCGAGCAACGGATAGTAAATGATGTACAACACGGGATTGCCCGCGGCGATCATCTCGTTGAATACCGGCGTCACGTCGCCGCCCACCTGCGCGAATACCGGAATACTCGGTCCGATAATAATGGCGTACATCACGAGGCCGAGTTTCCAGCCCGAGAAACGCTCGAACAGCGAGCGCCCGATTTTCGTGAAGCGGCCGAACAGCAGGATGAGTCCGGTATCGATGTAGGCGAACATGAACAGCACGAGCAGCGTGAAGCTGAAGCGCCCGGGATCGACGAAGGAATGCACCGAGGCCTCGCCCAGCACGCCACTGCGCGTGAGGAAGGTGGAGTACAGCACCGTGACGAAGGCGAGAATGGCCAGGAGGAAATTCGTCAGGCGCAAACCCTTGGTGCGGCGCTGCACGAGCATAGTGTGCACAAGCGCCACCGATACGAGCCAGGGGATGAGCGAGGCGTTTTCCACGGGATCCCAGCCCCACCAGCCGCCCCAACCCAGCGTTTCATACGCCCAGAAGCCGCCCAGCGCGATGCCGAGTCCCAGCACCATGGCGCCACCCACCACCCAGGGCAGTGAACTGGTTACCCAATCCTGATAGCGGCGACGCATCAACGCACCGATAGCCAGCGCGAAGGGCGGCGCCATCGCGGCGAAGCCCATGAAGAGAATGGGCGGATGAATCTGCATCCAGAAATTCTGCAGCAGGGGATTCAATCCGCGGCCGTCCTCGGGAATCACATTGCCTTCGATAAGCGTGAAGGGATTTTTCACGATGAGCAGCATCAGCAGAAAAGCGAGAATGCTGGTGTACACACCCATCACCTCGCGCTCGTTGTCGTGGCGCTGCGTGTAGAGCATCAGAATGATGCCGACAATGGACACCATCAGCGTCCACAGCATGAAGCTGCCTTCCTGTCCGGCGTAGAACGTGGACATCAGCAGACCCAGCGGCAATTCGCGCGAGCTGTAGGCCCAGATATAGTGAAATTGGAACTGATGCTTGACGATGAGAATGAGCAATATCGCCGAGGCCACAAACACCGTGGTGACGGTGATGTGGAAGCCCGTGCGCGCGAAGCCGATCAGTTTCGGCTGCTGGACGCTCCGGAAGTAGGCGATCATGCCCAGGACGGCGGCGACGAATCCGATGATGATCGCGCCGTTGCCGAGCATTCCGAGAACGTTGTACATGTGCGGCGTCCTTTCCTTGCCGGGGCGCGCCGTGTGCGCCACGGTTCGACGGAGAGTGAATGAAAATGCGAGTGATGAAACAACGGGCGTCGTGTGTCACGGCGCCCGACGTTGGGATCAGAGCGAACTTTTCCGTATGCCCTCGGGATGATCGCCACCCGACGATCCGTCGGGCGAGCCCTCGTATTTCGAGGGACATTTGGTGAGCACCTCGCTGGCGTGAAACACGCCGTCCTCATAGCGGCCCTTGGCCACCACGCTGGTAGCGATGTCGAAATTGTTGGGCTTGGCGCCCTCGAACACCACGCGGGCGATGCGGTTCTCGTCGTCGCGCATGTAGAACGTGAAGGTGTTGTTCTGCGTGTCGTACTGCGTGTCCATTTCCTTCACCCACTTGCCCGTCACCTGCACTTTCTTCCCGCTCTGCTCGGCCTTGCTCAGCGTGGCGTACTCCACCGAGGAGTTGAGGAAGGACATGCCACCGATGATAAGGAAAATGAAGACGACAGCGCCCCCGATGAGATAGCGTTTCTTCATGGTCAATGCCTTTCTATTCCAGTTCCTTGACTTTCTTGTCGATTCTGAGCAGGTAGACGAACAGCCCCGTCCAAATCATCAGCACGATGAGCATGACGACGTACAGTGCGTTGTGTTCGAGAAATTCGTACATGGTTCGGCTCCGAAGCGTTCGTTATGCCGCCGAGGCGGCGCGTTTCAATGAGATGCGATGAATGCGCAAACGGATGCTCATCAGCCATCCGTACAACACGAGAAATCCCGCGAGCATGCTGTAGAGCACGACTCGCATGGCCGCGTCCATGCCGCCACTGCTCACCACGGGGCCGGCGTTAACATCGTCGGCCGAACCGGGATGCAGGCCGGGCATGATGCGCGGCATGATGAACACGAAGAAGGGCACGGTTGCCGCGGCAATGATGGCGTACACCGCCGACAGCGAGGCCTTTTTTTCCTCCACCTCCACGGCCGATCGCAGGGCGAAATACGCGCCGTACACGAGCAGCAACACGAAAATGGACGTTTCGCGCGGATCCCAATTCCAGAAGGATCCCCAGTTGAACTTCGCCCACAGCGAGCCGGTGCTTGTTGCGAGAATGCAGAACAGCAAGCCCAGGCCCGCCGACAGCGCCGAACGGAAATCATCCTCCATGTCCTTGCGACGCAGGTAGCGGATGCCGTACCACATCGACACGAGGAAGGCCACCACCGTCATCCACGACATGGGCACGTGGAAAAAGATGATTTTCGCGCGCTCTTCCAGACCCGGAATGTACGGGAAAGAGAACGATGGATAGCCGCCGAGCACCTTCACCACATCCACACGATGCTCCTCATGGTTGTAGCGCGCGCGAAGCAAGGCACCATCCTCGCCCTTGGGCAACTGATCGCGCGATGCGAAAAGGAAATCCGCCTCGCGGCCATCGGCGTCGCGGCCGGTAATGAGCCAGCCGCCGTCGACGGCACTGCCCTCACCCACGAAGTGGATTTTTACCGGCAGCACTTTCGAGGCATCCATTTGCGCCATCATGCCCAATTCGCCCAAGCCGCCGGCGATGGGAGTGACGATACCCACAGTGCTGAGTAGCGATATCCAGAGGAACAGTAGAATTTTCCACCACATGGTCAATAGTTTCCTGTGTCAAACAGTCTGGGAAATGTACGCAGGCGCCAATCAACATACAATGGATGTCGACGGTACCTCGGTACGGTCGTACACAACGGCAACCCGGCGATATCGAGGCCGGGATGCGGGCACGTCCACATCGCGTGGACGCGTCGAGAAGCGTAGCGCGTTCAATCGCGCCAGACGAAATCAAACAGCAAAAATGCCACCGTGGTCACCACCACGAGATACGAGCCCAGCAGTTGCAAATCGGGCCAGGCCGAGGCCCAGCGCCCCTCCTCCACCGCGATCTTGGTGGCCGAGATACCGGCCATGAGCAAGGGCAGCAGCACGGGAAAGGACAACACGGGGAACAGCGTTCCGCGCGTGTTGGCCTTGGCGATGATGGCGGCGATGATGGTCGTGGCCGACGCCATGCACAAACTGCCGAGCAACATCACCAGCCAGAACAAATCGGGCTGCCGAATGCTGAATTGCTCCATCACCAGCACGTACAGCGCCACAATGAACACGTTGAGCACGAGTACAAGCAGCAAATTGAACAGCAATTTACCCAGATACACCGCCGCCGGCGTTGCGAGCAATTGCAGTGTCATGGTGGTACCGCGCTCCTCCTCGGCCACGAAACTGCGTGAGAGTCCCGACATCGCCGCGAAAAACATCACCACCCACAGCATGCCGGTGAGTGCGCCGGGGGTGAGCGTCTCGCCCACGAGCGAAAACATGATCACCGCCAGCGTCACCACCACGAACATTAGCAGGGCGTTCACGGCGTAGCGCGTACGCAATTCGCTGGCGAGATCCTTGCGAAAGATGGCCCAGGCCTGCTTCAGCACACCGCCTCCACACTGATAGTGGCATCGCAGCGCCGGATGTCCTCGGCGTCGTTCGTGGCAATAATCACCGCGCCGCGCTTACGACCCTCCTCCACGAGACGATACACGGCGGCAATGCCGTCGCTGTCGAGATTCGAGGTGGGCTCGTCGAGCAACAACAGCGGCGGACGGTGCATGACGGCGAAGAGCAGCTTCATGCGCTGCTTCATCCCCGAGGAATACGAACGGATGGGATCGCGTCGATCCAGCGGTAAACCCACGCCGTCGAGCAAGGCATCGCAGTCCCGCGTGCCAAGCGGCATACCGCGCAGCGAAGCATAGAGCTGAAGATTCTCCCGCGCGTTGAACTCCTCGTACAGGGTAAGATAGGGAGCGGCGTATCCGATATGTTGGTGCAGATGCTCTGCCTCGATGCTGTGGCCGTCGAGTGTGTGCGTGATGCTGCCGCTGCTTGGGCTGAGCAACGCTCCGACAATGCGCAGCAATGTGGACTTGCCCGAACCGTTGCGTCCCACGATGCCGAACACCTGTCCAGGTTGCACCTCGAAACTCACCCCTGCCAGCACGGGCTTGCGATTGAATTTCTTTACAAGTGCATCGGCGCGGACGTACACGTCTATCCTCCGATAATGGCGAATTTGCCCACGCGGCGCTCGCCGCCTACGGTCAGCACGTAGAAATACACGCCGCTTCCGACGTTGGCTCCGTCGGCAAGCACATCCCAGGAAACGAAGGCGCCCATCATGTCGCTCAATTCCACGGGAATATCGGCGCGACGGTACACTTCGTTCATGGAGGTGGTGTAAATCACCAGCTCGGCACGATTGCTCTGCGTGTTGCGCGGAAGCGGAAAATGCAGCCGGCTCGATTCCTTGAGCAACAGCGGATTGGGAAACACCTGTCGCTCGACTGTGGTCGCCACCGCGCCCGAATCCAGCACCTGCATGCACAGCACATTGGATACCGCCGCGGTAAAGCGATAGTACCAGCCATTGCTCAGCGGCTGAAATCCCTCGACACCGGGAGCGTTGTCACGCACTTCAATTTCATAGGCGATGGCATTGCCACTGCGATTCATCGCGGCGGCAATGTCCACATTGCTCACCACGAAACTCACGGTGTCCAGTCCCCGGGCCACGCGCGAGTACTGCGAGGACAGGGGTTGCAGCATGCCATTGATGCGGGCCACACCGCCGATGAATTCCAGCGATGCATGAAATTTCACCGAAGGCAGTAGCGGCGCATCCTCGTACTCGCGGCGCGCGGGTTCGGGCGAGCGCCAGGCCGTGGCGTGATTCACGCGCGCCCAATCGCAGAAATCGGTGGAGAAGTCGCCGCCGTTTACGGACAGGCCGTCGCGCATCGACACAATCGCTTCCCGCTGCTTCATCCCCTCCCAGATGTCCCGCATGATACGCGGCCCGTAGCGCCGGGTGAGATGCATGGGCCAAAGGGACAGCTCGTATCCGTCATCGCCCCAGGCATAGATCGGGCGATCGGTGTTGTTCATGAAGTCCTTCATGTAAATGAAGTAGTCGTTGACTTCGGGATAGACGAATTCTTCAAAAAACGTGGACGTCATTTCATACATCCAGATGTCGCCACTCCACACGCCGTAGCGCCCGAGCTGAATGACGTGATGGAATTCATGCGCGGCGGTCACTCGCGCACCGTTCAAGCCGCGCGAGTAGAATTCGCGGTAATCGTTGTCCATCTGCATGTAGGTCAGATAGGTCGGCATGACTGTGCCGGACGGCGGAGCGGGTGTCGGGAAAAAGGTTTCACCGTAGAAGCCGCCGTTGTATTCCTGCAAATAAACGTTGTTCGTTCCGCTGCCAGCGGAGAACGGAGGGTCATCGAAACCCGCGACACCGGTTTCCATCGCGAATGCATGATCCAGCGCGGCCGCCACACTGTCCGCATATTCATGATAGGTTCCGGCGATACGTTCGTTGGACGCATCGAGCATTGCGGGCGTGTGCCGACCCGTGGTATCGTAATGTACACGGAAGCGGCCTGAGCGACTGAGTATGCTGGTCTGTGTAAATGGTGGGGCGAGCAATTCACGCAGTTCTTCCCTGTCGGCGGGGGCCATGGCAGCACCGCGGCGCGCGAGTTCCGCCATCAGATGGATCGAACATTTTTCCGTATGCCGTTCACCGTCCAGCGCCACACCGGGCATGGCCGCACCGTCGTGAACCGCGGCGCGATGCGCGCGGAGATGATCCAGCAATGCACGATCGGACATGCTACGGAAATCCACATGCTGCGCCAGCGCCGCCGGTGCGATCAGCAGAAACACGAACACGCGCAGCAGTCGCGTGGCTGCGAAGCGGCGCATCGGCGCAGGGCAAGAGGAAGTGCTACGGGGCGATTCAGTCATGGTACCCTCTCATTGCGTTTGCTTGCCGATCAATCGATGGTTGCGACGCGCGAGGGCTTGCTCGAAACGACGCAGCTCATCGGGCGTTTCGGGAAGCACCTGTGGCGATGGTGTGGGCTTGCCCTCGGCGTTGAGCCCGACAAAGGTCATGTACGCGGAGTTGGAATGCACACGTGTGCCGGATTTCACATCCTCGCACAGCACTTTCACACCCACCTCCATGGAGGTACGGAAGACGCGGTTGACCGAGGCCCGGAGTATCACCACCTGTCCGAGTCGGATGGGATGGAGAAAATTGATCTCGTCCACCGAGGCCGTCACACACACCAGACCCGAGTGCCGCGCGGCGGCGATGGCCATGGCGATGTCCATCCAGTGCATGAGGCGTCCGCCCAGCAGATTGCCCAACTGATTGGTGTCGTTCGGAAGCACGAGTTCCGTCATTTCCACATGCGAGGCGCGCACGCTGTGGCGGGGGGCGTCGGAACGGTCGGCAGTACTCATGTCGGACCTCGGCGTACGTTATCGTGATGCGGTTGCGAGTTCGCGCTGCAGGGCATCGACTTCCGAGCGCAGCGGGCTGTCGGGGTAGCGCTCGAGGAATTCCTTCACGGCTTTTTCAGCGAGTGCCCAGCGCTTGAGGCGCAGCAGCATGCGAATGCGACCCACGGTCGCATCGTCGGCAAATTCGGTGTTGTAGTAGCGATCAGTGACGCCGGTGTAGTACACAAGGGCGGATTCGCGATTCTCCATTTTTTCGTAGAGTACCGCGATCTCGTAATCCTTTTTCGCCAACTTGGAGATGAGTTCGAGCACGAGTTTTTCGGCTTCGGCGGCCTTCGGATGCGAGGGATAGGCCTCGACAAAATTCTGCAGCGCGTCGATGGCACGCGAGGTGTTGGTCTGGTCGAGCTGGGATTTCGGCGACATTTCATAATAGCAGCGCGCGAACATATAGTACGCCTCGGGGATGAGGTCGCGCGAACCACCGCCCTGCACGAGTTGGTTGAACTCGTACGACGCGAGCAGATACTCCTCGCGCTGATAGCGGCTCATGCCGGTAAAAAAGCGTGCACTATCCGATACCGAGCTGCCGGGAAATTGCAGACGGATCACCTCGAAATGATTGATGGCCTCGACGTAGTTCTCATCGAGATATTCCTCCATCCCCATGCGGAAACGGTCCTCGGCGGTGGGATTCTCCGGAACGACGGCACTGCCGCAGGCCACCAGTACCGTGGCGCCGAGAAGAAGGAGGAAGGTGCGAAGCGATGTCATGAAGATCCTCTGACAGTAAAGAGCAACACGAGAATGATGGCAGCGGCCACAACGACCACCGCCGGTTCGAGCACGGTATCGATCCAGCTTCCGCCGTCCCGCAGCCAATCGCGCGTGGACGGCTCGGGGGCGAACTCCGTGCTGTCGCTGGCCTGCAAGCGGTATTCGCGCGACCAGCGGATGGTGGACTCGCTTCCCCGCACCATTGCGGTGAACACAAGTGCCGAATTACGAAGATAGGAAGAATTCGGTCCCGGTGCAGTGGAGGAATACATCTCCCCCACCGAAATCTCCACCTCGTCGGCCTCCGGTGCGGGTGCGGTACGCACCTGCAAGCCACGTTTGTGCAATTCCTCGGCGAATACCTGCGTGAGCAACGCCGGCGCGTCGGCAGGATCGATGCGCAGCACCGCAGTCTGCGCAGCCACCTGCGCTGCAACCTCCGCGGCTGCCGGACGCAGCAAGTCTGTCATGCGCATTTCGTCCCGCTGCTGCGCGGGCAATGCCGCGCCCAACAGGGCCAGCAGAATCGCGGTTGATATGGATCGCCACCGCGTCATCAGCAGCCACCCTGCGAGGAGTACACGCGGGCCAGTTCCCGCTGAATGAAGGGGATGTCCTCGTCGAGGAAATGCCGAGAGGCGCGGCGCGCATCGCGCACGCTGCGCGAGCCGACTGTGGCAATTCCGAGTTCCTCGTCTGCTACGCCGCAGCGCGACAGCACGGTGCCGAAAGCGTCGACGATCTCGGATCCACCCCAGAAATTCACGCCGTCCTCGTACCCCACGCGATTGACAAAGGCCATGTTCACCGTGAGCAGGCGGCAGAGACTGCGGTGGTGTTCGCTGTTCACTTCCTCGATGGGCAATTCCCCCACAGGCGACAGGCGCGTGGGGCTGGCCGATATGGCGCAGATCAATTCGGCGCCATCGAGCGCTTGCAGCATCGGCAGTGACACATGCCAGAGATCCTCACACACAAGTACACCGATGCGGCCGTGGCGTGTGGCTATCAAGCGTGCGCTGTTGCCGCGCAGGAAGTAGCGGCCCTCTTCGAAAATGCCGTAGTCGGGTGGGTACATTTTCCGATAGGTATCACAACGGCCCTCGTCGAACACGAACGCGCTGTTGTACACGCCATAGCGCTCGTCCTCCTCGACACCGCCAAGAATGATGGTGATATCGCGACTGCGCTCACGAAACACATTCAACCGCGCATCGTCGCAACGCAGCGCGAGCGCGTGATTGAGGTCGCGCACGGTGTAGCCGCTGAGACTGAGTTCGGGAAACACCACAAGTCCGGCGCCGGCGGCACGGGCACGATCGATCCATGCCACGTGCTGCTCGATACTGGCTTCGAGCTTGCCGAGTGGAGGTGCGATCTGTGCCGTGGCGATGGTGAGTGTCATGGGAGAGCTTCCTGTTGCTGAATATCCATGGCGGTGAGGTCTTCCACCATGCTTTCGAGATCGTCCATGCGGTCCGCCGAGAGGCGCTCGCTGTATCGCCTTCTCTGGCCGCGCCAGAAGTCGCGCACCGCTGTTGCCCCGCCCCGCGCCCATTGCCAGAGCAGCAGCTCGGCTGTGGCGGAATAGAGTTGCGCATCAAGCGACGGTGCGGATGCGGCTTTGCGGAACAGCGCATCATGCGCGCGCCTCAGCCGGTCGATTTCGCCAGCGAACCATGATGCATGCCGCGCGTTATCGGCAGTGTAATACACGCCATTGAAGGAATACACCGCGCGAACGAAACCAATGACATCGGAGTGCGGGCCCGGTCCCCAGTATTCATCGGACACGAGAATCTCCATGCACCCGTCGGCGTCGATGTCGCGGAATTCCGGATTTCCATTTTCCGTCGCGAAGAGCAGTGACAATTTCCCTTCTCGACCGCGTCCGTACACGTGCATGCCGCGGGATGACACCGGCGTGTTGCCTCCCGCATCAAGCAGGGCCAGAATGTCGCTAACTCCATCTCCCGTCACATCGCGTGCTTGCAGCGCGAAACCGTTGTCCACCACATCGATGAACAATTGCCGGGGCTTCGTGTCAATGTCTCGCAGGATTTCCACACGATCAAAATACTCGGCATGCTCGGTCGCTTCGCTGGCGGTACGCGTGCCGAACACGCTTTCCTCGATGCCATCGCCGGTAACATCCACCTCGACACGCGCGACGATAACGCGCTGTTCGGTGGGCAAGGTTGCGCTGTCGCCGTGTTGCGCGGAAGACGAACGCGCACCACTGCTACGCGAAGGTGTATCGCCGCAGGCAGCGAGCACAAGCGCTGCGAGCATCACCGCCACGTTGGCGGAATGGAAATGCGCGCGGACGCGGGAGCGACGCCGAGCTGTGGTATCAACCGCGGGCATCACCAACTGCCACTCGAGCCACCGCCGCCGAAGCTGCCGCCGCCGCCGGAAAAGCCACTGAAGCCGCCGCCACCGAAACTTCCGCCTCCTCCTCCGCCGAAACCGCCGCCGAAGGGACCGATGAAGAATATGCCGCCTCCCCGTCCGCCTTTTCGATTTTTCAATACGAAAAACAGGATGAGAAGGAAGAGAAGAAGGCCGAAGACGTTGCTGCCTTTTTTCTCCGCGCGATCGCTGCGCGGCGTATCCTCGGCGGTGAATTCTCCGCTCGCGGCTTTCACCGCCGCTTGCAGTCCGGCGCTCACGCCAGCCATGTAATCGCCTCGGCGGAATTCCGGAGCTACAATATCCCGAATAATCACGGACGTGAGCGCGTCGGTGAGCACGGCCTCCAGGCCGTAGCCCACCTCGAAACGCATGATGCGATCATTGATGGACACGAGAAAGAGCAGGCCATTATCCTTGCCGCTTTTCCCGATGCCATTCTTCTCGGCCACGCGCAGGCTGTAGTCCTCGACGGACTGCCCTTCCAGCGACGGAACGATGAGCAGCACGAATTGATTGCTGGTCTGGCGTTCATAATCCTGGAGAAAGGCCTCGAGGCGATCGAGATCCGGCTGCGCCAGTACGCCGGCGAGATCCGTGGCATAGCGCGAGAGCTGCGGCACGGTCTCCGCCTGGGCGCGCCACAGCGGGAGCAGCAACAGCGCGATACAGGCAGCGCGGGCCAGTGGAAGCATCAGAATTTCACCTGCGGAGCCTTGTCCGCGCCTTCATCCGCGGTGAATGTGGCTTTCTTCTCGAAACCGCCGATGGATGCCACCAGTGAGGTCGGGAAGCGGCGGATGGCGGTGTTGTATTCCTGCACTGAATCGATGAATCGTTTGCGCTCCACTGTGATGCGGTTCTCCGTGCCTTCGAGCTGCGATTGCAGGGCGAGGAAATTCTGATTGGATTTCAGATCGGGATAATTCTCCGACACCACGAGCAGCCGCGACAAGGCGCCGCCGAGCTGGGCTTGTGCGTCCTGATAGCGCTGCATCGCCTGAGGATCGTTGAGCATTTCCTTGGTCATGGTCATCTGCCCCACGCGTGAGCGCAGTTCCGTCACTTCCGTCAGTACATCCTTTTCCTGCGCGGCGTATCCTTTCACCGTCTCGACGAGATTGGGAATGAGGTCGAGCCGTCGTTGGTACACATTCTCCACCTGGCTCCATTTGCCATTCACATTTTCCTCGAGCGTGACAAGGTTGTTCTGCGCGCCGATGTACCACATCAACAGGACCAGCAGGATACCGCCGCCGATCAGCAGGGGCATGAACTTCTTCATGAAATCTCCAGAGTTGTTCGCGTTATTCCTCACATGCAAAAAGGTAACAAAACGGCGCGCAATGAACAATGGAGAACGGAATGCAGCGTCCGTTGCGCCATTCGTCCAAACCAGCATGCTGCGTTCTTCATTTTCACCCGCACCGAGGCGAATTCACGGGATGCATGGCTTCGAGGCTGGAGAAGTCGTGCACCGCGGTATCCGGGATGTTGTGGCGGTTGCTGGCGGACGTCGTTTAACCGAATCATGACAATCCCGTGACAGGCCGACAGGCCGGCTTCGTCTTCTTTGTACAGAAGCATTTTGAACAACAAAGCAAGGTGAAGCATGGTTACGACGACAGCAGCGGAGCAGCGCAGAGATCCCCGTTGGATTCGCCAGGAGGGCTTGGTACCGGACGCGCTGCTGAATGTTATGACACACTCGTCCGTGTTCATTCCCGGATTGGGAGCGATTGGAAGCGCGGCATTGCTGGCGCTGGCGCGCACAGGCATCGGTCGCTTCGTCATCATCGACCCCGATACCGTCAGTATCGAGAATGTGGCAGGACAGGTATTCGCGACGACCGACACGGTGGGCCGCGGCAAAGCGGATGTCGCCGCCGATTTCATCCGCTCGGTCAATCCGACAGCGATTGTCGAAATCCGGCAGATAACGAATGATGTACAAACGCTTCGCGATATCATGGGCACCGTCGATGTGGTCGTCCTCGGCATGGATTCGCTTGTCGGCGGCATCGCCTGTTATCGGGCGGCACGATTGGCGCGCAAGCCGGTTGTCGATTTTCTCTATTTCCCGACGCCCAATGTCGTTTCGACTTTACCCGACGAGGAAACACCGGAAGAGCGCTTTGAATATCCCACGCTTGGCCGCACCCTCGATCAATGCGCGGAGTATTCTGTTGCTGCGGAATCGCTGCTACGCGTCGTGGCCTACGGCTTCGCCACGAATCCCGGCCTGCTCGACAGTCCGTACATTTCCGTCAATCCATTTCTGGGACGATTTCTGCGTCTCGAAGGAGCCATCCCCAGTTTTGCGCCACTCACCATTGAGGTAGGCACGCTCATGGCGAGGGAAGCGCTGGCCATGATCGCTCATCAGCATGCGCTCGCCTGGCCGCGCCTGGGAAGTCCGGCATTCTACGTCGATACCTACCGCGGCTACTGCTCGCGACCTTCGAACGCCCGATTACGCGAGTTGCAGGAAGCACAGACCATCATGTCCCGTTTGAAGGAGGTGCGTGATGTCGCCTGAATTTTGCGCTCAGCACTCGGTGCGGGTGCGGATAGCGGACGATGCCGAATCGCTCACCCGTGTGCATCGGCTACGCGAGGAGGTGTTCATCAACGAGCTGGGGTATGACATCGTCGGATCCTTTCACGAATCGGGAGAGACCGCGCGCGCGCATGCGAAGGGCATGCTGCTGCTGGCCGAGATGGGCGATGTGCCGGTGGGGACGATGGCGATTGATTGGTGGATCGGCTGCGATGCGCATGCGGAAGACATCCGGCATTTTCAGCTCGCGGCATTTCTCGATGGATTTGGCGAGGATGCTATTGTCACTGTGAGGAAATGGCTTGTCCGCGACGCCTTTCGATCACTGAAAGTGTGCAAAGCTCTGCTCCGGGCCGCGGTGACATTTGTGGAGGATAAACCATCCGTTCAGTTCGTATGCATCGATTGCCTGGACACTTTGGTGGAGCATTACCACAATCTCGGGTTTCGTCAATACGCGGAGGCCTTTCACTACGGTGATGGCGGTGCGCGGTGTATTCCCATGTGTCTTGTGCTGGATGATCACTGCTGGCTCAGCACGATCAGATCACCGTTGCTCCCGCTACTGAAGGCAATCGGCCGAAAAGACAACCCCGCCGCACGGGCCTGCCTCGAGCGCATCATCCGCGAGTGGCGGAACAAGGACACCAGCACGCCTGTCGCGACGATGTCATGAATTGCAGGTCGTACTCCCCTCTCGGCCACAACACAGTGGTGAAAGGAAGAGGCGCGCGGTCGCGCGTTTGGCGGACGGTATCCCGCGTTGACGCTGCTATCGATTCACTACAGCGATCACATGGGAGCACGCTTACCCCTCCGCCTCGTTTTCCACCGTCACCATTCTGCTTTCTTCGTCAATGTGCACGTGAATTGTATTGGGTCGGCAGCACACCTGGCAATCCTCGACATACACCTGATCATCACCCGCCGAAATGTCGACGAGGATCTCATTGATCTCGAAGCACCAGGCGCAGCGAAACGTCTTCCGCATGGCGGCACTCCTTTCCTGTTCATGATGTCCGTTGGCGGCAAGGTATGCCCGCGCGGGTGAAATGTCAAGCGCGATGCTGAAAGCTGGAAATCGGACGGCCCGGTTTCCACACATCATCACGGCATGCATCGCCTCGAAGCACGTTTGTTGCCTCATCATGCTGTTCCCATCGTCGGACTACGCGCAGGCGCGAACGTGGTGCGTGTTGCATCACCATTTCACAATGGCGCGTCGTGAACCACGCACCTCACGATCGATCGCGAAGCGCCACAAGCGCAAAGAAAATGCATTGTGCGGGGTGTTCATCCGCTGTATGTTGCTCGTTCCATTTCACCCTCATTCATTAGTTGGGAGCTAATGATGCAGCTTGAGATCCCTTACCGCCATGCACGTACGCGTGGGCACAACTACTCAGAACCCGGAACCTACTGTCTGCGCCTTGACACAGCGGGCGAGGAGGCGCTGTTCGGTGAGGAGCGCGACGGCGTACTGCGGCTGAACGCCTTCGCCGAAATCACGTTCGAAAAACTCGCACTCGCCGTGCAGCGCTACCCCTGCCTGCGCCTCGACGCAGCGCGTTTCCAGCCCAACGGGCTCGAAATCCTCGTCACCATCACCGAATTCCGCAACCACACTGCGGCGCATCCGGAGAAATGGGAGAATCTCCTTCGCGCACGGAGGATGATGACGATTCCGCTGCTGGTGGGTTTTCTGAAAATGAACAGCGCACGTGCCATCAACACCGCGCGCGGCGGCACGGGACGCGCCGTGTGGACGCGGCGCTACCACGATTGCATTGTCGTGGATGCGGGAGAAATCCAGCAGATCCGGCATGCCTTCAACGCCGCGATGCAGCGTTCACAGCTCACGCGCGACAAGTCGAATCCTTCGGTACGGAATCTGCGCACCGTGTTGAACGAGGCCTTCGCGCTGTTCGGCGAGGACCACGCCCGTGTGCGGCACTCTGAGGTACAGTCGACCCACGGATTGCTCATGCTTGGTCGCGCGGTGTTCCTGCGTGATACCGTGCTGCGACCGCAATCCACGGATCCGGCATCGGCTCGAGCGGGCAAGGCGAAGCGGAGGCGTTCCCCAGCGGTCACGGCGATGCTGGACGCCTCGCTGGCGATGCTGCACACCGTGGACGCGGAAGCGATGTTGTTCTCGCTGGCGCCGGGGTAGTACGTCGGGATACGGGATCGGATGGTCCGCGATAGACCGTCGCTTCCGCTTGCAGTAATCGATTGATTTCCAGAAGAGGACCGAAGCGTCCAGCGGCGATTCGCGCGGGAGAGGTATGCGCGGAGGCGGAGGATAAGGGATGTGGGAGTGGTTTTTGCGCGTCGTCGCAGACGTTCGGTGATTTCGGAGCTTGCGATATTATGAATTTCGGGGGGAATCGGCTCGGAGGTGAAGCGGTTTCGGGCTGAGCTTGCGGTTTCGGGGCGGGGATGTGGCTATTCACTGAATCTGTCCGCCGGACACGCACGATTCGGAACCGAGCCCCGACCTTGGCTATTCACTGAATATCTCAGCCCGCAACCCCTCCGCTGCGTCCAAAACCGACCTTGGCTATTCACTGAATAACCCATGCTCGGGGCGAAAGACGGGGCGGGCGAGCGGAATTTGGCTATTCAGTGAATATCCCCGCCTGGGCGGGAGTACGCGGAGTCCAGGGTTCGGATTTGGCTATTCACTGAATCTGACCGCCGGACACGCACGAATCGGGACCGAGCCCCGAGCTTGGCTATTCACTGAATATCCCTGCCGAGGGCTGCGCACCAGACCACGCTGCCCTCACCCGACCCATGTACGCCTCCAACCCGGGGAGGTATCGCCGGACGCACACTTCCCACCTCACCGCACGCCCCGACTCTCCAGACCGAAGCGAATGAGCTGTGGCGTGCTGCTCCGCCGGAGATAATGTCCAGCCGGAAGCAGTGATTCCCATGGCACTCGCGACGATGACGACATCACATCAGTCAAAACGGTACGTAACCTCTGTGTACACGCGGTCGGTCACGTACGTGCCTTCCCAGTAATGCTCGAAATTCAACGAAACGTTCACCTCCCTGCTCGCGCGGTAATAGGCGTCCACATTCAGGGAAGTGCGCGCGTACGCTCTTCCGGCGGTCACCGGCGCATAGTCGGAGCGGACCAAACGCAGCGCAGTGTACAAACTCTGGAAAAGATCCCGATTGACCTCCACGCCTGCCGATGTGGACGTGGTGAACACATTATCGGCATATCCGCCGAAAAAATACAGATTCAGGCGCGAGTTCAAAACATTCGACCAAGTGAAACGCCCGGAGATCGAAGCCGCCGGATCAGTGCTTTCGCTGTTGCGCAATGCCGACGTCACCGAGAGATACATGCCCGCGGCAACGTTCGCTCCCGCACTGAATTGATAGGACTGCGATCGATTGGAACGAAACGACGAGTCCGGTATCTCCGCATAGCTACGCAGGAAAAAAATGTTTCGCCTGTCGGACATCGATGCCGAAAGGGACAGCACCCTCAGCGGACGCCACGTGGCGGAGAGAAAAAAATCAGAGAAATGCGGGGCGAACATCCCATCGCGCCCGTCGGTATCGTAAAGATCAACACTGGCATTCTGATACAAGGTAAGATTTTCCACTACCGCCACGGAATTGACGAGATACACATACCCGCGATCCAGCGCCCCATCGCGATAGGTCTGCGCGAATGCTGCACCGAAATTCCAATTACCGGGGACGCGATTCCTTCCCACATACAGCGCGACCTTCTGATCCCGGATATTCAACTCGGAATCCCTGTACCCCGGTTGTGACCCGAGCAGCGCTCCTATTTCGTAACCGTTGCTTCGACCAACCACCATGGCGCCATCCAACGTACCGATTCCTCCCACCTCGTAGGGTACGAATCTGCCAATCCGCGCGGTCAACGGCGCGGCAGCCTCGCCATACTGCAACGAGAGCTGGTAGAAACGGTGACGAAAGCGGCTCTCCTCCACCCCGGCGCGTCGCTCGCTGGATCGCGCGTCGTAGCGGTGGTTCGAGTAGTACCGGAATTCCAACGGGGCATTGAACAGACGCTCCGTCGAAACGTGCACGACGCCTGCCGGCTGTGAAAAATCCAATCCGGGCGAAACAGAACTCTCCAGTGCATGGTATTGCAGAGCAATGCGTCCCCGTACGCGGGTTTCCGAAACTCGATCCGGTATTCGCGGCAGCGAATCTCGTCTCACCGCGTCAGCACCACGCACCGGCGCTTGCACCAATGTCGTGGCTGTATCCCGCGTTGCATCGACCTGCGCTATGGTGCGGGCGCTACCTCGCACCTCGTCACCTATCAGTACCACCTGCGTTTTTTCAAGAATGGAGGCCGCCAATGACTTCGAGGCGATGTGCGTCACCTTCAACATCGCAGTGCTGCTTCCCGCTTTCCAGATGCGAAGTGTGTCTCCCTCACGAAATCCATCCTTCGTCCCCGCATCCACATACACCGTCGTGCTGGTGACATACGTGACCTTCGCCGTATGCTCACGCAACTGCGCGCTCAGACTTTGCGCCAGCAACAGCAACACGCACAGCAACAGCGCACGCGTTGGAATACTGTTCCGTACCTCGCTGGGATGACGCACCTCAGGGCTCCCTCCCGTCCGGATGGCATCCGCTTCCGGCGCAGGATGTGCAGTTGTACGCGTAGCCGCTCACACCTTGATGATCCTGATTCAACTCCGACTGATTGCTGTGTTCATGACAGCTCGTGCAGCAGAATGTGGTTGTGGCATTGCTGGTGTGACATTGGTTGCACGTGTCCCACTCGTCCTGATATTTGTGCTTGACCGATCCGTAAATGGGGAATCCCGCGGGGGCATTCACATTGTGCATCGTTCGGAAGGGCGTGGCCGGCGACCAGGAGGTCTGCGTGTGACAGGTCCCGCATGCATGGGAGAGATTCATCGCCGAGTGGTTCGCCGGAGTCACGGCCGAAGTGTAGTCGCTCTGGTGACATTGGTAACAATCGGTGTAGCTCAACTGATAATTCCCGTTGACGTGGCAATCCAGACAGGGACGCGTGATGTGCGCACCCTGAAGCGGGAAAGCGGTTGAGGCGTGACTGAATGTGGAGGGCCTCCATGACGATGTGTTGTGGCACATCGTGCAATCACGCGGAAATTGATTCAATGCGTGCGATGGGTTCGTGACCGCTTGGTAATCCGCGTCATGGCATTGGCGACAATCCGTATATGAGAGCTGATAGTTCCCGGCCACATGGCAATCCAGGCAGGGTCGTGTCTGATGCGCGCCTGTGAGCGGAAACGCGGTGGCTGCATGATCGAAGGTGGAGGGTACCCAGCTCGTTTGCGTGTGACAGGTGCCGCAGGTCGCGGGGAAGCGATTGGCTACATGAGGAGGATTCACCGTCTGATCGAAATCCTGTTGATGACATTGGACACAATCGCTATACACCAACTGGTAGTTGCCATTCACATGACAGGACTGGCAGGGCTGTGCAGCATGCGCGCCTTGCAGCGGGAACTTCGTCGCTCCGTGATCAAACGTCGAGGGCTTCCAAGCGACATTGGTATGACACTGCGTGCAATCGTGCGAGAATTGCGCCGCCGCGTGATTGGGCTGCAGCGTGGCGTTGAAATCCGCCGCGTGGCATTGCCAGCAATCGGTGTACTGCAACTGGTAGTTGCCGTTCACATGGCAGGCCTGGCAGGGTTGGGCCGCATGCGCGCCCTGCAACGGAAACTTCGTCGTTGCGTGATCAAACGTCGAGGGCTTCCAAGCGACATTGGTATGGCACTGCGTGCAATCGTGCGAAAATTGCGCCGCAGCGTGATTGGGCTGCACAACCCCGTTGAAATCCGCCGCGTGGCATTGCCAGCAATCGGTGTACTGTAGCTGATAATTGCCGTTCACGTGACAGGCCTGGCAGGGCTGCGCCGCATGCGCGCCTTGCAGCGGGAATTTCGTTGTCGCATGATCAAAGGTCGACGGCTTCCACGCCACGGTGTTGTGGCATGTCGTGCAGTCGTGCGAGAACTGCGCCGCAGCGTGATTCGGTTGCAAAACGGTGTTGAAATCGGTTTGGTGGCATTGCCAGCAATCGGTGTACTGCAACTGGTAGTCGCCGTTCACGTGACAGGCCTGGCAGGGCTGCGCCGCATGCGCGCCCTGCAGCGGGAACTTCGTTGTCGCATGATCAAAGGTCGCGGGCTTCCACGCCGATGCGCTGTGACACTGCGTGCAATCGTGCGAGAACTGCGCCGCAGCGTGATTCGGTTGCACGGCTGCGTTGAAATCCGTGTCGTGGCATTGCCAGCAATCGGTGTACTGCAACTGATAGTTGCCGTTCACGTGGCAGGCCTGGCAGGGCTGCGCCACATGCGCTCCTTGCAGCGGGAATTTCGTTGTCGCATGATCAAAGATCGCGGGCTTCCACGCCACGGCGTTGTGGCATTGCGTGCAATCGTGCGAGAACTGCGCCGCCGCGTGATTGGGCTGCAGCGTGGCGGTGAAATCCGTTTCGTGGCATTGCCAGCAATCGGTGTACTGCAACTGGTAGTTGCCGTTCACATGGCAGGCCTGGCAGGGTTGCGCCACATGCGCGCCTTGCAGCGGGAACTTCGTTGTCGCATGATCAAAGGTCGACGGCTTCCACGCCACGGCGTTGTGGCATTGCGTGCAATCGTGCGAGAACTGCGCCGCCGCGTGATTGGGCTGCAGCGTGGCGGTGAAATCCGTTTCGTGGCATTGCCAGCAATCGGTGTACTGCAACTGGTAGTTGCCGTTCACATGGCAGGCCTGGCAGGGCTGCGCCACATGCGCACCCTGTAGCGGGAATTTCGTGCTCGCATGATCAAAGGTCGACGGCTTCCACGCCACGGTATTGTGGCATTGCGTGCAGTCGTGCGAGAACTGTGCCGCCGCATGATTGGGCTGCAGAGTTGCAGCAAAATCAGTTTCGTGGCATTGCCAGCAATCGGTGTACTGCAACTGGTAGTTGCCGTTCACATGGCA
>DAOSDL010000046.1:0-34253 GCA_035362335.1 Bacteroidota bacterium
TGACGCTGCCGACAGGGGAGCGCGCATGGCCCGATGCGGATTCATGTATCCGTATCCCGGCGGGAAGCGGCGGCTGTCAGGCGGCTCCGGGTCCCGCGCCCGGCGCTGTGACCCCGCGGGATCGTGCCAGTCCGCGCATTCTCGTCCTCGAGCGTTGGCGCGCGTAGCCCGGGCGCCAGTCTCTTCCGGCGAATATAGCCGACATATCCATCCGAAACCACTCCGGGGACCGAAGCGGTCCGTGCGGATAGGGAGGCTGCGTTCCTAGCGGTGGGAGTGCGGGTTGGTGGCGGGGAAAAGGAGGCCGTGGTCGGGTGTTGGGTGGTGGCGAGGAGGGCTTTTTTCGATGGTAAGAAGGGTGGGAGCGTGTTTCAGGTTGAGATTCTGTCGTACGGAAGCGAAGATGCGGATTCATGAATCCGCACGTGCTTACACCAGACGACGATGGCCGGTACGAAGACCCGGATCACCCCTCTTTGACCACCGCACTTCATGGAGGAAAAACGCAGAGCCGCCGGGATCGCCCAAAATCCAGCACCAGCGGGTGGAGGAAAGGTGTTCATGACACGGCGAGTCCTCAGGGCCCTTGGACCACCTTCCGGTGTTCATCCTCGCTGAGAGCTGCGGATTGACGCATCCACTCCGTTCCAACCACGCGCGCCCACCCCGCCCTTCTCCACCATTTTCGTATATTGTCACATCACATCCCCGATGCCAGAGTGAACTTGCGGAACCAACACGAACACGACCCCTCAGCAAACGGATCATCCCCAGAGAACGCCGCGCGTGAGAGTATCTCCGACAGCGCAGCTCTTCTGGAGTTGAGCAATGTGCTGAACGCGTCCACGGATCTGGAGTTCATCCTCGGGAATGTACTCCTCACCTGCATGGGTAAGCTGCTCGTCACACGCAGCGCCGTTCTCGTTGAAAGTAGTGCGGGGCACTACCGTCTCCGCTCCCTGAAAGGATTGAGCGGTGTGGATCTCGAACAGGAATTTCCCCTGCCGGTGCAGTGGGAACATGTGCAGTACGTCGATGAACTGATGCAGCATCCGGTGGACGATGTCCGCGATTTCGCACGCTGCTGTGCGCGCTGCGCCCTCCATATCGTCATTCCCATGCGCCTCGAAGACCGGATGGTCGGAATTGTCGGTCTGGGTAAGCGCATTGGAGATAAACCGTATGGCACGGCGGATATCATGTTCCTCGAAAGTGTTGCGGCGGTGGCTGCCACCGCTGTGCGCAGCGCTGTAATTATCGAGGAACTGCGACAGGTCAATCGTCGACTCGACAAGAAGATTCAGGAAATGAATACCTTGTTCGAACTCAGTCGCGAGATGAACACCACGTTCGACACCGATGCCATCTTGCGCATTCTCGGCTATGCCCTTATGGGTCAGCTTCGTGTGCTTCGCTACGTCGTTTTCGTCTGGGACGGGACATCGCTGCGACCCGCAACCGTTCGCTTGCCCGACTTCCTTCCCAACACCGACATGCAGCAACGAATGATGGAGCTGCGTGAAACCATACAGTTCTCACCACGCCGCACTCCGGAAAACGATCTCGAACAATGGCTGCACCGGCAGGGTCTAGGCACGGTGGTACCGATGCTCTCGCAGAACACTCTTCGTGGCGTGCTCTGTCTCGGTGAGCGTGTCGGCGGCGAACGCTTCGATCGGGGCGATCTCGAATACCTCTCCGCCCTCGCCCGTATGACGATCTCCGAATTGGAGAATGCCCGAATGTTCGCCGAAATGGTGGAGAAGCAGCGAATCGAGAAAGAACTGAGTCTCGCGAAAACTATCCAGCAAGGTTTACTGCCCAAGGAGTTGCCGCGAATTGCGGGCTATTCCCTTGCGGCGATCAATGAAAGTTCGCAGCAAGTAGGTGGAGATTACTATGATGTCATTCGCCTCAATGACGATGAATACATTCTCGCCATCGGCGATGTGGCCGGCAAAGGTATTCCCGCCGCGCTTCTGATGGCCAATGTCCAAGCAGCCTTGCGAACCATCGCACCACTTCGCCTTCCCTTACCCGAAGCCACTGCGCGCATCAATGCACTGATCCACGGCAATACCAGCATTGACAAGTTTATCACCTTCTTTTGGGGTGTGCTGAACATTGCCACGCACGAATTTCACTATGTCAATGCCGGACACAATCCACCCTACATCGCGCGTGCGGACGGCGGGATTACCGCGCTGTCCGATGGCGGGCTCATTCTCGGGATTCTGAGCACGCCTCCACCCTACTCCATGGGCACGGCACGGTTGGATCCAGGCGACACCTTGGTGTGCTACACCGACGGCGTCAATGAAGCGCTCTCCCGCGAGATGGAAGAGTTTGGCGATGATCGTTTGCGCGATCTGGTGTCGCAGTGCCGGCAACGCGCCGCGTGCGACGCCCTGTCCTGCATACGGGATGAAGTTCTCCGCTTTACTGAAGGTGCCCCGCAGTCCGACGATATCACAATGCTCGTCGCGAAGCGTTCGCCCCACTGAGCAAACCACCCTCGTTCGTCACCGTGACCGGGACACGTGCGAAGTGATTTCTCTCAAAAAAAACGCGGTATCCGCTTCCCAACGGATACCGCGCCAGTTTAATAGCTCACTACTCGTTACTTGATGTTCGGCGCCTCGAGGCCGTAGCCCTTCTTTTTATCTTCGCCGCGCAGCAGATAGCCGAAGAACAACGCGAACACTCCCAGCGATGCGAACACCAACATGGGAATGGTGTAATCGTAGCGCGCAGTCGTGTCACCCGCTGCAAGCGCATCGGCAACACCGGGATTGACCGCAGTGAGGATGATGCCAATCATGGCCGGGATGAGACCAAGTCCCCAATTCTGAATGAGGAATACCACGGCATACGCCGAGCCAAGGTATCGCTCCTCCACCACTTTCGGAACCGAAGGCCACAAGGACGCGGGTACGAGCGAGAACGCCACTCCAAGGACGAGAATGGCGAAAATATACAGTGGCATGCTTGGCGGGGCGATAGCGAATATGAGGTGCGAAACGAACAACAACGTCGCACCCAGCATCATCGTCGACGCGGCCTTGCCCTTCTTGTCGATGTAATTGCCGATGATGGGCGTCAGCAGGATTGTGCCTACAGGCAACAATCCGGAAATCAGGCCTCCTGTTTCGGCGGAGATGTCCAACTTGTTCTGCATCATGTTCACAGCGTACTTCAGGAAAGGGAACACCGCGGAATAGAACAGTACGCACAACAGCGAGATGTACCAGAAAGCCTTGTTGGTGACGATTTTACCCAGATCGCTGAGCTTGAACTCCTCCTCGGAACCATCGTTGCCCTTCTTGTCCAAACCCATTTCCTTGTCGAATTTTTTATCAAACGTAACCACGTAGGTCAGGAACGTGAGCATACCGATGAACAACAGGGCGCAGCCGACAACCACGGAACGGCTGGGCACGCCGTCGGCGATTAGTGCCGAAAAGAAAAACGCTCCGGATGCACCCATGCGCGCGGTGGCCATTTCCATGCCCATGGCGAGAGCCAGTTCCTTGCCCTTGAACCATTTCACAATCGTCTTCGAAACGGTAATGCCACACATCTCCACACCGATGCCGAAAATAGCATAGCCCACGGAAGCGAGTTTCGCCGATGCGGGCATCCACGGCATGAAGGAATTCAGAAAATCAAAACCGAAACCGCCGGCATTGAAGTAGTCCGTCAACGCATACAGCTTGACCGCGCCACCGAGCAGCATCAACAGCGTCGAGAACACACCGGTGAAGCGAATGCCCATTTTGTCCAGAATGATTCCCGACACAAGCAGGAAGCCGAACATGTTCAGATAGTACTCGGAACCCGAGAACGTCCCGTACACTTCGGGATTCCATTTGTAATACACTTCGAGGAGCTGCTGCAGCGGAGCCAGCATGTCGACGAAGAAATACGCGGCGAGCATCGAGAACGCGATGAGGAACAACGCGGTCCACCGTGCGGCCTTCGATTCATTGAGCGCGGTCTTGATCTGTTCCATAATGTCCGGGTGGTTGAGATGGTAAAATACGAACGCGGCGACCATCCAGATCGGTCGTCGGTGTGGCTTAGAACATGGTAACATAGCATGCGCGACGGAGGCAGACAACTATTCAGGAGTAGTCGCGCAAAAACTCTGCTCTACAGCTGCACGAGCCTCGGCTGTTAGCGCACTGGGGTGCCATCCTCGCGGTGCAAACTGATCCAGGTGCGACGGAACAACACACGTATGAACAGCGCCAGGCGGTCGTGCACCGGCTCGGCGTCCTCGCCGAAATGCTCGCGCATACGCTCGGCGATGCCCGCCACACTGGTGACTCCATCGCACTGTTGCCAGACGAAAGAGCCCACTGCATCGAGGCGTGTATGCACAAAAGGATTCCGTCGCTTTGGCACAAAATATTTTCGCATCCACGCACTTTCAAAGCGGGGCATGTGGACGGTGACTATTCCCTGCTCGTCAATGTCGTAGTCGCGTCGTCGTTGCGGAATCAACGTGAGAAGATTGAGTGACTCTTGCTCTTTCTTGCCGAACATGCGTTGCCGTGTCAGTGATGGTGATTCAGTGTGTTTGTGGTCGGAGCATGGTGCATTCCCGTCGAAAGCGTTCGATGTAACGCAGAATCTCCCGCACATGCGGGAGATTCTGCGTTACCGTTCATGATGGGGCGCATCAATGCGCGGCAGAGGGCGGTGCGGGATCGTTGGGATTGCCGGCGTTGCTCACCGGAATCTTGATCAGACCCCACGCTATGGCCGCCATCACCAGCAAGCTGACGATGAACGACGGATTCTCGAACACCGCGCCCGGGAACATTTCGAAGGCCGCGAAGCCCGCGAAAATGAGACCAACCAGCGCTTCGCCGGCGATAAGTCCCGAAGCGAGCAGAACGCCGGTGTTCTCGATACGGGCATCCTGCGCCTCGTTGACCTTGCGCTTGGCTTTCACCATATCAACACCACCTTTGATCAATCCGCCGAGGAAAATGGCGAAGGTGGTCTCGAGCGGCAGGTACATGCCGACGCTCACAAGCATAGGGCTCTTCACCTGCATGGCGATGAACGCCGCGCCCATCAGCATACCCACGATGATCAGAGGCCATGCCATCTGCTGCTCGACGATGCCACGAGAGAGAATGGCCATCAGACTGGCCTGCGGCGCGGGGAGCTCGCGGCTGCCGAAGCCTCCGGTGTACCCTTCGCGCACGCCATTTGCGATGTCGCCATTGTTCAAGAAAACGAGCACGCCAAACATGACAAAGCCCGCGAGCACAACACCGATGATGTCGCCAACTTCCATTTTCCAAGGCGTACCACCAAGAATGTGTCCCGCCTTGAGATCCTGCAACATCTCGCCTGCGACAGCGGCCGCTACGCACACGATGGCCGCCACACCGAGCACAGAGGCAACGCCATGCGTTTCCTCGGCGCCGAGAACCACCATGATCAAAGCAGTGACAACCAGCGCCGTGAGCGTGAGTCCGCTGATCGGGTTATTGCTCGATCCCATGATGCCGACCAGATAGCCCGACACCGCTGCGAAGAAGAACGCGAGAATGATCATCACCGTCGCCGCCACCAAGGCAACCACGAAGGTGGTGTTGAACAGGAAGAAAGTGATCAGGAACGTGGCCACCGCGACGCCGAAAATGCCAAGCAACGTCCAGGTGAAGGGAATGTCCTTTTCCGTGCGCAATGTGTCGGTGGATTGACCCGACGCTGCTTTCTTCACGTCACTGACCGAACGCGCGATGCCGGCGGTGAGACTTTTGCGCATGCGGAACAGCGTGAAACTCGCACCCACAAGCATACCGCCAATGGCGATGGGACGCACGATGTACTTCCACACCTGATATGCGCTGTCAATCCACGCCTTCTGTATGGCGTCACTCTGCGACATGTTCTTGTCCGCAGCCATGATCGAAGTGACGATTTCCTGCAGATTGAGATACGGTGCAATAAAATACAGGATAATCGGCGTCAGCAATCCCCAGGCGATCAATCCGCCGGAAAAGTTGAGCGACGCCAGTTTCGGTCCGATGATGTACCCCACGCCCACGTAGGCCGGGCTGATTTTGAAGGAGGTCACCACCATACCGCCGGTGCCGGACACACCCTGCGCGCCGGAGGCGAGCGGTACCTTATCCATGCCGGTGATAGTCTGCTTGGTGAACGGGATAAAGGTTTCGAACACCTGCGCGAACACCTTGAACATGCCCAGCGCTTTGACAAGCGCACCGGCGATCATGGCGCCAAACAAGAATTTCGAACCTCCGCCGCCGCCACGACCAGCCTTGTGGATCTCGGCCGCGGCCACCGATTCGGGATACGGCAGTTCGGGATCCTCGACCATGACGCGGCGCAGCAGTGCAACGAACATGATTCCGAGCACGCCTCCGGAAATCAGAATAAGCGTCGAGGTGATGTAATTCGACGTGGTGAAGAAATCCGGCCAGATGCCGGCAACAAAAAATGCCGGCAATGTGAAGATGGCACCTGCGGCCACGGATTCTCCGATGGAACCGACGGTACGCGCCATGTTCTCTTCCAGAATCGATCCCTTCATCACCTTGAGCAGGGCCATGCCGATCACCGCGGCCGGATACGTGGCCGCGATGGTCATGCCCGCCTTTAAGCCCAGATAGGCGTTGGCGGCGCCCAGTACCACGGCGAGGACAAGACCGATGAGCAACGCGCGTAGCGTAAACTCCTTCATATCCGTGTCCGCGGGGACAAACGGAACATGTTTCGTCTCAGCCATACATTTCTCCTGAGTAAAGAAACAGCAAGGACTATATGAAATGTCAGAATGTGCCGGAATGTACGCTTATGAAGCGAGGGCGAAGCGTACCAATCGCATTTGCACAAGTTACAACCTCGGGGCTGGAATCACAAGGCGGACACAGGAGTCGGGATTCCTGTCCCCGCTCGGGGAGGCGAGACGGCGCGTATGCCCGCCATCGATCACTATAGTCCCCAGCACCGCTTCCCCAGCAAAACGACGCGAGGGCGCGTCGCCGCGCCCTCGTCCTAGACAATGTGTCGAACGATCACTTTTGTGATGGTGAAACGTCGCTGCTGTCGTGATGCTTCTCCGGCGCATCCGCCGGTTTCTTGACTTCCAACGTCCCATCGTCTTTCGTGATGACTTCCTCCACCGGCGTGGGAGGCGGAGGAGGCGTTCCCTTCCCCGCGTCGGGATCGATAATGCCGAGCATATCCTTCTCTAGCGATGCCAGTGGTGCCTCGACAATGCGACCAATTTCCTTTCCATTGCGCAGAAAAATGAACGTCGGCACGCGCTCGATATTGTACACACGCTGCTCGCCACCGGGTGAGATCTTTTGCCTGTCCACGCCGATCAGCTTCAGTTTATCAGGAGGAATATTGACGGTTTGCATCAGGCGAATCATGCGGGGGACCTCGCGCTTGCTGTCCGAGCACCAGGTGCCGAGAATACAGAGGATTTCTACATCCTGCATGTGCTTTGGCAAGGCCTCGTGATACTCACGCTGCGGCTGATAGGTGAGGAAATCCTCGCCGAACCAACCGGGCAATTCAATCAAATCCTCGATGCCGAGTGGACCAAGCTTGACCTCCGCATCCTGCGCTTGCGTGGATGCTGCAAGCATGAGGAGAAGCGCGGCTGCTATAAACAATCGTTGCATGGTGATAATCCTGGCGATTGGGTGAATACGTGCCGATCAATGCGGCGATCGAATGGAGCTTCCGCCGTGAAAGCGGCCATCCTGCCCCCATCCGAGTTTCGCGCGCAACGTTTCAAAATAATTCGGACCAAGGTTTTTAATCAATGCCACGGAATGTCGCCCCCGGGAAATTTCCATATCCACCGACAGCGTGTCACGCAGTACCGATTGTCCGTCGTTCATCACCATCAACGTGCCCTCCTCGGTGGAAGCGCAAATGGTGATATTGCTCGTTCCCGCCACGATCACGGGCCTGGCGGTGAGTGTGTGCGCGCTGATCGGACTGATGACAATCACCTCGCTGCTCGGCACCACCACAGGTCCACCCGTGGCAAGCGAGTACGCCGTCGAACCCGTGGGAGTGGAGATGATAATGCCATCGGCCAGAAAGGATGCGAGGAAGTCGCCGTTCACGTAGGCGTCGATGCTGATCACGCGCGCAGTGCCGCTTTTTCCAACCACAATATCGTTGAGCGCATGGAACTCCTGTCCCGTGCCGCCGATTCTGCCGGTCAATGTCATGCGGCGCTCGACGGTGTGGCGGCTCTCCAGGATTTGCTCGATTGCCCACAGGGCCTCATCTGCGCCAACATCCGCGAGGAAACCGAGCTTACCGAGATTCACACCGAGGACGGGCGTGTCGAATGGAAGTGTGGCCTGAATGGCGGCGAGCATGGTCCCGTCGCCTCCAAAGGTGATGACGAAATCCGCCTCGCGCGCGATGGTGGCACGGGGAGCGAGGGCGCCGACGGATTCATCGTCCAGAGTGAACGGCAACAGCGCGGCGATGTCTTCGTCCACGAGAAACGGAATTTCCCGCTGTTCAAGAAAGGTGATGGCGACCCGCAGGGCGTCCACGGCCGCCTGTTTGCCGGAGTGGCCGAATAATCCGAACACGACGCCGCTCTGCTCTTCCATCGGGCACATCCATGCGCTGCTGATGGGAAATGGTGAAGCGTAATGTGGGAAAATTTTTGTGTATGGAAAAATTCCCGCATGCGGATTCACTCGTACGGAAACAGAAACGGGATGGAGTTCGCACCCCATCCCATTCATACCGTATGCTCTCAACGAGGCCCGAACGCCTTAGACCATCTCGATGCGCCGTATACTGGGCAGCGCATGCATCAACACGCGCTCCACGCCCGCGCGCAGTGTCATAATGGCCAAGGAACATGAGGCGCATTCACCTAGAAAGCGTACCTCGATTATTCCGTCGGGAGAAACCGATACCAGCTCGATGTCTCCTCCGTCCACACGCAGATGTGGCCGCACTTCCTCGAGGCTTGCCTCGATGATGCGCTCCGCTTCGTCGATGTTGTTGATGCCCATGGCTTACAGTGAAATATCGATGGAAGGTGTCTGTGCTTGCGTGAGATTGCGCTCGGATACGGTGCCGGCGAGCTGTAGGGCGGCTTCGAAAAAACTCGAGGCGATGGGTCCATCGGGTTGCATTTCCACTATGGGAACACCCTTGTCGCCGCCTTCGCGCACCGCGGTGGTGAGCGGAATCTCGCCAATGAAGGGCACATTCAACTCGCCCGCGGTAGCGCGTCCGCCGCCATGGCTGAAGACATGATCGCGGTTGCCGCAGGACGAACACACGTAGTAGCTCATGTTTTCCACAAGGCCGAGTATGGGCACGGCCACTTTCTCGAACATGCGCACTCCCTTGCGAGCGTCGGCCAGAGCGATGTCCTGCGGCGTGGTGACAATCACCGCGCCGGTCAAGGGCAGCGACTGCGAGAGCGTGAGCTGTATGTCGCCGGTTCCCGGCGGAAGATCGAACAGCAGATAATCGAGTTCTCCCCAATCCACATCGGTGAGGAATTGCTTCAGTGCTCCGCCCGCCATGGGACCGCGCCAGATCAGCGCGTCTTCGGGCTTGACCAGAAAACCGATCGACATCAGCGAGACGCCGTAATTCTCCGTTGGAAGAAGCCGTGTTTTATCCTGATCGCGATACGCGCGGGGCTGTTCGTGAACATTCATCATCAGCGGAATGCTGGGACCATAGATATCGGCGTCGATCAGCCCCACCGTGGCGCCGGATCGCGCGAGTGCCACGGCGAGATTGACTGCAACGGTGGACTTGCCCACGCCGCCCTTGCCGCTGGCCACGGCGATGGTGTTGCGCACACCGGGCAACACACCGCGCGAGGAGGTATCGCCCGCCGAGGGAATGTTCACGCGTGCATCAATGGTGACGTCGCCAAGATTGGGAATATGCTTCGCAAGCGCGATACGGACTTGCTGCTCGAAGGCCTCGCGCACCCGCAACGGCGGCACACGGTACTCGAGAGTGAAACGGAGATCCGCGCCCTCCACCTGCACATCGTGCAACATGCCAGCGGCAACGAGATCGATACTCATATACGGCGCCTGCACCGCGCAGAGCGCGGTACGGACGTCCTGTTCATTGAATATAGCAGTGGTACTCATCAAAACTCCGGGAGTGAAGAATCTGCCGGCACACAGTGGGTATCCTGTCCGGCGGGTAACTCCAATGTAACATTATTCGGCTGAATCGGGTTCTATTGCTTCGTCCTGGAAAAGCGGAAAGGTCAGTGTGAAGCACGCCCCGTTGCCGGGTGTGGATTCCACCTCGATGCTGCCATCGTGCTCCTTCATGATGAAATGGCAGAGCGTCAATCCCAAGCCCGTTCCTTTGCCGCTGGAGGAGGATGTGTAAAAGGGATCGAACAGATGCTTGAGCTGCTCCTCCGTCACACCGGGGCCGCTGTCGCGTACACTGAGCACCACGCGCGTCCCTGTGTCCTTTCCCTCGATGGTGATGCGCCCTCCCTCCGGCATTTCATTCAACGCGTTGGTGAGTACATTGTGCAACACCTGTACAAGCATATCGTGGTTGCCGGATACGCGTAGCGGTTGCTCCGGAAACATGGTCTCGATGCGTACGTTCCGGAACGCCTCGTGATTGGACACGGCCTCGATTGCTTCGTCGACTACAGAGGATACGAGCACTGATGCGCGGGAAATGCGTGCGGCGGGACGTCCAAGTGACAGGAGATTTTCCACGATCAGTCCCGCTTTTTTCAACCCGGTGCTGATGGTGTTCAGGCATTGCTCCCGCACTTCCGGTGGCAGCCGGTCGTCGCCCAGCAATTGCGCAGCGCTGAGCGCATAGCTGAGCGGATTGCGCAATTCGTGCGCAATGCCTTCGGAGAGAATGCCGATTTTTGCAAGCTTGCGGGATTGGGCGAGTTCGATCTCCAGGGCCTTGCGCTCGGTGATATCGAGTTCGACACCCATGTATGCCACCGACGGGACGTGTTTCACGCCTGTCCAGTATGCGCGGACCGTGCGCTGGGACGCGTCGGGGAGGAAACGTACCGCTTCGCCGCTCCACTGCCCCGAGCGCTGCAAGGCTGGCTGCACGCTGTGAATAAAACTGTAGCCGAACAGTGGCACGTCGCCCGGGTTGTTGCCGAGGAGATCGCCGGCCGGCCAGCCGGTGTGGGTGATGGCGGCCGCGTTGACAAACACAACGCGGAACTCCTCGTCCAGAAGATATGCGGCATAGGGCGTGGCATCGAGTACGGTGCGGATGGCGATGGCGATATCCTCGCCGGGGGTCGCGGTCATCGGGTCGTCCTGATCAGGAAGGATTATCGAGTCGGTAGTCCTGAATTTTCTTCAGCATGGTCTTGTACGTCACTTGCAGCATGCGTGCGGCTTTGGCCTTGTTCCATCCGGTTTTGCGTAGCGTATCGAGCAGCACCTGGCGTTCGATTTCGGCGATGTGTCGGCGCACTTGTTCTTTCAACGGTGAATCGGCGAGTACGCGTTCGCTTACCGGCACGGTTTTACCACGCGCGGTGGAGGGCAGCTCCAGATTGTCCACATCGATAGTGCGATGCGCGGTGAGTACGGCGCGGCGGATCACGGCCTTGAGTTGATGCACGTTGCCGGGCCAGTCGTACTGCTGGAGCAGCTCGAGTGCGTTGGGTGTGATGCCGCGTGCGGTTTTGGCCAACTCTTCGGCGGCGTCCTTGATGAACATCGCGGCGAGATCCGGAATATCCTCCCGCCGTTCGCGCAACGCGGGCAATGTGAGCACATAGTCGGTGAGTATATCGAGCAAATACGGACTAATGCCGATATCATCGATGAGCACATTCCCGCTGATTGTGGCGGTAAGCACAAGCCGGGCGGTATTGTTGTGCAGATGTTCGCCGCCATCGGGTGAATACACCCCACTGCGGATCACATCAGCAAGGGTTTCTTGAAACAGCATCGGCGCCTCGTGAATTCCCTCGATAAGCAGCGTACCTCCCGATGCGAAATCCATGCGGCCGCGTGTATTCTCGGTACCATCGCCATCGGCGGAGCCGAACAACTCGCGCCGCAGCACACGAAAATCCGCGCCCGTGCACTCTTGAGCAATGAAGGAACCAGCACGTCCGGATAATTCGTGGAGTATGCGCGCCAGCATGCGCTTACCCGTGCCGATTTCGCCGACGATGAGAATGGGATGCGTCGTGCCCGCGAACTTCATGCAGCGACGCGCAAGCGCACGCACGGCCGCGCCCTGGCCCATGGATGCGAAGGCCGGGTGCAACTCGAAACTGGCTTCGTCCTCCTCCTCCTCCACCGCGGCGGTTTTGCTGCTCTCCAATGCACGGCGCACCACGGCGATCATGTCGTTGTTGTTGAACGGCTTCGCGATGTAGTCGAAAGCTCCCGCACGCATGGCCTCCACAGCGTCGCGCACACCCGACAGCGCAGTCATGAGAATGACCGGAATGTGCGGATCGCTTTGCTTGACGCGGTGCAGCACATCGAAGCCACTCAGACCGGGCATGCGGATATCGAGCACAACCAGTGACGGTGTCCTTTCGGCAATCATTGCCAACGCCACATCACCTCGGGATGCGGAGCGACAACTGAAGCCGTGCACCTTGAACAGATTGGTGAGCACGAAGCAAATCATTTCCTCGTCATCGACGATGAGAATGTCCACTGCGGAATCAGACACGCGAGAACCCCATGCAGGTGAAGGCACCCAGTTGACGAAAAAGGAATATAGAAAACTCCGGAATCATTGTCACGGCGCTGTGCCTGCCGACAAGCATCCATGCCGGAAGGGAGAAGCGTGAGCAAGGAGGAGATGAGAGCATGGTGGAAGTATGCAATGCGGATTGGGTGTAAACCCATGTCCAACGCATCGGATGCAAGCTTGCCCGGTCACACATTCCTCCTTACTCCGCCCACCTCACGACTCTCCATCAATGGATTTCAGAGACCTTCGATAAACACGACAAAAAAAGGAACGCCCCTCCGGGTTGCGGAAGGGCGCGTCTCTCTCCTCAGCATAATCTCTGCGATAGTATCAGCCTCCTTGGTGATTTCCGGCCAGTACGAGGGTGCGCTGCTGAATGCCATGCTTGGTTTGCAGGCGGGCGTAGCATCCCCCCGCGGGGAAGGCGTCGCCGAAGAGCTGCAGTTCGTGGTAGCCGGGTTTCATAATTGCCTGGTCATACAGGGTGTGAATTACGCGTCCATACGAATCGTAGATGGTCAGCGAAATCTCCTGTTGTTCCTCGAGCGTGAAAGTGAGTGTCGCGCTGGGGTTCAATGGGTAGGACCGTTGCGCGAAGGTAAACGGGATCTCCATACTGTGCTCCGCTGCTTGCCGTGATCCTGTTCACTGGATCGAATGACCAACCTTCTTCCCGGGTGTCCCGCTGGTCCGTCGGGGCCGCTATCCCCGACGGACCTGGGCAACCTGCTTCTTCGTGTTCCTCTCTCTCCGGATACTACTTGCTCAGCACCACACGTTGGCGCTGCAGCGTTCCACCTGCGTTCAGCTCGATCACATACGCACCGCTGGGCAGCTCATTGCCGTTGAATCCGACGGTGTGGAAACCAGCGTCCATCAGGGCATTATCCACGAGGGTCGCAATCTGTCGGCCCAGCAGGGAATACACGGTGATGCGCACCGGCGTCGCCTCGCTCAGGGAGAAGCTGAGGGTTGTCGCGGGATTGAAGGGGTTGGGATACGCGGCGTGCAGATGCACTCCCGCGGGAGGCGGCGTGGTGCGGACCACCACGATGTTGGAATAGTCGGTGGTACCGTCACGATCGACCTGACGCAGGCGGTAGGACAACTGGCCTTTGCTCCGCAGCGCATCGTCGAGCATGTCGGTGTAGGTGTAATTTTTCGGACTGTAGGAATTGCCATGCCCGGGCACGAAATCGACCTCGTTCCACACATCGCCATCTTCCGAACGCTCGATGGCGAAACCGTAGTTGTTCAACTCCGTGGCCGTCTGCCAGCTCAGTTCCACATTGTCGCGCACATAGCGCGCACTGAAGGCGGTGAGTTCGACGGGCACAGGGTCGCCGGGGGTGCCGATGGTGATATCACCGAGACCGCATACCGGACCGAGCGGGACGAATAGTCTGCCAGTGCTATTGCTGCCAATGATGGACCCGCCGTACCACGCACCATTCATCCCGACATCTTCGTAATTATCGGTATAACGAGCCGCGTAGAGGGATTGAGGTGAGCCTTGAATATCACCCATGTGGAATTCGACCTCGAAGTAGAAGGAATTCGCACAGGTTTCGCTTACACCACCAGTATTCACAACCCAGTATCGACGGTATTCCTTTGTTGCCATATTCGCGGGATGGTCGATGTCCACAACCCTCACCGACAGCCAAGGCCAAGGTTCGCCACTCGGAGTATAGTAGCTCGTCAGTGAGTTTACACGAATACGAATTTCTGTCAGCTTGCTATCGCCAGCTATGAACGGATACAGCGTGTTGACCAAGCCATGCACATTCTTTCGTATCGATCCTGCGACCGTATGCTGGCCGCTGCATTTCACGAGACAGTCGTTCTGATTATTATCCGCGTACCGAATCATATCAGAATATTGACCGAGATACATGTTACGATTTCCCAATTCCAGGGCGCACTCTAGCAGTATATCTCCCTCGAATCGGACGTTCGACAGCAATGCATCTTCGTTTTTAATCCATGTCGTGACACCCTCCTGTGTCGTCGCATTCCCGATGTAGCAGGCAATGTCCGCCATGGAAATCGTGCAGCTGCCGTTGGTGAGTATCGTGACATCTCGTGGGCCGTTCGTGCTATTCTGTATCGTTGATCCCGATACAGGGATATTCAACGCGGTATTGATAGTTAAAAGCGGTACGCTCACCGTAGAGATGTACTCCACGAGGAGAGTACCAACTGTTGAGGCATACCCCACGTTAAGCGTGCCAATGGTTAAAGTGTTGTCGCCTCGGAATAGCACTTCGCCCGTAATTCGAACTTCACCGACGCTTGCAGGTGCATTGAGAATAACGGTAACAGGACCGGTTATCACAGCTACGTCGCTTGATCCGGGCACTGTACCGCCCCAGTTGGAGGGCGTTGACCAATTCCCGCTCGTGCCACCAACCCACGTACGTACGGCACCAAAGCTATCCACAGTTCCAAAAAGGAACACGCCCACGAACAACAGCGTCCATGCGGCGATACGGTTTCGTCGTAACAATGTCATGACTCAAAGTCCTCCTCAGGTATGCAATCAATGGCTCAGTAGTAACTGGAGGGCATTGCTCAAGAACTGTGCCAGAATATCCGAGTGCGTGATCCTCTACTTACCTCAAGTGCCACTTGAGGTTGAAGTGCGTTGATTTCCATGACTGTAACAGGGCTTCTCTCACGCCGGACTTGAACAGACACGCCCGCCATTCCCCATTATTGCGGATGCAGGACTCCAATTCACCGCATGCAATGGCTTGCACAGGTATGCAATGCGCTGAATAGGGAATCGATTGCATAGTGGATAGTCCGCTCCTTGTGCAAAGGGGCTTCCCACCCGATGCGAGCATCGCGAGCACCCCGGGATATCCCACGTTTCGGGGCAGTTACGCGTAGGGCCGGATCAGACTCAAGGGGAAGATCTCACCTGTAACCGAAGTCGCATTGTTGTGTTACTGACTTGTTCGTCCTGTTTCATGAAGCATAATCCGTTCATCGCTGAGCAGGTTGTGTCTGAGGCACATACCGATCACAACTCGGAAACAATGAATTTTTTCTTCCCTGCCTTCAGAGGATACAACATGCGCACGTACCTTCTCGTTTTTGCCGCGATGGTGGTCCTGCTGTCGCAGTTCGCCAACGCTCAGCCAAGCCTGAACTTCCGCCGTGTCGATGTGCAATGGCCCACGGTGGAATTATACTTCAGTGTCTCCTGTGGTGGTAATCCCGTGTGGACCTTGTCGCCCGCGGATGTTCGCATTCTTGAGGACGGCATCGGGGTCGATCAATTCACACTGCATTGTCCCGATCCCACCGTGCGTTGCCCGATGTCTGTGGCGCTGGTGCTGGACGCCTCGGGCTCCATGCAAGGCGCAGGCATTGCCGGCGAAAAGGCCGCCGCGCATGCGTTCATAGATTTGATGGACGGAGTCGGCGACGAGGTGGCGGTGCTCTCCTTCGACCATACCGTGACCGTGCGGCAAGCCATGACCACCGACCGCGCTCTTTTACATGCCGCCGTGGATGTCGTCGCTCCGGGAGGGATGACCGCCATCTGGGATGCGACCTACCGCGGCATACAGGAAGTGGCGAATGACGGCGGCAATACCTGCAGGGCGGTTGTGGCGGTGACGGATGGTGGAGACGGCTCTTCGTCGCACACGCCATCGGAGATCATCGCTCTCGCGAATTTTCATAATATCCGCGTATTCACCATCGGTCTGGGTACGGGCATCAACGCAATCGAACTGGATATGATCGCCAAGCTCAGCGGTGGTCGCTATTTTCAAACGCCCAACGCCGGACAGCTCGCCTCGTATTTTCAGGAAATTTCCACCATTATCTCCCAAGGTTTCGGCGAGTGCATGATCACCTACGAATCCTCGTGCACCGATGGGGCGCCGCATGTGGTGGACATGCAGATACCGAATTTCTGCGGCGGCAGCGACGCGAAGAGCAAGACGTTTCGCGCTCCGCTGGATTCCAGCATCTTCCAGACGGTGAATACCGCACTCGAATCGACAAGCAGTGCGGGTGGGGTGCTGTTCACCGTGCCGTGGAAGCTGCTGCAGGGCCCGCCGCAACAGTGGTATCCCTTCACCGCCACGTTGCGCTACAATCCCGACGAAGTGGATTTTGTCAACGTGCTCACCGATGGCACATTGCTGGAAAACCTGCCGGTGACGTTCACATTGAGTCCTGGCACGGTGAACATCCAATCCAATAACCGCGCAACGCTGGCCTCTCTCGGCACGTTGCTCGAATTCCGCTTCCGCGCCAAACCCAGTGCCGACACGGTGCACGCGTGTATTCAGTTGGAACATGTGACTTTCGAAAGGGGCTGCGTCATGGTGCCCGACGTCGAGGCGGTGGCCACCGTTCGTCCAATGCGCAGCGTGCTGTTCTGCGATATCAGCGCACCGCCGGAAGTGCGTTGGGACGGCGATTCCGCAAGCTATATTCCGCGTAGTTTCTCCGTGGTGTCGCGTTACATCAATACCGGCGACGAAGCCGCCGTGGGCGGGCACCACACCATCAGCTTCCCGCAGGGTGCGATGCGCCTCGTCTCGCCGCAGAGCGAGACCATCGTCGACGCTCCCGAGGGCATTCCCGCTGGTGACTGGAGGGAAGCGCGCTGGGAAATAACCGCGCTGCCGCGCAGCATCGGCGATTCCATCACGATCTGCGTCGGCGCAACCTTCGACAATCACCCGCCCATCGAGTGCTGTGTCAGAGTCCGCGTCCCTCAAGCGGGAGCGGTGTTGCAATGCAGCACGCCACCTCCGTCCATTGTTCTGGACACACGCTATTGGCGCTACCACCCCATGCCCTTTGTCGTTGAGGCGAATGTCATGAATATCGGCGGGACGCGCAGTGACACGGTGTTCGCCTCGCTGGATATTCAGGGCGAGCTGCGCTTTCACGATCCGGACAGCGAGGAGACGCACAACAAACGCGTCATTCCACGCTTGCTCAATCCACAGCAAAGCGGCTCGGTGCTGTGGATGCTCTCCCATCCGCTGGTCAAGGATGGTCGCGTCTACGATCTACCGCTGTACATGTATGCCAGCAATGCCGACACCACCTTCTGCACAGTACGCGTGGTGATTCCCGGCACAGGAAGGGATATGTTCCGCTATCCGCTCTCCCATCCCCCGCACATCGAACTGTGCGAGAAGGATACCGTGGTGCTCGACGGCGGTGCCAATTTTGTTCGGTGGATATGGTCCACGCTCGACACCACACGGCTCCTGGTTGCTTCGGATACCGGCCTGTACTTCTGTGTCGGCGAGACAGCGGATGGACGTCTCGGTTTTTCCGACACCGTTCGCATCACTCCCCTGCCGCGACCGCCACGACCAATCATACAGCGCGTGGGCGATGTGCTGTGGACGGGCCCGGCCACGACCTATACCTGGATTCGTGACGGGCAGGTGATTGCGGGAGCGAACAGCGATTCGCTGCGATTGCTGCTCCCTGGCCAGTATGGCGTCCGTATTACCAATGAGTATGGTTGCGAAGCGTGGTCGAATCCATTCGATGTTGCCGTACTTGCTGTTGAATGGAACGAAGGGGCTGCGGACAATTTCATCATCTACCCGCATCCGGTACGGAACGATTTCATCGTGCGCGTCGATGTTCCCGAGGGTGCGTCGTACCGCATTGAAGTACTTGACCATCTCGGACGTACTGTGCATAGCGGGCACGGGATCGCGCGGGACGGGAGCGGCACCATCACCATTCCCTTCGCGCATCAACCTGCCGGTGTGTACCACGTCGTGCTGCGTACGACGGACCGATGCCTCACGCGGAAGGTGATTAAATTCTGATTCGACGCGCGCGGTGGATGGTGCGTCGTTGGAAGCGCGTGTGACATGCAGTAATTTGCTGTCACACGCGCTTTCATTTTCACGGCCCCGATGCGAAAGCCCCTGATCTCCCTCGCGCTAATGTTCTCGCTGTTTGTCATCGGCACAGCGGGTTACATGCTGCTCGAAGGCTACAGCGGACTTGATGCTCTGTACATGACGGTGATCACACTCGGAACAGTGGGATTCCGGGAGGTGGAACCTCTCAGCGACGCGGGCAAGATGTTCACCATCGTGCTCATCATCGCGGGTATCGGCACCGTGGCGTATGCGGTGACACAGTCCATCGAGTATTTCATCACGCTGATTTTTCAAAAGAGAAAACGCATGGAGCGCAGCATTTCACGCTACAACGGACATGTGATCATTTGCGGGTACGGAAGAATCGGCCGACAGGTGGCCGATGAATTGCACAAACGGCACGTGCGCTTCGTGGTGATAGAGCGGCAGGCGGCTTCCATCGAAGAATTGGAGAGCAAACAATACCCCTGCATTGTCGGCGATGCGACGGATGACGATGTGTTGCAGCGAGCAAATGTCGCCGCGGCGGGGACCATTGTCCCGGCGTTGCCCTCCAATCCCGACAATGTGTACATCACGCTCAGCGCGCGGACGTTGAATCCTGCGATCCGCATTGTTGCCCGCGCTGGCGACGCGGCGTCAGGTACCAAGTTGCGTCAAGCGGGTGCAGACAAAGTCATCTCACCATACGATATTGGCGGACGCTATATCGCAAACGCGGTGTTCCGTCCACACGTCGTGAGCTTCATGGATGTGGTGAACGCGTCCATCGAGGACGGCACGCACAATCTCGAAATCGAGGAACTGGAAGTGCGGGAAAAGTCGCGCTACGCGAACATGCGCCTGCGCGATACCGACATTCGCGCACGCCTCAACATCATCGTGTTGGCGGTGCGCACACCCGATGGCGAGTTCGAATACAATCCGGCGCCGGAAATCAAGCTGCTGCCCGGTACGCTGTTGATTTGCATCGGATTTGCCACGAAACTCGATGAGCTGGCGCGTCACCTCGGCGTGCCGCAGGAATAGCTCACATCGCCCAGCACCCAAGATGGCGCGCAGCATCGCTGCCGCTGTCTTGAGAGCAGCCGACCGCTCGGTCTCTTTTTCGTCCATGACACGTTGAACAGAAAGATCTGCTCTGAAAATCGTCTCGCCGCCCGCATCATGCGCTTCTGCGCGGTGGTGAGTTGAGTGAAGAGTGAAGAGTAAAGAGTAAAGTTTGACGGTAGTCGCAGGAGCCAACCCGTACTCCCTCCGCCCCGCAGGCAATGGACGCGCGTATCGCGTCACTTTCGACAGCGAGCGTTGCATTTTTTGCCCGGCGTCACTTTGCCCGGATCGTCGTGGACTTCAACGATTCATCTGTGATAATCTGTGTGAAATCCGTGCAATCTGTGGTTTTTCCTCTTTGTCACATCCACTTCCACCATAATCATAGCATCCGCACTATTTTCATTCTCCCGGGTGTGACGCTGGAGCATGAAGGACTGTTGCACAAACCGAATCCCGGGGACATCCGCAGGCCTTCTCCCGTAGCCACTCCCGACACGAACGCAACTGCGCGAAATCAGTCCGGCATTTCCCAGCCGCCCTCATGTTCGGCGATGACAATGAGTGCGAGATTCTCGTCAATCAAACATGTGGACGTGGGGTCGGGATTCAGCGTGATTCCCGTTCCCTCGGCCGTCGCTGCACGCACACCGATCAGCGCCTCGTCGCGCAGGTACACGAGGCGGCGGAGTTCCGCCACAGTCAGCCGGCTCCCGGCTTCCGAGTACCACAGCGCCGGCTTGATGTACACTTCCTTACCCGCTTCGTCGAAAATATCCCGCAGCACGAATTCCGTCCGGCGATCACGACAAACCTGGGCGATCATTTTGCTCACGAGATCGTTGCTGATAATCACGTCGCGCGCGGTACCCGTCGAATCCGCGAGATCCTTGTTGGCGAGATCGAGAATTTCCGTGACGATTTGCTGCTCCTCCGGATAGGGTTCGCCGCGTCGCAACGCTTCTTCGCGCATGGAGCGCAGGAGAAGCAGCTGCATGATGACATTCGTGTCGGCATCTTCCACACTTCCCCGCCCGCGCAATTCGCCGAGAACGATGATGGCGTCGAAGTCCGCCGGATGTACGCGATCCAGGACACCTTCCACCAATGCATCTTCGCGGATCACCATCAGCGATATGGCTTCGCAGCACAATTCCGCGGCATCGAAGTACGCGGGCACGGCGGGACTGAGCAAGGTGGCCTCGAACGCCTGGCCAAGCGTGTCGGCATAGGCGGCATACTCCTTGAGCAACGGCGCGGCTTCGTCATTCCATCCGAGAATCAACAGCCGCCGCACCGACGGCGCCCGTGTTGAAGCACGGCGACGCAACGCAGGGCGCGCTTCCTCTTCGCGTCCGCTCGGTACCGTACGCAGTTGCATGGCTTGATCATCCCTCGCAATACAGATCGCCGCGTCGGCGGCTCCCAACACGCGCGTTACGTCCTCGCCGGAAGGAGCGAGCAGCGGTGCTCCGTCGATCACCATGCCCACGGGAGTGGCGTCGGGAAAGGCCTCGAGCAACTCGGGCCAGGTCAAGCCCTGTACATCGCCGGGTGCGGTGAAATGCAACTCGTTGCCGCTGTGCGAAAGCAGCTCATCGTACACATGCACAAGTCCACGCTGACGAGCGGTTTGCAGTATGATGCGGCTCAGATACTCCGCTGGCTGAATGATGCTGATGTCCATACCCCGTGCCGCCGCACGTGCCAGACGCTGCTTGCCCGGATCGGCGATTTCGGCAATGATCAGCGAGACCGGCCGTGCTTCTCCACGACCATCCCCGCCTTCGCTGGCCTCGTCGATCAGATGCGCAATGGCCATGATGCTCTTGATGACCTGCGCGTCGCCATTCTGATTGAGGATGATCACGGCGCGGGCTTCGGGAATATTCAGGAGCTCCAGATCCCGCATGTCGGCGAGAAACCCCTGGCGTATCACCCATCGAATGCGACGCCGCAGACGCGCCCAGGCGGCCTCGTCCTCCTTTTTCCAGCGAGCAGACACCCTGCCACGCCGTTGCTTGCCCGAGAACGCGCGCTTGAGCCGCGCATCGATTTCGTCGATGGGTCGCTCGGAATGCAGCACGAAAATCGGATTGTCGTCCTCAAGCCCCTCTCCCAGTTCACGCATCACCGGTACCACCTTGCCGCTCCAGCCGAGGATCACGATATGTCCACGTTCCATTACGCGGGAGGTGCCACGCCGCACCTGCTCGAGGCGCTGCTGAATTTTCGTACCGAAGAGTCCGATAAGCGCGGCGAAGACCAGCAGATTGAACAGCGTCATGAACAGCGAAAGTATCTGCGGCAGCGTGGTCCGCTCGATCCAGTAACTCTCGAGCACATGGGTGAGCACCCACCAGAAGCGCACCGAGGGCCAGAACGGATCACCGGCGCCGGGCTCGACATCGAAATCGGATCCCGGCTGTATTGCCGCGACTTCGGCAATCATGTAAAAGAAGCTGACCACGGCGAGAATGATCGCCGCGGAGATCGTCAATTGCAGAGTGAAACCGGATTGGAAGAATTGGTCGCTTTTATAGCGGAAGCGCTCGCGGAAGCTGGGTCGACTCATAGCCCGCCGGATGGATGTACAGATATCGCAATGTACGACAGCGCGGCGCGATTTCCCATCAGCACGGCAGCCGGCACTTCCTCCTCGTCCTTCGGACCGCCGCGGACGAGGCGGCATTTCCATGACACAAGTGGAATCCGACACGTAGGGACTGCCGCAGGTACCGACTGCCTCGAAAAACTTGACAAGCTCGGCGATGCGACCTATATTTGGCACAACTGCGGGTGTAACTCAGTTGGTAGAGTGTCAGCTTCCCAAGCTGAATGTCGCGGGTTCGAATCCCGTCTCCCGCTCCAACAACGCGCACGTCCCTTCGAATAAGGGACGTGCGCGTTTGCTTTTGCGGACCACATAATCCTTTGAAAACTGCCGCGTCCCGCCATCCTTGCGGACGACGGGACGCGGCGGGAGAATATGCGCTATCCAGTTCTTACTTGTTGAGCGTCATCTTCACGGTTTTCGAGAAGACGAGTCCGCTCTCGAGACCGGTCATGCGGACGCGCGCAATGTATTGTCCGCTGGTGAGCGCCGAAGCGTCGAAGACCACGTTGTACACGCCGGCTTCCACCGTACCGGCAACGAGTGTCGCTACGGTACGACCAAGCATGTCCACCACAACCAGTTCAACCTGGCTGCGCTCGGGCACGCTGTACTTGAGCATGGTGCTCGGGTTGAAGGGATTCGGGAAATTCTGCGAGAGGTCGAAGCTGCCGGCGTCAAAACGCGAAGAGGACTTCGGAGCGACAGGAACTTTATTCTTCAGCCAATTCAGTTTGATGGCGATGTAATCGAAGTTGTTCACCACACCGTTGCCGTCGGCATCCATGTAGCAACCCTGCGGAGTCTGCCAGGGCACGCCCGGCTGCAATTCCCAAGTGTAGTAGGTGAAGGGATTGCCAGCCGCGTCCGCGCGGTAGCGCGCGGGACCGTTGAGCCACACGGTGCTGAGATTGGCATCGTGGATGTAATCATTCAACGCCGAGCGGTCGTTGTAATTGACGAGGCCGTTGTTGTCGGTATCGCCCGGCCACACTTCGCACAGGGTCTGGCCCGGCGACAACACCATCACCACTTTCTCAACCTTGACATCCGTGAGCTTGTTGCAGATATCGAAGACGTTGAACACCACCTCCAGTTTGTAGAAACCCGGAGTGAGGTTGGTGGACTGCACCACGTACTGGCCGTTGACCGTCGGCGGCGTAAACGGCACGGTGGTCTGCTCGCTGTGTACGAGAATGCCGGTGGGGGTGTAGAAATTGAAGGTGATCTTCGCGTCGAAACTGCCGATGGCGCGATTCATCGTGAAATTGATGGGAATGGTGTTGGGCAACGTGATGAATGCCGGCGCGTCGAAATCCACCGCGGTCTGCGGATCGGTACACACATTGCGTACTTCGATCTCACGGAAGGCGGGATTCGATGCCTGCATCGTGCCATTCGCGGTGATGAGCATGTTGGTGATGCGCATGCGCGTCGTGGTCACGGGAGTGAACTGCACCGAACGCACGGGCTGATCGTACGCTGGCGCAGGAAACACGAAGGTGTGTGCATCCACCCAGGTGGAACCATTCCACACCTGAATGGTGGCACCGGACATGTAGCGGTAGCACATGGTGCCATAGTAGAATGTGATCTCGCCGAAAGTCTGCGGCGTGGTCCATTCGAATTGAATCCAGTAGCTGGTATTGTTCTGTCCCGTTCCGGTGCTGGTCCAACCCCAGGGCAGTGTGGCTGAGACACTGCTGTTGCAGTTGGCCGGAAGGGGGAAGGGAGGAATCACCGCGTCGTTGTAGGCAGTGGGCGCGTAAGTACCGGAACCACCACCGCTGTGCGTACACACCGCGCTGGTGGCGATATTGGGTGTGGGACTTTGGGCCTGGATCGCCGTTGTGGCGAACAAGGCACAACAGAACAAGGCAACAAAGGTCCTCATGCTGACTCCGTGGATGAGTGATGAAGGTGAGGGTATGCTTGTCGTATCAACCGATCTCAACATTGGAAATTACTGCAAATCCTACAATAAGCAAGAATGCGCCCCCCCGCTATTCCACGGAAGCGCCATTTTAGCCAATAAACACGGCCTCGTCCCCTTGCGGGAACGAGGCCGAAAATTTTCCACGTGGATCGGGACTTACTTTGAAAGCGTCATCTTCACCGTTTTCACGAAGCCGAGTTCACTTTCAAGACCGGTCATGCGGACCCGGGCCATGTAGTGGCCACTGGTGAGTCCGGCTGCATCGAACGTCGCCGCATGCACACCCGCCTCGACTGTACCATCAACCAGTGTGGCAACGGTACGGCCCAGCATATCCACCACCACGAGTTCCACTCGACTCTGCTCGGGGACGCTGAAGCGCAGCACAGTGCTCGGGTTGAAGGGATTCGGATAGTTTTGATCGAGATCGAACGACACCTCGCTGAAACGCACGCCGGACTTCGGAGCGACCGGCACCTTGTTCTTCAACCAGTTCAGCTTGATGGCAACATAGTCGAAGTTGTTCACCACACCATTGCCATCGGCGTCCATATAGCAACCCTGCGGCGTCTGCCAGGGCACGCCCGGCTGCAATTCCCACGTGTAGTAGGTGAATGCGTTGGCGCCGGCATCCGCGCGGTAGCGCGCCGGACCATTGAGCCAGATGCTGCTCATGTTGGCGTCGTGGATGTACGTGTTGAGTGCGGAGCGGTCGTTGTAATTCACCACACCGTTGTTGTCGGTGTCACCCGGCCAGACCTCGCATAGCGTCTGTCCCGGTGCCAGCACCATCACCACCTTGGTCACCTTGACATCAGCAAGCTTGTTGCAAATATCGAAGACGTTGAACACCACCTCGACTTTGTAGAAACCGGGCGTGAGGTTCGTGGACTGCACCACATGCTGTCCCATCACGGTAGGTGCCGTGAACGGCATCGACATCTGCTCGCTGTGCACGAGAATGCCCGTCGGCGTGTAGAAATTGAACGTCATCGTGGCGTTGAACGAACCGATGGCACGGGTCATCGTGAAGTTGATGGGAATCGGGCTCGGGAGAGTGACAAACGCGGGGGCTTCGAAATCCACCGCTGTCGCAGGATCGGTGCAGATATTGCGCACCTCGATCTCGCGGAAATTCGGATTACTTGTTTGGCCCACCGGGGCCATCGTCCAGTTGGTGATGCGCACACGCGTGGATGTTACCGGCGGGAACGCAAGGACCCTTTCCCAGGTCGTATACGTCGTTGTCAGGAAGGAGTGCGCGACTGCCCAGGCCGATCCTGTCCAGTATTGGATTTCCGCGCCGGCAAGGTAGCGGTTGTTGATTTCTGCGTAGAAGAGCTTCAATTCACCGAAGGTTTGTGGAGTGGTCCACTCCAATTGAATCCACGCACTGGCGTTGGTATGCGTCGACCCAGAGGTCCAGCCCCAGGGCAGCGAACCTTGAACAGGGATAATACCGTCGTTATAGTTCGTCGGAGCGTAGGTTCCCGAACCGCCACTGCTGTGTGTGCAGACGGCGCTGGTGGCGATATTGGGTGTGGGGCTCTGTGCCCAGCCCGCCGTCGCGGCGAACAAGACACAGCAGATCATTGCAACAGTTGTCCTCATGCTTACTCCGTGGATGAGAGGTGGAAAGAGGGTACACTTGTCGTATTTAGGAATTCACGGGAGTGAAGTTACGGCAATTTCTGTAAAAAGCAAGTTGTTGCCCGCGGTGATGTTCCGCTACACTGTTCCGTGGTCACTCCCAGCACCAAAAAAATGGCCCCGTCCCCTTGCGGGAACGAGGCCTTGAATTCCAGGAGGGAGCGGGAGTTACTTCGAGAGCGTCATCTTCACCGTTTTCACGAAGCCGAGTTCACTCTCTAGACCAGTCATGCGGACTCGGGCCATGTAGTGACCTCTCGTGAGACCGGCCGCATCGAAGGTCGCCGTATGCACACCCGCCTCGACTGTACCATCAACCAGTGTGGCAACGGTGCGACCCAGCATGTCCACCACCACGAGTTCCACTCGACTGCGCTCGGGGACACTGAAACGCAGCACAGTGCTCGGGTTGAAGGGATTCGGATAGTTTTGATCGAGATCGAACGACACCTCGCTGAAACGCATGCCGGACTTCGGAGCGACCGGCACCTTGTTCTTCAGCCAGTTCAGCTTGATGGCGACATAGTCGAAGTTGTTCACCACACCATTGCCATCGGCGTCCATGTAGCAACCCTGCGGCGTTTGCCAGGGCACGCCCGGCTGCAATTCCCAGGTGTAGTACGTGAACGCATTGGCGCCAGCATCCGCGCGGTAGCGCGCCGGACCATTGAGCCAGATGCTGCTCATGTTTGCGTCGTGGATGTACGTGTTGAGTGCGGAGCGGTCGTTATAATTCACCACACCATTGTTGTCGGTGTCACCCGGCCAGACCTCGCATAGCGTCTGTCCCGGTGCCAGCACCATCACCACCTTGGTCACCTTGACATCAGCAAGCTTGTTGCAAATATCGAAAACGTTGAACACCACCTCGAGTTTGTAGAAACCCGGGGTGAGGTTCGTGGACTGCACCACATGCTGTCCCATCACCGTGGGCGGCGTGAACGGCATGGACATTTGCTCGCTGTGCACGAGAATTCCCGTCGGAGTGTAGAAATTGAACGTCATCGTCGCGTTGAACGAGCCGATGGCGCGTGTCATCGTGAAATTGATGGGAATCGCGCTCGGGAGTGTGATGAACGCGGGGGCCTCGAAATCCACCGCTGTAGCGGGATCGGTGCAAATGTTGCGGATTTCGATCTCGCGGAAATTCGGATTGCTCGTCTGACCCACCGGAGCCATTACCCAGTTGGTAATGCGCATGCGCGTGGATGTCACTGGCGGGAAGGCGATCACGCGCTCCCACACATCGTAGGGTGCGGGATACAGGAAGGTGTGCGCAACGGCCCAGGCGGAACCGGTCCAGTACTGGATTTCCGCTCCGGCGAGGTAGCGGTTGTTGATGCCACCATAGAACAACTTGACTTCACCGAAGGTCTGCGGCGTGGTCCACTCGAACTGTATCCACGCGCTGGCATTGGTGTGCGTCGCACCCGAGGTCCAGCCCCACGGCAGCGAACCCTGCACAGGGATGATACCGTCGTTATAGTTTGCGGGACCATAAGTCCCCGAACCGCCACTGCTGTGCGTGCAGATGGCATTGACTCCAATATTCGGTGTTGGACTCTGTGCGAATGCAACCGTTGATACAATTGCGACAAGGAAGACAAGCACCATCGCAAAACGAGGAACAAATCTCATACGACCTCCTGGATATGCTGCTGGTTGTGAGGGTAGCGCCGATAAAGCACCGTGAGCAAATATCACACCATGGAGGGCAAAAATCAAGTACCTGGAACTCCTTCTCTTATTTACCGATGCGATCGATAATATTGCATATTTTTCATACAATAAGCCGCGTCCCGCCACCCTGACGGGCGACGGGACGCGGCGGAGGATATGCGCTATCCAGTTCTTACTTGTTGAGCGTCATCTTCACGGTCTTCGAGAAGCTGAGACCGCTCTCGATGCCGGTCATGGTGACGCGTGCGATGTACTGACCGCTGGTGAGCGCGGTGGCATCGAAGGTTGTCGTGTGCGCGCCTGCGTCCACCACACCGGAAACCAGCGTGGCAACGGTGCGGCCGAGCATGTCCACCACGACCAATTCAACCTGGCTGCGTTCGGGCAGGCTGTACTGCAGTACAGTGCTCGGGTTGAACGGATTCGGGTAGTTCTGCGCCATGTCGAAGCTCAGGCTGCGGCTGTCGGATTTCGGCATCACTGCGCCATGCATCTTGAGCCAGTTCATCTTGATGGCGATGTAATCGAAGTTGTTCACCACGCCGTTGCCATCGGCATCCATGTAGCAACCCTGAGCGGTATTCCAGGGCACGGACGGCTGGCCTTCCCAGTTGTAATACACCATGGGATTGCTGGCGGCTTCGAATTTATAGCGCGCGGGACCTGTGAGCCAGGTCGAACGCATGTTGGCGTCGAAGATGTAGGTGTTCAGATCGCGACGATCATTGTAATTCACCACCATGTCATTGTTCACATCACCCGGCCACACTTCGCAAAGCACCGTGCCCGGAAGAATGAACAGCGTGGAGGTCTCGCTCTTCACCGACTCGTACATGAGGCAGTTGTTCCACACCATGAACTCGGCCTGAACACGGTAGTATCCGGGAGCGAGGTTCAGATTGAGAGCGCGGATGCCCTGCGTGGTGCCGAGCTGCTTGTCGACCACGAAATTATCCACGTACACCGGCTGACCCGACGGATCGCCGATACGGTAGAAGCGCAGCGTGACGGGCACACTGTAGGCCTGATCCGGCGGATAGCTGATGAAGTACTTCACATAAGCCATGCCCGGCGAGTTGTAGTAGCCCATGGCGTTGCCGGCGGCATCCGTCATGGTGACGCCCACCTGACCCTGCGGCACGTAGCAACCGAAGCGGTAGGTGTAACCGATGGGAGGATTGTAGGCGCCGCCGTAGGTCTTGGTGATCGAACCATCGATGGACGGAGTGGAGTTCACCCACGGCCCGATGCGGTTCTGCACGTCGTTGGTGAACGAACTGCGGAGTCCCGTACGACCGGCATAGCTGGAGGCGGTGGTGAAGGAGCCGTAGATGAACTCGATCATATTGCTGGTTTCGTACAGACGAATCTGGAAATTCAGCTTGTCACCGACAGCGTAGTACGTCATCCAATCCTTCCACTGCACCACCATGACGCGGTTGGGGGACACGCCCTGCACTTCGTAGCTGATCGTGCCCTGATAGTTGCCGTGGAGATCGCGGCTCAGCGGCGTCACGATGTCGTAAGGGTTGGTCAGCGTGGAGCCGTAGATGTACGGCTGCGAACTGCCGAAGGTGAGGTAGCCGTTCGTGGTGACATACATCACCGTGTTGGCGACGTTATTGAAGTAGAAGGTGAACGGGATGTTCACTGTGTACGACTCGTCGTCGTGATATCCGGCGGGCGTGCAGATCGACGTTCCGACGATCTCGCTGTACGTACCCTGGAATTCGACGAAGGGCTTGGTGGCAATGGTCTGCGCCTGTGCCGCGACGGTGGCGACGACAAACAGCAGTGTCACAACCAGTAGGCGTTTGGTCATGGCGGGCTCCTGGACTATAAAGTATTTGGGAAACAAGCGTGCATTCGATACATCGGGCCTTTTTGTCGGCAAGGGAATGCGGAGAGACTATGGGAAAAACTCCGATGCTAAAAACTAGCACTTGTTCACGCTGTACGCAAATTTTTTATAAAAGGAGGTGCGAATTCGGAACACCGGCATTTTTTCACTGTGAAACATTTTCACGCGTTTTTGGGCTCATCTCCGCAAGGTTCAATGGAAGCAGGATTTGAGTATGAAGTTACCCGGAGCATAACGATACAATACGGCCTGCACGTCCCCTGCTTTGGCCTGGTCACAGCCCTTTGCGCGGATAAAAAGCCCCAAGAGTGTCCCCATCGGACAATTTCGGTGAATATCGGCGGGCGATACTCGCTTCTTGTCCAGGATTTGGGCTTGGCTATTCACTGAATATCACGCTCGGCGCGGAAGGCGGAGCGGGCAACGGGGATTTGGCTATTCAGTGAATATGCCAGCTGATGCCGCTGGCGAGAGTCGAGGTCCCGGGCTTGGCTATTCAGTGAATATGTCTGCTGATGTCGCTGGCGAGAGTCGAGGTCCCGGGCTTGGCTATTCAGTGAATATGTCTGCTGATGTCGCTGGCGAGGGTCGAGGTCCCGGGCTTGGCTATTCAGTGAATATGTCTGGTCGGACCTGCTTTCGCCATTGCGGCACCCGAGACACGGGAAGAAAACACAATTTCCTCCCCGCTGCGGAAGGCTCATTGAATTGCGAAACGACACAACACCCTCCCGTCTGATTGCGTCTCTGCTTCTCTGCGACGTTGCGTTCCATTCTCCTGAAGTCGGAAGGGAATGCAACGCAAAGACGCCAGGGTGCAAAGACGCAAATAGTGGCTATTCTCACGAGCCCTGTCGTTTCGTGAAATAGACACCTCCTGCCTGCTTTCGCCATTGCAGCACCCAAATCACAAGTGGAATCCCCATAAGTCATTGAAAACAATGACACACATTTGCAATCCCAAATAGCATGGCGAAGTCAGGAAAATCGCTTCCTACCGCATGCAGCTCTCCGAGCAGGAAGACTTCGTCGCTCCTGTGCGTCCCGGCGAGGACGCGCGCACGGGCCGCAAGGTGGAAATCGCACTGGTGCGTAAAGGCATGTGATTTTTCGATGCCGGACCGTTTTCCCATGTCCGGCGCTTGGCAGCGCGGAGGGGAATCAGACCTCGCGAAAAGCCGTGGCGAAATCGCGGCAGCGCTGTTCGTCCACCGGCGCGGACGTGCGACCCGCTTGCTTCACAGCCGTGCCGACAATCACGCCGTGCGCGTAACGGAGCAATTCTGCAAGTTGGGAGATGCGCGCGCCACTGCCCACGTACACCGGGCGCGGACAATGTTCCGCAGCCAGACGCAGGCGGTCGCCATCCACTTCCTCACCTGTTCCACTTCCCGACACGATGACGGCGTCCGCGAGGCCGCGCTCGACTGTATCGCGCAGCGCATGTTCGAAACGCACGCCGGGCGGCGGAGTGGCATGTTTGACGAACACGTCGGCAAATATGGCGATATGCTCGGCATCCAGCGCGCGGCGCAGGCGCAGCGTCTCGTGCGCGCGTCCCTCGATCAAACCCTGATCGGTGTGCATGCTGCCGCAGTGCACATTGACGCGGACAAAGGACGCGCCCGAAGCCGCAGCCACGGACAGCGCCGCGGCGGCATCGTTGCGCAGCACCTGTACGCCGAGCGGAAGATCGACAGCGTGCCGGAGCGCGCAGCACAGCGCCGACATCTCGGCGACGGTGTATGGTGGAACCGACTCCTTGTGGAACGGGAGGTCGCCGTAATTCTCGACCAGAATGGCATCGAAGCCGCAGCGCTGGTACAGTTCGGCATCACGCAGCGCGCGCTCACGCAGCGCCTTGCGCTCGCCGTCGAAGCGTGGCGACCCGGGGAGCGGCGCGAGATGCACCATGCCGATGAGGCGTGGCAGGGAGAGGGGATTCGTGGAGCGCTTCATGGAAGATCCGTCCATTCGTGCCGCGCGTGCCGCGGATGCCGCAACAAGGCACGGCACCCACGGCACGCGGGGAGGTTGAGGGAATCAGAAATTGACCGATTCGCCGTAGGCCACCGCGGCGGCTTCCATCAGCGCTTCGGACATGGTGGGATGGGCGTGCACGGTTTTGATGAGTTCCTTCTCGGTGGTCTCGAAGGTACGTCCCAGCGCCGCCTCGGCGATGAGTTCCGTGGCTTCGGCACCGATGATATGCGTGCCGAGCAGCTCGCCGTATTTCGCGTCGAAAATCATTTTCACAAAACCCTCGGCGTGTCCCGCCGCCACGGCCTTGCCCGACGCGGTGAAGGGGAATTTCCCGATCTTGACCTCGTAGCCAAGTTCACGCGCCTTTTTTTCGGTCATGCCCACACTGGCAACCTGCGGCTGGCAGTAGGTGCAGCCGGGGATGTTTTCGTAATTGATGGGCTGGGGATGATGCCCCGCAATGGCTTCGACGCATGTGATGCCTTCGGCCGAGGCCACGTGTGCCAGCCAGGGCGGGCCCACCACGTCGCCGATGGCGTACACGCCGGGGACATTGGTGCGGTAGTATTCGTCCACCTTGATATAGCCGCGTTCGAGGGCCACGCCCGCTTCCTCCAGGCCGATGTTTTCGACATTGCCCTGCACACCCACCGCCATCAAGGCCACATCGCCTTCGAGCACTTCCTGGCCCTTGTCCGTCGTAACGGTGACTTTCACGCCGCTGTCGGTGCTTTCGATGCCCTCGACGCGGGTTTTGGTTTTGAGCGTCATTTTCTTCTTGCGGAACACGCGCTCGAGTTCCTTCGACACCTCTTCGTCCTCGATCGGCAGAAGATGGTCGAGCATTTCCACGATGGTGACCTTGGTGCCGAGTGTGTTGTAGAAATAGGCGAATTCCACGCCGATGGCGCCGGCGCCGAGCACGATCAAGCTTTGCGGCCGCTCGGGCAGGGACATGGCTTCGAAGTAAGAGATGACGCGCTTTCTGTCGATGGTGATGCCGGGTATGCTGCGCGGGCGGGCGCCGGTGGCGAGAATCACGTGCTTGGCGTGAATTTCGTCGGTTTTGCCGCCATCTTTGTCAAACAGGCCCACCGTGGTGCCGCCGAGCAATTTGCCCCAGGCGGGGATGTGGGTGACGTTGTATTTTTTGAAAAGAAAAGCCACGCCTTTCGACATTTTATCGGCGATGCCGCGGCTGCGCGCGATGATTTTGGAAAAATCGAAGGACAGGTTGTCGAAGCTCACGCCGTACTCGTCGGCATGTTGCAGGGTCTCCCAGATTTCGGCATTGCGAAGCAAGGATTTGGTGGGAATGCAGCCCCAGTTGAGGCAGATGCCGCCGAGGTGCTTGGCCTCGACGCAGGCCGTGCTGAAGCCGAGCTGCGCGGCGCGGATGGCGGCCACATACCCGCCGGGCCCGCCACCGACAACCACCACGTCAAAATTCTGTGCCATGAACGTATTCTCCACTGATTCTGATATTTGAGCAATTGTGTGCTGAACATGAATCCGCAGTACGCCGCGTGCGGGCCGCGCGTGCGGCCGCGTCATCGCGCGCGAGCGCGGCAGAGTATGGGGAGCGGACGCTATTCCATTTCGCCCACGTGCAAACTGCCCGCGAGTCCGCTCTGCGTGTCGTGGGTCAGGGCCGGGACGAGGCCGATCAGGCGCGCGTACACGGTGAGCTGACCCCGGTGATACATTTCGTGCTGAATGGCCTCGTTGAGCAGGGCGAAGCGCGTATCCCGCGTGCCGTCGAGACGGGTGACGAATTGCAGCATGTGCAGATCACCTTTTTCCTTCAGGCGGATTTCCGCGTCGCGGTACTGATCCACAAGCAAATTGACCAACTTTTCCAGCGTGTCGGTACGCGAGATATTCGGTGCGTACACATTGACCAGCTGCGCCATGGTGGCGCGATGCAAATTCGTGTCGTCGCGCAGCAATTCCTCGACCGTGATGACGGAGTATTCGAGAATATGATGCACGATCTCCAAAATGTTGCGCGACTCCAGCGTGGCACGGAAGGTGAGTCGCGACGTGGGAATCTGGTTCACCTCGCGGACAAGTCCACGGCGAACACCGTACCATTTCGTGAACACTTCCTGCAGCAGAGTGGGTGAGTTTTCCATGAAGCTGTATCTCCTGTGAAGTATGTGCGGGTCTCAGGATGGATCGGGCCACTGTCCCGCATCCGCCATCAGGGCGCATTCCCATGCGCGCTCGACATCGCCATTGGCCAGAAACACCTGGGCGCAGCGCAGCAGGCGCATGGCGCGAAACTCGGCATCAAGCCGGCCGGCGCGGACATCCTTGAACACGGTAAGCAAGGCCTGGGTCGCGTTGCCCAGACGCAGTTCCACCTCGAAGTCATCGGCGCTGTGTTGTTCCACAAACACGCGCTCCACATCGCGCAGCCAGCGCTGTTGAATGGCGTCGGCGTCGGGAAGTGCGGCCACACCGGCCAGCCGCGCGAGGTCGTTGCCTGTCAGTACGCTGCTCGTGCGGATGTGCGCGGGCAATGCATCGAAACCGATGCCGTTGTGCGCGGGCTTCGGTAGTTCGAACAGGGCCGCGCCATTCGCCCGGCAATACCAGTCACCGCCCATGCGCGCCACCAGATCGAGGCGACGGGGATCGATGCGCTCGCCATCGTAAGCCGACTCGCGCACATGAAAATAGAGAACTTCGGCCACAAGAAGATTACCGCTGGCGGGTTTGGCACCGGTATCGATATGCTGGAGAAGACGGCACTCCATGACGAAGGGCGACTCGGCCACACCCGGCACGGTGATGCGCGCCGGAGGCAGGGGTGTGAGACCTGCCTTGACAAATTCGTTCACC
>DAOSDL010000047.1:0-33916 GCA_035362335.1 Bacteroidota bacterium
TTCTGCGTACCTCTATTACGAAACCGCGCACAGACAGTGACGGGAATGCCGCCATCTTTGTGCTTTCCGGCGATAGTTTGCAGTATGTGGCGGTGTTCGGAAGCGCCACACCGAATGTTCTCTATGAGGGTATCGATTATATCGTCGAGACGGAAAACTCCTATGTGTTTGCAGGTTTCACCTATGGATGGGATCTCCCCGTCACACCGGGCTGCCTGCAACCGTTATATTCCGGGGCGGGGGACATATTTCTCATGGAAACGGACAAGAACTTCTCGACACTGCATTACAGCAGCTACCTCGGCGCGAAGCATTCGGAATGGTTGCATGCCGTGCAGCGATGGGGCACGAAGGTCCATCTGGTGGGCAAATCAGGTGGGAATGTTGGGGAATTTCCAACGACGCACCCGCCACTTGGAACCCCAGTATGGGGTGGGTTGGCTGGCTTCCATGTGATTTACGATGCGGCAACACATTCAGTAATCCGATCAAACGAGGTGCCTGCACGAGGCGCTATAGCCGTGTATGATATTGCGATGCCGGATGAACGGACCTATATCCTTCTCCTGTCCACGACTGCGGATTCTCTCCTCGGTGTTACCATGCCCGCTCGCGAACATGGCCGTGAATGGGTGAGTCTACTCGCCGCAGTATCCGTTGAGGACTATCAGTTATGTACTGCACAGATGCTCTCGCCCACGCAACCCCTAGGCTATGTCGGGACGTGGAATCTCTGGTTCAATGCCGGCGGACTCTATCACTCCGGATGGGTGGAGGCTCCCGTGACCGTCAATCCCGGCGGCTACCGCACGACCTACCTTGGCGGCACAGAGCCCTTCATCGGCAAGCTGCGTTTGAACATCAATGCACAGGAGGCGCTGCGGCCGCCGGTGGCGTCGCTGCTGAGCTTGAGTCCCTTTCCCAATCCGGCGCGGGCGGCGGCCACGGCCCTGCTCACCGCCGCGCCTGGCGCGTACACGCTGCGCATACACGGCAGCGACGGGCGGGAATTGCGCAGCCAGCGCGTGTACTGCGACGGCGGTGGCGGCAGTGTGTCCGTGCCCCTCGACGGCCTCGCCGCCGGACATTATCAACTCAGCGCCGTCGACGCGCAAGGCCGCATCGTCGCCCGCTCGGCACTGGTGGTGGAGGGGAGGTAGGGCGCGTCGCGTGACTGTGGCATGCATGAAAATGAGGGGGCCGTCTCGATGGACGGCCCCCGCGCTGTAATCACTGCTCCGGCGGTCAGCCGGCGTTTTCCATATACTCTTCGATGGGCGGGCAACTGCACATGATGTTGCGGTCGCCGTAGGAATTGTCAATGCGTGCGACGGGCGTCCACACCTTGGCCTGACGCACATACGGCAGGGGAAACACCGCCTTCGCGCGCGTGTAGGGATGCTCCCACACTTCGTTCGTGGCCTCACCGGCGGTGTGCGGCGCGTTTTTCAGCACATTGTCCTCGGCATCGGCTGTGCCGTCGAGAATGTCCTGGATTTCCTTGCGGATTTCCAGCAGCGCGTCCGCGAAGCGATCCAACTCGGCTTTGCTCTCGCTTTCCGTGGGTTCGATCATCAGCGTGCCTGCCACGGGGAAGGCGACGGTGGGCGCATGGAAGCCGTAGTCCATCAACCGCTTCGCCACATCCTCGGCTTCGATATGCGCATCCTTGAAGGGACGCAGATCGAGGATGAACTCGTGTGCTACGCGGCCCTTGGCGTTGGTGTACAGGATGCTGTAGTCCTTTTCCAAACGCGCCTTCAGATAGTTCGCATTGAGAATGGCGAACTTCGTCGAATCGGTCAAGCCCTTCGCTCCGAGCATGGTGATGTAGCCGTATGAAATCGGCAGAATACTCGCACTGCCCCAGGGCGCGGCCGACACCGCCGGAATGGCCCTGTCTCCACCGGTGTGCGCCAGAGGATGCCCCGGCAGATAGGGTGCCAGCGTATCGTTCACGCAAATCGGTCCCATGCCCGGTCCGCCGCCGCCATGCGGAATGGCGAAGGTCTTGTGCAGATTCAGATGGCAAACGTCGGCGCCAATCATGGCGGGACTGGTGAGGCCCAGCTGCGCGTTCAGATTCGCGCCATCCATGTACACCAAGCCACCGTTGTCGTGCACGATACGGCAGATTTCGGTGATGCTTTCTTCGAATACGCCATGCGTGGAAGGATAGGTGACCATCAACGCGGCGAGTGTGGCGCTGTACTGCGCGGCTTTTGCACGCAAATCCTCGACGTCGATATTGCCCAACTCGTCGCAGTTCACAATCACCACCTGCGCGCCGGCCATCACGGCGGATGCCGGATTGGTGCCATGCGCGGACGAGGGAATGAGCACCACGTTGCGCTGCGGCTGTCCGTGATCGACGTGATAGGCGCGGATGACCATCAGACCGGTGTACTCGCCCTGGGCGCCGGAATTGGGCATGAGCGATGCCGCGCTGAAGCCCGTCACCACGCAGAGTTGATGGCTCAGTTCATCGATCATTTCCCGATACCCCTGGACCTGCTCCGCCGGAACAAAGGGATGCAATCCGCCGAATTCCGGCCAGGTGATGGGATACAACTGCGTCGCGGCGTTGAGCTTCATGGTGCAGGAACCGAGCGGTATCATGGAATGCACCAGCGACACATCCTTGTTCTCGAGACGCTTGATGTAGCGCATCATCTCCGTCTCGGAATGGTTCATGTTGAACACCGGATGCGTGAGGAAATCGCTGCGCCGCACGAAATCGGTGGGTAGCACGTCCGTGAGATTGTCCAGCACGGTTGCGGCGCCGCTCCATTGCTTGCCGGACGCCGCGGCGAATACGTTGACGATGTCCACGAGATCATTGACGGTCACGGTTTCGTCCAGCGCTATGCCCACATGTTCCGCATCGACATAGCGGAAATTGATGCGAGCCGCCTCGGCCAAGGGACGCAGGGCCGCGCTGTCGGCTTTGACCAGCAAGGTGTCGAAGTACACGGCATTCAATTGTTCGTAGCCGAGGGAGCGCAGCGCGCGATCCAGAGCGCGTGTGGCGGTGTGAATGCTGGCGGCGATATTGCGCAGTCCGGTGGGGCCGTGGTAGATGGCGTACATGCCCGCCATCACGGCCAGCAGGGCCTGAGCGGTGCAAATGTTGGAGGTGGCCTTTTCGCGGCGGATGTGCTGCTCGCGCGTCTGCAAGGTCATGCGATAGGCACGGTTGCCCAGGCGATCCACCGACACGCCCATAATGCGACCGGGCATTTGCCGCACGTAGGCCTGCTTGGTGGCGAAGTACGCGGCATGCGGTCCGCCGAATCCCATCGGCACACCGAAGCGCTGCGAATTGCCCACCACGATGTCCGCGCCGAACTCACCCGGCGGCAACAGCGACACCAAAGCCATGAGGTCGGCGGCAACAACCACCACCAGACCAAGTGCATGCGCTTTTTCGACAAAGGCGCGGTAATCGTGCACCTTGCCATCCAGCGCGGGATACTGCAACAGCACACCGAAGAAGGATTCATCCAGAGCGATGCTGGCGAAATCGCCGCGCACCAATTCATAACCCAGCGGTTCGGCGCGCGTCGCAAGCACGTCGGCTGTCTGCGGCAGCACGCCGTTGCACACGAAGAATTTCAGACTGCCTTTGCGCGCGGCGCTGCGCGAGACGATACCCCGCGCCATGATCATGGCCTCGGCGGCTGCGGTACCCTCGTCCAGCAGCGAGGCATTGGCGATTTCCATACCCGTGAGATCCGCCACCATGGTCTGATAGTTCAGAATGGCTTCGAGTCGTCCCTGCGAAATTTCGGCCTGATACGGCGTGTACGACGTGTACCAGCCGGGATTCTCGAGAATGTTGCGGCGAATAACGCTGGGAGTGTGGCAATTGTAATAGCCCAGGCCGATGTAGCTGCGGAAAAGTTGGTTCTTCTCCGCCTTGGCTTTCAGCATGGCGAGATAACTGTGCTCGCCCATGCCGTCCGGCAAATCGAGGGGAGCGGTAAGTCGAATGTGTGAAGGAACGGTCTGGTCGATAAGTTCATCGAGCGAAGCGACACCGAGCGTGGCGAGCATTTCCTGCTCTTCCCGCACGCTGGGACCGATGTGCCGCATGTCGAAGGGGGCTTCGTAAAGGGACGTGCTTTTCATGATGTAGCCGATCAGTGACGATGACAAAGTGAGTTCATGTACAAAAACGGCCGATCCGGCATCCCGGTCGAGAGGACGGGGAAGGGGGTCAGTCGGGGATGCTTCCGTTGCGTTGTTCCTGCGTTTGCAGAAAGGAGAGGGCGTGCTGGGCCGCGTTTTGTTCCGCGGCTTTTTTATTGCCGCCCTTGCCCGTGCCGGCCGGTACGCCACCCACCTGCACCTCCACGGTGAAGACGGGACTGTGATCCGGGCCCGACTCGTCGATGGTGACATACTTGGGTGTGCCCAGCGCACGGGCCTGGGAAAATTCGAGCAGGCGACTCTTGTAGTTCTCGTCGTTCGCCATGCGCGTCGTGCCGAACACGTTGAGCAAATGGTCGGTGACGAAGGCCTTGGCGGCGAGATAGCCGCCGTCAAGGTAAATGGCGGCCACGAAGGCCTCGACGGCGTCGACAATGATGGATTCGCTGCCGTCCTTGATCGATTGCAGCGCACTCGGGCTCAGCATGAGGAAGTCCTCGAGATGCAGGCGGCGCGCGCATTCGCCGAGGGCCGCACGGCTGACGAGACGGCTGCGCACTTTCGACAGCTGTCCCTCCTCGGCATCGGGGAAGGTATGGTACAAATACTCGGCCACGATGAGATTGAGCACCGAATCGCCGAGAAATTCCATGCGCTCGTTGGATTTGAACTGCCCGGGCGGACAGAGTTGCAGGAAGGATCGATGGATCACCGCCTGCAGTAAAAACTGCTTGTTGCGAATCTGATAGGAGGTACGCCGGGCGAATTCGTCCTCGTCGAAGGTGACGTAGGCCGACAGGGAGAGGCGTTCCTCCTCCTGATGGTGCTCAGGAGGAGGAAGCGGAGATTCTGTACGTGAGGTGCTGCGTTTGGTAACGAAGGCTTTGAGAAATCGGAGCATACCGTGTGCTGTTCTGCATCATTCGCCGGTGTATTTCCGGAAGCACAGCGTCGCGTTGTGTCCACCGAATCCGAAGCTGTTGCTGATCGCGACGTTGGCGGCGAAGTCGATGGCCGTGTTGGGCACGTAATCGAGATCGCACTCGGGATCGGGTGTCTCGTAGTTGATGGTCGGATGCAGCTTGCCGCCGTGCAGCATCAGCACCGTGGCTATTGCTTCCACCGCGCCCGCCGCGCCGAGCAAGTGACCCGTCATCGACTTGAGCGAGTTGACCTTGAGCGAGGCGGCGTGGTCGCCGAACACGGTCTTGATCGCAGCGCTCTCGTTTCTGTCGTTGTACGGCGTCGATGTGCCGTGCGCGCTGACAAGCTGCACGTCCTCGGGCCGCAATCCCGCGTCGGCAATGGCCTGGCGCATCGAGCGCACAGCGCCCTCGCCACCCGGGGCGGGCTCGGTGATGTGAAACGCGTCCGCCGTCAGGCCCATGCCCGCGAATTCGGCGTAAATCGTCGCACCGCGCTTGATGGCGTGACCGAGCTCCTCGAGCACGAGAATGCCGCCACCGTCGCCCATGACAAAACCGTCACGATTGAGGTCGAACGGACGACTGGCGCCCTTGGGATTCTCGTTGTTCGTCGAAAGCGCACGCGCGGCGTTGAAGCCGCCGACGCCCATGGGGCAGATGGCCGATTCGGCTCCGCCCGCAACCATCACATCGGCATCGCCACGCTGAATGAGCATGAGGGCGTCCGCCAAGGCATGCGCCGATGTTGCGCAGGCCGATGTGGTGGCGTAATTCGGGCCCTTGAAGCCGTACATGATGGAGACGTGACCGGCCGCGATATCCGAGATCAGCATGGGAACGAAGAAGGGGCTGATGCGCCGCGGGCTCTTCGCTTCGTAGAACAGATTTTGCTGATCCCAGTTGGTCCACATGCCGCCGATACCCGAACCGATAATGACGCCAACGCGGTTGCCATCGTAGTTCTCGGGATTCAGTCCGGCATCCTCTATCGCCATTTTCGCCGCCGCAACGGCGTAATGGGTGAATTTATCCATACGCTGCGCCGCCTTGCGGTCCATGAAGTTCTGCGGATCGAATCCGTGCACTTCCGCCGCGAAGGTGGTTTTAAATTCCGTGGTGTCGAATGCCGTGATGAAGTCGACGCCCGAGACCCCGGCGAGCGCGTTGTTCCAGAACTCCTGCACCGACAGCCCGATGGCGTTGACGGTGCCTATGCCGGTCACGACAACTCGTCGTTTGTTCATGCGATTCCTCCGAATGGATTCCCGTCCCTCGACGGGACGGGATGTCTAACGATCTGTGAACGATGGTACGGGAATGCCGTACGATCAACCGAGATGGCTGGTGATGTAGCTGACAGCGTCGCCGACGGTCGTGATCTTCTCGGCGTCTTCATCGGCGATGGTCAGATTGAATTCCTTCTCGAATTCCATGACCAGCTCGACGGTATCCAGCGAGTCCGCACCGAGATCGTTGGTGAAGGACGCGGTATCGGTGATCTGGCTCTCTTCCACACCGAGCTTGTTGACGATGATCTGTTTCACTTTTTGGGCGATGTCTTCGGACATGAGTTCCTCCAATGATAGAATGAATTGAACCTGTATAGTTGACTGTATGCTTACATGATCATGCCGCCATCGACATTGATGACCTGACCGGTAATATAATCAGATTTCGGCGAAGCCAGGAAAATGACGGTGTCGGCGATTTCCTCGGGCGAACAGCCGCGTTTGAGGGGAATTACCGAGAGGAAGGCGTTGCGCTGTTCCTCGCTGAGGACATGCGTCATGTCGGTTTCCACATAGCCGGGGGCAACGGCGTTGACGTTGATGTTGCGGCCGGCGAATTCCTTGGCGCAGGATTTCGTGAGGCCGATCATGCCGGCCTTGGAGGCGGAGTAGTTCGCCTGTCCGGCATTACCCATCACGCCCACCACCGAACTGATATTCACGATTTTGCCCTTGCGGCTGCGCATCATGTGACGGAATACGGCGCGCGTCATCAGAAACGCGCCTTTGAGATTCACCGTCATCACCTTGTCCCAATCCTCGTCGGTCATGCGCAGCATCAGCTTGTCGCGCGTGATGCCGGCATTGTTCACGAGAATGTCGATACCGCCCAGCTCGGCGGCCACCGCATCGCAGGCGGCATCCACCGCGGCGCCATCGGTGATGTCCACCGAGCGCGCGATGACGTTGCGGCCCGTGGCGCGCAGTTCTTCGGCGAATTGTTCGAAATCCTCCGGAAACGCCACATCAAAAATGGCCACGTGCGCGCCCTCGTTGACGAATTGACGGACAATGGCCCGCCCGATGCCGCGTGCGCCGCCCGTGATGATGGCGCGTTTGTCCTGAAGTATCATGATCTTCCGCTGATATGAAACATGCTGAATCCTGATCCGATCAATCCAGCGCCGCCAGTTCGTCGGCCGTGCCTACGGTGGCGCAGGTCACGTTGCCGTCGATGCGCTTGAGCAAACCCTGCAACACATTGCCGGGGCCCATTTCGATCGCGCGGGAAAGTCCGTCGCGAATCATGTTGCGCATACTGTTTTCCCACAGCACGGGGCTGGTGACCTGGGCGAGCAGATTCGCGCGTATGGTCGTGGCGTCGCGCTCGGCTTCGGCGGTGACATTGCTGTACACCGGGAAGCGTGCGTCGTTGATGGGAGTTTGCTCGAGCACGGCGCCCAATTCATCCTGCGCGTATTGCATCAGGGGCGAATGGAAGGCGCCGCTCACCGGCAGTTTTTTCACAATGCGTACGCCGCGCGCTTTCAGCAATTCCATCGCCGCATCCACACCGCTCACACTTCCGGAAATCACGATCTGACCCGGTGAATTGAAGTTGGCGGCCTGCACGATGCCCGAAGCGGCCGCCTCCGCGCAGACCTCGTCCACGAGCGCGGGCTCGGCGCCGATCACGGCAGCCATGGTTCCGGGCGAACGCGTGCCGGCTTCCTGCATCAGTTCGCCGCGTTTTTTCACCAATCGCAAGCCATCATCGAAACTCAGCGCCCCGGCAACCACCAGCGCGCTGTACTCGCCCAGCGAGTGTCCGGCGGCCATGTCCGGCGTAACGCCCGACAGCTCGGCTACCGCCACGCTGTGCACGAAAATCGCCGGCTGCGTGTAGCGGGTTTGCGTCAGTTCCTCGGCCGGACCTTCGAAGCAAATGCGCATCAGATCCGTGCCCATGATGTCGTTGGCGCGTTCGAACAGCTCGCGCGCACGTACGTGACGCTCGACAAGGTCCTTGCCCATACCCACGTATTGCGAGGCCTGCCCGGGGAAGAGAAATGCCGTCTTCATTGTCCGCTCCTTCTCAGAGTGTCCAACGGATATAGGCACCGCCCCAGGTGTATCCCGCGCCGAAGGCGGCGAGCACGATGTTGTCGCCTTTCTTCAGGCGACCGTCGGCGTGGTATTCGGCCAGACAGCTGGGAATGGTGGCGGCAGTGGTATTGCCGTAACGGTCGATGTTCACCATCACGCGCTCCATGGGCAGGCCCATGCGGTCGGCGGTGGATTGAATGATGCGCAAATTGGCCTGATGCGGTACGAGCCAGGCGACATCCTCGGCAGCGAGGTTGTTGCGCTTCATGATTTCCACCGACACGTCGGCCATGCCGACCACGGCGACTTTGAACACGGCTTTGCCGTCCTGGAAAATGAAATGCTCGCCCGCGGCCACGGTTTCGGCGCTGGCGGGTTTGGCGCTGCCGCCGGCTTTCATGTGCAGGGCTTCCATGCCTGAGCCGTCGAGATAGTTCACCCAGTCGATGAGTCCCATCGAGGGATCGTCGCCCGGTTCGAGCAGCACGGCCGCGCCGCCGTCGCCAAAGAGAATGGCGGTATTGCGGTCGCTGAAATCGGTGATGGCGGTCATTTTGTCCGCGCCGATTACCAGCACGCGTTTGTGCCTGCCCGACTGGATGAACTGCGTTCCCGTTGCGAGGGCATAAAGAAAGCCCGAGCAGGCGCCGCTGAGATCGAAGCCCCAGGCGTTTTTCGCACCGAGTTTGTGCTGCACGAGCGCGGCGGTGCTGGGGAAGAACATGTCGGGAGTGACGGTGGCGAGAATGATGATTTCCACGTCCTCGGGTTTCATACCGCGCATGTCGAGAGCCCTGCGTGCGGCCTCAACGGCGAGATCGGAGGTTGCGCCCTCGTCGAGCCAACGCCGCTCGCGGATGCCTGTGCGGGTGATGATCCATTCGTCCGTGGTATCGAGATAGGATTCGAAATGACTGTTGGGTACAACCCTGGGGGGCGCGTAATGGCCCACGCCGGTGATATGCACTGGAATCATGATACTTGCTCTTGCTCGGGAGTGATTGAGGGAGACAAAGTGGACATGGCATCGCGAATCACATCGTTGACCTGACGTTCCGCCATTTCTCTTGCGCGGAATATCATGTTGGCGATGGCTTTCGGCGAAGAACTGCCGTGCCCGATGATGCTGATACCGTTGACGCCGAGCAGGGGTACGCCGCCGTACTCCTGATAGTCCCAGTCGCGTAACATGGTCTTGAACGTTTTCGCGATCATGCCAACCCAGAGCTTGTGGAACAAGCCCCGCGACGCGTAGGCAAGGAATTTGCTCTTGAGCAGACCTGGAACGGACTCGGCGAATTTCAAAATGATGTTGCCAGTGAACCCGTCGCACACCACCACGTCGGCGGTGCCTTTGAGAATATCGCGGCCTTCGACATTGCCGATGAAATTGATGGGCGCGGCCTTCAACAGCGGCCACGCTGCGATCGAGGCGTCGTTGCCCTTGCCTTCTTCCTCGCCCACATTCAGCAATCCCACGCGTGGCTCGGGTCGCCGCATGATGAGTCGGGTGTAAATGCTGCCCATGATGCCGAACTGCTGGAGATGCGAGGGCTTGCTATCCACATTCGCGCCTGCGTCGATAAGCAGCACAGGATCGCCGGACGAAGGCAGGAAGGTGCCGATGCACGGACGCTCCACTCCGGGCAGTCGCCCGAGAATCAAGGTCGACAAGGCCATCACCGCGCCGGTATTGCCCGCGCTGATGAAGCCCTGCACCGCGCCTTCGCGTTGCAGCGCCAGGCCCTGATACATGGAGGATTGTCTGCGGGCTTTGAGCGCCACGGTGATGGAGTCGTGCATGTCCACGACCTCGTCGCAGTGCTGGAAGGTCAGTCCCGCTGGCAGGGGCTGTGGCAGGAGCGGTCGCACCGCCTCTTCACGCCCGAGGAGGAGAATGGCAAAATCGCAGCGTGGATCACGCAGACAGGCCAGCGCTCCCTCGACATTGGCTCGAGGGGCGTGGTCTCCGCCCATGGCGTCCACAGCAATGGTAATCACGACAGCTGCCGTTGTGCCGTGTCGGGGAACACGGCGGGTCAGGCCTTCGGTGTGATGATGGAGCGGCCGTTATAGTAACCGCAGTTCGGGCACACGCGATGCGGCAGCTTGGTCTCGCCACAGTTGTCGCAGGTGGCGGTGGGCACGGCCTTCGCCTTGTAATGCGTGCGACGTTTCGCGGTACGCGATTTCGAGTGGCGGTGGGTTGGATTGGGCATGACGAAAAACTCCGAATGAAATATGGCTATAGAACTACAATTCCAGTGATCGCAGTGCATCCCAGCGCGGATCCCGCCGCTCCTCCGATTCGAGCAATCTGTCGCCCGGAATCGGCGTGCGGCATAGCGGCGTTCCGTCGTCCTTCTCGCCGCAGATGTTGCGCATGGGGATGCACACCACAGCCGCGTCGCGCACATCTTCGGCGATGTCCACCACGGGCTCGTTCATGTCAATGGCGCGAATCTCGCTGTCCTCATCATCGTCACGCACGGGGAGTTCCTCGTCGTGACGGTAGACGAGACGGAAGCGTGTGCGCACCGGCACAGGCACGGGATCGAGGCAGCGGTCGCAGGGCATGGTGGCTTCGGTCTCGACATCGACCGTCAGCAACACTTGCGCATGCGAGGCATCGAGTTGCACATGCACCACGATGGGCTGTTCGAACGATTCCGGCATTTCGAGGTCGTGTGGCGCGACGCGAAAGTCCAATGTGTACACGCCCACGGTCATGCCGGTGAGTCGAACGGGGATATGTTTGGTCCTGAAATTCATATCCAGTCGCCTCAAGTCATGCAAGTTAGGAAAAAGCAAGCGTTTACGCAAGGTACCGCGAGAGGCGCGAACAACGCGAAAGATTAGTGAATGGGTGCAGCGTGCCCGGAGGGTGCGTGCTTGCGGTGCGTATGCGTGTTGGCTCCGCTTATGATGGACGGAGCGTGCTGGTTGCGCCGGTGTGGGCGGGCTTCTTTTTCGCTGTGATGAGGCGATGCCGCGCGATGGGCGAGCGTGGTGCCGTGGTCGTGATGTCTTTGGGCGCTGCGTGCTGCATGGTCTTTACTTCGGTCGCGCGGTGTTGTATATTGTAAGTCTGTTACGGTGAGCGTAGCTCAGTTGGCAGAGCATCAGATTGTGGCTCTGAGGGTCGCGGGTTCAAGCCCCGTCGCTCACCCCACCGAACACACGACGGACGTCCCCACGGGCGTCCGTTGTGCGTTACGGGGCTGGGTGCATGTTCTGCGACTACCTTCTGATTTCGCCATTGCAGCACCCGAGACACGGGAAGGGATCACAATTTCCTCCTCGCTGTGGAAGGCTCATTGTATCGCGAAACGAGAACAACACCCTCTCGTCATGTTGCGTCTCTGCTTCTCTGCGACGTTGCGTTCCATTCTTCTGAAGTCAGAACGGAATTGAACGCAAGGACGCCAAGGCGCAAAGACGCAATCATTGGCTATTCTCACGAGCCCTGTCGTTTCGTGAAGTAGACACCTCCGCCCTGATATCGCCATTGCAGCACCCAAATCACCACCGGAATCCCCGTAAGTCATAAAAATCAATGACTCACCTTTGCAATCCCGAAAAGCATGGCGAAGTCAGGAGTTCGTTTCCCAGCATTATTTTTTGGTTGGTGGGTAGGGGAAGCGGTGAATTCGGCGCGGTGGATGCGGCATCGCATCTCTGCGCCCTGGCGTTGGACTCTCCAGACGTAATCGAAGTTCGAGCAATAGGCCCCCGGCTTCACGCCGAAGGGCGGGTCCCGCGCATGGTTGCCACGGGGACCCGCCCTTCGCTGTGTACGGTGGCGCCGGGAATGGCGCCGTCATCGAGCCGTCGGTCGATCAGTACTTGGCCTGACGCGCCTTGGCTTTCGCATCCCACTCGGGGAGGATTTTCGAGATGAAATCCGCTTTTTCGCTTTTCAACTGATCCATGTTCAAGCCGATAAAGGCCTGCGCCTTGGCTTTGCTGCTGATGTCCGGCAAGGGCACGGGATCGGTGAAACCGCGCTTGGCCAGCACGCGCACAATCAGCGCGCGGGCGGCCTCGGCTTTCTGTATCGAGTTCGCCAACGTGCGGCTGGCTTCCACCGGGGAGTGGAATCCAAGTCCATTCGCCGCGGCAACCCAGTCCCAACGCCACTGCGACTGACGGATCAGCTTCAACACCGGCGCCATGTCGGCCTCGGTGGCGCCCTTGTCCCAGGCGAACTTGGCCTCGATATGCGCCTTGGCGAGTGCGTCCTCGGCCAACTTCCGCATCTCCTCGATCTTGTCCTGACGCTCGTACACATCGCGCAGCAGGTTTTGCTCGCTCTCGCGGTGGCACACCTGGCAGGAGTTGGCAATGTTGTTCAGCGGACTCTGAATCTTATGATCCGTGAACTTCACACCACCCTCGCTGCGATACGGCATGTGGCAGTCGGCGCAGGATACGCCACGCTTGGCATGTACGCCCGTCATGTACAGTTCGTAGTCGGGATGCTGCGCTTTGAGAATCGGCGTACGGCTGAGCGTATGGACAAAGTCCACATGCTCCACCTCGTCATAGTACGCTTCCATTTCCTCGGCCGAGAAGCCCTTGTCCCACGGGAAGGTGAGGTATTTCTCTTCCTTGCCCTTGAAGTAATACTCCACATGGCACTGCGCGCAAACCAGCGAGCGCATTTCCTGATGCGTGGATTTGTTGATGTCCTTGCCCTGCCGCTGGAAGGCCTCGATCAGCGCGGGACGCGTGATGCGCAGATTCATGCTTTTGGGATCGTGGCAATCCTGACAGCCGATGTTGTTCACAATTTCCGGACCCATTTCGGCCCAGGGCGTTTTGTAAAATTCCGCCACGCCTTTCTGATTCATCACGCGCGGCACGTCGGTGCTTTTGCAGCTCCAGCAGGTGGCGGGTTGCGGCACCGCGGTGCGCAGGGTTTTGCGCACATCGTCCACGGCGTGATAATGTCCGCGTCCCTGATTGTAATCGCGCGAGAACGCGTAGCCCGCCCAGAGGACCACGAGATTCGGATACTGCTCGAGATAATCCGTTGTGGCGGAGCCGCCGTGTTTGCTCTTGAAATCGGTTTCGATGGTGGATGCGTAGCGTTCGTACTGCCGCGGATAGTTCTCGCCCCACACCTCGTTGCGCGGCTCCCATTCCTTGATGGGCTTCACCTGCACGACGAGTTGCGATTCGCCGCGGCGCTCCATGATGGAGGCGCCCAGCAGACCGATGAGGAACACCACCACGACGGTGCCGAGAAAAATCGTCCAGCCCAGCCAGGGTTTTTCCTGAACGATGTCCATGATGCGACGTTTCATGAGTTCTCCTTTATGTGCGCTGTTATTTGTTGGACGATGAGAGATAATCGCGCAGCCATGTGGGCGTGACGGAGCCGGGTATGGGCACGCGCGCGTACGGGGTGGAGGCGAGACTGTTCACGCGGCCGTGCGGCACTTCGCGGTGACAGTCCCAACACAGCAGGCCCTCGCCCGCCGATGCGCTCATTCCGGTTACTTCGTTGGCCGACACTTTATGCACGAGATCGCTGTGGCAGCGGATGCAGTTTTCCTGCACCACGCCCACGCCGGCCTCCTTGATCCGTATCACCTGTGGCTCAAGGCGCAAGGTGAACATGGTGGCATGGCGCATGCCATCGCTGGCTTTGAAGGCGTAGGTGCGGAACACGTTGTCCTGCGGCACATGGCAATCGTTGCAGGTGGTGACCCTTCCATGGCTGCCGTGCTGCCAGGTGGCGTACTGCGGAATCATCACATGACAATTCACGCAGGTCAGGGGATCGTCGGACATGTACGACACCGCATTGCTGATGTAAAACAGCAGACAGGCGAGCCCGACAAACACCCCGAGCAGCATGGTCACCGGCAGGCGCCATTGTGGAGGGGGGATGAAAAAGGAAATGAGTCGTTTCATAACAACCTGCCGTTGTTTCAGAATTGCACGGAGGTCATGAGATAGCCCCAACTGGTGCTTTCTGTAGGCGTGCCCTGCGCAAGCAGCAACACGGCGCGATCCTTGTTGGCGTTGAACACGGAAAAGCCGGCCGTCATGTTCACGACCTCGGCCAGTTTCCACTTGGCCGTAACATCGATTTCGGTGCCGATGCTGCTGGACCACTCCGGATCGCGCGGCGCGAGCGCCTTCTCAAGATCCGTGACGGTGCTGAACAAATGCACATCCACGCCCAGCCAGAAGGCCTTCGAGGGGGCAATGCTGATTTGCGCGATGATATCCTGCAAGCCCAGGCCGGAGGTGTGGAGAGGAATGTTGGTGAAATAATCCATGTAGCCGTAGTACTTGTGATTGGTGCCGTACAGCGTGTTGAACACCGTGTAGCTTTCCCTATCGTCAGGATTGCGGCCCGAGAGGCGGTCGAAACCCGCCCCGATGCGCAAACCCAGCAGCTCGGGGAAGCGGTAACCCACGCGGGCGCCAACCATGTTCGCCGAAATATGGTGGGTTTCCATGCCCGCCATCATGTGATCGCCGAATTGCGCGGCGGCTTCAACCTCGTAGTCCAGCATGCCTGCGTGTCCGCCCGCCAGCAGGCCGGCGGTATGGCGGTTCTGGCGCACGGTTTCGGTGGCGGGATTGTCGAACAGCCAGAAGCCATGCACATTCACGCGCGATTCCTTGGGTGCCCAGGTGGCCCAGCTTCCTGCCAGCACCACGTCGCGCACATACAGAGGAGCTGCCGTGTTGCGGACCAACGCCGCGCCGAAAGCATCCAGTTTCACATCGCCGAAATTCAGACGCAGTACACCCGCGTCGAACGACTGCCCCACATTGCTCCAGTCGATGGCGCCCAACAGTCGCTCGTTGCCGTAGGACAGCACTTGACGGCCGAGCTTCACCGACAGAAAGTCGTCGGCGAGGCCGGTGATCTCGAGATAGCCCTGGCGGAGATCGAATTGCTGCGCGCTGCCGTTGAGCGTGCTGCCGCTCTCGCCGAAGGTGCGGGCGTCCTGCACTTCGAGATGCACAGACACCTGCTCGTTCACCGTTGCCGTGGCACCCAGGCGCGCGCGCAACAGGTGGAACACGTCGTGATGCGTTGCCTCGTTAAAGCTTTTGTCGTTGAATTCACTGCGCTGGCGAAGCTGACCGGTCACGGTCACGCTTTGCGCGGCGGCCGTGCCCGCGCACAGCAGCAGCATGAGCATGATGCGGAAGAATCCTCTCATGTGGTATCTCCTCGAAATGGTGGGGAAATTTCTATGGATTGCCGTTGATCTCGTGCCGGGGATGCACGCCCGCCGGGGGATCCGAAGTGAATTGCTCCGGCTCGCTCGGCGCGCTGCCTTGGTTGTGCTGGTAAATGGGATTGTCGATGTCTTTGATGCGGCGGGAAAACTCCTGCTCGCTCACGCTGCTGTGCCAGTTGCCCGTGAGCATGGCAACGCCCGTCACCGAAACGAACAGCAGCACCACGGCGGCGGCCACGCGCCGGGGCGTCCACTCGAAGCGCCCGCGCTTCGACGCCTTGATCTGCAGCGTGTCGCGCACTGGGCAGGCATCCACACAGGCCATGCAGCTGGTGCATTCGTCCGACATCACCACCTTCACCTTGTCCACGGCGATGCGATTGGGACACACTTTGCTGCATTTGGCGCAATCGATACAGCTGTCCGCGTTCCGCGTGATGCGGAAGGGACTGAACAGCCCGAGAAAGCCGAGCAGTGCTCCGTATGGACAGAGATACCTGCACCAGAAATTCCGGATTACGAGCGAAAACAGAATTAACAGACCGATTACCGCCAATGAAAAGCGCGAGATGTCCGTAAAAAACAAAAGCATTTTGACATCCGCAACCTTATTGTACGGACTGTCGAGAAATGCCCGCAGCGAGGGGACGTCCATCTGGAAGAACACCACATACACCAGGAAGGCGAGCATGAGGTATTTGAGCGACCGCAGCGGGTAATCCAACCAGCGCCACACGCCGAAATTCCGTCCGAACAGCTTTTTCCCGAACTCGCCGATGTTCTCCGACAGCGTGCCGATGGGGCAGAACCAGCTGCAGAACGATTTCTTGAGCAGAACCGACATGAGGATGATCGCGAGAAGGATGAACAATCCCGCGGGATGCACGCCGTGTATCTCCCCCGTCTGCATTGTGAACCACAGACTCATCAGCGCGGAGATGGGAAGGAAGCCCTCCACTCCCGGAGGACGCGTCAGGGCGATACCTCCGCTGCCTTCGTGCCAGTAATACCAGAGAATGAACTCCGCCCCGATCCACAGGCAGAGCAAAAGAAAGGCGAACTGTATCCAGAATCGAAGCTGCTGGCCGTTGCCGGGCGCGCGCTTCGCGATGTGCTTGCTTAGGTGCTCCATTGTCGACTCTTTCGTCGATATTTAGAAGAAAAAAATTTACGAGCCGGCCGCGTAGCGCTCGATCACGTTGCGGATTTTCGCTTTCGAGGCCGGGAGGAGATCCGCGAGACTGTCGTTGCTGAGCATGGAGCGAATGCGATCGCGTACCGCGCCCCAGCTGTCGTGCACCGGGCAGGGTTTGCCATCGCCGCAGCCGGGGAAGCCCAGCAGACATTGATCGAAGAAGTCCAGACCATCGATGGCCTGTACGATGTCGATCAGGTGTATGCGCTCGGCCGCGCGCTGCAGCTCGAAGCCGCCGTGTACGCCTTTGAACGAGGTGAGCACGTCGCGCTCGCTGAGCGATTGCAGGATTTTCGCGAGGAAATGCACCGGAATGCGCAGTTCCTTCGCCACTTCCTTTATCCCGACGCGCCGCCCGTCTTGGGTCGCGATGTACAGCGTCGCCTGGATTCCGTATTCACATGCTTTGGAGAAAAATGCCATAATGCTGATTGTCGAGTCTTTTATCGAGATTCAAAGTACATCATCCCGCGGACAAAGTCAAGCAATAATCCACCGGTGCAACGCCCCGCCGTGGCGCGCAGGAGATGCCAGCAACTCTGCGGTGCTTTCCCTGCTGGCAGCGCGCATACGACAAACGATGCATGGCGCTGCTGAAGGCCCCCTCGCGCTACTCGGGAATCTCCTCGTCCACGAGACGGAACATGCCATGCCGGAGCGTGACGGCGAAAACGCGCACGGGATAGCCCGGGGCGATGCGCACGCGCATGATGTCGGTGGTGGGCAAACCGTCATTCACCTTCGCCCATGTCGCACCTCCATCGCGCGTACGCCACACGCCGCTGCCTATGGCGGAAATGTAGATGAGCCGCTCGTCCGAGGGATGGATGGCGATTTCGGAAATTTCACCCACGGTGTTCAAACGTGTCCATGTCACACCGCTGTCGGTGGAGCGATGCAAACCACAGCCCGCTCCCGTGACGCTCACATACACCACGCGGGGTTGCGACGGCGAAAAGGAGATGGCTCGTACGCCGGAACTGCTGTTCAAACCAGCCATTCCGTCCACGGTTTTCGCCCAGGAATCGCCGCCGTCCACGGATCGCAGCAGTACACGGCCGAACGAGCTACCCGCGAGCAGGATCTCCGGCGCCTCATGGTGCGTGGCGATCACCTGTATGCCGTCGTTGGTAAGCACGCGATTCCACTGCACGTCGCTGTCGCGTTTGAGCATGATACCGTTGTACCAGCCCAAACCGCAGAGCAGCCGCGGGGGCGAGGTGTGCAAGCGAAGAATATGCAGGATGCCACCCTTGGCCATTTCGCCCGCCACAGAAAGTTGCTGCCAGTGCGCTCCGGCATCGGAACTCATGAAGAGGTTTTCCTTCGCTTCGCGACCACCGAAGCCGGCGTAAAGAATGCGCGCATCCCTTCTGTCGCGATGCAGCGCGCTGACGTACTCCTTGCTGTAATTCTCCGGAATGCCCTCGCGTGAGAGCTGCCAGTTGAATCCACCATCGGTGGTGACGTAGATGTTGCCGTAATCGGTGCCGCAATACATGCGCAGCGAGTCGCCGGGATCGATTTCAATGGTGTACACCAGCGTATGCAGCAATCCGCGATTCATGGGCTCCCAGGTGGATTGCTGCGCAAGCATAGGCAGGGCGAAGAGCAGGTGAAGGGTGATGATCAATGTGCGGTGCATGATGTTCTCCTTCAGCGAAGCAAGGTCATGGAAATGGAACGGGATTCGCCACGCCAGTACAACACGCAGCGATACACTCCCGATGGCAACACCGCGCCGCCGTCGTCGCGTCCATCCCAGGGGAGCGTCGTGCTGCCGGGTCGTGCCGGACCGTGATACAAGGTACGTACCAGTCGCCCTGCGAGGTCGTAAATACGCAGCAGCACCGTTTCCCCCGCATGCACACGCATGGGCAACGTGAATGTGATGCTGGTGGAGGGATTGAAGGGATTCGGGTAGTTCTGTCGAAGCTCGCAATGATCCGGCATGGTCAAGGTGCCGATGCTGTTCATCTGAGGCGGATCGGCCTTGTACACGATAAATGCGGTGAAGGGACTCAACACCATGTAGCGCTCGCTGAGACGGATGATCTCCTCGCGGATCTCGGTGCTATCCGTCACCTCCCGCAATTGCGCCAATAAATCCTTGATGCGCCGCGACGCCCAGAGGCGTGATATCTCGACGGGGCTGGTACTGTCGGCCAGCAGACGCAAGGGACGGGTGCGCACGATATCCTGCGACGTGCCGGCGAGGCGATACTGCATGACACAATTGCCCTCGCCCTCGGCCAAAAACAGCCCGGAGGCCGTGCTGCTCACTACGCCACTGTCGAGCAACATCGAAGTGGTATAGCTGGCGCGAACATCGGCAGGGAAGGTGATACCAACGTCACGGACGGAGGTGCTGCCGAAACTGAAGGTCACACGACGAAGCACATCGAACACATTGTCGCCTTGCTCCAGCATAGTATACATGCCATCGCTGGCCTCCGCGAGATGTTCGAGCAAGGGTGAGGGCACGGCGTAGGTGGTGATGGGATAGAGACGCACGGGTGTACCATGGACGAGAAGCATATCCGACAGCGGTTTCAAGGCGCGCTCGCCATCATTGGGCAAGGCGTCGGTGACGAGCACGCAACGGCGGTCGCAATTATCGCGGAACGCCGTCCGCGCCAGGTCGTCGAAGGCAAGCGAGAAACTGGTGGTCCCACGCGCCCTGTACATGACGCGCAGGGCTGTGCGTGCGGAGGCGATATTCACGGCATTGGCGAAGAGCATGGACGTGTCCGCCGGAAAGCTTTGCGACACGTTCGAGAAGAACACGAGGCGGAAGCGATCGTACGGTTGCAATGCTTCCAGCAAGGTGTCGATGGCGCGCAGCACCAGGTCGGAGCGCAGCCCGGTCATCGAGCCGGAGGCATCCACGGCGAACACCACATCCATCGCTCCGGTGAGCTGCTGCTCGACACGGTTGTTCACCCACAGGGCGAAATGTCCCGTATCTTCGCGCGCGGGCCAATGCGTAATCACGAACAGCGAATCGCTCCAGCCCTCGAGGCGGTATTGAAGCACGAAGTCATCGCTCTCCAGTATGTGCTCGCCACCGAAATGCACCTGCATGTGGCGGTCGGAAATCGGGGTGCGCACCACCATCAGCGGCCTATCGTCGGCGCTGGTGCGCACATCGAGCAGGGGAGCGTCCATGCGCATGTCCACATTCAGTTGCAGCGCTGCCACGGGAACGCTTTGATAGCCGCTCATATTGGTAGGGTACACGTAGCGCACCGTGCCATCGGCTCCCACGGGCAGTTCGGCGAAATACTCCAGCTCGATGCGCCGTTGTTCACCGGGTTTCATGTTCGCCAGGCGCAGTTGAAAGCGATTGCTGCCCACAGATTCGAGGATGGCGGGATCGGCGTGCTGGTGTTGGGAAAGGGAGTCGTACATCTGCTGCGCGACTTCCTTGCGTTTGACGATGAATTTCCATCGGACGCCATCGAGCCAGAGCCACAGTCCGTCCACAGTCGAGCCCTCGGGAAGTTGGAACACATACCACACTTCCATCAACTCTGCCTCGGTGTTTTCGAACAGCTCGTCCACATGCGTGACGGCCAGCAGGTTGCGCAGGCGCACCTGCGTGTGTACCGACATTTGCCGAAGATTGAAAATGGGCGAGGCCGTGCCGGGACGTCGCGCGTACATTCGTCCCGCGTCGGCATCGATGGGTGAGAGCGCGAGCAGCACAGCCGCGAGCACAAGCAAACGTTTCATGGGCGCACCTGTATCGTGAGTACACAGGCACGACACGACAACGGCGATGGAATTCCTCTACTCGGGAAAAATCCCCCTGCGAAGCGCGATGCCCGCGCTTCGCAGGGGACAGGTGCATTTACTTGCCGATAATGATCTTGCCGGTGAGTACATCGGTGGACGAGGCGAGTGCGTAGGTGTACACACCGCCGGGCAGCGAGGGCAACTGGGCGAGGATGCACGCGTGGTGGCGGTTCACGGTGAAGGTGACCTGCTGCAGCACGCGGCCGTTGATGTCGCTGAGCCGGAACAGCGTGCGCTCGTCCAGCGCGAACGGCGCATCGATGCGCAACGGCTGGCCGGCGGCCAGGGCCAGATTGACCGCCTCGTGCCGACGCGCCACGGGACGAAGTTGCTCGATACTGTTGATACTCGGCAGCGCGCGACGAAACACTCCGCAACCGCTGGTGCCCGCGTAGAGGTACTCCTCGTCGACCTCGATGTCGGTGACGCCACAGAACAGCGAGTCCAGATCGACCGGGAAGGGCGTGAAACTCGCGCCGGCGTCGGCGGACCAGTATACGGTATTGTTCTCGTCGAGCACGTAGAAATGATCATTGCGGTCGACGATGACGGTGGTCATGCCCGCGCCGTTGTTGTCGAGGGATGAGCGTTGCCACTGCGCGCCGTAATCGCTGCTGTAATAGGCATCGCGCACGCCCAGCATGACAATGTTGCCGCGGGTGTCGTTCTGCACGGCACGCACCGAGTCCACAAAGGGCGCGAGTTGCCCCTTGGACAGCAGGATGTTGGTACTGTCGCGATACTCGAATTCGCCTTTCCTCCCCACAGCGATATACTGATCCCTGCTGTTGATCGCGGTGTAAACGGCCTCGAGGAACGGGGAGTAGAACATTCCCTGCGAGCATCTGCTACCCCATCTGCTAACCCCCTCACCTTCGAAGGCAGAAATGATGTGACCTTCGTTGCTGAGGACGAAAGTGTGTACCCAGCAGGATGTACTCCATTTTATTCGAGAGAAGACGTCATCGTAAAAAACGATCATTCCGGCGTCATCAACGGAGTTGCGAGTACGGGCATACATCGCATTGCTATCACGGAATACAATATTCACGAGTTCACCCATCGGTATCGCGACGACAGAATCGCTCTTCTTGTTGTAAAAATAACGATAAAACAAACTGCTTACGCCCAACCAGTTCCTGTTCGAGAATATCGAATAGGAATGCGAGCGTGCGATGGGAGCTGCACGACGTGTGGTCAATCTGGTGCGCAGATTTGTTTCATAGACTTCGCCGCCCAGAAACCATCGTTCGAAGCCGACAAATCGACCACTGTCTCCATACATATACTCACGAAGCTGCAAATCGTACCCGACGTCGGGCCAAGAAGTTGTTATTCTACTCCAAGATGCCCCACGGTCGGAAGACCACTCGACGGTGGCTCCTTCATCCTCCGAAGTGAACATCGCATGCTTGTTGTAAATGTAAAAAAGAGTACCATCGCGTCCGACACCGATCCGGGCATCGTATTCTCTGAAAGGATCATTCGTACGTATCAGTTTCCAGTCACGTATTGCTGGATCGTATGTGTAAATATCACTTCTATCATCGCATCCCCAAATAGTCGTGTCATTCACGACGATAATGCCGTCGTAGCTGCCGAGCGGATCGAAATTTATGAACGGACCAGTTGTGCCGACGGGCGAAAGGATCAGGCCTTTCGTACGTGAATAGTATAGGCCGGACCGGGTATTGACATACAGTGTGCCCTCCGGGCTCAGTTGTAGATGATTGCCGTACCAGACAGGAAGATCGGCTTCTGTTTGACTCCAACTGCGACCTCCGTCTGTGCTGCGATGTAACGGCCCGGAATATTCCGCAACATAGAGAATGTTATCGCTTTCAATTGCCACATCAGTTATCTTGTCAAAGCTCCGTAGTGCCAAATTCTCAGATAGCGAGGTCCAGTTTCTCTGCGCTTCGTTATATCGAAATACATCGGTCTGCGTGCTTACATAGAGAGTGTTGTTGGGGCCGAAATGCAACGTTCTGTAGGATGCGGTGCTGATGTGTACCGGCAGCACGTCCATAAGTTTCCAGTCGATGGAGTCCAGGTTGGACGTATACAGCTCTCCGTTCAACAGCATCGCGACAATACGAGTATCATTGGCCGCGTAGGAAACGATATTCGTCGCATAGAAACGATCCATGTGTTCCCACTGTGCTACCAACATTGTTGGTCGAGCCAAACAAAGTGCACATAGAAGCATCATTGGGAAATGCTTGATGACATTATATGAATGCATTTGTGTGACAGTCGCAAGTACAACATGTTTTGGCAGTAGAGTATGAGGATGTATATGGAACATGGCGGAATCCTTGAGGAGTAATTCGCAACAGAAGAAGAAGTGATTTGTGAGGAGTCTGAGGGCATAATATCCCGGGCCGAGAATTACCTCGGCCCGGGAAACCAAGTGCTTACTTCTCCAGCATCAATTTGATGCTCGCGGAGCGCTCGCCATTGTCAAATACTGCCATGTACACCCCCGAGGGCAGATGATCGGCGGAGTACTGCAGATAATGCACGCCGGACTCACGCAAACCCAAGTCCCGGGTATCCACGAGACGGCCGTCGGTGGAGTATACACGCAGAGTGATACTGGCGGCAGTGGAACAGTAGTAGCGTATGGTCGTGGTCGGATTGAAGGGATTCGGGTGACTACCCAGAATTTCGATTTCATTCGGGCGAATCACTCGCTCTGGCAGGGCAGATTTTTCCATGCCATCCTCGAATCCGTGCCAGTACGCTGTGGTGTCCTGCGTTATGCATACGTACATGGTCCTTACGCGGATGTCCTCTGGATGGTCGGCCCACAGACCGGTGATCAGATCGGTAGCGCCGGTGGTATCCTTGTTGATCAGCCAAAGCAAATCCGCACGATACAGATCGATAGCCAGAGAATCATCCGGTATGAAGTCGCTGGGCAATTTGGCGTACAGTGTGTCGCAAAGGTGCCATGCCGCAGTCGAATCGCCGAGAATCACATAGATCGACTGCAGGTTCATCAAGGCGTGCAGTGTAAGCGCATTGTCGCTTCCGTTGAAGGCCTTCTGCTCGAGCAGCACCTGCGCGCTGTCGATATCCGAGATGAGACGAATTCTCTGCAGGGCCCAGGTGTAAATCGATGCGTCGCTTTCGCCGAAACCATCGGAGATTGTGGCCTTGATGTGATTCCACGCGGCGCTCAACGAATCCTCGCGCATCAAACGCGATAACGTGCTCGCACCATCGCTTCCAGGCATTTCGATTGTGGGTCCGCCCGGCGAAACATTCTCGGCGCATCGGACACTATCGTGGGCAAATATCGGATAACCGGAGTATACTGGATTTGCCTGTTGTTCCAGTAGCCACGTATCGGTTGACGGCAGCCAGAAATTATGTTCAGCTTCCACGATCCCGGCACTGATCACGTGGAAATTGATATACCGTTGACTTTGGGGTTCTTTCCAGCGTGGATAGCGGAAGGAATTTCTGTCGTTGATGTAATAAGATGTGTTCTGCACTTGTTTTCCAAGATAGATGTTCGCATCGAGTGCCGCACGAACAGATACGAAATTGTTGTGGAAGCAATTCCATCCTCTTGGATCTTTATTGTCGAAATCCGTTGCGACACCGCGGCCCTCAATGGTTCCAGCAATGTTCCAGATTCCAGGGCCGACATTTGACTGAAAATCCGTCCCATTCAGATAGATTAATCCTGCCTTTTGCTCGAGATAGATTCCGGCATTACCGATGTAGCCTACCGGAATCGAATCGAAAACCGTGCCTCTCAACCATCCATTCTGGCTGATGTTACAGTTCCGAACCATCGCTTCAGAGTATTTAGCCCATATTCCATGGCCACTGTTGTTCTTGATCTCCGATTGTCTGATAAGGATATTATATCTTCGTAGGGCACCAATGGCTCTTAGAAGGGAGAGTTGCACACCATTGGTCGAGGATCGAAGGATCTGAGATGAATCGATTAGTACGAGGGGCATAGGACCCGGGAAGCTCGAGTCATCAACGGTCTCAACGCCCACTCTGCAGTCACGGATTGTGTCTCTGACTGCGAACAGTCGGCCATCTCGCGATAGCGCACCGACGTCGCACGAGTCGATGAAGCTGCGCGAGACAAACGAAGTGCCAACATTGTGGATGCCTGTCATCGCGTGTCTGATGCTCGCGTCACGAATTCGCGCTACGCCACCATAAAAAGCCGTTACCTCTAGTCCTCGCCAGGACTTGCGTGGTGAAAGTTCGTAGAGCTCCAACGGTAGGAAATTAACTCCGATGCGCGGTGGGGAGGTCAGGTGAGTTTCGGAGAAATGGCTGTAGGTTTCCAATGTCCCGCCTTGAACGAGTATTCCGGCAGTGCGCTGGAATTTCCAGGTTGTGGGAAGATAGTTGTAACCCGTACTGGTCGGGATCACGTAATCGGTGATCACCAGCTTTTTTCCCGAGGCGACAGTGATGGGATTGTACACGGAAACATTGATGTCGAAGACATGGGTGTTGTTGTAGAATGGGATCTCCACGCTCTGCGTGGCGAATTCCGCGTTGATGTAGAAAGGATAGTCGCTGTTTTGGGAGAACAGCAGAATCTTGTCCCTCTGACGGTCGATACCATGCAGCTCCCAGAATTTAACCCGTTGGTTTTCCGAAACCGCTGTCCAGGTCTGCGTGTCGTAGTTGTATACTTTGACCTCGATAGTCACGGGAGACTGTTCGGTCGGCTTGAGGAAATTCACATAGAAGACAATTTTATTGTCGTCACCGAGCGAGGGATTGAGCCAGTTGCCGTCGAGCGTGGACAGGTCGAAAACAAAGCTCTCGCCCGCCATGTCGATTTGGAAACGGTATTCTCCCCATCCAATCAGTTTAGGCTCCTCCGACCATTCGTACGCAGGATCGGATACACCTTCCCAACCAACGGTCTCATCGGTTGTCGTTGACATTTCCAGCATACCATGCGCCAGATCGCGTGCTTCTTCGAAGCGCGGCGTGGCGGTGGTATATCGCGCGTAGGTACCGACATCATTGAACACCGGACCGACGAGCTGGTTGGAGACCGTGGGGGTTTCGCCAATCAACAACTGCGAAACAGTGCCGGTGGCGAAAATGACCTCAGGGCTAGATTGTTGGTAGAATGGAATGCCCTGCTGTGCGAGAACAGGGATTGTTGTCAGTTGGAGCATTATCGCCAGGCACGCGAATACCGTTAATGCCCGCCCCACACACAAACCCGTGCAGGGTGTGTGTGTGTGTGTGCCAATGCACGACTTACAGGGATCAGTTCACATCCTCTCATAACTCCATCTCCTCTACGTGGTGAATGTTATGTATTGCGAGATGCCTCTCGGCATCATTATTCACCGTCCTACTTCTTCAGCATCCGCAGCGCCCTGAGCGTCTCGGTCGGGTTGCACTATCCGGCGACTCCAGTCTCGCGGCGTCCCCGTGTCCCCTCGGCGCCGGCTCGGCGATTGCCGTCTGATATTTGACCACATGGAGCAAACATAATGAATGGTTGTGCGATTGTCAAGAGAAAAAATACTTGCCGCTATCAAGCACCGAAATAGCGACAACCATCACATACTGCACACATGGCATGCGATAAAGGGCAGAATGTCCTGGATGACTCTGTATCGTGAGTACACAGGCACGACACGGCAAGGGCGATGGAATTCCTGTCCTAGGGGAGAAAATCGTGCGTTCGCTGCGATTGAGATTCGGCAGCTGTTTACCCTCGCAACCTTGCTACTCGCGCGCCTTCCCGATCACCAGATACTGGCGACCAATTGAGAACCGTTCTTGACACACCACTGCGATTCCTTTATCGAAAATGGAGATGTCCCTTATGTATAACTCATCAAGTTGCAGCGAGCCCAATGTGCGAATCTTGACCACGCTGCGTCCGTTGAAATGGAGGAGATTGCCATATCCCCCTCCGAAAAACACATTGTTCGGCGCATCGCCCTCAACTATGAAAATCGATCCCATTCGCTCCCCAGGTCGATACAGATGCGTCAGCGGCATGGAGGCAAAGTTGTTCGGATTCCGACTGCTCTCTAGGTAAAGGTATTTCGCCGACACGATGTACAGCAGTGTGTCACAGGTGTGCAAGGCCTCGGCGCGTCGGAACAGCGAGTCCGGCCCGTAAAAGTTGTACTTGGGCACCGCCATGCCTCCCACACGACGGATGACCGACCGACTATAGAAGTTCGAGACCAGGTACAGATAATCGTCCCTGCCGATCTCTTCGAAATCCCGAAAGTATGCCGGGGGTTCGATACCCACGATTTCTTGGAATCTAGGCTTCGAGAGATCTTCCACAAATCCTGCGCCAAACTGTGCAGACCAGCAAATGATACGCCCGGATGAACCTTGGAAACATGTGCCGTAATACGCATTCAATGATTGTCTATTCTCAAACGGTAAATGGAGGAGGCCAGATGGTAGGAAGTCGGTGAAACCGTATCCATTTGAATACATTCCTTGTCCTTCATGGGGAAAGACATCCATGAATTGGCCGAATGCCCAGCCTGGGGACACGCTTTTTGTTCCCAGTCGATAGTATCGAAACCGCGAACCATCCCAATGCACCGCATTGGTCGATTTGCTGGTATGCGTACCGTTAACAACTATCACCGTGTCATCCGGTGTCATTTCCGCAGCGATATGGATATTGTCGCGGTCAATCGCGGCGACCGCGATCATGAAATTGGCAAGATTCGGTGGCGCCACTTCATGCACCTCCCAGACGTAGTCAAGGGTGGTGGTGTCATCGAAATGTATGCCATGGTTGAATGGAGGATTCGTAACCGGCTCGACGGGTTGCTCCTCGGCGCAGGAGGCCGCGAGGGCGAGCAGGACCAGGAGCACTGGAGCGAGAAGACGCGGCGAGCATGCGGAAAACGAAGATGCCATGAACAACCTCACGCGCGAGACAGCGGACATTTGTATCGACAATGATGGACCAGGCGACAAGCTACACCCTGCGCTCCGGAGATACAGTGCAATTATTGCGCCCCGGCGCCGGGTGTGGCTTACAACGCCAGACCTCGAGGAGGAACACACGGCGATAGATGCTTCTCGCGATCGACCCCATTGCACGTCTCCGAGCGTGGCAATGGGTGCGGGCGTCTCTGCTTCCGCTCAGGTGCTACATCAGCAAAACCCACACGATGAGCGCGAGGCCTGTTGCGAGCACGGCGGCGAAGCCGGGGATGGTGTAGCGTCGCAACGCGAGCGCGCCCAGAGATATGGCAATGCCCGCTTTGACGATGGTGTTCACCACAACGGCGATGAGAATGGATACCGCGGCGGTGCTCTCGCTAATCGAGCCGCCGCGGGAGAGATTGGCCATGGACAGCGTGATGGCATCCACATCTGTGAGCCCAGCCAAACCGGCGGCGATAAACACTCCCGAATCGCCAAGGTGATGCTGAGCCGCGCGTGACACGAAGATGATCGCCGCAAAAATCAGTCCGAACTTCAGGGCGCTTCCCAATTCGAAAGGATTTGCCAGAGACACATCGGAATTGGCGATGCCGCGTTTGCCAAACAAGAGCAGCACACTGGCGAGTACACCACTGCCGGTGAGAATGGCGAGCATGGGCCACATGAAGGCCAGCAGCGAACGATTCACCACAGCGATCTCGATGAGTATGCGTGGGTACATGATCGTGCATGCGAGAATGATCGCCGACGCGAAGGTCTTGCCAAGCTCCGGAGCTTCGCGACTCTTCTGCGAGAAAGACAAGGTGACGGCAGTACTCGAAACGAGGCCGCCCATCATGCCGGTCAAGGCCAGTCCCTTGCGTGATCCGAAGACCTTCACCAACACATAGCCGGTAAAACTGATGCCGGCGATCAACACCACCATGTACCATATTTGCCTCGGATTGAGCACATCCAGCGGCCCCATGGTTTGGTTGGGTAGTATGGGGAGAATGATGGCGGATATAATGGCAAATTTGAGTGTGGCGTAAATGTCTTCTTCCGAAACGCGTTCCACAAGCGAACGCAAGGGGCGCTTGAGTGAGAGGAACAGGGTGAGTACCACGCCCGAAGCAATGGCCATGGTGTAATATTCGTGGAATGTTAGCACTCCCGCGAGAAAAACGATGAGCGCGGCGATTTCGCTCGTCGCTCCGGGGTGTCCTCCGCGTGCTTCGATCACATAGGCGCTCACCACAAGTGCGAAGAAGCCACCGGCCAGCACGGCGAGCAACCACAGCGCCAGCACCTGGCCGAGCATCGCCGAGAGAAATCCCAGCAATCCGATCATGGGAAAAGTGCGTATGCCCGCGAACAGCGCGCGATTGGCCTCGACCGAGCGCTCGCGCTCGAGCCCCACCAGTGCGCCGATCAACAAGGTGATCGCGGCCTTCTGAAACAGTGATGGCACATCCAGCGCGGGCAAGGTCGGCCCCAGTGGTGCCTGCAGCAGTAGCGGATAAAGTGGTATCATGAAAGTGTCTTCAATGTGTCGCGGGCAATATAACCGATGGGCGCATCGGATTCCACAGGAGGACGCGCGAGATTACGATGCCGTATCGCGGTCGCCGGCGACGTCGAACGGCGGCCGCGAGCCGCGTCAATCGAAGGTGTAACGCTTGCGGATGGTGTACTCGCTCATTGCCGAACCCTCCGGCAGCGGCTCCCAGCGGCAGGCGTACACTGCACGCAGCACGCGTTCGAGACCGCGCTCGCCATCGGTGCTGTTCGACAGCACGGTGTGCCGCTTTACCCTGCCATCCACGCCGATGGTGAGTAGGAGGCGGATCTCACCCCGCTCCTCGATGCCCTCCTTTTCCGGAAGCACCTCGAGAATCTGCCGTGGAACGAATGCTCGACGCGCGTCGCCGCGCTCGCGTGTCCCGCCACTGTCTCCGCCGCCCTCGCCGCTTGCCGGCTCCCGCGTTCCGACAATGATGGCGTCGGCCAGTGCGTCGGGCTCGGGCGAGTCGATGTGGATGTCGGGACGTGGAGGAACGGGCTGGCTGTATTGCCGAGTGGGAGGTATGTGTTCGATGGTCAACACGTTGACCAACGGCTCGGAGGGCAGAACGAGGCGTTCATCCTTGTCGGTCGACAACGGAGCGAGATGCAACAGGAGTAGCAGCAGCACGAGGGCGGCGACGAGACTATACTCGAAGTCCCGTCGCGTGTGCCCGTGGTGCCGTGCGAAGTCCGGCTGTCGCATCGTGTTGCTCATTCGCCGAATATGGTGATTTCCCGTGTACGCTGTAGTTTCTCGCCACTGATGTTGTCCTTTACCTCCACACTCAGGGTGTACTTGCCTGCCGGAACATTCCGCACATCGATGCGCAGTGGCAGTTGCACATCCCGGCTATCCGTCGTGTAGGATGTGGTCGAGACAATGCGGCGCTCATCGCTCCCGAGACCGAGGAAGGAGGTGACGGATTCGAAGAACGAGGACGAGCTACCCGATTGCTCCACGGTCAACGATACGTCGAAATCCGTGGCGGCCGTTTCATCCAAGGCCAGATTGTAGATTTCCACATAAAGCCACGGCTGTGCTGCATGATGGAATGCCGCGTCGGGCCAGGGTGCGAGGTGTACGTTCCCCCGGGTCAAAGGATGAGCGGGCGATGGCCCGTCGGAGATACTCTCCGCAAGCAAGAGATCGCTCACGTCGAGTCCCGCGCGCGGCGGTGCGATGCGCAGGGGCATGCGTGTGATGCTCACGCCTTCGTCGGCCTCGCGCAGCATTTCCACCGAAACGAAGCCGGACCAGGTTGGTGGGAAGAAGGTCACCGCGTTCACCACGCCACCGCCTTGCCGGGTTGATTGCGAGGGGAGTTGCCGGCTTTCGGCCACGTCGATGTTGCGGCGGATGTCCACCACCCGCTTTCCCTCCTCATCAAGAAGAAATACGCCGAGTGTATGCGCCGCTTCGCCGACCGGTGGTTTCGGTAGGGCATAAGTCACAACCATGTCCACATCGCGCCGCTCATCAGCGTCGAGCGAAAGAAAGCGCGCGAGATGGCAGGGAGCCGAGATCAGTGGACCTCGGAAGCGCGGTGTGTAACGATAGCCCTTGATGCGCGAGATGTAGTCGAAATCCATGGCGGATTCGGCGTCCAGCCAGGCGTGTCCTTGATCCACTGGATCGTTGAAACGGAAATTCCCGTTGCTGTACACATCGGCGAATCCCAGCACCACATCCTCGTACAACCAGAGATCGGTTTTCGGAGTGACGCGCGAAGCGGGAATTTGCCAATTGTTGGTGGATTCACCGAGTTCGATTTCCGGCCGTATTCTGATGTGTTGCAGAGGTTCGCCCATGTGCAACAAGGTGCGGCCGCGGTCGGTGTCCCAGCCCTTCAAACCGAGCGACGGCACGCGGTAACGCAGCGCAGCGATGGCCACGCGTGTGTAGTGTTCCATCAAGGCCTCATTCTCCTCGGTCAGATACAGCGGATCGGCGGTATCCCAGAAGCGTGCGATGCCATCGGCGAGCTCGCTGGCTGAGGAGGAGGAAAACTGCTTGCCCATTTTCGGTTTGAGCAAATCCATGCTGGAGCCACGAAGAAAGTAATCGCGCTCCCGGGCGGTCATCAGAGGGAAAGCGCGTTCGAACTCTTTACGCGCTTCCGCGTCGCGGTTCAGGCGATGAAGCAGCACGCCACGGAGGAGCAGGTGATCGTATTGATAGCGCTCGCCATCGCGTGCATCACGCAGCACGTCGAGCGCTGCTTCATCGCGATTGGCTCCGAAGAGCAGCAGTGCCAACTCCAGTCGAAGTTCGATGTTGTGTGAATCGAGACGCAACGCGTGTTCAAAACAGAGCACGGCCTGTTCGAAATCCTCCATCGCGGCTTCGTCGAGAGGCGCGTTGGATGTTGTGCCACCCTCGGTCATCTTCTGCACAAGATTTGGCAAGCCACGCGCTCCGGACACACTGTAGCGTCTCCTCATGCGTGCTGTCATTTCACCGTAATACTCCAGATGAGGAATCATCGATCTGCGCACGGAATGCGACCACTCGTGATAGTCCTCGGCGTAGATATGGGCCAGCCGTGTCCAGGCCTCGACGCTGGAGCTGTCCCGTTCAAGTGCGATGTGATACTGTTTTCGCGCGCTCTCGCGGGCATAGCGTTCGTACAACGACGCCAACAGGAGGCGGGCCTCGGTGAGGTCGGGATCTTGTGCAAGCGCGGTTTTCAACGCTTCCACCGCTGCCTGTCGCGCTTGAATGCTCCCCACGTCACAGCAGGCTTTCGCATACGCCAGGCAGCGCTCCGGGGTGGTGTTGCCGCGCATTTCCCGGCCCAGACGATGCATGCGTTCGCGGGGCGCTTCGGCGGAAGGAAGCTGCGCAAGGTCCTGCCGCTGCGCATTAAGTGGGAGAGATGAAAGTAGAACGGCGATGATGAGACTGAAGAGATGAATTCCTAGCATCATACGGCACCTCGATATCCGCTGTGACGGAGGATGTTATCCTTGAAAACTACGGACGAAGCGTCGCGGGGTTGCACTCCCGCTTCAGTGAACGGGAAGCAGTGCGGCGAGCAGGCGTTGACGGAAGTCCGGCCCGGTGAGGCGTTGCCAGGCGGCGTCCACTTCGGCGAGCAGGGAAAACTTCTCCGTCTGACGCATGGCGAGATAATGCAGAAGAGGAGCGGGATTGATGCGTTCGGTGAATGTGACCTGTAATTGCCGCTGTTCAAGCGAGTCGATGAAGTCCGAAATCAACATGCCCGCGGTCTGTGCGTCCTGAATGCCGCCGAGAATATCCTGCATAGCCACGACGTCGTCCAAAAGGAGAGACACATCTTTTCCCAAAAGGTCACGAAGGAATTCCAGAGCGTAGCGAAACTGCTTGCAGTGAATGCGCAGACTGTGCAGCATATCCAGGGTGGCGGTCGATATGATGGGCGCGAAGGCGAGAATATCCGTGTAGCGTGATAGCAGGAGCACGGGCCCACGGTCACCGATGCGCAATGGCACCATGGCCTGATTGTGCGGCGGGACGGGTGCATCCGCCGCCCCATCGTCGATGATGCGCTGCAGCGAGAGTAGCAGTGCGGGGAAGGCGTCGGAGGTGACGTACTGTTCCAGCGTGCAGACATGCTGCAAGCGCTCGTCCCTCCACACTGCGATAAGACGGGCGAAGGCGGCGCTATCCTGCTCGGGCACGGTTTCGAGATGCTTGCCCATGTGCTCGATCAATACGTCGCGGTCGCGCACTTTCCCCAGCAAACGGGCGAGGCGGCGAAGCTGCCGCTTCGTTCCTTTGACGGCTTTGAGGTCGAAGGCCTCATGAAACAGCTCGAATGCCGAGCGCAGCCGCCGCGTGGCCACGCGCATGCGATGGACGATTTCGACATCGCCTTCAAAGTCCGTCACGCCTTCGTAGGCGCGCAGATCCTGCAGAGGTTTGCCCATGATCTGCCGCACGGCGTAAGCAAAGCCATCCCCTGGCGCGATGCGCTTGCGTTTCTTTCCTGCGCTTGACGCGGGTGGAGCAGTCGCAGCTTCGCGCGTTGTGGATTCCATCGCATCGTCACTTGCGGAGGGAGCGGCTGCGTCGCCGGCGCTCGCGCGGGACGAATGGTGGAACAGTGCGAGGCGACGAGTTTCGAAGGCGCGGCGCCAGTACCGAACGCGGCTGGCCGAGAGTTGTACTGCTTCCGCAATGGCGGCCGTATCGAGTCCGTCGTGGTACAGCAGGAGAATGCGTGCGATGCGTACGTGCTCGTCGTTCTGTTCCGCGGCAACGATGGTACGCACAGCCGCAAGATCGGTGTCGGGGAGCGTCCACGGAGTGGCACTATCGTTGCTGCGTTTGTGTCGCGCGCCGCGTCGGGATTCTGAGGAGAAGTCCTCGTTGAAAATGATCATCCCGTGCCGCGCGAACATCCCGCGCCAGAAGCGTGCGCGGCTCTCGGATACGGCGTTGCGGGTGGCTATCGTCCGCGTATCGCTGCCATCGGCGTAACCGAGCACAATGGCCGCGCGGCGCCGGCGTTCGGCGGGAACGGATGCATCGTCGCGCACCCTTTCGATGTGCGCGCGCTCCTCGGAGGCAAGTATCAACGATGGTGAAGACATGGGATGAATATCGTCGGCTTCGCGGTACGGAAAAATAGGGAAATCGGTGACAGGAAGCACAGTGCGCAGGTTAGGATTTCGTGAGAATGTGAGCCTGTCTCCATTGGTGCGCTGCGTCGATCACCTGTAGCTGCGCGCATGACATCGGAATGCCGTATCCGGGATCATGCATTGCCCTTGAATTCCTTCGTGCGCCGTGCTATCATTGCACTTCGCAACTGTTTCACGCAT
>DAOSDL010000048.1:0-28287 GCA_035362335.1 Bacteroidota bacterium
GCACAGATGAATCGTGCAAGGCCGCGAGGACGGGAGCGAAGGGCGGCAGGGGAGGCAATACATACTTCGCGTCTTCGCGCCTTCGCGTGAGCGAATTCTCCCGCACGCAAACATTTGCGATTGTCGACAGGATACGCGAGATTGCCCCCAACAATATCCGAAACGCCAGCGCACCGCCGACAGGATAACTTTGCGTAACGTCATGAACACGCCATCGCTCACTGGGTACCGCCTGTTGCTGATGCTGACAGCGTTCGTGGCGGGCGCATGCAGCGATCCACAAGCCCCGATCATCACGCCACCACAACCGCATGTGCAGCAGGACACGACGAGCCACGAAGTCGAGTGGACCGTGTACAGCTTCGGTCCCGGTCTTCCCTCCAGCTCCCTGCGGGATATCATCGCCTTCGCTCCGGACGACGTCTGGGCCGTCGGTCAGTTCTATGACGACGCACCGGACTCCACAGGCCGCTGGGGTAAACCCTACAATGCGCTCCACTGGAACGGTTCGGTATGGGAGAAGTTGAGGATCATCAATGGTGGCTGTAATAGGGATGGTATTCCGGACTCCAATCCCCTCTGGTCGATTGCGGGCGAGAGAGATAATTTTCTGGTCTGCAGCTCATCGGGCGCTGCCGCGCTGTTCAACGGCAAGGACTTTGTTCCGCTGTGTATGAGGGTTGACTCGGCAGTCACGTGGGGGGCGGCATCGGAAGACATGTTCTATGTAAGCGACCGGGAATGGTACGTTGTCGGAAATAATCTCGGCAAAGGCGAGGTAACGCTCGGGCAACCGCCAAACTATACACGTATAGCGCATATCGACGTATTGCCAATCAACAAGGTTGCCAGCGATGGACGCGGGAACGTGTGGGCCTGCGGTTTCGACTATCAGGGACACGCCAGCTTCATGCGGATTACCAGAGATCATGAAGTGATCGATTTGCGAAAGGACTTCAAATATGAAGGATTATACAAATTTGAAGGTCTGAGTGCGCTTTGGATTAGCAAGGACAGTCTATACGGAGCATTCGGGTCGGCTCTGTACATCCAAGCGCTGTATGACAGCGCTCACTTTCGATTCATCAGTCCGGTTGGAATAGATCCCAGCAATGCGGTGAAATGGCGCATTGATGGCACAGCCGACAATGATGTGTTCATGGTTGGAAGCTTTGCCTCGGTGGTGCATTACAACGGAAAAAGCCTGCACTATTATCCGGACATCTACAACAGTGTAGGCGGAGGTAATATTTACGGCGTTGATGCGCATAAAGATTATGTTTACGTATGCGGTATCAGCAGAAGCACGCATGCCTTTGTGGCGATCGGCAAGCGAAGGAAGTGACCGACCAGACTCTTCAATCTTTACTCGGTGCTCGCACAACGGCGCAGTCCATCGCAATCAGCGTAATCGTGAAGAGTGAAGAGTAAAGAGTAAAGCGGGGACCTGGTTCGAGCGCTTCGTACGGAGTCGACCTCCGTGATTTCGGGCGCTTTTCTCTTTACTCTTCACTCGGTGCTCGCACAACGGCACAGTCCATTGCATTCAGCGTAATCGTGAAGAGTGAAGAGTAAAGAGTAAAGCGGGGACCTGGTTCGAGCGCTTCGTACGGAGTCGACCTCCGTGATTTCGGGCGCTTTTCTCTTTACTCTTCACTCGGTGCTCGCACAACGGCACAGTCCATTGCATTCAGCGTAATCGTGAAGAGTGAAGAGTAAAGAGTAAAGCGGGGACCTGGTTCGAGCGCTTCGTACGGAGTCGACCTCCGTGATTTCGGGCGCTTTTCTCTTTACTCTTCACACTTTACTCGGTGCTCGCACAACGGCAGAGTCCATCGCATTCAGCGTAATCGTGAAGAGTGAAGAGAAGAGCAACGCATTGTCGACGGATTCCGCCTTTCGGCCCGCTCATCAGCATTCGCCACGAAGGTGTTCCGCTTACCGGAAGTTTCGCTATTTTACAGTGCTGATTTGCCATCAGTGCACATCGCGGTTCGTTCCCACCCCTCATCAGTAACGAGGTACGTCGATGGTTTTTGAGACACGTATGCAGCGTGTGTGGCAGTGCGCAACTGTCGCCTCGCTGGCACTTATGCTATTACTCGCACATTCACCGATGAGCACGGCGCAGGCGCCGCGATCCATCGAGTCGACCATGCTGTTCACCGCACCGACGCAGCAGTCGTTCGCCAAACTCCCGGCCATCGAGTCGCCCTCGGTACTCACCGTGGCGCTGTTGCCGCAGGCCTGCGCCACGCTGCGAAACGCCGGCAGCTTCACGCTGCGCGCCTTTCCCATGCCCGATGGACAGGCGGCCGATCTCGTCTTGTCGGAATTCACCATTTTCTCTCCGGAAACACAGGTATACTCCCGCACCACCGCCGGCGATGTACGGCGGCCCGTGCCCGCCATGTCGTTCTATCGCGGACGCGTGCTGGGCGACGACGCCAGCTTCGTGTATCTCGCGGTGGCGGACGGCGATATCTCGGGCAACATCACGCGCAACGGTACAGAGTATGCTTTTACCACCATGCATACGGCACAGCGCAACGATGCCGAGCGCCTCATGAGCGTGTATCAAAGCACGGAGGCGATGAAGCATTTCGAATGTGGCGTGGACGACGACCTGTTCATCGACGACTATCTGCGCGACATGGCAACGATCAATGTGAAGGCCCTCGGGCCGGGTATGGACACCTTGCTGACCAAACTCGCCGTGGAAGCGGACTTCGAGGCCTTCCAGCATTTCGGCAGCGTACAGGCCACCGAGACCTACATCAGCACGTTGATGGGCGGGGTGACCGCTATTTACGAGCGCGATCTCGCCATCACCTACGTTGTTTCGTATCTGCGCGTGTGGGAAAGCGACGATCCCTACAGCGACGCCAGCGACGATGCGGCGCTCAACACCTTCACCGACTACTGGCGCGACAACATGGGCCATGTGGATCGCACCCTGGCCGCGTTGATTTCGCGCAAGCGCATCTCCGGCGATGGCGTGTCGCAGGGCTTGGCCTGGGTGAATCAACTCTGCAGCAAGACGCACGGTTACAGTTTCACCAAGCTGTCGAAGAACAACTCCTGGCTCGACGGGCATGTGGGAGTGCTGGCGCATGAAATCGGCCACAACTTCGGTTCGCCGCATACGCACTCCTGCGTGTGGAATCCGCCTGTCGATTCATGTTACACCGCCGAGCCCGCGCGCGGACAGGCACCGTGTTTCACGGATCGCGACATCCACCTCATCCAGGGTGGCGGCGAGTTGATGAGCTATTGCCACATGCGCTTCGGCGGTGCCGGCAAGCACAGTATTTTCCGTGATCGCGTGGGCGGGTTGGTGCGCGGCCGCGCCGAAGCGGCGCTGTGCATGAACGTGACCAGCACCATCCGCTCGCTCGCGCTTACCGGCCCCGATGGCGGCGGCCAGTACTGCGCCGGCAGTGAGATCACCGTGACCTGGGATGCGCAGGGCAACAACGACTTTTCCATTCTGCTCTCGCGCAACAATGGCGTGAGTTACGATACCGTGCTCGTGAACGACATTCCGCGCAATCAGCGCAGCTGGATCTGGAAGATTCCGAACAACTTCCCCGTGGGCAACGGCTACCGCCTCCGCATTGTGGACAACAAGCTCGCGGAACTCGACGATGCGATGGAGAGCAGCTTCGAAGTATTGCTCGGCACCTTCATCACGGATCAGGTGACCTGGCGCAACGTGTGCGTGGGCGAGGGCGCGTGGTTCTACGTGCGCGCCACGGGCTCGGGCACGCTGCGCTATCAGTGGAAGAAAAACGGACAGGATATTCCGAATGAAAACCGCGACGAGCTGCAACTGCAGAACATGCAGGTGAGCGACAATCTCAGCACCTTCACCTGCGTGGTGACGGGCGACTGCGGCAGCGTGGAATCGGAGCCGGCCCTGCTGAAAGTGTTCACCGGCGCGGTGATCACCAAGGATCTCGTCAACGACACCACCTGCATCGGCAGCGCGGGGCAATTCGAGATCGAGGCCGAGGGTTCGAATTTGACCTACAAATGGTTCTATCGCAGTCTCTCGGGCGAGAATAAAACCTTCGAAGTGAACGCCCCCGTGTTCACCATTCAGAATGTGCAGTCCTCCGACTTCGGCTCGTACTGGTGCGAAGTGACGAGCAGTTGCGGGAAGAGCACGTCCAAAACCCGCTTCCTCATCGTGCCGAACAAGGCCATCACCGTGCTCGATCCGGGCACCTGGGGCATGACCATAGCGACGGGCAGCCAGTATCGTATCGGGTGGACGCATTTCTGCGTCAATTCGGTGAAAATCGAATACTCCATCAACAATGGCTCGAGCTGGCTGCCCATCACCGGCAGCTTCGACGCGAATGCGGGCGAGTATGTGTGGAATGTTCCCGAAGTCGAAGCCGAGGAGTGCTTCCTGCGCTTGACCGATGCCGACAATGCGGCGGTGAGCGGGCAGTCCAAATTGTTCAAGATCCGCAATCTGCCGTTGATCGCCTTCGGTTCGCCGAATGTGGGCTTTGGCTGGGTGGGTGTGGGCGAAAGCTCCACCAAGCCCCTCGTGATTCGCAACACCGGACGCGCGGCATTGCAGGTGAGCGGAACAACATTGAACGGTTCGAGTGAAGTCGTGGTGAAAAACGGCGGCAGCTTCAGTGTGGCCGCCGGTGGCAGCTACGACCTGAACCTCGAGTACACACCGGCCGCACCCACGCCGATGAACGCCACGCTGCGCATTGACCACGATGCGGCAGGCAGTCCCACCACCGTGGATGTGATGGGCGAGGGCTACATCGCCACGTCCACCGTCACACCGCAGCGCAACGCGGCGCTCGCCATCGTCGGCCAGTATCCGCAGCCGCTGCTGTCGGGCACACCGATGACGGTGCTCTTCGACCTGCCCGCATCCGAGGAGGTGACGGTCACCGCCTGGTCGCTGCTCGGACAGGGCATGCGTACGCTGTACAGCGGTCGCCGTGATGCCGGCAGGCATCAGCTCACCGTGGGGATGCACGATTTGCCCGCGGGCACGTACATTCTGCGCGTCGCGACACCGCGCGCATCCTCGGCGCGTTTGATGCACATCGTGCGCTGATACGTAGCAACACGCGAGGCGCGGCGGCCGTGGTCCACGGTTGCCGCGCCTCTTCCTTTACCATGGAGGAACGGTCCCATGCCCATACTTTCCGAACTGCTGTTGGTGCTGCTGTTCTCGGCTGTGGCGCTGTTCCTGTGCCACAAGCTCCGCATTCCTCCCATCATCGGCTATCTGGTCACAGGGCTGCTGTTGGGTCCGTCGGCCCTGGCCATGATCACGCAGGGCGAGATGGTGGACACGCTGGCGAACATTGGCGTGATACTGCTGATGTTCAGCGTGGGACTGGAGTTTTCGCTGGGCGAATTGGCCCGCATGGGAATGCGCGTGGTGCTGGGGATGGTGGTGCAGATGGGCTTCACCATACTCGCGGTGGCCGGGGTGTTGGCGGCTTTCGGCGTGGCTCCGGGCACGGGAATCTTTTTCGGCTTTCTCATTGGCGCGAGCAGTACGGCCATCATACTCAAGAGCTTGCAGGAGGCCGCGCAGATGGAGGCGCCGCATGGGCGCTTGTCGGTCAGCATCTCGGTGTCGCAGGACATGGTGATGATCATGATGGTATTGCTCACACCGCTGCTCGCGGGTTCGGCCGAAGGGGATGTGCTGGGCGATATGGGCATGTTGCTTCTCACGGCGGTGCTGACCATTGCCGGCACCGTTGTTGCCGCGCGCTACATTGCTCCGGCCATACTCATGCAGGTGGCGCGCACGCGCGACCGCGAATTGTTTCTATTCGTCATCGTGATACTGTGCTTCGCCGTGGCCTGGCTGGTATCGGCGGTGGGCTTGTCGTTGGCGCTGGGAGCGTTTCTGGCGGGACTCATCGTTTCGGAATCCGAATTCAGCCATCAGGCCCTGGGCAATATTCTGCCTTTCAAGGATCTGTTTTCCAGCATTTTCTTCGTATCCATCGGCATGCTGCTCGACATCGCCGTGTTCACATCGCAACCGTTGCTGGTGCTGTCCATAGCGCTGGCCATCATCGTGGGGAAAAGTGTGCTGGCGGGCGTGGCCGTGCGTCTGTTGCGCTACCCGCTGCGGACAGCGGTGCTGGCCGGTGTGGCGCTGATTCCCATCGGCGAGTTCTCCTTTATCCTGTCGCTCGCCGGTTTGCAGGCTGGCTTGCTGGGCAGGGGGGATTACCAGGTGTTTCTTGCCGCGTCGATATTCAGCATGGCGGCCACGCCTGTGCTCATTGCGCTTGCTCCGCGCTTCGCCGATAGACTCGGGCGGGCGGCGAATCGTCGGACGGAGTCGAACACGCCATCGACGATAGCGGAGGAGCACGGCATGCTGATCATTGGCTACGGCTTGAACGGATCGAATCTCGCCCGGGCTGCCAGGCGCGCGGGCATACCCTATCAGGTGGTGGAAATGAATCCCTCGACCGTGCGGCGCGAGGCGAAGGCCGGCGTGAACATCATGTTTGGCGACGCCACGCAGGACGCGGTGTTGCACAGTGCCGGTATCGGAAGCGCACGCGTGGTGGTCATCGCCATATCGGATGCAGCGGCGACCGAGCGCATCACGGCGCGCGCACGGGTGCTGAACGGCACAGCGTCCATCATCGTGCGCACGCGCTTCGTATCGGAGGTCGAGCGTTTGCGCGCCGCCGGAGCCGATGAGGTGATTCCCGAGGAATTCGAAACAGCGCTGGAGATTTTCACCCGAGCCCTGCGGCGCTTCCTGCTGCCGCGACGGGACATCGACCGCATGGTGGAAGAGTTGCGCAGCGGTGGCTACGACGCGCTGCGCGAGCACGCTCCCATGCCCGTGCCCACACTGGCGATTCCGGAGTACGATATCACCGCCGTTGAAGTGGAAGAACACAGCCCGGCGGTGGGACGCTCGCTGCGCGAACTGGAACTCCGTCCACGTTACAGCGTCACCGTACTCGGCCAGCGGCATGGCGGCACGGTGCATGGCGCGCCCGATCCCGATCGGCCACTGCGCGCCGGTGAACTGCTCATCCTTCTCGGAACGCCCGAGGACATCACCAGCGCCGCTTCGGAACTGTTCGAGTCCACCGGAGATTGAGCGAGCGAGAGGAGAGGGAACGGACGAGAAATTGGCAGGTTGTTCGCCCGGTTGTATCTTCGCGGCGCATTGTCCGTTGCAAGGGTTGATCAGGGACATGCCAGTGGTTATTTTCCACTCGACTGGATGTTTTCCAAGGTGGTATTTTCTGCACTTCGCTACGGGAACCGGTTGCTCGCGGGCATCGGTTGTCACATCGCGTACATTCAATCCTTTTCACACATAATTCAGGGTACTATGTCCGCACTGGTACGCTTCCTCCAATCCACAATCTTGAGCAAGGTCGTGATGGCCTCGACGGGACTGGTGCTTGTACTGTTCCTGATCGGTCACATGATCGGCAATCTCCAGATGCACATTGGACAGGAGAAGATGAACATCTACGCGGAAACGCTGCAGGGTCTCGGAGGACTGCTGTGGCTGATCCGCGGAGCGCTGTTCGTGTTCCTCGTCCTCCATATCATCACTTCCATAAAACTCAAGCTCGACAATCGGGCGGCGCGTCCCGAGCCCTACGCCATGAAGACCTGGGTGCGCGCCTCGCTAGCATCGCGCACCATGCTGTGGTCGGGTGTGATGATCGGGCTGTTCGTCACCTATCACCTGCTGCATTTCACCATCAAGGCCACCAATCCGATATACGGTGATCTTGTGGATGCAACGGGACGGCACGATGTATACTCCATGGTGGTGCTCGGTTATCAGAACGTGCTGATCTCCGTGGTGTACATCGCGGCGATGATACTGTTGGGCTTCCATCTCATCCACGCCATCGAGAGCATGTTTCAGACGCTCGGAGTGAATCATCCGAAATACAACGGCATGATTCATCTGCTCGGCGTCGCCGTGGCACTCATTGTATGCGTGGGCTTCATTTCCATTCCCCTCGGTGTACTTTTTGGCTGGATTTCCCTGCCGGCAGGAGTGATTGCCCTATGACACTCGATTCGAAGATTCCTTCCGGTCCGCTTGCGGAAAAATGGGACAAGCATCGCTTCGACATGAAGCTGATCAATCCCGCCAACAAGAGAAAGTTCAGCGTCATCGTGGTGGGAACCGGCCTTGCCGGCGCTTCGGCCGCGGCATCGCTGGCCGAATTGGGTTACAAAGTGACGGCGTTTTGCTACAACGACAGTGCGCGCCGCGCGCACAGCATCGCCGCGCAGGGCGGTATCAACGCCGCGAAAAACTATCCCAACGACGGCGACAGCGTGTACCGGCTGTTTTACGACACCGTCAAAGGCGGCGACTTCCGCGCGCGCGAGGCCAATGTGTACCGCCTGGCGCAGGTGAGCAACAACATCATCGATCAATGCGTGGCGCAGGGTGTGCCCTTCGCGCGGGAATACGGCGGCTATCTCGACAATCGCTCCTTCGGCGGCGCCCAGGTGTCGCGCACGTTTTATGCCCGTGGGCAAACGGGGCAGCAACTGCTGCTCGGGGCCTATTCGGCGTTGATGCGCCAGGTGGGTTTGGGCACGGTGGAATTGCACACGCGGCATGAGATGATGGACGTTGTGGTGGTGGACGGTCATGCGCGCGGCATCGTGGTGCGCGACCTGGTCACCGGCGCCATTTCCTCGCATGCGGCGGATGCGGTGATTCTGGCCACGGGTGGATACAGCAACGTGTTCTACCTCTCGACCAACGCCATCGCCTGCAATGTCACAGCGGCGTATCGCGCCTATAAAAAGGGCGCGGGTTTTGCCAATCCCTGCTACACACAAATTCACCCGACCTGCATTCCGCTGTCGGGCGATCATCAGTCCAAACTCACGCTCATGTCCGAATCCCTGCGCAACGACGGACGCATCTGGGTGCCCAAGGCGCAGGGCGACAAGCGCGCGCCGGGCGACATTCCCGAAAGCGAACGCGATTACTATCTCGAGCGCAAATATCCGAGCTTCGGCAATCTGTCGCCGCGCGACATCAGCTCGCGCAGCGCCAAGGAGGCCTGCGACGACGGCCGCGGCGTGGGAACGACGGGCTATGGCGTGTATCTGGATTTCGCGGACTCCATTCAGCGTCTCGGCAAGCATGTGATCGAGGAACGCTACGGCAACCTCTTCCAGATGTACGAGCGCATCACCGGCGAGGACCCCTACAAGGTACCGATGCGCATCTATCCCGCCGCGCATTACACCATGGGCGGCCTGTGGGTGGATTACAACCTGATGAGCACCATTCCCGGCCTGCATGTGCTGGGTGAAGCCAACTTCTCGGATCACGGCGCGAATCGCCTCGGCGCCAGCGCGCTGATGCAGGGACTGGCCGACGGCTACTTCGTCATTCCCTACACGCTCGGCCATTATTTCGCCACGGCGAAAACGCAGAAAGTGGACAATAGCCATCCGGAATTCCGCAAGGCCGAGGAGGAAGTGAAAGCCCGCATCGACGCGCTGCTCGCTCTCAACGGCACGAAGACGGTGGCGGCCATTCATCGCGATCTCGGACGAGTGATGTGGGATTACTGCGGCATGGGCCGCAACGAGGCCGGACTGAAAAAGGCGCTGGAAGAAATTCCCGTGCTGCGCGACGAATTCTGGAGCAACGGCAAGGTGGTGGGCACGGGCGACAATCTCAACAGCGCACTCGAGCGCGCCGGCCGCGTGGCTGACTTCCTCGAGTTCGCCGAACTGATGTGTCACGACGCGCTGCATCGCAACGAGTCCTGCGGCGGGCATTTCCGCGAGGAGTACCAGACCGAGGACGGCGAAGCGTTGCGCAACGACGACGACTACGCATATGTCGCCGCGTGGGAATTCACCGGTGTGGGCAATACGCCGGTGCTGCACAAGGAATCCTTGCAGTTCGAGAATGTGAAGCTTCAGACAAGGAGTTACAAGTAATGAAACTCACGTTGCACATATGGCGTCAGAACAACGCCCACGATAAAGGCCGTATGGTCACCTATCAGGTGGATCACATCATCGAGGACATGTCCTTTCTCGAAATGCTGGACGTGCTCAACGAGCAGCTCATCGTCAACGGCGAGGAGCCCGTGGCCTTCGACCACGATTGTCGCGAGGGCATTTGCGGAGCATGTTCGCTGACGGTGAACGGCGTGCCGCATGGACCCGAGAAAGAAACCACCATTTGCCAACTCCACATGCGGCATTTCAAGGACGGCGATGCGATTTACATCGAGCCCTTCCGTGCGCGGGCATTTCCCGTGATCCGCGATCTCGTGGTGGATCGCAGCGCCTTCGACCGCATCATGGCGGCGGGTGGCTTTGTGTCGGCGCACACCGGTGGCGTACCCGATGCCAACGCCATTCCCATCAGCAAGGTGGATGCGGACAAAGCCATGGATTACGCCGCCTGCATTGGTTGCGGCGCCTGCGTGGCCTCGTGCAAAAACGCCTCGGCCATGCTTTTCGTGGCGGCCAAGGTGGCGCAATTCGCGCATCTGCCGCAGGGTCAACCCGAGCGCAAAGCTCGCGTGTTGAACATGGTGGCGCAGATGGACAAGGAGGGCTTCGGTGGCTGCACGAATCAATACGAGTGCGAAGCCGTGTGTCCCAAAGGCATCAAGGTAGCCGCCATTGCCCTGATGAATCGCGATTACCTCAAGGCGTCGCTCACCACGTAGCGCCTGGTATGTTTGCGAAAGCGCGTGCGGCCGTTCCGGAGTCAACCGGAGCGGCCGCTTCTTTTCGCGTGTTTTGGCTGAGTGATGAGCGATGGCGTACGATTTTCCTTGACTCTTCCATGGAATTTACCGATTCTCAAAGACCACCCCGATAGTCGTGTGCCTTTGCGCCTGAATGCCGACGCCGCGGGAGTGGTATCGCTGTATGTTCCAATCAACAACAGGAGGTCCGCATGATCCGTCATGACGCCCCACCTGGCAGGGCACGTCCGCTCGTGTACCATGAGCGCGACGCGGAGCCCTTTCAGTACTTCACCGAGAAAACCCTCGACAACATTCCCCAACTTCAATCGCTTCCCGAGTCCCTGCGCTTCGACATGCGCGTCGTGTCGAGCGTGCTTCCCTTCAAGGTCAACGCCTACGTGCTGAACCGTCTCATCGACTGGAGCGACATTCCCGAAGACCCCATGTTCCAGCTCACCTTCCCGCAGCGCGGCATGCTCACCGAAGAGCATTTCGGCAAGATGGCCGATCTGCACCGCGCCGCCGCGCCGCGCGAGGTGATACGGGAACAGGCCGACCGCATTCGGCTCGAATTGAATCCGCACCCGGCGGGGCAGGGCACATTGAATGTACCGAAACTCGATGGCGAGGCCTTGCCGGGCATGCAGCACAAGTATAGGGAAACGGTGCTCTTTTTCCCCGCCGCAGGACAAACCTGCCACGCCTACTGCACCTTTTGCTTCCGCTGGGCGCAGTTCGTGGGCATGAACGAGTTGCGCTTCGCCGCCAAGGAAAGCGCCACACTAGTGAAGTACCTGCGCCGGCATCCGGAGGTGACAAATGTGCTTATCACCGGCGGTGATCCGATGGTGATGAGTACCGCCAAACTCGAGCGCTACATCGAGCCGCTGCTCGATCCTTCTCTGGAGCAGCTGCAGAGCATACGTTTCGGCACCAAGGCATTGGCCTATTGGCCGCAGCGTTTCGTGACCGATGCCGACGCGGACGATTTGCTGCGCCTGTTCGAGCGCATCGTGGCCTCGGGGCGATCGGTGGCCGTGATGGCGCATTACAGTCATTATCGTGAAATGGAGCCCGCGATTGCACGCGAGGCTATCCGCCGCATACGCCGTACCGGCGCCGTGATACGCAGCCAATCGCCCGTCTTGGCTCATGTTAATGACGATGCGGTGAGCTGGGAATTGATGTGGCGCGAACAGGTGCGCCTGGGCATCATCCCGTACTACATGTTTGTGGAGCGCGACACCGGCGCCGAGCAGTACTTCCGCATACCGCTGGCGCGGGCGTACAAGATTTTCCGCGATGCCTACCGGCATGTGAACGGGCTCGCACGCACCGTGCGCGGTCCGTCCATGTCGGCCACACCTGGCAAAGTGGAAGTGATGGGCGTGAGCGACGTCGCTGGCGAGAAGGTCTTCGCCCTGCGTTTTCTGCAGGCCCGCAATGCGGAATGGGTGGGACGGCCGTTTTTCGCGCGTTACGACGCCGAGGCCACCTGGCTCGACCATCTGCGTCCCGCCTTCGGCGAGGAGCGGTTTTTCTGGCAATAACCTGAAGCGGGCTGGACAGGGGAGGGCCGTGTGTCAGGAGTGGATTTCGCCGTGGGGAGATGGCAGGTGCCGTCTCCCCACGCTGCGTTTCGGGAGAAACGGGCGAATGGATCACGGGACGCGGCGGTATTGTTTGTTCGGCGGCGAGGGCCTATCTTTTGAGGCATTTCACAGCCCTCAGGCCATTGTGCTGCAAGAATTCCAGGACCTCGCCGCGGACAATACTTCCGGTGCCACGGAGCTGATACGCAAGCTGCTGGCGCTGTGCGAGAACTGTGCCATCGGGTACTGCTTCGAGGATTTGCACGAGGGATTCGCGCTGTTGGAGGAGTCGCAGAAAAGCATGCCCTCGCTGCATGCGGTGTTGCACATTCTGAAAACGGATTTCCTTCCCAAATTGCGTGAGGACGACGAAACCGCCGATGCGATTTCCTATCTCTCGTCGCTGGAGAAAATCCTCAATGAATCCAGCAGTGCCATCGCCGCGCGCTTTGCCGATACCTTCAGCGAGAGCGTGCGCCTCGTAACCCTCAGCCGCAGCTCGACCGTGTTGCTGGCCCTGCGCGCGCTGCATGAGAAGGGACACCTGGCTCACGCGCATATTCTGGAAGCGCGGCCCATGCTCGAAGGTCACCGCTCCATCCGCGATCTCGATGCGCTGCATGTGCCTTGCACACTGTTCACCGATGCGGCCATGGCCGTGGCCGTGTCGCGCGCCGACGCCGCCGTGGTGGGCGCCGACAGTATCAGCGCCGATGGCTACTTGCTGAATAAAACCGGCACGTTGCCGCTGGCGCTGTGTTGCAAGGAATTCGGCATTCCGCTGTATGTGCTCTGCGATTCGCTGAAATTTTCGCCTCAACTGCGCGAGCATATCGAGGTGGAAGCGCGGCCTGTGGAAGAAGTGCTCGTCCGCGCGGAGAAGGACGGCTTCGCCGTGTGGAACAAATATTTCGAGTGGACACCTGTCGAGTACGTCAAGGAGTTCATCACCGAACGCGGCTCCTTCTCGCCAGACCAACTCAGCGCGCTCGCGGGAGACGAGGCGACGGAGGGTCCGTCTCCGCTGCTGTGATCGCCGTGTCCGCCGTTTCGCCAACCATTGCCACGAGGTACGCATGAACCGGGAGCAAACACACCGCATCGCCACCGCCGCGATTCTGTTCCTCTTCACTTGCATGACTGTATTTGCGCAGCAAAACACCACCGGTGCCTCCGCGCGCTCGGTGCATGACGAGCATGCGCGTCTGCGTGTGGGAGCGCTCACATCCGAAGGCACGGGGCATGCGAAAGCCCGGACCACCGGGCGCAGTACCACGCATGTGGTTCATGGCTACCATCCCTACTGGATCAGCGACGATGCCGCATCGCGCTATCGCTACGAATTGCTGACGCATCTGGCCTATTTCTCCTGCGAAATCGATCCCGCCACCGGCCGCGCCACCAATACGCGTGGATGGCTCACATCCGCCGTGCCTGCCATGGCCCAGGCGGCTGGCTGCAAGGTGCTACTCACCGTCACCAATTTCGGCGACGCCGCCAACAGTGCGTTGTTGGGGAATGCCGTGGCGCGCGACACGCTGTGCGCCACCATTGTCGACTTGCTCCAACGCCGCGATGCGGATGGCGTGAACATCGACTTCGAAAGCATTCCCGGAAATCAGCGGGACAACTTCACCGCCTTTCTCGCGCAACTGCGCGCGTCGTTGGCCGCGTGGAAGGCCGACGCGGTGATTTCGGTGGCAGCGCCCGCGGTGGACTGGTCGGGGAGTTGGGATGTTCAAGCCATCGCCCGGCATATCGATTTTTTCTTCATCATGGGATACGATTACTCCTGGTCCGCCAGCGGCAATGCCGGACCTGTGGCACCGCTGCGCTCCTTTGCCTACAATGTGACGCGCTCGGTGGACTGGTATCTGGATCAGGGCGCACCTGCTTCGACGCTGTTGCTCGGGGTGCCCTATTACGGCTATGACTGGCCGGTGGTGGACAGTGCCCCGGGCAGCGCCGCCACGGGTCGGGCCAGCGCGCGCACGTACACTGCGATGCGCGGTCTGCTCGCCACGAACACCGCACAGTGGAGCGAGCAATATCTTGTGCCGTGGATGACCTATCAGTCTTCCGGATGGAGGCAAATCTGGTATGACGACGAGCGCAGCTTGAGCCATAAATGCGCGTTCGTGCTGGATCGCAAGCTCGCCGGCATGGGCATGTGGGCGCTGGGCTACGACGATGGCTACGGCGAATTGTGGTTGGAGATAGAACGCGCTTTCACCCTTCCCACCGCCAACGATGCGCTGCCGCGCGACATACACGCCGCGGTCTGGCCACAGCCGGCTCGTCCCGGTGCCACGGTGCAATGGCGCGGGTCCACAGCGTCCGAGGGCATGGCGCGGATGCATGACGTGCTGGGGCGAATGGTTGCCAGCGTGGAGTTGCGCGGCGGTAGCGACGGTGTGCTGCGCTTCACAGCGCCGACGCTGCCACCGGGCCTGTACGTTCTGCGTGTCGAGGGAATGCTTTCGCGGAACGCCACGACAGCAGCGGCTATTGAGACGATCATGGTGAGGATGGCGGAATGAAAAAAGGTACACGCACAGCGAAATCATCAAGTGCACCACGGACGGAGTCGCGTCCGCGCATGACGGATAAAGGCAGCGAGGTCCCGGCAGACAGCATGCGAATCGCGCTGCCCTTCGTCGCCTTGCTCGTGCTGCGACTCGTCGCATCCTTCTTTCCCGAGACGCGGCTATGGGGCGTGAATATCCACGCGTGGTTGCCGCTGTGGCTTACCGTGGTGATCTCCGTCGTGGGGGTGCTGTTCGCCATGCCATGGCCGTATGCGCTGCTCCGCCGCCTGTCGTCCTCGTTGCTGCGCACCCCATCGCTCGGTATCGCACTGCCGCTGGCGGTGGCGGCGGGAGCGCTGTTCTGGTTCGCGCGCATGGAAACCTACTTCCTTGGCGACGGTGCGTCGTATCTCGCGGAGCACTTTCGCTTCGTGCAGGGACTGGAGGTGTCGGAGGATGTACTGTTTTCGCCCGGATCCGCGCCACTCACGGCAACCGTTCTGGCGTACGCCGCGAAAGCGTTGTACGGTCTGCAAGGATTCTGGTCGAGTAGTCCACAGGTCGTGTTCTGGCTGGGCGGCGCGCTGGCGGGGGCGCTGTACGTGTTGCTGGTGCTGCTGTGGAGCCGTCGGGCGAGCGAGGATGCGGGGGATCGTCTCTTCTTTGCGCTGTTGATGCTGGCGACACCGGGCACACTGTTTTTCTTCGGTTACGTCGAGTACTACACCTTCTCATTCGTGGGTATGGCGCTGACGGTGTTGAGCAGTGTGGAATCCGCACGCGGCAGAATGAGCGCCGTGGTGCCGCTGCTGGCGCTGGTGTTGTCGGCCGCCTTGCATCTCATGTCGCTGCTGCTGCTGCCTGGTGTGTTGCTCGCGCTTCTGGCGCGCGGCGCAGCCACGGAAAAATGGGTGACGCTGCGCAATGTGGCGCTGCTCGCACTTGTTGCGCTGTTGCTGGGGGGAGTGTACTATTTCGCGAGCGGCATAGCCACGGAGGGCAGCCGCGTGGTGTTGGCGATGCAGCCCTTCGGCGAGCCGGGAGCGGTGCAGCAGTACACCTTGCTCTCGTCGGCGCATCTGCTGGACGTGGTCAACATGGTGCTTCTCGTTGCGGGGCCGGGACTGTTCGCGCTGCCGCTGTTGCGCAAGGTGACCTGGGACGCGCCTCTGTTGGTGGCGCTCACGCACACGGTGTTCGCTCTGTTTCTGCTGATCTTCGGCTACACCTGCTTCGGCATGGCGCGGGATTGGGATGTGAACGCGTCCTTCGGCGTGGTCTTCGCCATACTGCTGTTTCTGCTGCTGCGCGCGCAGGTGGCGCCTCGCCGGGGCTATCTGCTATACGTTGCTGCCTGCGCCTCGCTTGTGGCCGTGCTGCCGTGGGTGCTGGTGAATGCGGACAGCGTCCGTTCGGAGCAGCGGTATCGCGCGGTGCTGGCGCTGGATGAACGCCTCATCACCGGCGATTTCGCGCTCAACGGCTACGAGCATTTGCGCAAATACTATCAGAGCACCGGCGACGCGGCCAACGAGCTGTGGGTGATGCGGAAAAAGGTGGAATTGGTGGGTTATCCGCAGGACATGCGCAAGCTGATGCGGGCGATCGTCGTGCAATCCAGTCCAGAGCAGCGAGTGGAGCATGTGGATTTTCTTTTACAGCACATTCTCAACCGTCTTGAGCGCATGCGGGATTCCGGTGTGGATTCGCTTTACGAGGGCGGGCGAAGGCAGTTTCTGGAAATCGGATTGGAGAGCCTGTTACTCGCGCAACAGATCGGAGCTCATCAGGGAGATGTGAGAGCGTGGTTCGAGAGATGGCTCCAACGCTTCAGCGCGTTGCCTGAGAGCAACGTGCTGACCACGATGGCGCGCGCACAGTTCGAGGTGGAAAGGGGCGGTATGAATGGTGATCCTACTCCATTCCTCCAGGCGGCAAAAGAAATCCGCTATAGCAGTTCGCTTGCATCCAATTGTGGTCGCGCGTTGATGATCGCCGGGAAGCGCCTGGAAGCCCGCGACATACTCGAACGCGCCATGCACATCGATCCGGCATTCACGCTGCCGCATTTCATGCTTGGAATCATTGCAACAGAGGAAACGCCTCCCGATACAGAGGCGGCGATACAGCACTTCGAGCAGTTCCTGGCGCGACCCGAAGGCCATCAGATCGGCGATCCCGCGGTGCAGCAGCGCCTGATGCGGCAAGCGGAGGGTATGCTCGCGAAGCTGCGCGGACAACTGTACTGATACGGGATTCCACGACGATAATTGTGACATGGATGCGGAGCAGCGATATTCGATTCGTGATAAAGGAGGGGGACGAATAAGCGAGCGGTATGGGGATAATTTATTGACCTTCGGTATTTCGTGCATTTTTCTCACAACTATCTGTCTGGTGTGAAAAAATGCACTAGCAGGTCTTGCAAACTTGAAACTCGCGGTTTATCTTAGGGAATAACGGGGCCGTTTGCCTGAAACGCTGCTCCGGCCGACAAATCACGCCTCCGGCTGATTACCCTCAATGACATCCGCTCCCGGCGGATGGCAGTCGGCACCTTGTCACATCCATATTCTGGAGTCTATCATGCAACACCAGCCAGCGATCTGGCGGAGATGTGCGATTCCCCTGATAATAGGGTTATTGTACCTAGCTCCATCCGCCTTTGCGCAATTGAGCGGTAGTTACACCATTGGCAGTGGTGGCAATTACGCCAGTTTCACCGCCGCTGTGACCGCGTTGACCACCAGCGGTGTGTCCGGTCCGGTGACGTTCAGTGTACTTTCCGGTACCTACAACGAACAAATCACCATACCGGCCATCACCGGCGCGAGCGCGACGAATACCATCACGTTTGACGGCGGAACCGGTAACGCCGCCACGCGTGTCCTGACCTACACCGCCACCACGGCGTACAGTCCCACGGTCACGCTCAACGGTGCGGATTACCTCATTTTCAAAAATCTCACCATCCGCGCGGCAAGCCCCACCTACGGACAGGGCGTGCTGTTCACCAACTCCGCGGATTACAACGAAATCAGCAATTGCGTGATCGAGGTGTCGCCCACCACCACTGATAACGAAGTGGTCGGCATTCTCGCTTGCTCGACAACCTCCTACAGTGCCACCGGTGACTATGGCAATTACAACCTGATCAAGGACAACACGATCACCGGCGGTTACTACGGCATCCGCTGGAATGGTTCGGCCACCACCGATTACACCACGGCCGTGGGCAACCAATTCACAGGCAACACGCTGACCGAGTGGTACTACTACGGCATGTATCTGTACTACATCGGCGGATCGCTGGTGGTGTCGCGCAACAATGCCGTGCAGCGCACCTCGGGCACCAGCATCACCACGTCCAGTGGTTACGCGTATTACATTTACTACCCGAACAATGGCCCGGTGATCAGCTACAACTACGGTTGGGCACGCATGTCGCCGTTCTACATCTACCGCCCGAATAACGCCCAGGCCAGCACGAGCAATCGCGCCAAGGTGTTCAACAACATGGGCGTGGCGGACGGTACGGGCACGGTGTACGCCCTGTACGTGAGCTATGCACGCTACACCGACGTGGTGTACAACTCGGTGCAGGCGCGCAATACCACTGGTACCGGCTACGGCATTTACACCTACGGAGAGAGCACGGCCTATGACACGAAGTTCCTGAACAACATGGTCAGCCACGATGGCACGGGTACGTTCTACTGGATTTACAACTACTACTCCGCTTCCATCAGCGCCTTCGATTACAACGTGTTTTACAAGACGGGTATCCCGTCGACGGAGTACTGTCGGTGGAACAACGTGGATTACACCACTCTCACCGCCTGCAAGGCGGCTGTCCCCGCATTCAATCAAAACTCCATTATCGGTAATCCCCGCTGGGCGAGTCCCACCGACGTGCACAGCACCTCGATGGTGGCCTATCAGACCGGTATCCCCGTCAGCGGTTACACCGATGACTTTGACGGCGACACGCGCTCGAGCACGGCGCCGTGCATCGGCGCGGATGAATATCTGCTTTCGAACATGGCTTTCGGTTCGGTGACCACGACACAGAACAACACCGCCGTGGCATCCGCCGGGCTTCCGGATCAGGAAGTGATCGGTGTCGAGATCGCAGTGACTGGCTCGCTGAGTCCGCTCACCGCCACGTCCTTCACGTTCAATACTTCCGGCACCACCGATGTGACGGACATCAGCGCAGCGCGTCTGTATTACACGGGCAGTTCGCCGGTGTTTGCCACCACCACGTTGGTTGGCAGTTATTCCAGCCCCAACGGCAGCTTCACCATCAACGGCTCGCAAGTGCTGGATGGTCCCGGTACAAATTACTTCTGGCTCACGTATGACATCGTCTCGTCCGCGACGGCCGGCGATTTCATCGACGCGCAGTGCAACAGCGTGACAGTGGCCGGTACGGCGTATGTGCCGACGGTGACCAATCCCACGGGCAACCGCATGATTCTCGCTCCGCTCAATGGCGTGTACACGATCAACGCGCTGGGCAGCGGCAACCGCAACTTCACGACCTTCCAGTCGGCGGTGGACCGCATGGTGCTGCTCGGCGTGTCCGGACCGGTGACGTTCAACGTGGCGGCCGGCACGTATTTCGAGCAGGTGGTGATTCCTCCCATCGCTGGCGCGAGCGCCACGAACACCATTACCTTCGATGGAGGCACGGGCAATGCGGCGACCCGAATTCTCGAATACGATACGCCCAGTCAGTACTCGATGACGTTGCTGCTGGACGGTGCGGACTACTTCACCTTCAAGAACCTCACCGTGCGTTCGACCGGTGTCAACTATGGGTATGCCGTGCAATTCGCGCCTGGCGGCGACGCGCTCGGTTCGAACAACAACAGCTTCCTGAACTGCGTCATACAGACGTCCACCAACGCCACCGGCACGGAGCATATCGCCCTGCTGGCCAGTGGCATCGGGTCCTACACCAGCTATGGCAACAACGCCAACAACACGCTGATCAAGGATTGCGAGATCAAGGGCGGATATTACGCGGTGCGGTGGAATGGTTCGAGCTCCACGACCTACGACAACAACGTGGGCAACCAGTTCGTCAGCAACGTGTTCAGCGAGTGGTACTACTACGGTCTGTACATGTACTATCAGGGCACGGGACTGGTGGCGACACGTAACACTTCCATCCAGCGCCAGACCGGTTCGATCACGACCACGAGCGGTTACGGCATTTACGGCGCCTATCTCAACGACGGTCCCGTGATCAGCTACAATTACTCGCGCTCGGCTTACGCGCCGTTCTACATCACCTATCTGAACAACGCCTACGCCTCGACATCCAACCGTGGCAAGGTGTTCAACAACATGAGCGTGGCGATCGGCACCTCGACGGTGTATGCCTTCTACGCGAGCTATCCCCGCTTCTCGGATGTGGTGTTCAACTCGGCGTACGCGAAGACCACCGGCACCTGCTACGGCCTGTATTTCTACGGTCAGAGCACGGCGGGCTACGATCACAAGTACGCGAACAACTACGTTGTGTTCGAAGGCAACGGCACCTTCTACCCGATGTACAACTACTACTCCATCTCGATGGGGTATTGCGATTACAATGCGTTCTATCGTATCGGTACGGGAACGGACAACTGGTGCTGGAACTACACTTCGACCAGTGCCTATCCCACACTCGCTGCGATGCAGGCGGCCTCGGTTGGTTTCAACCAGAACAGCAAATATGGCAACGCCTACTACATGAGCGAGACCGATCTCCACAGCCGCTCGCACGTGGGCTATCAGGCAGCCACGCCGTGGGCCGGTATCACGGACGACTACGACGGTGACACGCGCAACACGCTTGCGCCCAGCATCGGCGCGGACGAGTACCCGGCGCCGCCGCCCGAGAACGATGTGACCATCGCGAAGATGCGTTTGAACTATGCCGATAATCAGTGGGCCCGCGTTGAAGGCGCTGCCACGCATGCCGTGGATGTGGTGCTGCAAAATGTCGGCCTCGGCGCCGCTCCGGCGAATCTCACCGTGACGTACAAAGTCGGAAGCATGCCCACGTCGTCCACCGACGGTGTGTCGCAGCTCTTTACCCCGACGTGGAACAACGGTTTTGCGCGCGTGACCTTCGCACAGCCCGTCACCGCACTCACACCGTCCTCCGCGTTGACCGTGTATGCACGCGCATTCTGGGCCAACGACGGCGATGCCACGAACGATGGTGGCAGCGACACGCGCAAGATCGACATCGTCAAGGTTCATGGCGACGAGAATTTCAACAGCATGACGGCACCGGAGTTTTCGGATATGCCGGGTCTGTTGGATTACAACTGGTTGGTGAACAATGTCAATGGCGGCGAGACCTGGCGCATGGAAAGCGGCGTTGGCCTGCTTGCATCGCCTGCGCTGTACTATCCCGGTGACGGCCAGACCGGCAACGATTGGGTATTCACGCCCGCCACGGAACTGGCCGCCGGTTCGAGCTATCGCATCGCGTTCTGGATGCGCAGCGAGAGCGGTCAGCCGCAGACTGTGGAAGTCGGTTGGGGTACGAGTCCTGATCCCGCGTCGATGACCACCTTCGCGGTGTTCTCCGATTTCACCAATACGTCCTTCATCGGTGCCAAGCAGCTCGCCGGCAACAAGGATCCGTATTTCAACACGCCGAATGTGAACGGCACCTACTTCATCGGCTTCCGCGTGGTAAGCGCGCCGGGAGCGGGTGGCGTGGTGATCGACGATATCGTGCTTGATGACAATCCCTCGCCGCCGCCGAAAATCGGTATTGGTGCTCCGGGTGCCCCGATAAGCACGTTCATCGACAATCCCGCGACGAAGATTCAGGTGCAGGCGAATTACAAATCGCCAATCGTGATCACGAAGACCTATCAGGTTGCCACGGTGACGAACATCTACGGATCGAACGGCGACTTCCTCTGGGATGTCGAAACGTCGACGCCGTGGATCAAGCTGACCAAGGACAATCCCGCACCGACGGCGCAGGGCTACAACTTCGCACCGCCGCGTCCGCGCCAGTTCCAGCAGTTCACCATGGCGCTTAATCCCGCCGGTCTGGCTCCGGGCGTGCACACGGGTTCGATCACGTTGTACGGCATTCTGTTCAACGATGATTTCCCGCCTCCTTCCAACGGCTTGCTCGCCACGAATCAGCCGCTGACCATTCCTGTGGAATTGATCGTGGTGAACACCGGCTCGAAGACGGGTCCGGCCTATGAGGAAATGACTCTGACGAATCTCTCGCCGGGTACCTTCACCTTCACCGGTCCCGTGACCGGCAATCCGATCGCGGACGTGGAAGTGACTTCGGGCTTCATTCCCTCGATGACTATCCGCGTGTATCCGAATCAGCTCCCGCCGAACATCACGCGCATGATGTACGTGAAGCGCTACTGGCAAATCACGCACACGGGCACGGCGTGGACGGCGAACATCACCTTCCCGTACGCCGATCAGGAAGCGGCGATGGTGCTGGATCGCAACCAGCTCCGCGGTGTGCGCCAGGCGGTGCTGCGCGGCATGTGGGAAGATCCGATTGTGGGTACCTCCTCGGCCTCGGATCCTGCGGCCAACACCGTGAAGGTGTTCGACCTCAACGAGTCCAACTCCGGCGGCAACATCGCTCTCGCGCAGCCCTACTTCTATGCGAAGCGCGGTGATGCTCCGACGAGCTTCGGCCTCGAGCAGAACTACCCGAATCCGTTCAATCCTTCGACGACGGTGAGCTTTGCCGTGGCCGAGGAGCGCGCGGTTCGCATCGTGGTGTACAACTCGCTGGGCATGGAAGTGGGCGAGTTGGTGAACGATGTGCTGCCGGCTGGCCGCTACAGCGTCGAGTTCGACGCCAGCGCGTTGCCCAGTGGCACCTACCTGTACCGCATGATCGCAGGCGATCACGTACAGACCATGCAAATGGTGCTGTCGAAATAGCCTCCTGGGATCACGGTATGTGACAACACCAAGGGCCGCCTGCCGGGGCGGCCCTTTGGTGTTATTGTTGGGGAGATCGCTGACTACCCGGGGAGCTAGAAGGCAGATCATGACGCGGACGATGATGTGGAAGGCATCCTCATCAGCCGCTGGTCAGCACTGCAACCGAACATTTCCCGCGCACGCGCTACGTTCTCTCATCCAGTGTGCGCGTATGCGCATACAGTGTATGGCTGCCTGCTGCATTGCCTTGTTCGAAATGGAGACGCGAATGATAATCGTACATCACACTCGGACAAGCGGGATTGCATTGCGAGGGAGACAGTTGCTTCATGTATGCTGGGCGAGCACAACATACCCGGCTAACGTGCGCGGGACAGCCTCTCGACACAATATCAGAGCGGAGAACTGTGGAACGGACACGGAAAGGGCTGATGCCTGAGAATCACTTCGTACACATGCGCTCATGAGAAAGGGGAGACCAATGGAACAATTCCATACCGGTGATTTTCAACTGTGCGTAAATGGCACGTGCTACCGTTCGCGAATTGCGATCACGATGATGACGCTCGATGATCTGCGGAGCTGGGGGCTTCCCGTTCTGCGACAACAGAGAAATCCACCGCGCATTTGACAGTGAATCGTGTCGGCTGGCACCATTTCGTGGCAATCATTCAAATTTGATTGATTTACCGCGTTTCAGCATACATGACGTTCGAGCGGAGCGATGGAAAATGACGGTGGAAGGTGACAGGCGGGGACGCACTTCGACCCGTTGCTAATATTCACATTGCTTTTTTTTCAAATCCGCCGTAACTTATCCTCGTTCCTCGTGTCTTGTACATATTGCGTCTTCCGTGCTATGTACAGACGGAGAGCGCGTAGTGCCTGATGGAATTCCCACGACTCCAAGGCAGGACATCGGTCGCAGCCATAAAAAACCTGGCTGTGGGTCGTTGCCGGGGAGTGCGGTTCTTCGTCAACAAACTGGATAATCAGTCCTGATCCTCGCCGTGGTGTACACACACCGCAACGGGGTAGCGCACGCATTGTAAAAACACAGGACATAATAGTATATAAGAATGAAGACACCGGTATTTATTACACACACTCTCATTTCATCAGCAGGAGTCCTCATGTCTCCACTATCGACTGTATTTTCGAAGGGGACGGGCGCGTTGGTCATGCTGTTCTGCATGCTGCTCCTTGTCACCTCGCTTGCGCCCGAGAGTGCGGCGCAGGTCACGACGTATCCCTACAACGAGGGATTCGAGTCGGGTACGACCTACGGGCCGTGGGGTTCGTGGACGCAAGGTCCGCGCAGCTCGAATCCACGCTGGCAACGTCTGTCGGGTCAGACGTCCTCCTCGAACACCGGCCCCTCCGGAGCGCAGGCGGGCAGCTATTACGCTTATCTCGAAACGAGCGGTGGTAGTCTTGGCGACACGGATTACATCACGTGTACCTTCAACTTCGCATCGCTCACTTCTCCGGAAATCAGCTTTTACTACCACATGTACGGCGCCACCATGGGCACGCTGGGTGTGGAGGTGTCGACCAACGGAGGAGGCGCGTGGACGTCGCTCTGGAGCATCACCGGGCAGCAGCACAGCAGCATGACGGCGGCGTGGACGGCCAAGACCATCAGTTTGTGTCAATACGCCGGGCTGACGAGTGTGATGCTGCGCTTTGTCGGTATGCGCGGCAGCGATTACTACAGTGACATGGCCATCGACAACCTGTTTGTCGGCAACTCCACTGCGGGCGCAGTGACGTACGGCTCGAGCACAACAACACAGAACGAGACGAGTCCCGTCAGCGCCGGTTTCACGAATCAGGAGATTCTCGGTGTCGAAATCGTCAATACGGGTTCCTGCCCGCTGATCAGTGTATCCTCCTTCAGTTTCTCCACCACCGGTAGCAGCAGCGCGTCGGATATCACCAACGCGAAGCTGTGGTACACTGGTGAAAACGCCACCTTCGGCACCACCACGCAGGTGGGTGCGACGGTGAGCAATCCCTCGGGTTCCTTCAGCTTCAGTCCGGTGTTGAGCATCGGACCGGGGACGCATTACTTCTGGCTGACCTACGATATTTCGGCCAGCGCCTCCAACGGCAACGTGGTGGACGCGCAGTGTTCGGGCATCACCGTCGGTGGTGTGCTTCGAACACCGACAGTCACCAATCCCACAGGATCGCGTTCCATCATCGTGCCCTTGAGCGGCAGTTACACCATCAATCCGACGGGAGCGGGAGCCAGGAATTACACCTCTTTCTCAGCTGCTGTCACGGCGCTATCGGCCGCCGGCATTACTGGTCCCGTGACCTTCGATGTCGCTGCCGGCACCTACAACGAGCAGGTGACCATACCTCCGATTCTCGGTGCGAGTGCGGTGAACACCATCACTTTCGATGGCGGCACGGGGAATGCGAGCACGCGGACGCTCACGTACGCAACGCCGAATCAATACGACTACGTAGTGCGGCTCAACGGCGCGGATTACATCGTGTTGAAAAACCTGAGCATCGTTTCCACTGGCGCGACCTATGGTTACGGAATCCACCTCACCAATCAGGCCGACCACAACGAAATCAGTAATTGCAATGTGACGGTGAGCACGACGAGCACCAACACGTATTGCATGGGCATTTTCGCGGGAGCGGAGACGTCGAACTCCTCGGACGGCGACTGGGCCAATTACACACTGGTGAAAAACAACGTGGTACGGGGCGGCTATTACTGTGTGCGCTTCAACGGCATAAGCAATAGCGGCAGTCAGTGCGTCGGGAATCGTTTCCACGGTAATCAGGTGCTGGATTTTTATTACTACGGCATGTACCTGGACAACCAGAGCCAGCTTGAAGTGTTGCGCAACACTGTGGTCCAGCGCAATCCCGCCGGCACGACGGCCGGCTACGGGCTGTACATCTACTACCCGCAGAATGGTGCGCGAGTGGAGTACAACAACGTGATTGTGAACGCGCAGCCGATACGCTTCTACTACGCCAATTACTACGGTACACCCTCGCCCCGCGCCAAGGTCATCAACAACATGGCGGTGGCCCGGGAGTCGGGTACGACCAACTATGGACTGTACATTTACAACTGCAAGGAAACCGACATCTGGTTTAACTCCGTGCGTGTGGCCGGAAACAGCTCGTACGCGTTCTACCTGTATGGAAGCACCACGCAGACCGGTTTCAACCTCGATGTGCGGAACAACATGATCGAGCACGCAGGCAACAGCACGGCGCGTTTGATTTACAACAACAACTCGTCGATTTTCTCGACCTTCGACTACAATCAGTACTACACCACGAGCACCGCAGCGGACATGTTCTACTACGATGCGACATACTACGCCACCTGGGCCGCGCTACCGCGCACGGTACACAATGTGAATTCCAAGTTCGGCAATCCGTACTTCATGAGCGAAACCGACCTTCACAGCCGGTCCATTGTCGGCTACCAGGCTGGCGTGGCCATTGCCACCGTGCTGGATGACATCGACGGACAGGCCCGCGGCTTGAATCCCTGCTTCGGAGCGGATGAGTATCCCACGCCCCCGGCGGAAATCGATGTTGCGGTGACCGGTGTGTCTTTCGACTATGCAACCGGCCAATGGGCGCGGCTTGAAGGTGCGGCGATGCATCCCGTGCGCGCCGTGGTGGAAAATGTCGGGTTGGAAAAAGCTCCGGCAACAGTCACGCTGGTGTACAAACTCGGCTCGGTGCCCGCCAACAGTTCGGATGGTGTGGCTGAGGTATTCTCGCCCGCGTGGGCGAACGAAAAGGCCGTGCTGCGTTTCTCGCAGGAGATTACCGGATTGACTCCCGCTCCTTCACAGCCACTGTACGTCCGGCTCTTCATGGCCACCGATCAGAATTCCGCAAACGATGCGGCGATGGATCAGGTGGTGGTGGATGATGTGAAAAAATACGGCCGCGAGAATTTCCAGGGCATGGTTGCTCCTTTCTTCAGCAAGGACCCGGGCTCTCTGGATTATGGATGGAGTGTGATGGATCTCGATGGTGGCAACACCTGGGAGACCGCCACCTTTGGTCCGGCGACAGAGCTTGTGCACTGGGGTTCGGCAACTGGCTGCAATGATTGGGTCTTCACTCCGGCGGCGACGCTGGATGCGGGTTCGAGCTACCGATTGCGCGCAGTGATGCGCACCGATGGCGGACCCAAGTCCATATCGTTCGCCTGGGGAAGCAGTCCCGATCCCGCGTCTATGACCACGTTCGCGACGTTCACGGACTTCACGAATTCCACCTTCCTCACGCTGAAGCAACTCGCCGGTGGTCAGGATCCTTATTTCAACACACCGAACACGGTTGGCAGCTATTACATCGGCATTCATATCACGAGTGCGAGCGGCACTGGACCGGTGTTCATTGACGATATCGTGCTCGATGCCAACCCTTCGCCGCCGCCAAAAATCGGTATTGGCGCTCCGGGCACGGACGTGGCGACGTTTGTGGACAATCCCGCGAGCAAGCTGCAATTCCAGGCCAATTACAAAAGCCCCGGACTGATCACCAAAACCTATCAGGTTGCGACGACAACCAAGATATACGGCACCAACGGCGACTTCCTTTGGGATGTCGAAACGACGACGCCATGGATCACGCTGACGAAATCCACACCGCAGCCCACGGCGCAGGGTTACAACTTCTCGCCGCCGCGTCCACGTCAGTTCCAGGACTTCACGATGACGCTCAATCCTGGAGGTCTCGCTCCGGGTGTGCATACCGGATCGATCACACTGTACGGCATTCTCTTCAACGACGACTTCCCGCCCCCTGCCAGCGGATTGCCCGCGACGAATGAGCCGCTGGTGTTGACCGTGGAGCTTCGCATAGTCTCCACCGGAACGAAGCCCGGATCCGCCTACGAGGAAGCGACGCTGACGAATCTCTCGCCGGGGACCTTCACCTTCACCGGTCCCGTGACGGGCAATCCGATCGCGGACGTGGAAGTGACTTCGGGCGTTATTCCCTCGATGACCATCCGCGTGTATCCGAATCAGCTCCCGCCGAACATCACACGCATGATGTACGTGAAGCGCTACTGGCAGATCACGCACACAGGTTCGGCCTGGACCGCGAACATCACCTTCCCGTACGCCGAACAGGAAGCGGCGATGGTGAGCGACCGCAATCAACTGCGTGGTGTGCGTCAAGCGGTGTTGCGCGGCATGTGGGAAAATCCGATTGTCGGCACGTCCTCGACGTCGGATCCCGTTAACAATGTCGTTACTGTTTTCGATCTCAATGAAACGAATTCCGGTGGCAACATTGCCCTTGCTCAGCCCTACTTCTCGTACACCAAGCAGAATGAGGGCGCACCGGTGAGCTTTGGTCTCGAACAAAACTACCCGAACCCGTTCAATCCATCGACGACGGTGAGCTTCGCCGTGGCCGAGGAGCGCGCGGTTCGCATCGTGGTGTACAACTCGCTGGGCATGG
>DAOSDL010000049.1:0-17467 GCA_035362335.1 Bacteroidota bacterium
GATGGGGGGGCTGCGATGGGGCGGCCCTGCGATGGGGCGGCGCTTGCGATGGGGGGGCTGCGATGGGGGGGCCTGCGATGGGCGGCCCTGCGATGGGCGGCCCTGTACGGGCGAACCTGCGTGTTCGCCCCTGAGGTCCGGGGCGGACACGGAGGTCCGCCCCTACGGATTTTGCCGTGATCATGCGTTACCGTATATGCTTGACCTTTTTTAAAAATTCCTGTACATTCGCTTGCAAATATACACCTGACTATTGCTGGGGCAACGTATGGCGATCCGTCGAATGCTTGCGATTTCCGCTGCTGTGTGTGCCGTGCTTTTCGCTTCGGCGCCGTTGCTGGCGCAACCTGCTCTCACCATCAAACGCACGGTGCTCAACTGGCCCACGGTGCGCATCCATTTTACCGCGTCGTGCAATGGTGTACAGGAGTACACCTTGGGTGCGGGAGATGTCACGATCACCGAGGAAGGCGTAATCAAATCCGTACGCATGCTGCACTGCACGGATCCCGCACAGCGCTGCGTGCAATCGGTGGCTATGGTGCTCGACGCATCGGGATCCATGATCGGCAGCAGTGCGGAGGGAGCCAAGCTCGCAGCGAAAACCTATATCGCACGACTGGATGGCAGCAGCGATGAAGCAGCCCTGTTTTTTTTCAATACCGATGTGAAACTCCAGCAAGCCATGACGCGCGATAAAATCGCGCTGGCTCATGCGGTGGACAGTATGCTGCCCTCAGGTCCAACCGCGCTGTGGAACGCCGCCTACGCCGGTATCGAGCATGTGAACGCCAACGGGCACAATCCCTGCAAGGCGGTGATAGTTCTCACCGATGGCGCGGACAACGTTTCCACCAAAACAGCCGCGGAATGCATCGCTCTCGCGCAGCGTGTCGGTATCCGGGTGTTCACCGTCGCCATCGGCTCGAGCACCAATGCCACAGCACTCGACCAGCTCGCCACGCTGTCCGGAGGCCGCTTCTTCCAGACCCCGAATGCCGCGCAACTGGCGGCCATTTTCAACGATATCTTCGATATCATCGCTCTCGATGGCAATGAATGTGTGGCGGAGTACGAGACGCGCTGCCCCGACGGGAGCATGCGATCCGGCACACTCGCAGTGACTCCTTCATGTGGCGGCACAGCCAGTGCGCCATTTTCCTTCGGCGCCATCGACGACAGCACTTTGTACGATCCCGTGCCTTTCGCACTCGATACCGTCGCGGTGAAAGGTGGGGACGAGGCCCTGCTCCGCTTCACCCTGCACGCGCTCCCTGTGGATGTGACCTTTTCCTCTCTCGATGCGACGCTGCGCTTCGATACGAATCTGCTCGATTTCGCCGGGCTGGTCACATCCGCGGGCGACGCATTGCACAATGCCGGCGTCACGGTGTCGCCTGTTGCCGGCGGCCTGCGACTGCAATGCGCCGCAACGCAACCCATAGCACTGCCCGCGCTGCTCGGGTCGCTCCGGTTTACAACACGCAGCGTCTCCGATACGATGTGTGCGGGCATACTGGTGGAGGATGTGGTGCTCGATGCGCAATGCGTGCGTCCTTTCGTTTTCCAGGGAGCCGTCTGTCTGTATCCCCCCGCGCCGCTGCTGTCCTGCTTGGTGCGTGCTCCATCCGCGGCGCGCTGGGACAGTCAGAAACGAAGCTTCATTCCCGGCACCTTCGTGACCACGTTACTCCTGCGCAACGATGGCGATGCGGCGGCCACGGCGCTGCGCGCACGCATCGTCTACGATGGGAACAGAGTGCAACTCGCGGGCGGACAGAACGACGTCGTTCAGCTTTCAGCGGCTCTCGCCGCCGGCGCGCGTGATTCCGTGTCATGGACGTTCACTCCCCTGATGGCTGCGAGCAGCGATACCGTTGTGTTCACCATTGTGACGGAGAGTGACAACCATCCTCTCATCAACTGCGACGCTTCCGTGGTGATTGACGCTGCGCCCGCGCGGCTGTTGTGCGATCTCGATGTACCGGTGATCGTGGCGAATCAACGCGAGCAGCGCTACGATCCCATGCCCTTCGAACTCACGATGCGCATTGTGAATGATGGCGGAGCGAGCAGCGATCTTGTGCGCGGACGTATCGTTCTCCCACCATCACTCACCCTCGACGCGCCGGACACGGCGGACGACTATATCAAGACCCTTCCATCCGGAACATTGGCGAGGTATCAGGTCGGCTATCTGCGCTGGTCGTTGCGACACGATCCCAGCACCTCGGGGAAGACGCTTCCAGTAACCGTATGGTTGAGCAATGGCGATCGCGACTCCGTGAGTTGCACGATCAACGTCACCATCCCCGCTCTACAGCCGTGGTTTCTCGCAGCCATGGCGGGCGGCTCGCAGCGCACACGTTGCGGAGACGACACGTTGTGGCTGGACGCCGGCGATGGCTATGTCGTGTATGAATGGAGCACGGGCGCAAGTACACGGCAACTGGCGGTGACCGCTGCCGGGAGCTATTATTGCCGTCTGCAGGATGCCGGTGGCAGGTATGGCACGACAGATACCGTGTGGGTTGTCGACGCGCCCCGTCCCGCCGTGCCGGGCATTACACGCGCACTCGACGTGCTGAGCACGAATGCCAATGCGGCGCGTTTTCAATGGTATCGCAACGGGCTACCTTTGCCGGGCGAAACCACGCGCGATCTTCAACTCCGCACACCCGGGAGCTACACACTCATGGTGTACAATGCGGAGGGCTGCGGCGCGATGTCCGATCCCTTTGACGTGACCGTGCTTTCCACCTTCGATGCCACGACGGTTCAGCGCTTCGATGTGTTTCCCGAGCCGAACGACGGCGAATGCACCGTGTCGTTACAACTTTTCCATCCCGAGCGGGTGAGCGTTGTGGTGAACAACATTCTCGGCCAGGAGGTCCTGCGTCTCACCTCCGCGGTCCCGGTTGTTTTCTTCCGTGAAATCGTGCGGCTGCACGGCTTCCCGGCGGGAGTGTACGTATTGGACATCACCGCGGGCGAGTCGCGGTGGATGCGCAGCATCATTCGACGATGATGCGGAAATATTTTGGAAAAAAGTTGAAGAAATTTTCCGCAAACGCGTAGTCTTGCGCTAATACATAGGTAGCAACGGCCCCCCGTCGATCTGCAGTACTTCCACGGAAGTGTTTTCGGGGCTGGGTCGCATTACATACGTGCGTGCATGACAATTACGAGGCACAGTTCCAGTATGCGTGAGCGGAATGCAGCGCTGTGCCGGTGCGGCACATGCACATTCGACGGGATTGTCGGCGATGGTAATCGCGACAGAATTCCCCTACCGACTGACCATGGACGCTGTTCGGTCGAGTACCATGGCAGTGGCTCCGGTAGCCACCGTCTTCTCATCGTATAGCCGATCCATGGAGAAATTATGGCTCATCTTTCCCTGACGTTGAACGAGGCGGTTGCACTGCTCTTGCGTACGGGTTTGCCCGAGGAAATCCGCAGCATAGGCGCCGAAAACGACTGCATCGTCGTAACGGTGAAATACAGTCGCCTCGTGCCGGCGCTCGCGGTGCATCTGTGCGTGGATCGCTTCGAGGAAAACACACTGGTGTTCAAACATGACGGCAACAGTGTTGTCCGCATGTTACTCGAGCGCGTGTTGCCTCGCCTCGGCGAGGTGTGTACTCTCAACGGGAAGGAATTGCATTTGGACATCAACACCTGGCTCACTGCCGAGTGGGGCATCCGTGTCGTGGGAATGAAGCGCGTGTCCGGGGTGCTGCATGTGGACGTGGTGTTCGAGGATGGCGTGTTACGGCAAGGGTGAAAGACGAAGTCGGTGTGCATGAACGCGATATGACATTCCTGCACGTTGGGTCACTCCTGATTGTTGCGCAGAGGTCGCGGAGGTCGCAGAGCACACGGAGGAGGGGTGGGGTAGCATTTCACTGAAGTTTCGGCCGCCCTGCAGAACGCAAAGGCGCAGGGACTAGCCCCCGGCAATCGAGTCAACCCAAAGGTGCGGAGACACGAAGCCGGGACCCCCTCCGGGTCCTCGGTGTTGGCGAAGCTCTCCGGGCCCTCTGCGTTCGCGAAGCCCTCCGGGTCCTCGGTGTTGGCGAAGCCCTCCGGGCCCTCTGCGTTCGCGAAGCGCTTTGTGTGTTCAGTGTCTTGTCCGGAGCCGCCGATTCACCTTGCCCTTGGGAGGGGCTTTCGATAACTTTGATGGATGTCCAGTACCATGAATTCGGGAATACGCATGACTCGATACGTTGCAGCGTTGGTGGCGATTGTCTTTGTGATGATGGTGAATGTGAGCGAGCTTCGCGCCCAGGATACACGGGAGGCCGCGGAGTTCAAGCTGGCGGTGCGCCTGTACAACGATGGGCTGTACGCGCAGGCCGAGGAGCAGTTCGCTTCTTTCATCAACCGCTTCCCGAACACGGCCAGTGCCATCGAGGCACGGTTGTATCTGGGCTTGCTGCAGAAACAATCACGCAATTACGGTGCGGCTAAAAGCACGCTGCAGGACTTCGCGCTGCGTTATCAGGAACATCCGAAAGCGCCGGACGCATGGTGGAATCTTGGCGAAGTGTACGCGGCGGAACACAATTACGCCGAAGCGGGGCAGGCCTTCGCCAAGCTGAAGAGCTTTCATCCGCGCAGCACCCGTGCTCCCGAAGCCCTGCTCATGGCCAGCCGCTACTTTCTGAAAGTGGACGACACCGAAAACGCGCGCACCGTGCTCAATGCCATTCTTCTGGAATACCCGCAGGCCACAGTGCGGGGCGAGGCGCAATTTGAATTGGGCCGTCTGTATCTGGCCATGGGCGATCCCGAGCGGGCGTTGCGGGAATTCCGTCGCCTGCAAACGGAGACGACCTCGCAGGAATTGCGCGCTCGCACGCTGGCGGCCATTGGCGAGGCGCACAGCGCGCTCGGCAACCGCACCGAAGCCGAGGCGCGGCTGAAGGAAACCATCAGTCTCTATCCGAAATCCGCCGCGGCCGTGGAAGCGCAGGTGTTGCTCGGCGACGTGCAACTCGGCTTCCGCGATTACGACGCGGCCGTTGTGAATTATCGGGCCTCCGCCGACAATGCCACCGCGCCGCAGGAGCTGCGCGTGCGCGCATTCGTCGGCCTCGCCTCGGCGCAGCAGGGCAAGAGCGACAACGCAGCTGCCTTGCTGTCCTATGAATCGCTGTTCAAACTCGTGCCGTGGGAAAACATCGAACCCTCGGTTGTACGCAAGGCCGCAGCCACGGCGCGTAAGGCGGGGAATTTCACAACAGCGCAAGCATGGCTCGAGCGCCTCTTCGCCGACACGCTGGTGAATGTGGATCGGCGCGCGGTACTGGCCGAACTTGGCGACATCGCCCGCGAAGGCCGCTCCAACGCCGCGGCGGTGTCGTGGTATCGGCGCTATGTTCAGCAGTTCCCCGTCGATGCGGGTGCGCCGTTCGCATTGCTGCGCATCGCCGAAATCAACGAGGGCGAATTCCGCAATTACACCGAGGCCATCGGACTCTATGCGTCGGTGGTGGAGCGCTTCGGTATCACGCGTGTGGCCGACGACGCGCAATTCGCCCGCGCCCGCGCACTCGAAGCCCAGGGACGTGTGGCACAGGCCGCCGAGGCCTATGCCCAGCTCGTGGTGCAATATCCCGCCTCGGACAATATCGACGAAGCCGCCGCACGCATTTCAGTGCTGGATGTGGACAATGCCACGGGCAACGCCACAATCGATCGCCTTACCACGGCCATCGCGGCACTGCAACAGCAGTCCGACGCCCGCGTGCTGCTGCTTCTCGGACAATTGTATCTTAATGATCTCAAGAAATACGATCTCGCCGGGCAGGCCTTCGACGATGCCCTCGCCAAAGGCGTGTCGGGTGCCGATGCCGAGGCGGCGGCGTTCGGTTCGGCCATGGCGGCCATTCGCAAGGCGCAGACGGGGAGTGGCGATGCCGCGGAAGCCCGACGGCGCAGTGAGCGCTATTTTTCCGCGCATCCTTCGGGAGCGCAACGCGACGAATTGGGATGGGCATTGTTCCAGCTTGAGCGCGTGAACGCCTCGGCCGCCGACGTGCTTACCGCCGCTTCGCGCTTCCTCGCCCTGCAACCCGCCACGCATCGCGAGAGCGCCCGCATCGCATCGGCCGATGCGCTCGCCGCCATCGGACGCGCCGACGAAGCAGAGAAAGAATACACCGCGGTGATCGAAACAGCGGGCGTATCGCTGGCCGGCGCCGAGGCCTGGTACGGCCGCGCTCGCGTGCGCGCTCAGAATCGCCGCTTCGACGAGGCGCTGCGCGATCTCGCCATGGTCGAGTCGCAGGCGCCCGAAAGTCGCGGTGCCGCCGCCGCACTGCTGCTGCGTGGACAACTGCTCGACCGCGTCGGCCGCTATGGCGAGGCTGTGGAAATCTTCCGCCGCCTCGCGTCCCGTTTTCCGTACAGCAGCCTTGCCGACAGTGCGCGCATGGCCGAAATCCGCGCACTGCTCAGCGCGGGCGAAATGCGCGAAGCCGTCACCCGCAGTACGCGCTATTTGCGCGATGTGCAGGACAATCCCTTCCTGCCCGTGGAGTTGGGCGACGATTATCTGTTCAATCACGCGCAAACGCTGGCGCTGGCCCGCGAGCGCGGCGCGGCGCGACAGGTGCTGCTCGGCTATCTCGAAACGCACCCCGACGGCCGCCACGTGGCCGAGGTGTATTACGCGCTCGGGCAAATGTACAAGGACGAAGGAAAAATCGACCTGGCGAGTTCCTATCTCCAACAATCGGCCAATTTGCGCAACGGCGGTGAGGCGCTGCGCGATGCTGCCGATTTGCTGTTGGAAAGCGGACGCTTCGAAGCAGCCATCGCGCAGTATCAGCGCATGGAAAGCTCTGCCACCGCCACCGCGGTGGAGAAGCAGTACGCGCGCGCGCGCATTGTCGTGGCGCTGTACCGCGCTGGCAAACTGGCCGAAGCCGACAAAGCCGCGGCGGACTTCCTCTCCGCGTTCAAGGACGCCGCTGTCGCGGCCGACGAATTCGCGCTGGAAAAAGGGAAGCTGTATTTCCGTCAGAACGATTACCGCAAGGCGGCGGATCTCTTCGATGACGTGGAAGACAGCGATGCTCCAGCCCTCGCCGCGCTGGGCATGTACTGGAATGGACGCTGCCTCGAGGCGCAGAGCAAGAACGCCGACGCGTTGGGACAGTTCGAGAACACGACAAAGAAGTATCCGGGGACGGAAGGCGCGCTCGAAGCGCTCATGTCCATCGGTCGCATGCACATGCGCGCTGAGAAATATCAGGACGCGGCGATGACCTTTAAAAGTGTTGTGGATGCGGGAACGATTCCCGAAGCCATGCTCAAGGAAGCGCTCAATGGCTTGATCCGCTGCTATGAGGAACTGAACCTCGCCGATGCCGCGGCCGAGATGACCAAGCGTTTCCTCGAGGCCTATCCCTCCGACAACACCGCCTTTCGCAAGCGTGTGAATCTCGGCGTGTACTACTATCAAATGCGCTATTTCGATCAGTCCATCACGCATCTGGAAGGACTGCTCGCGGAAGCTTCGCCCGATGACCAGGCCGAAATCCGCTACTACATCGGCGAAAATTATTACTATAAAAACGATTTCAATCAGGCCGCGCTCGAATTTCTCAAGGTACCCTATTTGGTGGTGGGAAAAACCGAGATCGACTGGACGGCGAGTTCGTATTACATGGCCGGGCAATCCTATGAGAAACTCAACCGCCCGCAGCTCGCCATCGAGATGTATCAGAAAATCATCAACACCCCGGGTGTGGACGCGCGCTTCCGCGCGCAGGCCGAAAAGGAACTGGCCCGCGTGCGCGCCCTGCTCGAGTAAACCGCGGAGTCGGAGGCCGTGATGGGCGGCATAGAATGGACGCAGGAACTGCGCTTCCTCGTGGCCCTGGGGCTGGGTTTGCTCGTGGGTCTCGAGCGCGAAAGTTCGGGTGCCGACAGGAAAAGCGGCAAGGTGTTCGCCGGAGTACGCACGTACACCATCGTGTCGCTGTACGGCTTCGCCTGCGCCTGGATGTATCGCGAAGGGCTGGAACTCGCGCTGCCCGTGGGAATGCTGTCCCTGGCCGCGGTAGCCATCACGGGCTATCTGGCCAAACTTCGCGAAGGCCGCGTGGGCTGGACCAGCGAAATCGCCGCGCTGCTCACCTTCGTCGTGGGAGCACTGTCCCTGCTCACTGATGTGTGGGTGCCCATCACGCTGGCTGTGGTCTGCACGGTGTTGTTATCGGAAAAAGGGGAGCTGGAGCGTTTTGTCGAACGACTCGACAAGGCGGAATTTCTCGCCGTGCTGAAATTCCTCGTCATCACCGCCATCATCCTTCCTGCGCTGCCCGATCGCGAATACACGCGCTTCGGCCTGAATCCCGTGCGCATCTGGCAGGTGGTGATCATGGTGTCGTCCATCGGTTTCTTCGGTTATGTGCTCACGAAAAAACTCGGCGGACGCGTGGGGCTGTGGCTGAGCGGCGTGCTGGGCGGTATCGTATCGAGCACCGCCGTGAGTGTTGCCGCCGGACGTCTCGCACAACGATCGCCCGAGCATGCCGTACCCGCTCTGCAGATGGCCATGCTCGCGAGTGCCGTGATGTATGTGCGCATTCTCGTTCTGATCTGGATTGTGGCTCCGGTGTGGGCGGAGCGGCTATGGTTGCCTTGCCTGCTGCTCGCGCTCGCGGGCGTGCTGCTGTCCCTGCATCGTCAGGCCTCGCCCGCAGTGGGCGATGATTCGCATATCGCCGCGCTGTCCAATCCCTTCGAATTGCGTCCCGCCCTGCTCTTTGCCGCACTGTTTGCATTGTTGCTCGTGCTCACCACCTTGGCGCGCGAGATGTTCGGCGGAGCGGGACTCACCTTGCTCGCACTCGTCGTGGGTGTAGTGGATATTGATCCGTTCATACTCTCGGTGGTGCGCGAACAGGCGGGGCAATACTCCGTGCTCGTGCCTGTGCTGCTCGCGATGATGAGCAACACCATCGCGAAGGGCGTGTATGTGGCAGTGCTGGCACAAGGCGTCCGTCGTGACGCTGCGTGGCGCTATGGAGTGTGGGCCGTACTGCACGTACCGCTGATGCTTTTATAACACGCGTGTCCTCTGCGACCGGGAATCGGAAGCGCTTGCCCTTTTCCGATGAATTCCCGATGTTGCTGTCGAGTTATCGCCTCTCAACGTTCGAGTGCTGTGGAGGACACATGCGCCTGCGATCCATTTCCTGGCTTTCGCTGCTCCTCATGTTCACCGCATTAGTCTGCGCACCATCCATTGGCGTGGCGCAGAAGGCCGTGGGTCCGGTGCTGCGCATCACACCCAATCCCGTGCGTTTCGATTCGGCCCTGTGCCGCGTGCGCTGGTGTCAGCCCGTCACGTTCAGCAATATCGGCGACACGGCACTGGTGGTACACAATCTCGACAAGATTCAGCGGCCGTTTTACGCGCGCGTGGACACACCGTTCACCTTGCAACCGGGAGAGTCCCGCAGTTTTGATTATTGCTACACGCCGCTGAGCTGGGGCAAGGATTCGCAGTTGGTGAAGCTGCGCGCCGATTCACGCGTGTCCATGTCCATTGGCATGCTCTTCGATGTGAGCTTCAGCATGATCACGCGCATGCCCGACGGGAAACAGCGCATCGAGGCCACGAATGTGGCGGGCAGGGAATTCGTTGGCTATTTGCTCGACACGCTGGGCATCGAGGACGAAGCGGCGGTATACACCTACGATATCGACGAAAGTTTCAAGCTGAAGCAGTTCTTCACCAAGGACACATCGTTGTTGCGTGCGGCCATTCCCGCTGTGGTGACCGGCACTGCCACCTGCACCTACGATGCCGTGTCGCGCGTAATCGATTCGCTGCGATCACGTGCGAAGGCGCGCTTCATTGTGGTGCTCACCGACGGCGACGACAGTGGCCCCGTTACCTGCGGCCCGGCCACGGTGGAGCAGGTGATCAACAAGGCGAAGCAGTACAACACGCGCATATACACGATCAGCATTGGAACGGTGGACCACTCCGCGCTCGCGCAGATCGCGCAGGCCACGGGAGGCGAGTATTTCAACGCAACGACGTCCATCGACCTGCTGTCGATTTATCGGCAAATCGCCACGGAGTTGAGCAAGAACAATGTGCTGGAGTATTCCACCGCTGGCAGCGCGGTGGGACATCGCATCGAGATCGAGCCGATGACGCTGGATTTTGACAGCGTGCAGGTGGGGCAATCGCGCTGTCTGCCCATCACGGTGCGCAATGGCGGCAATCTTCCGTTGAGCGCGGATTCCGTGCGCGCGTTGTTCAAGCCGCCGTATGCGATCATGGATCTGATACCGGATTTCATTCTCCCATACCAAACTGTGCCGGCCTTGCTCTGCTTCTCGCCCACCGTGCCAACGGATTACACGCAGCCGATCACCTTTCTGTCTTCGCCCTGCGAGGTGTTTGCCGACACCATGCGTGTGGAAGCGTCGAGTTTTCTTCTGCCGCGCGAGTTGCGAAAGTATCCCGCCCTCAGTGCCGAATTGGGCGCCATCGACACAACGATGTGCGGCACGAGCGAATGCTTCGAGCTGCTGCTGCGCAACACCGGCGACACACTGCTGACTGTGTACGATGTGGACGAGCCGGCGCCGCCGTTCTATGGAAGTGTCGCCACGCCGTTCACCATCGCCCCGGGAGACACCCGCGCCATCACCGTGTGCTATCGGCCCGTGGTGGCTCCCGCGCACGACACGTTGCGTCTGGGTTTCGAAGCCGATCAGCGTCCGCGGCAGCACGTGGCGCTGCTCTTCGATGAAGGACAGAGCATGGGCGTCGACTATCTGCCAGGTGTGACACGTTTGACCGCGGCGATTGCGGGCGCGAACGATTTTCTCGATGGACTGCTGCTCGGTGCTGCCTCGCCCGATAGGGCGGCGGTGCTGCGCTTCACCGGACGCGACACCTTGCGCGTATCCCCCTTCGTCAGTGATCGTGCGTTGCTGCGCGCGGCACTCTCGGACACGGTGCGGAAGGCGTCGCGGTCCTGCGTGTTCTCGGCACTGCAGCAGAGCATTCCGCTGGTCGCCACCGAGGACGAGGATCGCAGTATCGTGCTGTTCACCGCCGGCGTCGATGCGGGTGCGGCCTGTGGCACAGCGACGCCCGAGGCGGTGGCCGCGCTGGCGGCGGCCGCGCATGTACGCGTGCATGTTCTGCAACTGGGGCCGGCCGACAGCAGCGCACTTGCGCTCGTCGCACAGGGCAGCGGGGGACGGTACCATCGGTCGACGGATCTCTATGATTTGATTCTCACACTGCGCGACATCGATGCCTCATTGGTCGGGCGCGCGCGCTCCGAATTCACTCTCGTGGGACATGCGGTGACGCCCCTGGTGGCAGTATCGCCGCAAGCGCTGGATTTCGGATCCAACGACACCGGCAAGGCGGTGCTGCGGAATATCATGCTGCGCAATTACGGCAATGCCGCGCTGCGCATTCCCACGGCCACGGGCTTGCGGCCGCCCTTCTATTTCGATTGTTCGCAGTTGCCGGGGGCGAATGGCATACTCCCCGATACGCTGGTGATACAGCCGGGCGATTCGCTGGAGGTATGCGTGGGCTTCCATCCGGCGCGGCATGGAACCGTCAGCGACACACTGCCGCTGGCGCACAATGGATGTATGCAAGCTGCGCTGCGCATTCCGCTCAATGGACGAGGAGTGGAGAAGCGGGACGAGCGTTGGAATCTGCCCGGCACCCTGGCGTCGGCCACGGAGATCGACCTCGGCCGCGTGCAATGCAACAGTACGCAGTGCGAAGAACTGCGTTTCGACAATCCCGGCGGGCTGTCCTCCCTTCTGCGCATCACCCGCCCACCGCGTCCGCCGTTCTCGGTGCGGCCGGAGGATTCGCTGTGGATTCCCGCTGGCGCCTTCGACGAAGTCGAAATCTGCTACACCCCGGACGGACGTCGATTTGACAGCGACACGCTCGGTGTGGAATTCCTCGATCGCCAGGATTATGGCGTTGTACTGCTACTCGCGCGCGACATCTCCATGAACCGCCTGCTCCCCGACGGCATCACGGCCGGAGACGCCTCTCTTGCGGCAATGGATGCATTGATCCTGAATCTCGATGCGGCGGCGGATCGCGTCGTGGTCTACGATGTCGATGGACAGGGGCTGCGCTTTGTACAGGAGCGGCGCGCGGGCGTGATTGTGCGCGGTGGAGCACCATCGCGTGAATTCGCGGGCAATCCCGCCGATTTCCCTGCCATGCTGCGCATCGCGGTGGACTCCGCCGCATTGCTCGGCGGCGATCGATCGGTGTTGCTGCTCGCCAGTGATGTGTCCTCCACACAAGCGATGGATGCCACAGCGCTCGGTCAGCACGCGCGCGATGCGGGTGTTCGCATGATGCATCTGCTTGCGGCGCCATCGGGTGCGGACGTATTGCAGGCCCATGCGGGGACGCTGTGGAATTACGCGGAGTATCAGTCCATGGCCCAGCAGTCCCGCGAGCTGCACGAACACCTCTACCGCGGTTTGCGCGTGAGCAAACGTAGCATCGTGCTGCGAGGGCAGGGCACAGCGCCAACGCTCTCGATGCAGCCTGTGTCGTTGGACTTCGGCGAGGTGCGTGTGGGCGGCGAGCGCTGTCTGCCGCTGATGCTGCGCAACCTCGGTGATGCGCCGCTGCGCGTGCGTGCCATCATCAATCCCGGACAAAGCGTTCCGGTGGAATTGCCCGACGATATTGCGCCGGGTGACAGTGCGGAGGTGGATCTCTGTTTCGAACCCACAATCATCGGTCCGCAGCAGGGTGATGTGCTGATCGTGTATGAGAGCTGCCCCGAAGACACCGCGCGTGTGCGTTTCAAAGTGTTGGGTGTGGACAGTGTGACGGTGGGCATTCGCGGAGCCTGGCACGGTAAGCCGGGTTCGGTGGTGCAATTGCCGCTGCGCTTGTTTGGCGACATTCCCGAGCAGTACTTCGTGAATACCTTCGAGGTGGAAGTGCGTTGCAATAAAACCATGCTGTATCCGCTTCCACCATCCGAACCGTTGGAGAATTCCCTCGCCGGGGGTATGACGCCGGATCGCGTGTCCATCACTGTGTCGATGATCGGTGACGAGGCGATAGCGCGCTACCGCATCACGGGCACGCGTCCGCTGATCAACCCCGTGCAGGACAGCGTACTGTTGCGACTGCCATTCCTTGTATTGCTGGGCGATTCGCTTCACACCGATGTACGCGTGACAGATATCCGCTTCAATAATGGATCGCCTCGCGCGGGCGTGGCGGTGTATGGCAGCTTCCATGTGGACAGTCTGTGCTATCTCGAACAGCGCTTGCTCGATGCCTCGGAACGACGGCTCGCGAAATTCCTGGGTGTAGCACCAAACCCCTTTACCGATCGAACCACAGTGCGCTTCGCGCTGGCGCGCGACGCCGTTGTGCGTCTCGTGGTACACAATGCCATGGGAATGGAGGTGGCGGAATTGCACAATGGTCCGCTTGCCGCCGGAGAGTATCAGCGGCTGTTCGACGCCGCCTCGTTGCCCAGCGGAGTGTATCTGTGCTTGCTTCATTGCGAGGGAAGCATGCAGTCCATTCGATTCATTCTCAGCAAATAAGGGAGAAAGCGATGAAACATGCCGCGGTGATATTGCTGCTGATCTGCGCGACGACAATCGCAACGGCACAGCCACAGCCCTCGGATGCGCCGTTGTTGCTTGGTGGCGGAGTCGGGGCGCTGTTTTCCTGGCATGAAGGCACGGTGAGCATCGGCGACGGTCGCTACGACTGTTGCTCTTTCGGTGCTGGCAATGGCACGGGATTCATGGCACAGGCCGGAGTGCTGCTACGGCTCGCTCCGGCGCTGCGTCTGCGTGTGGGGTTGGGTTGGGAAGCGGCTCCGGCGGATTTCGACGAGGTGCGTCTCTCCTATCCCGTTCTCGGTACGGGCAATGTGCCCGAACTCGCCGATTTGGATGAGCGTCTCGAGGCGAGTGTTTCCATGGCCACTGTGGATGCGCGTGTTCTGGTCGAATTGGCTGGCACGGGCCTGTATCTCGGTGCCGGTCCGGCCCTGCATCTGCCGTTGGCCAAGGAGTACACGCACAGCGAAACCATTGCGGGCCCTTCGGGTGTGCGCTATGTGGATGGTAGTGTGTCGAAGGAATTGCGTCGCGGGGAATTCGACGAGATGTCGACCTTTCTCTCGCTGCGTCTCGGTGCGGGTGCCCTGGTTTCGGCCGGTGAGCGTTTCGTGGTCAATCCCGATCTGTTCTATTCCATTCCGCTCTCCGATCTCCGCTCGGAATCCGAATGGTCCGTTTCGGGTTTCTCTCTTTCCGTGAACGTGTTCGTGGCACTGTAACAGTCGACATGCGGCGCACCGAGCGCTGCGCTGCGCCATCGCATTCGCGTATCAATGCGTCCGCAGCACTCCTCACATGCCGTCGGGGATACGCTCCAGCTGCAGCATCGCTTCAATGCTCTGGCGCTCGCGCGAAAGCGTCCAGCGTTCTCCGCTGACGACGACCTCCGCGGCGAGAGGGCGCGAGTTGTAGGTGGAACTCATGCTCGACGCGTACGCCCCCGCCGAAAGCACCGCCACCACATCGCCTTGTTCAACAGCGATGGGGAGCGGGTAGCGCCGCGCGAACGTGTCGCCAGTCTCGCACACCGGCCCCACGACTTCGTAGGTGAGCTGCTCGTCGTTCTCATACTCCCGTAATGGAACGATGCGGTGCAACGCGCCGTACAGCGCAGGTCGCAGCAAATCGTTCATTCCCGCATCGATGATGAGAAAGGTGCCGGAGGGCGAGGGTTTGATATGCTCGACGGTGGAGAGCAGCACGCCGGCATTGGCCACGATCGAGCGGCCGGGCTCGGTGATCACTTCGAGGGACGAGACGCGCTCGCCCAGCACCTCGCGCAGCGCGTTCGCAAGCAGTGATAGTGGAAATGCCGTCTGATCCTCCTCGTATGCCACACCGAAGCCCCCGCCGATATCGAGCACCGTCGGTGCGTCGGCCAGCAACGGCGTGATGCTGTCGAGCACGTGCACGAGAAGGTGCAAGGCCTGAATGTACGGTTCGGGGGATAGAATTTGCGACCCGAGATGAAAGGAAAGTCCTGCGATACGCAATCCCGGCAGCCACGCGGCCTGCGAGGCGAGCGCGTGAATATCAGCTGCGCCGAGTCCGAATTTATGCGCGGCTTCGCCGGTGGAAATGTAGGGATGCGTGTCGGTTTCCACATCGGGATTCAGGCGCAACAGCACTTCGGCACAGACGCCACGGCGCTCGGCGATATCCGAAATCATGCGGCATTCGCTGGCCGACTCGATGTTGAAGCGGAGCACGCCCGCATCGAACGCCGCTTCGACATCGCGGCGCGATTTGCCCACACCGGTCATGGTGATCAACGCGGGATCGGCGCCAGCGCGGAGGCAGCGCGCAAGTTCGCCCGCGGAGTTCGCATCAAAACCACAGCCCTCGCGTGCGAGCGCGTGCAGCAAGGCCAGCGAGCCATTGGCTTTCACGGCGTAGCACGCGCGGTGCCGCAGGCCCGCGAAGGCGGCAACATGCTCGCGGTAGCGTGCGCGCACGGCATCGAGATTGTATACGAAGGTGGGAGTGCCCACGTCGGCGGCGATGGTGGATAGTGCGACATTGGCGCAGTACAGCGCGCCGTCGCGCCGGGAAATTCCTTCGGCGAAGGTCATGGTGCGTCCTTGAAATTCGAGGGTCTGGCCGTCAATCGGCGGAAAAATAGAAAAGCCCGACGTCGTATCAAATACGCGGGCGGCGCTATTCGAAAATACCCGGCTCGGATATGGAGGAGAAAAACTCCGCGTGCAATTCCGTCACCGCCTCGGGCACATGCTCGTTGTCGATCACCATGGTGAGATTGATTTCCGAGGCGCCGTGGCTGATCATGTCGATGGGAATATCACGCAGCCGGCTGAACACCCGGCCCGCGATGCCCGCTTCCGAGCGCAGGCGCTCGCCCACCAGACAGATGATGGCCTTGTTCTTGCGCACCGAAATCTGGCCGAATTCGCCCAGACGCGCGATCAGCTTGTCCAGGGCCGGCGTGGATTCGATGCTCAGCGACACGCTGACTTCAGAGGTGGTGACAAGGTCCACCGAGGTGTGGCATTCGGCGAAAATGTCGAAGATCTTCTTCATGAAGCCGTAACTGCCCAGCATGCGCGTGGAACTGATGTTGAGTATGGTGATGCCGCGCTTGTAGGAAATGGATTTCACCGCCATGCGCGAAGGAGGCACCTGCCGCCGGATCAGCGTGCCGTCGGCGCGGGAACGCCGCGAATTGAGAATGTGGACGGGAATATCCTTTTCTACTGCGGGGAGCAGGGTACTTGGATGCAGCACCTTGGCGCCGAAGTAGGCCAGCTCCGCCGCTTCCTGGAAAGACATCTCGCGAATGCGCAGTGCGCCCGGCACAACGTTCGGGTCGGCCGACAGAATGCCGTCCACATCGGTCCAGATTTCGATGTCCTCGGCCTGCATCACCGCGCCGAAAATGGCCGCCGAATAGTCCGAGCCGCCGCGGCCCAGCGTGGTCGTCACGCCGTGCACATCCGCGCCGATGAAGCCCTGCAGCACGGGCACGTGTCCATCGCGCACGAGGGGGAGAATGTGCGTCGAACAGGCGTAGGCGGTTTCGTCCATCAGCGGTTCGGCCTTGCCGAAAGCGCTGGTGGTGATCATGCATTTGCGCGCATCCATCAACTCGGCGCGCAGACGATGCTCGCGCAGGGCCACCACCGCAATGCTCGTGGACATGCGTTCGCCGTAGGACATCACGAAGTCCAGCACACGCGGCGAGAGATCGCCGGTGATGGAAATGCCATAGAGCAGACTGGATAATTCCTCGTCGTATTGCTTGAATTGGCGGATGAGCAAATCCTGTTCGCGCAGGCCTTGAATCAGATTCATGATCATCTGATAGTGCCGTTCGATGATTTTCTCGCGCAGCACGCCCTGGGCTTCCCCGCGCCGACCCTCGGCGGCCATTTCCGCGCAGCGTATCAAGGCGTTGGTGATACCGGCCGCCGCCGACAGCACAACCACGGGCTGCCGCTTGGCGCGTCCCTTGACGATATCGCACATATTCGCGAGTGCCGCGGCATCCTCCACCGAAGTGCCGCCGAATTTCATGATGATCATGGTTGTCGCTTCATCCGTGAACGTTTCGGGCCGCGCGCAAGCGTCCCAATCAAACCCACAATGTACGGAAATTCGCGAGATGGAGCATGGGCGCCCAGCGCAATGACCATGGAGCATGCAGAGAGCTTCGCCAATACAGTGAAGAAGAGAGTAAGGAGGGGGGGAGGGTAAGGAGGGGGCTTCGCTAATACGGAGTACCCTGAGCGCTTCGCGAACACAGGGCTTCGCCACACGGAGTACCCTGAGCGCTTCGCGAACACAGGGCTTCGCCACACGGAGTACCCTG
>DAOSDL010000049.1:17567-28253 GCA_035362335.1 Bacteroidota bacterium
AGCGCTTCGCGAACACAGAGAACCCGGAGGTATCGCGGCCGGAGCCATTGCGGAGCGGGGTCGCGGTTGACGTGCAGCAGCGCCATCCCCGCATTACCATTTCCTTCGCGTCTTCGCGCCTTCGCGTGAGCGAATTCCCTTCGCGTCCTCGCGTGAGCGAATCCCCAATCACGGACACGCCGCTTCCGAATTGCGGACATTCCGGTTTTGATATCATCACGGAAATTGTGATTTTTGTAACGATCGCCGGAGCGCGATCGATTGTTGGAAACCCGCCCGTGCTCCGCCGATGCACCGACCCACTTGTTCTCATCACTCTCAATACCGTTATGATCTTCAAAACATTTCCCGGAGGGGTTCATCCTGCAGAGCAGAAGGAACTCAGCGAACATTGCGCCTTCGAGATCATGCCCGATCCGGACGTGGTCATCCTGCCGCTGTCGCAGCATCTCGGCAAGCAAGCGCGTCCCCTGGTGGAGAAACGCGCCGTCGTGGTGAAGGGACAAGTGGTGGCCGAAGCCGACGGCTTCATCTCCGCACCGGTGCACAGCCCCGTCAACGGCACGGTTAAAAGCATTGGCCGCGAGAGCAACGCGAGCGGCTTTGTCAAGGACGCCCTCGTCATCATTCCCGCCGCTCCCGCCGAAGGCGAGGAAGCGCCCACTCAGCAATTCCTGCCGCCGCTGGATGCGGCCACCGTGTCGCCCGCCGACATCCGCGCGCGCGTCAAGGAAGCGGGCATTGTCGGTCAGGGCGGCGCCGCTTTCCCGACCTTTGTCAAGCTCAGCCCGCCCGAAGGTAAAACCATCGAGGTGGTCATTCTCAACGGCTGCGAATGCGAGCCCTATCTCACGCGCGATCATCGCTTCATGCTCGAACGCCCCGAAGCCATCGTGGGCGGTCTGCAGCTGATCATGCGCGCCCTGGGCGTGCGCAAAGGCGCCATTGGCATCGAGAACAACAAGCCCGACGCCATCGAAGCAATGCGCCGCGCGGTGCAGGGCGTGGAAGGACTCGAGGTCGTCGCCCTGAAAACCAAGTATCCGCAAGGCGCCGAGAAAATGCTCATCAAGGCGGTGAACGGCAGGGAAGTGCCTGTGGGCAAACTGCCGCTGGATGTGGGCGCGGTGATTCAGAATATCGGCACCGCCGTGGCGGTGTTCGACGCCGTGACCAAAGGCGAGCCCTCGCTCACCGCGGCCCTCACCATCACCGGCCATGGCATTCGCACACCGAAAAATCTCATCGTGCCCGTGGGCACGCCGCTGCGCAACGTCATCGCCTACTGCGGCGGCCTCACCGACGATGCGGCGAAAGTGATCGTGGGCGGACCCATGATGGGCGTCGCCCAGCACGATCTCTCCGCCCCGGTGATGAAGGCCACCTCCGGCATCGTGGTTCTCACCAAGGCGCAAGCCCGCGCCGAAGAGGAAACCGCCTGCCTGCGTTGTGGCAAATGCATCGACGCCTGTCCCTTGCATTTGCAGCCCACGCGCCTGGCGCGCACCTCGCAGCTCGGCATGCTCGAACAAGCCGAAGAGTACGGCATCACCGTGTGCATGGAGTGCGGCAGCTGCGCCTATACCTGCCCCGCGCATATCCCGCTCGTGCAGTGGCTGCGCCTCGGCAAGCAGAAAGTGATACAAATGCAACGCAAACGCAGCGCCACCACCTAGGCGGCGTGCGATTTCCCGAGAACATGTTTTTTTCACGATAGCAGAACAGGACGTATGTCAACAGTCACAGTGTCAGAAGCGGGCGGCGGTCGTGATCTCGTGATCACCACGTCGCCTCACATGCATTCGCGCTGGACAACCCGTCAGGTGATGTGGTTCGTGGTTCTGTCGCTTCTTCCCTGCGTCATCTCGGCCGTGCTGTTTTTCGGTGTCGGGCAATTGCTCGTCATCGGCTCGGCGGTGCTGTTCGCGGTGGGAACCGAGGCGCTGATCCAGTATCTGACGAAAAAGCCCATCGCGATTCGCGACGGCAGCGCGGTTATCACCGGTCTGCTGCTTGGCTTGGTGCTGCCACCGAATTTCTCGCCCGTATTCACCGCGCTCGGCGCGATTTTCTCCATTGCCGTGGGGAAAATGGTATTCGGCGGACTCGGCTACAACATTTTCAATCCCGCACTGGCGGGCCGCGCCTTCCTGCAGGCCGCCTTCCCCGTGGCTATCACCACGTGGACCATGCCGCAATTCGCGGTGGATACCGTGTCGAAGGCCACGCCGCTGGCGGCATTCAAATTCGATCACGTGATCACCGGTATGCAGCCACTTGTTATCGGCAATGTGGGCGGTTCGCTGGGCGAAACCTCCGCCATCGCTGTGCTCATCGGCGGCGGCTTCCTGCTGGTCACCCGCGTGGCCAACTGGCGCATCCCGCTCTCCATGCTCGTCGGCGTGCTGCTCTTCGGTGGCATTATCTGGCTCATTGATCCGGCCGCGCCCAATCCGCTCTTCCATGTGTTTGCCGGCAGCTTCCTCTTCGGCGCCATGTTCATGGCCACCGACTATGTCACCTCGCCGGTCACCAACCTCGGGCTCTGGATTTACGGCATGGGCATTTCACTGATCATCGTGCTCATCCGCGTGTACGGTGGTTTGCCCGAAGGCGTGATGTACTCGATTCTCTTCATGAACGCCTTCGTGCCGTTGATCAATCGCTACACGCGTCCGAAAATCTTCGGGGAGGTCGCATGAAAACCATCATCGCCATGCTGGTGACGCTCAGCGTCATTGGTATCGTGTCGGGCGGCGGGCTGGCCATGGTCAGTTCCTGGGCCGATCCCCTCATCGCCAAAAACAAGCAGGCGGAAACCGAGCGCGCCATCTTCCTGGTGCAGCCGCAAGGCAAGAGCTACGAAGCCGTGGCCGATGCGAAAATCGTCATTTACCGCGTCTTCGATGAAAACAAGCAGCCCATCGGCTACTCGCTTCCGTGGGTGGGCAATGGCTTTCAGGGTAAGGTCGTGATCATGATCGGTTTGAAAACAGACCTGAAATCGCTCACGTCCATAGAAATTCTCGAGCAGGTGGAAACTCCCGGTCTCGGTACGAAAATCATGGAGGATCCCTTCCGCAAGCAATTCGATGCGTTGCAGGTGGATCCGCAGGTGGATTGGGTGAAGGGCGCTCCGGCCACGAAGCCGAATGAGATTCAAACCATCACCGGCGCCACCATCTCTTCGAAAGCGGTGGTTGCCATTGTGAATGATGGACTCGTGAAAGCGCGCGCCGCGCTGGGAGGTTCGAGCAAATGAAAAAGCAAGTCAGTCTCGTTCGTGAATACACGAAGGGTATCTGGGATCAAAATCCCGCTCTCCGCCAGTTGCTGGGCATGTGTCCCACACTCGCGGTCACCGTCTCGGCCATGAACGGCATCGCCATGTCGCTGGCCGCCACCTTCGTGCTGGTGTTCTCGAGCTTCATCATTTCGCTGGTGCGCAACTTCATCCCGAGCCAGGTGCGCATCGCTTCCTACATCGTCATCATCGCCACCTTCGTCACCATCGTCGACCTGGTGATGCGCGCGCAATTCCCGGCCATGAGCAAGGAACTCGGTCCGTACATTCCGCTGATCGTGGTGAACTGCATCATCCTGGGCCGCGCCGAGGCCTTCGCCTCGAAAAACGGTCCCTTCCGCTCCATTCTCGACGCGCTGGGCATGGGCACGGGCTTTCTGATTGCCCTTGCGGCGCTGGGCGGCATTCGCGAAATTTTAGGTTCCCGCTCGCTGCTGGGTATGCAGGTGCTGCCCGACGCGTTCGAGCCCTGGCTGGTCATGATTCTGCCCGCCGGTGCCTTTCTCACCTTCGGCCTGTGCCTCGGCGCCATCAACGCGCTGCTCAACAGGAAGAAGAACAAGGAAGAGGAAGCTCTGGTCGCCCGACACATGGAACAGGCCAATCTCGCACTTACCGACGTGAAGGAGGGTTGACGCATGGAACTGCTGCTGATCTTCATCTCCGCAACGCTTATCAACAACTTCGTCCTCGCCTACTTCCTGGGCATCTGCCCCTTCATCGGCGTGTCGAACAAGTTGTCGTCGGCTTTTCCCATGGGTCTGGCCACCACCTTCGTGCTGGTGCTCACCGCCATCGCGAGTTGGCTGATCTACTTCCTCATCCTCGTACCCTATCACGTTGAGTATCTGCAGTACGTGGCGTTTATTCTCGTCATCGCCGCGCTGGTGCAATTCGTGGAAATGGTGATCAAGAAAGTAAGCCAGCCGCTGTATCGCGCGCTGGGCATTTTCCTGCCACTCATCACCACCAACTGCGCCATTCTCGGCCTGGCGCTGTTCATCGTGCTCAAGGAATACAATTTCATGGAGAGCATTGTGTTCGGCATCGGCGCGGGCGCGGGTTTCACCCTGGCCATCAGCATCATGGCAGGCATTCGTGAGGAACTCGAACTCGCCAACGTGCCGAAGGCCTTCCAGGGCGCTCCCATCACCCTGATCGTCGCGGGTCTGCTGGCCCTGGCGTTCATGGGTTTCGCAGGTATGATCACCGTCTAACACAGCGAATCGCAGTAAGGAGTATACAATGATTTCTCGCAGATCCTTTCTTAAAATCGCCGGTTTGACGGCGGTGGCGGCGGGCACCGGCGCCGGCGCGGCGCAATTGCTGCCGCGCTCGTCCGCGCAGCGCTTCGCCCTGCACGGCTTCATTCCGGACGACGACCGCATGATCGCCGCCACGCTGCGCGCCTTCGTGGCCGAGTTGCCGAAGGATGCCCGCGGGCTCGCTCCCGTGGTACACGCGCCGGCAAACTACACCTCCGTGGTGCGCGGCGCCATGGGCACGGCCTCATCGCCGCTGTCGGGCAAGCGCCTCGTGGTGCGCGTCTCGCGTCTCGGACACAGCGTGCCCGCCGACGTGTTGCTGCACGACGACAACAAGCGCGTGTACGATCCGTCGCGCGATTTCAACGGCGCCCTCGTGTCGCTGCGCGCCTCCCTGCGCAACGCACCCGCCGGTCTGATGCTCAGCGCCGAGTATGTTGACGAAGCGCCGCTGGCCGCCTTGTTCGCAGGCGAGCGCGTGCTCGTCGTCGAGAACGAGCGCGGAGTGGTGGACAAAATCGCCATGCGCCATACGCGCACACTCAGCGTCGACGGCCCGCAGGGCCGCACGGGCATCACCGTGTCCTCGCACAGCGCGCATGTGCACAGCGCAAGCTGTCGCCACGAACTCTGCCGCCGGCAGGGTGCCGTGACCATGCCGGGCGAAGTCATTGCCTGCGCGCCCAACCGCGTGTTGCTGCGCGTCGAGCAGGCCTGAGTGCCGGTGACGACATTTCCGATACACGCTTCGTAAATCACCGATGAACGCGCGCGGTATATTCCGTCATCCCATCGCTCTGATCGGCTACCTGCTGGTGGTCGCCGCCGTGGCATTCGTCGTGGCGCGGCGGTGGAATGCGGAGCGCGATGCCGTGGTGACCCGTACGCAGATCGCCATGGGCACCGTGGTGGAAATACAACTGCGCGGCATGAGCGAGGAGGAGGTCCGTCCCGCAATGGACGCGGCCTTCGCCGAAATCTGCCGCGTGGACACGCTGTTTTCCACCTATGTTGCCGGACCGGTCTGGCGGTTGAATCATGCGGGCGACACCGTGGCGGTGCTGCCCGACGAGCTGCACGCGCTGCTGCGCCGCTGCGATACGCTGTGGCGCGACAGCGACGGCGCCTTCGACATCGCTATCGAGCGCCTCGTCGAGGCGTGGGGATTCGGAGGCGACGCTCCCGGTATTCCCTCGCCGGATGCACTGCGCGAGGCCCGCGAACGGAGCGGCTGGCGGCATGTGACGCTGCTCGACAGCAATACCGTGCGACTCGCCAACGGCGTGGGCATCAACTTCGGCGCCATCGCCAAAGGCTACGGAGTGGATCGCGCGGTGGCCGTGCTGCGGTCGCATGGTGCTCACGACGCGCTGGTGAACGCCGGCGGCGAGGTGCGCTGCACCGGGGGCCAATGGATCGTGGGCATTCAGCACCCGCGCGAACAGCATCGACTGCTGGCGGCGCTGCGCAGCGACGGGCGCGCCATCGCCACCTCCGGAGACTACGAGCAGTATTTCGAAGCGAACGGACAGCGCTACCATCACATCTTCGATCCCGCCACGGGCCAACCTGCTCGCGGCTGCCGCAGTGTGACCATCCTTGCTCCCGACGATATGACCGCCGACGCCCTCGCCACCGCAGTGTTCGTGATGGGGCCGTCCAAGGGCATGGAATTTCTTCGACGTCAACAACATATTGATGGAATGATCGTCGACGACCGCGGCCGTGTGAGCAGCACGCCCGGTTTCGACAGGCATATTCAAAGGTAGAACGACATGGATATCAATTTCCTGATTGCGATTGCCACAATGGGCGGCCTGGGCTTTGTGTTTGCCGGCGCGCTTGCCATCGCCGACAAGAAACTGCGCGTCGAAGAGAATCCTCTCATCGGCGATATCAACGAGGTGCTGCCCGGCGCCAATTGCGGTGCTTGCGGCAAGGCGGGGTGCTATGACTTCGCCGTGAATGTGGTGGACGGAAGCGCCAAGGTCAACGGCTGCCCCGTGGGCGGCCAGGATGTGGCCAATGCCATTGCCGCGCTGCTGGGCATCGAAGCCGATACCTCGGTGAAAATCGTTGCGCGCGTGCTTTGCCGCGGCGGCAATATCGAAGCGGCGAAAAAGCTGGTGGAGTATCGCGGCCCGCAAAGCTGCGCCACCATGGATCTCGTGAGCGGCGGCAGCAAGCTGTGCCAATACGGCTGCATGGGTGGAGGCGATTGCGTGGAGGCATGCCAGTTCAATGCCATTCACCTCAACGAGAACGGCCTGCCCGTGGTGATCGATGAACTGTGCACCGGCTGCGCCATGTGCGAAAAGGCCTGCCCGCGCAACATCATCGAAATGCACCCGATCAACCGCGAAGTGTTCGTGTTCTGCAAAAATCACTACGATCCGAAAACCGCCCAGGCGGTGTGCGATGTGGCCTGCATCGGCTGCGGCATCTGCGCGCGGAAATCGGATGGCGGTATCGTTATGCAGGACGGACTCGCCGTGATCAACTGGGACAATTTCGATCCCAACAAGATTCCCTTCGACAAATGCAAAACCAGCGCGATTTGCTATCTCAAGGATGCTTATGCGAAGCATGTCGAAGAGCAGGCCGCTGTCGCAAGCACCGAAAGCGAATAAGCTCCGCATCGCGGAAAGAAAGGAAACCGCCATGCGTGGCGAGGATATGTACGAGGAAGGCATTGTCACGGCGACGGCGCGTGGACGCGCGACCGTCGCCGTTGCGCAATCCGACGCCTGTGAGGAATGCACGGCGAAAATTTTCTGCAAGAACACTCCCGACGAGGCGCAGTCCGTGGATGTGCGCGATCCCTTCGGAGTGAGTACGGGCGACACCGTGCGCTTCGTGATTCGCGGTGAGTCGCTGTTCGCCGCCGCCGGTCTACTCTACGGCATTCCACTGCTGCTGCTGCTCGCCGGCGTGCTCGTGGGCATGTACGCCTGGGATCCCGGTATCATGCGCAAGGAGCTGTGGTCCTTCCTGCTCGGCATCGGCGCCACGGCTGCATACTACCTCGCGCTGTTCCTCTCCGGTCTCGGCCGTGGATCGGCTGGCGCGCTGATGCCCGAAATCGTGTTGGTGCATGCGCGTGTGAGCCAGACCTCCGACTCCGCGGTCCCCGACGCACCCGGCGACGCCGTAGCGCATTCCTGATTTTTTTTTGCCCGCTCTCCCACGCCACCGCTTCCGAGCGGTGGCGTTTGCATTGCCGGTAGTGTGGATGTGGGCGAAGTGAGAGGATAGTATCACTGGCGTCGTCCTCAGCAAAGTGGACGACCGTGATCGCCTCGCGCACGACGCACAAATTCCATGGATTCTTTTCATGTTCACGGTGCACTCCTGACTTCGCCATGCAAGCTGGGAATGCAAATGCGAGTTTTTGTTTTCAACGACTTACGGGTATTCTGTTTGTGATTTGGGTGCTGCAATGGCGAAAGCAGACCGGAGGCGTCCATTTCACGAAGCGATTGGACTCATGAGAATAGCCATTCATTGCGTCACTGCACCTTGGCGTCTTTGCGTTGAATTTCCTTCCGACTTCAGAAGAATGGAACGCAAGGACGCAGAGGAGCAGAGACGCAACGTACGAGAGGGTATTTTCTCGTTTCGCGATTCAACGAACCTTCCGCAGCGGTGAGGAAACTGTGCTTCCTTCCCGTGTCTCGGGTGCTGCAATGGCGAAATCAGGTCCAGCCAGACATATTCAGTGAATAGCCAAGTCCGAATCCGGGATCAGGCTCGAGCATCCCCATCCGCCACATTCACTGAATAGCCAAGCCCGGGACCTCGGCCCTCGCCAGCGGCATCAGCCGGCATATTCACTGAATAGCCAAATCCCCGCCGTCCGCTCCGCCTTCCGCTCAGGGCGTGGGTTGTTCACTGAATAGCCAAGCCCGGGGCCTCGGCCCTCGCCAGCGGCATCAACTGGGATATTCACTGAATAGCCAAATCCCCGCCGCCCGCTCCGCCTTCCGCGCCGAGCGTGATATTCAGTGAATAGCCAAGCCCAAATCCGGGACAAGAAGCGAGTATCTCGCGCCGATATTCCCGACTTCGTCATGCTTCAAATAGAGTCATTTTTTTATGACTTACTCGGATTCCGCTTGTGATTTGGGTACTGAAATGGCGAATTCGGGAAGTGGACCACCGTGATCGCCCCGCGCACGACACAAAAATTCCATGGATTCTTTTCATGTTCGCGGTGCACTTTACCTGCCGTAGCGCGGGAAGAACTTTCCCCGCTTAGACTGTCAACGTTTACGCCTTGTGCCGCTTTGCACCTTCGGCGATGCCTGCGTACCTTGGAGAATGAACGATAACCCACTGCAACGGCGACTGACACGCGAGGAAACACTCGCTGTGATCCGCGAGCACCATGTGTTTCCCGGTAACTACCGCATGACTGTCATCGCGAAGTCCACCTCGTCCTTCCATGCGCGTTTGCATTTGCTGCTGGAGGAATTGCAAGGGGAGGGGAGTTTCCACATCGAGGAGATTCCTTCATCGAAACAGACCTACTCCTCCTTTCGCATCACCATTTTTGTCGAATCCGCCGAAACCGCCCTCTGGCGTCGCGAGCGTATCGGCGGCGTCGACGGTGTGCTGATGCTGCTCTGAGTCTTGGCAAGACTGCCCGGGTTTCGCATGCATTACGCGACAGTTCTCTTCACCACGTGCCTGCTATCACTCGGTTTCGCTACCGCGGCCGTTGCGCAGCCGTATGTAGCGGGTGAGGTGTATCACGACGCGGCGCGCGCAATCGAATATCATGCCGGCGATGCGCCTGTCGTGCTTTCCGTACCGCATGGGGGCGCGCTCGCGCCGGATTCTTTGCCCGACCGCGACTGCGAGGGATGCAGCTATCTCCGCGACAGCTACACGCAGGAACTGGCGCGGGAGTTCATCCTCGCCTATCGCGCACGCACCGGTTGTTCGCCGCATGTGGTAATCAATCTCCTGCACCGGCGCAAGCTGGATATGAACCGTGATCTTGCCGAGGCCACGGACAGCCTGGCGGCGAAAGAACTCCTGTGGCGCGCCTACCACGCCTTCGTGGACAGCGCGAAAGCGGCCATACTGCGCGGTTACGGCCGCGGGCTGTGCCTCGATCTTCACGGCCACGGCCATGAGAAACAGCGCATCGAATTGGGATATCTGCTCTCAGCGTCCAGTTTGCGTAAAAGCGACAGCGTGCTCAACACCTCCACCTATCACGCTTACAGCGCCATCCGAGCGTTGGCGGGGAACAACCATTTCGGATTGACGCATGCGGAATTGTTGCGTGGCCCGTACAGCTTCGGCACCCTGCTCGCCACGGCGGGCTACCCGGCGGTGCCATCCATGCAGGATCCATTCCCGCTCGAAGGCGACGAGTATTACGATGGCGGCTACAACACCGCTGCGCATGGATCGCGCATGCAGGGAAGCATCGACGCGATACAGATGGAACTCTACAGCGCCATCCGCTTCAATGCCGCGCAGCGACGCGCCTTTGCGGATTCGCTGGCCGGTATTGTCCTGCGCTTCATCGACATGCATTATCATCCGGGCTTTCTCGCAACACCGTGTGTCGTGCTGGGCGGCGAGCGCATCGCGGCGGCGCGTCCCTGCTATGCGCGTCCCTGGCCCAATCCAGCCGATGCCTGGCTCTGGCTTCCCGCATCAAGCACGCCGCGACGGTTGCGCCTGTACACACTGCTCGGCACGCTCCTGCGCGATCTGGACGGGACGGCAGCTCCCCTGTACATCGGCGATCTCGCGCCTGGAATGTATCTCCTTCTCGTCGAGACGCGCGACGCTCCTCCGCAGCGCCACACCTTCCTGAAACGCTGACTCCCGCAACGCGCACATGTGCGCTGCCCACTGCTCAGGTCGCCTCCGCCAGTACATGGAGCACACAGAGGGCTGCACCAACACAGAGCACCCGGAGTAATTCACTGGCGTTGCGTCTTCGTGCCCTTGCGTCTCTGCGTTTGATACGATCCCTTTGCGTCAAACGCATTCGAATCCAGGTGAAAGGGGAAAAGGAGACCACGGTCCGCTGCCCGGCACCACTGCATCGGCAACAGCACAACCCCTGTGGAGTGCGCTTCAAACAATCCTTCG
>DAOSDL010000050.1:0-27377 GCA_035362335.1 Bacteroidota bacterium
TCTTGATAGACGTACTCAAACGTCGTCACACTGAGCGACGGGCCTGCGAGAAAATCCGTGCGCCTATCCGAGAACGTGGCTCAGGCCCGGAGTCGAAGTGTCATGCAATTGCCTGCCGAGGCTTCGATCCGCCCCGGCGAATGTTCCACTCCGCGCCGGAACAACGCAGTACCATCTCGAACAAAGATGCTCGGCGCTTCGCTCAGCCTGACGACCCCCGGAGGCTCCATCGCGGATTACCAATGCCCGCGCTGCGCTGAGCGACGAGCCCGCGCGACCATCCTCGCAAGCCGCACTGACTACGCTCGGGCTCGGAGACGAAGCGTCATTCGCGTTCCAAACCGGCGTAAGCGCTGGTGGACTGACTCAGCCTGACGATTGGGTATCGCTCACACCACTATTAACAAGAGCTGTTGAGAGCAGGGAATCGCGTACAACCGATTCAAGTCGCGCATGGTGTGAAATCGCCGTATCTAGTATGTATACAACAGGTTGCAGAGGTCTTGACCGGGCATGTACGTTAAGCGGTGTGTGCAACTCGTGCTTCGTGGGTGGATATCCGCAATCATCAAGGACGGTGTCAGCGATGTGCCCTCGTAAGGTGTCCCCGTTGAGAACTGCATACAAATGGTGATCATTGAGATGAGCGGTTGCGACGTGGAGGCGACACCGGAGGTGTTCTTGTTGCAGATCGCATCATCGCTTCCGCGTGTCTGCGGTCGATCACAGCCGAATGGTGATCAGCAGAGGATTGTCCATCTCCGCACTGCCTCCCTGGGCCTTAGTGGCAGAGTGTCACTGCAAGGATGGAGTCCAGCAACAGCATCGAGTCGCATCATACCGGAGTCATGGCGTGTTTGGCCCAGTACGTGAAAATTACTTTGCCCGGGCGCTCTTCAGCCAAGCGCTCCTCACGGAGTGGTTCTTGATTTTCGAGTGCGCGATGAATAGTCTGCCGCTGTGAGCGGTGTGTCGGTTGATGTTCTCCGGTCTGCCAACCTTCAGCATTGTGGTTGATCCGTGGATCGTTAATACCTTGCATACCGTTCATACCACCACGGCGCTCAACAAAACATGCGAGGAGACGAAATATCTTGAGTCGAAAACCTTTTTCGTTATGTAAGATCATCTTGACAATTGAAGAGCTATGTTGTACCTTTGCATCAAACATCCTTCTCTGACAGTCCGTCAGCGCGATGCTTTGTTCTTGTCTGATTTCTAAACGAATAAGGCAGATTATTGGTCGATTACTCGAGAACGGTGCAGTCGTTGGTCATGATAGCGCATCCACTCTGGTTCAAATGATTTTCTTGTTGTACCTGAGGAACACGCGATGTACCCAGCAACAACATTCGCATGGAAGAAATATCGATGGTAGTACGACGCATGTTGCGTACACTTGCAACCAATCTGATTCGTTAAATCCGGAGAAGCGAATCAATTCTGAATTTATAAAAGAGTCAATCAGAAATGAATTTCCAGATACTACCTCGCATACGATCTTATTAGGAGGATTGTGATGAATGACCATAATCGTGGGGGCATATGCTGGAGGCCAACGCAAAGTTGGTTTGTTGTCATTTGTGTATTATCGGGTATAATATTACATAACAATGCATCTTCCCAGTCGCACGGCACAACGGCCGTGTCGTACTATCAGCTAATAAAATTAGGGGATAGTACGTACGCAGGCGCTTATACTTCACAGGAGCTAACTGTGGGATTAGATATTTCGCCAAATCCCGATCATGATTACCAGGGATATGCAATCATTGATCTGAGCAACTTATCTGGTAGTGCGACGATCAAGCGAGTTGATCTATCAGCAAAGATGTATGCAGATACAGCAAATATTAGCATCCATAATGCAGGCAATGGAGCTGTCCTGTTGGACTTGGAAGCATTGTGGAGTAGTTGTAATGCGTCAAATGTTATAGATGAAATATCTTTTAAAAAAGAGACGCTCACAGATAGGACCTATTCGGCGGGAACTGGTTTTATTGATATTCTTAACAATGCGAAGGGTGACACAGCGATCGTGGGCATCAAGCTGCTATTCCCAATTGACACAACGAGATGGTTCAATAGCGCGAACAATCTGAATCTTGTTGTATACTATGACACGGTTATTGCAATATCGGTCGATGCAGCCGTAAGTGACTCGGGCGCGTATAGCAATATAAGAGTAAGAACGGACGATAACAGCTATAAGATGCCGCCATATGAGGATGAGTGGAAGACTGGAGAGCAGCATATGGTAGAATTGTGGAATGATTACTACGTTGAAAATGGGTATAGAAAAAAGCACGTGGATTGGAATAGCTCTGCGGTGAGGTATTCTGTGAAGATTGTAGAAAATGATTATGATGGCGATATTGCTAATTATGTATCATATTGGGCCGAGATTGTGGATTTTGATGTTGAGGGAAGTTTTGATCAGCAGAATGGAGGAAATTATAAGTTCGGGTTGCTTGACCCTTGGCGGGTGCTTCAAGAGGGTGATTCAAGTCAAAGTCAGCTAGATATGTGGGTCAAATTGTCAGTCCCGTATTCTGCGGCATATGACACTTCCTCCTTTGGAATGTTTGTTGATAAATATCCACTTGGAGATGATCCGCACTATCGAATAGCCATTCCCAAAAGGTTAGACTCCTCTCGAGAGGCATATGATATCGTTGGGGCGAATTTGCAGGGCGATTACGTGTTATATGGCACTGTGATAAATGGTAATGATTATGACGTATACGAGTTATCCAGCAATGGGCCAGCGGATACGTTGGCAATCGTATTAAAAGGGCAACATGACGGACCTATAATAATTAATTATAAGGCGCACAGATTGTCGAAAAGTTCCGTCGGCTTATCGCCATCTGAAAATGCAAACATGCGAAGAGTGGAATTCGATTTAGACGAACATTTGCATTCAGTGTATGAGAGTGGTGGAGAAATATGGTATATGATGTCAATTGACAGCGGTGCTACATGGCAATCGGAGGTGCGACTTAGCTCTGGGGAGGGAGCAGCGAAGCACCCATGCCTTGATGTCTACCCCGATCTAGAAGCGAATGGTTCTTATGCGGAAATATTTATAACATTTATTGAAAATGATAGCTTGGTATTAATGACAAGCATGATCGCCGGCCAGCCCGGAATCTGGGAGCGTCAAGCGCTAGCCCAAGTGGAAAATCCTGAATCCACGCCATCGATCGGAATACAGAGGCCATGCGGAGCAGCTGCTAACGAGACGACCGGAATTATTGTGTACAATGAAAGTAACGCGTTGAAGTGTATCAGAATGATAATGGATTCCATTGTGGCAGGACCTGAGACTCTAAGGATTCCAAGTAACAGAATAGGCTATAGGAGATATTATGCGCCAAAATATCCGGCGGTTACACAAGATTTGATGGTAGCATGGATCGACCTTGGCGAGGGATATGTAATGTCTCATGCTGCACAATGCGAAGATCCAGGCACCGTGACGTATGAGAATATCTACAGGCTACAGACTGGGATGGTCGATGAGCCAATATCACTATCAAGTGATCTTCATCAGATTGTCGCTGTGACAACCGCATGTAGACCGGTAAATATGACTTGTGCTGCATATATAAATACGAGAAATATTGGAACGCTGCCAACATTCTACCCAAGTCATAATAGAGTTGTCGTGTATCACCGGAATAATAGTTATCTCAATAATCAACAAGGATGGTTACCCGATATTGTCCTGCATTCGGCGTATCAAGTGTCGAATCCTAATCTAGCAATACACCCGAGTATTTCTAAGCATACCGACAAGAATTCTGCAGGACATCGTCCAGTCCGTATCGCCGTCAATATGCCAAATATGGGGATTCGTGTGTATCAATTTGACCAAATGGACACATCATCATTTATCGCAGTAGCGCAGACGGATGGATATAATCCAAACGTAGCGGCAAATTGGAGACAAGGATTCTTTAGCAATATTGAGTTGTTCAGTGAAGCGGCAACCTCGCCATACGACTGTAAAGTTAGTTTTACTGAGAAGAAGCTGAATAAAAGTACGACCGAACAGGCTTATTCAATTGTTCGGGAGTATATTGTGAGGCGCGATTCTGCGGTCGGCAAAATCGGAGTTAAGGATCCAATTGTAACAGACGGAGCCGTCCTGAAATATCTTACGTGTCCAGATAGCGCCGTGTATGACAATAATGTCGAGCTCAAGAATAAAATGAGAACAGAGCCGTTTTTGATTGCTGAATCATCTACATTGAGTTTTGTTGTAGGCGGGTATTTTTTAAATACCACAGAATTTGGTGAAAATGCTAGATTTGCAATCGTCGTCATGTCGGAAATGTCAGATGATACGCTCTATAAAAAGTATTACAACTTTATCGATTCATGTATAGACTCTTTGGTTCTGGATTCAGTTAGTGTTGATTTGTCTCAGCATTGTGGAGTAGAAGCATATCTAACGGTCTTGCAGGAGGGTTTGGAAGATTCAACAGAGTACTTTTTCCGCGATGTGATTATGCTAGATGAGGCCACTGCAAAGCAAGCTGGGCAAAACTTCGACAGAAACCGCCAGGCAAATGTTGAATTTATAAATGTATATCCAAATCCACCGGGGAACACCGTCAACATTATCTACAAGACGGTACAGGATGAATATGTTGACATCGAAATCCGTGACCTGTTTGGAAGGGTAGTGCTCGAAAAATCAGTATCTGATTTTAGAGCGGGCGAGAGGTCGATTTCGATTAATCTTGACAGTCTTACAAAAGGAGCATACCTGATAGTGATAAAAACATTGAATTCTTTCGATGCAAGCAAGATAATAATTGTTGAGTAGCATATGTTCCAGCTTAGGAAAATACGTGGCAGTGAGCTTGTCCTTCTATTGCTCTATGCGCTTGCCGGTATAGACTGCACGGGCCCTTCTGAACCAAACGTGACGATGAATCCTGAGATCATGATGGAATTACGTGACGTCGGGTATGATTACTATTCCGTGTCCCTCGTTGTGAAATCAAGAGATGTTGTAGATGTTCTTGTTGTGCATGCAGACGACACGTTGTGTCATCTTAAAAGCAGTCTCGTGGACACTATCATTACGAAGGCATCGCTCCAGCCGTCAAGTGATTATATGTGTCGACTTGTTGTTGTCGCAGCATGTGGAAAAATCGATACGTCGTCATTCTGCGTGCACACGAAGGACACTGTTTCCTGCATGTTTACGTGGAGCAGCTATTCGATAGGAAGATCGGCATCGATAATCGAGGATCTGTATGAGGCTCAAAACGGTGTAATAGGGTTTGTCGGCGAGTTTATTGACGATACGTTTTGGAACTATGTTGAGCTGGTGGACGGTGCTTTATCGAAGAAAAAGATTCCATTTATGGTTAACGTGCTGGGCGTTCCAAGGGAATTAACTCAAGTGCGCATCACGGCTGTTTATAGAAGCAACGAAGCTGATATGTGGTACGGCTGTAAGACCGGCAGTGTGACGAGAAAATATGGTGATTCAACAAGAATGTACTATTCGGAAGATACAGGAATGGGCTGGGTAACAAGCATTGATGGGATCGAGGGTGATATTTATTTTACGACGACAACCGGCATCTATGTATACAAGAATGAGGTAATTAGCCTCATATATAAACCCGATGCGGGTTCGTTTGTGGATGCATGGCAATGCGGTGAAACATTGTACGCAATTACATCCGGCAGGGACCTTAATGAAGACGCGTCAACTGTTGTAAAAATAAAACATGGCATTGTGGAAGTCATTGCGCGCGAGGGGATGCGAAAAAACATGCAATCTATTTGGACCGCTGACGGCTCAAAAATATATTGTGCTGGTGGGTATTTGCTTATGTATGATGGTGTTAAGTGGTATCAAGATAATGACTTGTCGAGGTATTTTATCGAAAAGATTCGTGGGACGTCATATGACAACATCGTTTTAGCCGGACATGGAGGAACTCTTGAGCATTATAATGGATTCAGGTGGAATTACATTCCTAATGTGCCTGATTTGGGGGTCTCTATATATAATGCGCTACTTGTTTGTGAGGATCATATTGTTGTAGCGGGTTGCACTACTTCGGCAGCGAATATTCTCATCGGAAGATTAAAACATTGATCCAGGCGCTCTCTGGAAATATTCACTTGAAGGAGATACAAGAATATAGATTCTTATGTGGTAGCAAAATGCCATTCCAAGAAGAACCATGATTAAAACGGGAGCCGGGAGAGTGCCAGGACGAACTAAGGATTCGAAGCGAGGATATCAGTCGTACCGCCAAGAAGCCCTTCTTGCTCAAATTTCAGGAAATTCTCGGTAACATCGATTTCTGCAAGCTGGATCGTGACGCTCGCTCGCCCGTTTATGTACAGAGCGGTCGGGGAAAACCAGGTGTCGATCACGTGGTTTACTTAAAGATCCTACTGTCTGCCCTATTAGAAAATATGCCGCAGTGGTCGTCCATACTCATGTTGCGCAATCTCAAATCGCCGGAGACCTACTTTCAATCCGCGTTTCGCGTGCAGTCGCCGTGGTCCATCCACAACCCCAACGGCGACGACCCGAACGAGGAGGAGATACTCAAGCCCGTGTGCTTTGTCTTCGACTTCGCGCCGACGCGCGCGCTGCGCCAGCTCTCGGAATACGGCATCGGCCTCTCGCCCAACGAGCCGAATCCGGAGAACGCCGTCAAGGACCTGGTGTCCTTCCTCCCCGTGCTGGCCTACGACGGTGCGAACATGACGCAAATCGACGCGGGCGGTATACTCGACATAGCGATGGCTGGCACCTCGGCCACGCTGCTGGCCCGCAAGTGGGAGAGCGCATTGCTGGTGAACGTGGACAACGACACGCTGCGCCGCATCCTCGACAATCCCGAGGCGCTGGCCGCCGTCGAGCGCATCGAGGGCTGGCGCTCGCTGGGCGACAACATCATCGAGACCATCATCAACAAGAGCGACAAGGTCAAGGAGCTGAAGAAGAAGGCCAAGGGCAAGGCGCTGACGCAGAAGCAGCGGAGGCAGCTCACCGAGGAGGAGAAGGAGTACAAGTCCAAGCGCAAGCTCGTGCAGGAGAAGCTGATCAAGTTTGCCACGCGCATTCCCGCATTCATGTACCTCACCGACTACCGCGAAAACACCCTGCAGGACGTGATCACCAAGCTGGAGCCGGAGTTGTTCCTCGCCGTCACCGGCCTGACCGTACAGGACTTCCACCTGCTTGTGCGTCTGAAGGTGTTCAACACCGAGCAGATGAACCAGGCCGTGTTTGCCTTCCGTCGTTACGAAGACGCATCCCTGCGCTACACCGGCATAGACAGCCACCCCGGCCTGACGCATTACGCTCTGTACGACACCGTGGTTGCCAGGGAAGAAGCGGCGCCGTACAACGCCACGAGCTGAGACAGTACGCTGGCAACGGTGTTGGTATGGAGTGGGAGACAAGTTGGTCTCGGTAGACGCTCCCAGAGGTCGTCACACTGAGCGACGGGCCTGCGAGAAAATTCGTGCGCCTATCCGAGAACGTGGCCCAGGCCCGGAGTCGAAGTGCCTGCTCCGTTCCTGGTAGGTCGTGAATCCTGGCATGTGCAGTCAGTCCAGCATCGCCTGCGCCGTCTTGGAACGTCGGTCTTGATAGACGTACTCAAACGTCGTCACACTGAGCGACGGGCCTGCGAGAAAATTCGTGCGCCTATCCGAGAACGTGGCTCAGGCTCGGAGTCGAAGTGCCATGCAATTGGCTACCGAGGCTTCGACTCCGCGCCGAACAGACTTGGTGCCATCACGAATACTCGTGCTCGGCGCTCCGCTCAGCCTGACGATTTGTGTGACCTGCGTTCCAAACCGGCGTGAGCGCTGGTGGACTGACTCAGCCTGACGATAATGCTGAATTCTGCATGCAACCCCGTTTTCGGTGGGGTATCCGGCATAAGGACCATGGTCAACAGGGAGACTGCTTCCTTCTTCGCAGATATGTGCATCTTCCTTGCCGCAAGGAGGGTTGATTATTGCATAACATGCGCAAAAAGCGGCCTCTATTGCCTTGACAATGGCGATAACAGGGCGTATATTGCGCAATATCTGCAATGATTGCTGTTCGCCACAACGTCGGAAAGGTCGTCCCAATGCTGATTCAATTCAAGGTGAAGAACTTTCGCTCTTTCAAGGACGAACAGATTTTCAGTATGGTTGCCTCCAATTTCGACAAGACGAAAGAGAGTTGCTTGATTGAACCCGAGTTGCCCGGCATCAGCAAGCTGAGGTTTGTCAAAGGAGCTGCTCTCTACGGAGCCAATGCTTCGGGCAAATCAAACCTGTACGAAGCGATGCGTTACGTGAAGGAGTTTGTCGTTGATTCGGCTACAAAACGTCAACCGGAAGAAGCAACCGGGGTTCAGCCCTTCAAACTCGACAAAGATTCAGTGAATGGGCCGAGCGAATTTGAAATGACCTTCGTCGCGGATAACACGCGGTACATATTCGGCTTTTCCGCCTCGGCGGAACGAGTGATCGAAGAATATCTCTATGCATTTCCCAACGGTGTACAGCAGAGATGGTACCATCGGATCTATGAAGAGAAGAGCAAGAAGTATAACTGGTCCAAGGCCACCAAGGCATTCAAGCAAGATAAAAGCTTACAAGAGAAGACGAGACCGAACTCATTGTATCTGTCGGTTGCGCCTCAATTCAATCATGAGCAGCTCACCCCGATTTACAATTGGTTCAAGCAAAACATTCGTTTCATTCGCTGCGATACCCACTGGGGTTCGTATCCCTGGTTTACAGCTGCGAAGCTGCACGACGAGAAGTTTCGCGAGAGGCTGCTAACCCTCCTTCGTTCTGCTGACGTAGGTATTGCAGACGCGGTTGCCAAAAGAAAATCACCGGATTCTGATGAATTTCAGAAGATCAAGGAAACGCTCGCAAGGATACGCCCCGGAAGCGATGAATCGGAGCTTGCATCCACCGATTTTTTCAAGTATGATATTTATCTCTCACATATCGGAAGTGCTGGTAATCCGGTAACACTGGATTATGATAATGAGGAATCAGCCGGGACGAAGTCGTTTTTTGCACTGATCGGTCCATGGTTGGATATTCTGGATAACGGATACACCGTGTTTGTCGATGAGATTGAAACAAGCCTCCATCCCACGCTTGTCAAGGAACTCTTGAAGCTGTTGTTTTGCAAGGAAAATAATAAAAACAGGGCGCAAATTATATTCACGACGCACAATCCATTGTTACTCGATACCTCGCTGATGCGGAGAGATCAGTTTTGGTTCACAGAAAAAACTGACGCGGGGAGCACAGTATTGTATCCACTCACGGATTTCAGTCCGAGAAACCGGGAAGCACTTGCGAAAGGATATTTGTCTGGTCGCTATGGAGGTATTCCGAATATTCCGGAAGGATTTGCATTATGAGTGAGCCGAAATCACTGAGACAGAGGGAGAGTGATTTAAAGCGCAGGAATCCTCGCAAACGGGCATCAGGGAAAGCCTTTTTGATCGTTACGGAGGGCGAAAAAACCGAGATACACTATTTCGAGGTATTGCGTAAAGTTCTCAATCTGACGAAGAAGGATGTGGTCGTGCATCACCCGGCAGGTACGGATCCCATGACTTTGATAGAATCTGCTTCGAAGCTATCCCAGGATCAGAAGAGACTATCGAAAAGGCAAATGGATGAGGTGCCATTCGATGAGGTATGGATTGTCTTCGATTTGGAACGGATTGGAGGTGTAAGAAGAAACCAGGCACAGCAGGCAGCTCGATCACGAAAGGCGCAGGGAATGAAATTCGCACTATCCAATCCTTGCTTTGAATACTGGATGATCCTCCATGAAACTTACACGCATGCGCCGTTCGATTGCTGCGATTCGGTTATTCGAAAGCTGAAGAGTCACAACCCGCATTACCGCAAGGGCGTTTCGCCGGAAGTGGAGTACGTTGCACGGCGATTAGCGGATGCTGTTGACCGAGCGATCCGCTGTAGAAATCATCATAATGCTGTCGGGGGAGATAGAAATCCATCCACAGACGTGGATATGTTGATACGGGCAATAAACGATGCGCTGCCTGAACACAGGCGTCATTCACTCCCTGCTGCGGAGCAGGACGAAGCCGAACAGTAGGCCGGGTGACGTGGCGTATCACGGCGCCTTTCATGACGGGTTTCGAATATTGATTCAAGCAGCAACAACAATTAACGTCGCAGTACGGTCGCAATTCACCGAGCGCGACAACATGCTCCGCACACAGTACGTCGCAGACACCGCAGGAGCGGTTTCACCCCCGCGGATCAGGTTTGGCTTGTCGAGATAGACACCGCTCCTCCACCGGACGAGTGTACCTTATACCTTCTCTCACTTCTCCCACGCCACCGCACGCCACATCCCCCCGCTCAGCCCAGCTTGACGCGGTAGCGCCAGACGGCGGCGCTGAATACGGTGACGCCGAAGATGAGCATGGCCAGGGTTTCGTTGAGGAGATGGGGGAGTGAGCTGCCTTTGAGGTAGATTTCGCGCAGAATCACCATGAAATAGCGCATCGGGTTGAGATAGGTGAGGTATTGCACGGTTTCGGGCATGTTGGCGATGGGGATGAAAAAGCCGGAGAGCAGTATGGCGAAAATCATGAAGAACCAGCCCACAAACAGCGCCTGCTGCTGCGTTTCGGAGATGGTGGAGATGAATATGCCCACTCCAAGCGTGGTGAGAATGAACAAGCCCGACTCCGCGAACAACAGCAGCAGACTGCCCTCCACGCCGATGCCGAACAGCACGTACACGAGTCCCATGGCTATGGCGATTTCCAGCATGCCGAGTATGGAGAAAGGGATGATTTTTCCCAAAATCAACTGCGTGGCGCGTATGGGAGTGACCATGAGCTGTTCGAGCGTGCCGATCTCCTTTTCCCGCACTATGCCCATGCTGGTGAGAAACACGGTGATGATCAACAGCAGCAGCGCCACGATGCCCGGTACCACGTACACCTTGCTCTGCAAATCGGGATTGAACCAGAAACGCGGCTCGGCCTGCACGCGTCGCAGATCGAGCAACTGCCTGCCGAGCGCGGGGTCGTCGCTCAGCAGCCGCGCCTGATACTGCGCCGCTATTCCCGAGACATACCCCAGCGCCACGCCGGCACTGTTGCCGTCGATGCCGTCGGCCAGCACCTGTACCGCCGGACGCTCGCCGCGCAGCACATCGCGCTGGAAATGCCGTGGCAGCACCACCGCCACGCTGGCATCGCCGCGATCCAGGGCGCGGGCTATGGCGCCTTCGTCGCTTTCCTGTCCCACCACGTCGATGTACTCGCTGCCTCTGAAGCTCTGCAGAAAGGCCCTGCTCATGGGCGTGCCGTCGCGGTCGCCCAGCAGCACGCGCACATGCTTCACCTCGGTGGTGATGGCATTGCCCAGCAGCACGAGTTGTATGAAGGGCACCACGAAGAGAATGCCGATCATCGATTTGTCGCGGAAGACCTGGCGGAATTCCTTTTGCACGAGATAAAAAATGCGTCGCATGGTCAACTTTTCCTGTCGGTGAAGCGAACTACTCGAGCCGGAGCTGAAAACGTTTCGTGGCGATGAGCAGCAGCAGCGCGCCCATGCCCAGCAGCACCAGCGCGTGCGTGGACAATTCGGCCAGTCCGATGCCCTTGAGCATGATGCCCCGCACGATGGTCAGGTAATACGTGGCGGGCAACGCCTGCGAAATCCATCGCAGCACCGCGGGCATGCTGGCGATGGGAAAAATGAAGCCGCTGAGCATGATGGTGGGAAGGATGGTGGCCATCAGCGTCATGAACATGGCGATTTGCTGCGTGCGCGCCACGGTGGAGAACAGCAGGCCGAAACTCAGCGCCACGAAGACGAACATGAGCGAGAGCAGGCCGAGCAGGAGCAGACTGCCGCGGATCGGCACGTCGAAGAGCACGCTCGCGCTGAGCAGAATCACCCCCGCATTGAGCAGGCCCAGCAGCACATAGGGCAGCACCTTGCCGATGACGATTTCGAGCGGACGCACGGGCGAGACGAGTATCTGCTCCATGGTGCCGGTTTCCTTTTCCCGCGTGATGGCGATGGAGGTGAGCAGCGCCGAGATGAGCATGAGAATGAGCGCCACCAGGCCGGGCACGAAGAAATTCGTACTGCGCATATCCGGATTGTAGAAAATGCGCGGCGCGATATCGAAGAGCAGCGGGGCGCGGCCGTTCATTTCCCGCATCACTCCGGCAAGCACCTGCTCGCTGTAATTGTTGACGAAGGTCCCCACGTTGTTGTCGCTGGCATCGATGATCAACTGCACGCGTGTGCTGTGCTCGCGCGCCAGATCGCGCGAGTACTCCGACGGAATCACCAGCACGAGGTGAATGTCGCGGCGCTGGAAGCGTTCGGGAATGTCCTCGTGCGTGATGGGTCCGGGTACGAGACGGAAAAAGCCGTTTTCGGAAAATGCCTGCACCAGCGCGCGGCTCTCGGGTGTGCGCGCATCGTCGATGACGGAGAAGCGGATGTCGCGCATGTCCATGGTGATGGCGTAGCCGTAGAGCACAATCATCAGTATGGGCATGAGTATGATGATGAGCAGCGAGCGCCAATCGCGCAGGATGTGAATGAACTCCTTGCGGAGTATGGCGAGTGTTCTGCGTCTCATGCCGCGCCTCCCGTGCCTTGCGCGGCCAGTGCTTGCGGTGCCATCGCTTGCGCGGCCGCCGGTTCGTTCACCAGATGCACGAACACATCCTGCATGCTGCGTTTGCCGTGACGCCGCTTGAGCTCGGACGGACTGCCCATGTCGATGATGCGTCCCTGATACATGATGGAAATGCGTTCGCAGTATTCGGCTTCGTCCATGTAATGCGTGGTGACGAACACCGTGGTACCGGCCGCGGCGAGGTCGTGTATCACGCGCCAGAAATTGCGTCGCGAAATCGGATCCACGCCTCCGGTGGGTTCGTCGAGGAAAATGATGGAGGGCCGGTGCATGAGCGAAGCACTCAGGGCCAGGCGTTGCTTCCAGCCCAGCGGCAGGGCGCGGGTGAGCGTGTCGCGCTGATGGCCGAGCTGCAATTCGTCGAGCAGGCGCGCGGTGGTGGAGCGGATGTCGTCGCGCGAGAGTCCGTAGACGCCGCCGTAGAATTCGATGTTCTCGGCCACGGTGAGATCCTCGTACAGCGAGAATTTTTGACTCATGTATCCGATGTTCTGTTTGATGGCGCGCGCCTGCGTCGCCACATCGAAGCCGGCTACACGCGCCGAGCCCCCGCTGGGTGGCAGCAGTCCGCAAAACATGCGGATGGCGGTGGTTTTACCGGCGCCATTCGCTCCGAGAAAGCCGAAGATTTCGCCACGGCGCACTTGCAGTGAAATGCTGTCCACCGCGCGGAAGGCACCGAACACCTTGCTCAGTTCCCGCGCTTCGACGGCAATGTCATGCGGCGTGTCCATGTCATGCGGCGTGTTCATGCGCCTCCTCCTCGATGTAGTGGATGAACACATCCTCGAATGTGGGTTCGATGGCGCGTACAGCCGCAGCGCCGTACTGTGCGCGCAGGTTCTCGTGCAAGGCCTTGGCGTATTGCTCGTCGCGCGCACTCACATGCAGCACGTCGCCGAAGCCCTGCACCGCGTGCACGCCGGGCAGTGCGGCGAGTTCGCGCGCAGCCGCGCCCACATCGCGCGGCGCGACTTCCAGCATGGGCCAGGGATGGCGCGCGATGAGTTCGGCGGGACTGCCTTCGGCCAGCGCGCGTCCCTCGTGCATGATGATGACGCGGTCGCAGAGCAGGGCCTCGTCCATGTACGGTGTGGAGACGACTATGGTGATGCCCTGCGCGCGCAGTTCGCGGAGAATGGTCCAGAATTCCATGCGCGAGACGGGATCCACGCCGGTGGTGGGTTCGTCGAGCACGAGCAGCACGGGATCGTGGATCAGCGTGCAGGACAGCGCGAGTTTTTGCTTCATGCCGCCGGAGAGGCGTCCCGCCAGGCGCTTCGCGAAGGGTTCGAGGCGGCTGAATTCGTACAGGCGCTTTTTGCGCGCAGCGAGTTCGGCGCGCGGCACTTCGAAGAGATCGGCGAAGAAGTGCAGGTTCTGCTCGACGGAGAGATCGCCGTACAGCGAAAAGCGCTGCGGCATGTAGCCCGTGATTGCGCGGATGTGGCGCATTTCACTCACCACATCGTGGCCGTCCACGAGAATGCTGCCGTCGTCGGGCCGCAGGAGCGTCACCAACATGCGCATGAGCGTGGTCTTGCCCGCGCCATCGGGGCCGATGAGGCCGAACAGCTCGCCACGCCGCACGTTCAGATCGAAATCGCGCACCGCATGCACCGGGCCGAAGCTCTTGTGCACCGCGCGGGCCGAGAGCAGCGGCAGGCTCATCGCGCCGCTCCGTCGATGCGCACGGTGACGGGCATGCCGATTTTCAGCAGGCCATCGGGATTGTCCACACTCACCTTTGCCGCGTACACGAGGGCCGCGCGCGTGTCGTCGGTGAGAATGCTTTTAGGGGTGAATTCCGCTTTTTCCGAAATCCAGCGCACGCGGCCGGTGAGCGGCGCGCCGCTGCCATCCACGAAAATGCGCGCCTCTTGACCGATGCGCACCTCCGCGAGTTGCGCGGCCGAGAGATAGATGCGCGTCCACATGTGTCGCACATCGCCGATGTCGCAGAGCGGGGAGCCCACGCCCAGCACTTCGCCCAGCTCGGCGTAGCGCACGAGCACGGTGCCGTCGAGCGGCGCGGTGAGTTGCGCATCGTTCCACTGTGTCTGCACGATGCGCTTGCCGGCGCCGAGTTGCGCACGCTTGTCGGCCAAGGCGGCGAGCGAAGCGTCCGCGGCGCGCAATTCGGCCTCGGCGGCGTCGAGCTGTGCGGCGAGATCGTCCACCTGCTGTTGCGTTGCGGCTTGTTTGGCCAGCAGCGCGCGGAAGCGCTCGGTTTTGCGTCGCAGATTGTCGCGCTGCACGGCACCCGCCGCGCGCCGCGCCTCGGCGGCGCGGAGCTGCTGCTCGAGTTCGGCGAGCAGCGCATCCTGCTGCGCGAGCTGATGATCCAGCCGATCCGTGGTGATGCGCGCCAGTGTATCGCCGGCGTGCACCGCGTCGCCCTCGTCCACGTACAGCGCGCGGAGCGTGCCGGGCGTCTGCGCGCTGACGCGCACGGTGGTGGCTTCGACGAGTCCGGTGAAGCGCATGCCGCCTTCGCCGCCGTCGGAGCAGGCGCTGGCGAAAAGGAGAAGGGAGAGAAGAAGGATGCGTTGCATTGTCGATACTCCTGGATTATTCCTGACCGATGGTGGCGGCCAGTTCGGCGATTTTCATGGCGTATTGAATGGTGATCTGCTCGCGGGAAATGCGGGCCGTGGTAAGCGATACTTCTGCGTCGACCAGCTCGGTGGCGGTGGCCAGACCTTCGGCCAGGCGCACGGCGAGCAATTGCTGCTTCTCGCGTTCCTGCGCGATTTGCGCGTCGAGCAGGCGCATGCTGCCACGCAGCACCTCGAGTTCGTTGAGCAGGGAAGCGACGCCGCTGGCGAGCTGGCGGCGGAGTTGGGCGGCGCGCAGCGCGCTGTTGTCGGCATCGAGCATGCGCGCTTCGACTTTATGACGGTCGGCGCCCCAGTTCCACACATTCCACTGGAGATTGACGCCCGCCACATAGTAGCCCATCCACTCGTTGCTTATCTGATCCACCCCGGGCTTGCCGTAGCGCAGCGAAACCATGCCATTGACGCTGGGCAGCCAGGCGGCGCGGTCGGCGTCGGCGAGTTCGCGATACATGCCCGCCTGCGTTTCGTGCAGGCGCAGGTCGGGACGCTGCTCCAGCGCGCGCGCAAGCAGTGCCACCTCGCCCAGACGGGCGAAGCCGTCGTCCACCACGGCGTCGCGGGCGACATCGAAGGGAGCATCGCTGCCGATCAAGGCGCCGAGGGTCAGCACGGTGTTGCGATAATCGCTCGCGCTTCCCGCGGCCTGCACGCGCAGCGCGGCCATGCGCGTGGACAGCACGAGCGTGTCGTAGGCGAGTATTTGTCCCTGTTCGAGCAGCGCTCCCAGCGTGTGCCGCTGTTGCTCGAGGTAGCGGAGCTGTTCATCGTAAATATCCATCCATTTCCGCGCGAGTTGGGCCTTGCGGTAGAGCAGTGTGGCGCGATGCGCCGCCTCGATGCGGCGGGCGCGCAGGGCCTCGGCCGCAACCTGCGCTCCCTGACGCTGCGCTTCCTCCAGATGCGAAAGGCGGAAGCCGGTGAACAGCGGCACACTGGCGGTGAGTGCGCTCTCGAAGCTGTTGCCGTCGCCAAAGGAGATGCGTCGCGCGGGCAGACCGGGCAATGCCAGATCGATGCCCGCGGTTTCGCTCACATGCGTGTATCCTGCGGACAGGGCGAGTCCGGGCAGACGCTGCGCCCGCGCGCTGGCGTGCAGATGTTCGGCCTGTTCGACGCCGCGGCGGGCGATGGCCACATCCTCGCTGTGCGCGAGGGCACGTTCGCGCACCTCGTCGAGGGAGAGCGCAAGCTGCGCATATCCCGGCGCGCTGACGGCGAGTAGCATGGCGAGAATGGGGAAGAGGGCACGCCGGCCCTGCTGTATGGCGCTCATTTCCGTTTCTCCTTGGACGGCAGAAGGCCGTGCATGATGATGTCGTAGACGTGATCGGCGCGTTCGCGTGCGAGCTGCTCGCGCAAGTCCTTGAGTTGCGGGACCAGCGCCGAGAACACCGGGAAGCCCGCGTAAAAGAAGATGCAGGACCCGAGCACGGTGAACATGGTTTGCAAGGGATCCAGCGGACGGATTTCTCCCTTTTCCACAGCTTCCATGAAGCGTCGGATGAACACCATCGGCGCGGCGGGACCACCATCGGGAAATTGCTCGCGCAACCGCTCCTGCAGTACGGGCGCACCCTCGGATACCTCGCGGAGCATGAATTTCGGCAGCCAGGGATTGCTTTCCAGCAGATCGAGATATCTGCTGATCAACGTGCGCAAGGCTTGCTCGAAGGTGGCGCTTTCCTCCACCTGCTGGAAAATCCAGAGCAGATAGCGGCGGATGACGTAGGAGAACACCTCGTCGTAGAGGCGATCCTTGCTGCGAAAGTAGTAGTGTACGAGCGCCTTGGTGATGCCGGCGCGCTCGGCGATGGACTGCATACGCGCACCGGCGCGGCCGAATTCGCTGAATTCCTCGAGCGCCGCCTTGAAAATGCGCTCCTCGGTGTCGGTGTATTCGTGTGATTGCATGGTGTAACCGTTCGATTTAACCAAATAGTTAAACACAAAAGACAACTTACAGCGTGCGAACAGCGAAAGCAAGGGGGGGACTTTTTTTTCCACAATCGAGCTGTCCGACACCGATGCGTATGTGAATTATTTTTGCACAACGTGCTGATCAAGCATTGCGCTTTGCTCCTGATTTGCGTACGTTCCAGCACTTGATAGACCTCCGACTCGTATTCACCGAAATACGTTCTCCGCGACAGCCACCGCGCGTTTACGCGTGTTTGTGCGATAGAGTGAATGGAAACAGCCGCGATGCGCCACGTCCGTGCGGGACGGGCGGCGCATGCCGTGCGGTGTAGGGGATGTCCCGCGCAAGCAAGGAGGTCGTCATGTACCAACGCCTGATAACGAGCGCGCTGCTTTGCCTGCTCCTGTCGCTGTCTGTACGCGCGGGTGATCCGCCGGTGTTGCGCGGCATCGATCCGCCGCGCGCCTTCGTGATGAACGCGGGGCAATGGGATGCGCGCGTGTCGGGCGGCAGTGTGGGCATCGGTCCCACCGTGTCGCTCTCGCGCGAGGGCTATGTGGTGGCCCTGCCGTCGCCCGGGATGGATGCCGCCTTGGGGGCGACGACGGAGCTTCCGCGCTACGCCTGGCCCGGTCTGCGCCTGCGGGGCATGGATGCGGACTGCGCGCCGCGTCCGGCGGGCGATATGCTCGCGCCGCTGCGCGTGGTGGACGACAAGGGCGGGGGAGCGGCGGGGCGTCTGTACGCGGCGCATGAAGCCGTGCTCTGGCGTGGGGCCTGGCCCGGAGTGGATGTGCGCGTGGCGGGAAGCGGCACGGTGCTGCGCCACGACATCGCCATAGCCGCGGGCGCCGATCCCTCGCGCGTGAAGCTGCGCTTCGACCGCGTGACGGCGGACGAACTGCGGCTGCGCGTGCCCGATGGCGTGGATCTGCGGCCAGAGTTGCATGAAGCCGACGGCGGTGTGGATGTGACGCTGCGCGGCTCCGCTCCCGCCGCACCCGTCACCATCACTGTGGAGTGGGTGATGTTTCTGGGGGGGGCGAACATTGAGTACAATTGCCACTTTCGTGTGGATGACAGCGGTTTGCCTCGCCTCGTGGGTTTGACGTATTCGCCGGATTTTCCCGTGAATCCGCCGGCACCTCCTCCTCCGCAGGATTACGCAGGAAGAGCAATTTCCACATACGTCACTAAGCTTTCAGCCGATGGGAAAAGTGTCGTCCATTCGCGGCTCTTTTCCGGCGCGAAGCTGTTTCCTCCCACGCGCATGGAGACCGGACCGGGCGGGCGTCTGTATGTAATTCTCAACAGCACGAGCATCGACAGCTTGCTGACGGACGACGCGTTGCTGCGGAATCGGATGTATTCGGCGAGCGCGATGATCGTGATCGATTACGATGGTCTGATCGAGTACGCGTCCTACCTTCCCTCGGACCGTCTTCAGGGAGTCTACGACCTCGCCATCGGTGGGGATGCCAGCGTCTACCTCCTGGGCCACACTTACGATTCTCCGCCCATGGCGACGTCCGATGCCATCTTTGCAGTGAACCAAGGCATAGAGGATGCCTTCATCATGAAACTCTCGGGATGCGAATACGCTCTCGAGTATGGATCCTGCTTCGGTGGCACCGGTCACGAGGAACCTGCCGGCATCGCCGTGGCCGACGACGGGCGGGTGGCCGTCGTGGGACCGACCTTGCAAGGTGGAAACTACCCGTTGGTGAAGCCGTGGCAGGCGAAAATGGGTGACCTATCGGATTTCTGTGTCAGTGTATTCGCTCCAGACTTGCGCACGTTGGAGTATTCCACCTATCTCGGAGGCAAGGGTTCGGAGGGATACTTTCACAGCCCTTCGGCGCGGCAAATCGCCTTCGACAGCAGCGGGCATCTCTATCTGTTTCTGGCTACCGCCTCGGCGGATTTCCCCTTGGTCAGATCGCTCAATAGCTGGAAATTAAAATCGGATATCGCACTATGTAAATTCGACAGGAACGGAACGCTGGTGTTCAGCACGCTGCTGAATGTGAATGCGTCATTGGGCGACATGCTTGTCGAACCCTGTGGCAAGGTTCTGCTCTCGCTTGAGGAAGGTGGCGACAGTCCCGAGCTGCTGAAGCCCGTGTTCACCCGGCCAGTGGCGGTGAAGCGCTACGCATCGCTCTGGATGTTCGACACAAATGTGCCGGAACTGCTGTTCGCCACCTGGTTTCCGTCGTTGGAGTTCCCCTACCTGGGGTCGCATGGGGGAAGTGTGTTTCTGGCCGGATTGGCCACGGCGGATATGGTCCCGGCAACGCCGGGATATCCCGGAGCGCATCCGACGACGCAGGACATCGTGCTCACCCGTCTGGAAGGCGCGGATCTTTGCACGCCGGTCGCCCGCCCACATCGCTTCTCCCGCTACGGACGCCGCCTGGACATGGACATGCAGTGCCGGGGTCTGGATACCCTCCGCGTCGACGACCTGCGCAAGGCCTCGCTTCCGGGCAGCTATCGCGTCGATGTTGTGGTGCACAACCGCGACACGGTGGACGTGGACAGTGTGACGGTCCAACTGTCGCTGCCGGCGTTCCTCCGCCTTCCTTCGGGAGGAAGTACGGTGCAAAGATTGGTCGACCGTGTTCCGGCCCTGGATAGTGTGACGCTCGTCTTCGATCTCGCCATCACCGCCGATTCGCTCATCGACAAAAATCACATCGTAGTGATTGTTACCGCCGGGTATTTCGATATCTGCAACGCGAGCATACGCCGCTCCATCGGTACTGTGATCGAGCATCGGGATTTGCCGTACACGGAAATATCATGCGCAATCAGCACAGCGCCGACACCTTCGGTGAACGTTTCCTCCACGCGTCTCGCCTCGGACAGTCTGCAGGTGACGGTGCGCGTACAGAATCACCACGACAGGCCGGCGGCGCTGCGGGAGCTGCGGCTCGGGATTTCGCCGAACAGCGGCTTGCTGCATCTTGCGCCACTTTCGCTCGCGCAGCCCATCCCGCTGCTTCCGCCACGCGGCAGCGTGGATCTGGTCTGGCATTTCCGTCTGCCGAGTTGGCTGTACGGTCGCGACATTCACATCGAGGCCTCGGTGCTCGACACCTTCGGTCTGCGCCTGCATCTCTGTGAGACCGATGTGCACGTTCCCGGTGCGGTTGGCACGCTGTGCAGCACCTCCGGACCCGAAACAGTGTTCTGGGATGTGCTGCGCGGCACGAGCGATCCCGACAGCATTCGCGTGCGCTTGATGGTGGAAAATCCCTGCGACACCATACGCTTCTATCGCATCGAGGCCATCGACTTCACGCGCGCGCCGCATCTGGCGCTGGTGGCTGGGGAAAAGGTCGATCCCGATCCTTTTTTCATTCGCGAGCGCTTCCGGCGCATTCTCGAATGGAGGTTGCGCGTGCAGCCACCGCTGGATCAGCCAGCGGAAGATACACTGCGCTTCGTGTATCGCACGCTGTCCGACAGCGCGACGCATGTCTGCGATCTCGTGATCCCGTTGCGCATCCGTCGCGGGGATGTGCGCTGCATGGTGCTGGGGCCGGACTCGCTGACCGTGGATGCTTCCGGAACGCTCTCACCCGCCGACTTCGAGGTGAGCGCCATCTTGCACAATGCCGGCACTCTCGCGCAGGATTTGAGCCGCGCCGTGCTCGTGCCGCCGGGCGACGCCTCGGTGACGCTGCTCGACGCCGCCGCCAAGGGTCTGCGCCTGCTGCAACCCGGCGAGAGCGACACGGTGCGCTGGCAACTGCGCGCTGCGGCGCTGCCCGTCGAACACAACATCCCGCTGCGCGTGCAGGTGTTCTCGGCGGATGAACTGGAGCTCACTTCTTGTTCGAAGGACGTTTTCGTGCCCGCCGTGGAGCCGCGCTGCACGGTGAGCGCGCCGGACACGCTTCGCTACAACGTGCTGCTCGGCGTGTACGAGCGCGACAGCATACGCGTGCAGGTGCGCGTAGACAATCCGGCCGATGTGGATGTGAACAACATCGTGTTGCGTCTCGACACGGCGGGACTGCGCCGCAGCCGCATTCTCAGTGCGGTGGAGCGCACCTTGCCGCGCGTGGACGCGCACGGCAGCATGACGGCGAGCTGGTGGCTCGAGCCGCTGTGGGCCGAGAGCGACGCGGAGGAGCGCTACGAGGTGGAGGCGCGCAGCTCCGAGCCGCCGCTGCTCTGGCACTGCGCTGCGAGCACGCTGATACAGGGCGGAAAACGCGACGCCTCGCTGCAATGCTTCACCGCGGGGCACGATACGGTGTGGGCCGACGCGTATTACGAAGCGCTGATTCCCGATCCCATACAGGTGCAGTACACGCTGCGCAACAGCGGCAGCATGCTGGCGGGTCCCTGCTCGGTGGCGCTGCTGCCGCCGCCGATGTACGCGCTGGCGGCGGGGGAGGACAGCATCCGGGCGCTGCCCGCGCTGGCGCCGGGCGAGGAGGCGAGCGTGGAATGGATGCTGGACATCGTGCAGGACAGCGTGCGTCCGGGCAACTCGCTGCTGCGCTTCGTGAGCGACTGCGCGGGCGCGGCGAGCGTGGAGGACTGCGAACACGTGGTGACCTTCGCGGGGCATTCGCCCGACGGCCTGGTGCTCACTCCCTGGTTGCTGCGCTTCGCCGCGCGGCGCAACGACGCCTTGCCCGCGTCGCGCACGGTGCTGGCGTGGACGGGGGGCGGACCGACGCCGTCCTGGACCATCGGGCATCGTCCGTCCTGGTTGGGTGTGCAGCCGCTCGACGGCAGTGGTCGCACGGCGCTGCGCGTGCAGCCCACGACCACGGATTTGCCGCTCGGCATGCACAAGGATGTGCTGGAACTGCATCCGGCGCCGCTGGCCCCGGGCAATCCGCAGGTGTACTATCACATCGAAGGCACGGTGGATGTGACGGCCGCGGCGCTGCCGGGCGAGCTGATGCTGGGTCCGGCGCATCCGCATCCGTTGCACGCGGGCGAGAGCGCGGTGCTGCCGTACCAGGTGCCGTCGGGCCGCACGGGCACGCTGCGTTTGCACGACATCCTGGGCCGGGAACTGTGGAGTGTGCCGGTGAGCGGCAGCGGCGCGCGCGGCGAACTCCGTCTCGACGGCGCCTTGCTTTCCCCCGGTCTGTGGCTGCTCTCGCTGCACAGCGACGGCCGCAGCCTCACCCGCCGCATCGTGGTGTTGCGGTAGGGGGGAATACGTCTGCGGGTGGGAACGATATTCGGTCTCACGTGTCAGAATTTTGTAACTTGACGCATTCGCCATAACAGGAGACCGTGATGGATCGTCGCTCCTTTCTCGCCGGAATGCCGCTCGCCGTGGCGGGTATCATGCACGCGCCGTCGGTACTGCGCGCGAGCTCGCGGGCGCTGCCCAGCGCCATGCGTCCTCATCCATTCGTGGACGCGCATCCCGAAGCCGTGTTCATCCGTCGCACACAGGTGGCCGACAAACTTGATGCGGTTGCGAAGCGTGCGGAAGGACTCGCCTTTGCACGCGAATACTTCGCGGCGAGCGAAAGTGACGGTATTCCCTTCACGGACGCGTTGACCATCAAGCCCAATCTCACCTGTACTTTCGGTACTGGAGCTTCGCCCGAGGGCATGGGCATTATCACCGACATCTCCTTTCTCGATGGCTTGTTTGCCGGTATTCGTGAAACGGGTTTTCCCGGCTTCAACATGTATGCCCGCGAAGGAAACTGGATGAGCAACGGCTATTGCTCCAGCGAGTATCAGGTGACCGGCGTTCCCATGAATGCGGTTGCGCAGGCACATGGCATGCATTTGTTTGATTTCGCCACCGGCCGTCTTATTTACAACGTCAGCGTCGAAAGCATGCAAAGCGGCACCGAAGTGGTGTGGAAGGATATACCGGATGGCGTGGTCTTTAAACGAGTCGGCTATCTCGCGCCGTTTCACGACGAACACACCTGGCTTCTGAACGTTGCCAAGTTCAAGACCCACGGCATGGGTGTGACGTTGTGCGCCAAAAACATGCAGGGCACGGCGGTCAGTCCCTACGTGCGTTTTTGCGAAGGACTCGATTCCACGGCCCAACATCCGCAGAGCATTCTCAAGGATTTCCACGCCGATCGTGAGCAGCGCGTGCAGGAACGCTACCAGGCGCATCTGGCGGCGGGTGTGCCCCGCTGGGACAGGCCTGGCCGCGATGCTTCGGGTGGTTTCGGCATGGAGACCTGGGCGCAGCGTACCTGTGATTCGCTGAGCATTCGGCGCGACGGACTGCACATGGTGGAAGGGATTTATGGCCGCAACGGCAATGGCTTCACTGCGGGGCCGGGACCAAACAATACGCCGCAGGAGTTCATGAGCAACCTGCTCATTTTCGGCAAGAATCCCTTTCTCGTGGACGTGATTGGCACATGGCTGGCAGGCCATGAACCGGGGAACTTCGGTTTGTACCACATCGCACGCGAGCGGGGCATGTGCCACAGCTTCAATCCCGCCGACATCGCCGTGTACGAATGGAATTCAGGAACGCCCATCCTGGCGCGTCTCGAGGATATACCGCGCACGCCCTTGCTCTGCCCGTATTTGCGCAAGGATTACAATGGCGGCAGCGAAGCCGAATATCACATGGTGGACGAACCGTTCGATTACGGCGCCGTTCCGACCACACCGCTGGCCACGCCCTCGGAATGCAGCATACGCGCGTTGATCAATCCCGTGCGCGACAACGCTCTGTTCGAGTACACACTGCCAACGGCGGGACGCGCAGCCATCGCCATATTCTCGGTGACAGGAGCTTGCGTGTGGCGGGGTGGCGAGAACTGGCACGAAGCCGGTGCGCACGCCCTGCGCTGGCAACGGGGCACGCTCCCCGCGGGAATGTACATCGTTCGTCTCCACAGCAGGAGCGGTCACGCACACGCTCGTGTAGTACTTCTCTAGGAGAACATTCGCAGCTGTCCAGCGCAGCGTGGTTGCCCGTCAGAGCGACCGTTCCGCAGGGCGCTGCCCGTCCCGCCGCAGTGACGGGAAACCGTTGCCGGAGATTGACACAGGAATTCGGAGCATACATGACAGCATCGCTGCATTTTGTCGTACTGCTTTGCGCCATTATTACCACCGCAGGGTTTTCGGCCCAAGCGCAGTATGCCGTGGTATTGAATGATGGCAAACGTGTGGAAGGGGATATCGTCGATCACTCGGCGACCGTGCTCATGATGAAAGTGTATTCGAAGAGCAAGGACACCTTTCACGAATTGAATCTGAGCAAGGAGAGCGTTCGCTCGGTCTACGACATCATCAACGATCGCGATGTGACCGACGAATATATCGCGTCGTCGTCAGCCGACAAGACGGAATCCACGAAGCCACCTATTGAGGAGGATAGCGGTGAGCGCTGGCAATCCGCCCCGTTGGACATTTCCGGGGAAGACTGGGTGGACGTGGTGTATCTCAAGGATGGCACGATACTGCGTGGTTGGATCATCGAGAACAATCCGAAGAATTTTCTTCGCATCCGCATAGGTGACGGCAGAGTGCTCACCTGCGAATACAGCCGCATCGAAAGACTCGCGACGGAGGAAAATATCTTCGATGAGGAATTCCCGAGGGAAAAATCCCCGGCCCTGGCGTTTTTGTTGTCGTTTCTCGTGACCGGATGTGGACAGGTTTACAACGAGCAGATTGCAAAGGGAGTGCTGATGCTGGGAGGTTCGTTGGCCGGGATGTACATCGCGTTGACAGATTTGCGTTCGCCCGAGACGGGATTGACCATTTGGGCTGGATGCGTGCTTTGGTCGCTGATCGACGCACCTCTCACCGCTTCGGCCATCAATCGCGAACGGTGGCAGCGGCGGTACGGGCATATGATCGAGGGCGCTGTGGGCACAGGAACGTTGGGCATCGACTACGCGGCGGTGGACAGGACTCCGGCGATTCGTATCAGTTATCATTTTTGAAATGCCACCAATGGGTTGATGCAGGAGAATAGTGCACAAGGTTTCATTCGTTTCGAACAAAACCTTGTGCATCAGAACAATGGTCACGAGGATCTGACGTTGGCGACCGCCCAGTAGTGCGCCGCTACAGTCCCGCAATCATGATATCGGAGATGGCTTCAGAGCTCAATCATCCTGCTCTTCGCCATATTGTTGCGCTCCGCTCTCCGACTCGTTTTCACCCAATTGCATACTCACGCCGACGAGCGGGACGCGCAGCGATCTGGTGTCGGGATTGAAACCAATGAACACCATGGCGATCCAGAGGCCCGAGAGGATAAGAAAAACCACGCCACAGAATGCATGCGCTGATCCGGCGGCATCCTCGGGCTTTCCGGCTTTCGTACCGGTGACCATGACCTTGGAAATCGGCTCCCGATGCCTAATTGTATGCCAGACAATACCTGCAAGGTGGAGGATGACGACAGCGAGCATCGCAAAGGCCAGCACCTCGTGCACTTCCTCCCCGGCCTCGCCGATAACACTGCTGCCGGTGATGAACAGGGCCACGGCAAAAATGAACATCAGTATCGCAGCGAGGGCCGATCCGGGATTGTTTCCGACATATAACGTGGTCTTGGATGTGAAGGCGTTCACAAAATACCGCACTACATCACGCGGATGCAGCGGAAAACTCGAGAAGCGCGAATAACGCGAACCAATCACACCCATGATCAGACGGAGGACAACGAGGAAGACTGCGATGATGCCGGCAAGCATGTGCACCTGGAACAGGGCCTGCTCATCATCCACCAGGAATGCGATGCCCAGTGCAACGGTGATGGAAATGGTAAACAACCAATGGAACATCCGATTGGGAATGTCCCAGACAAGAATGGTGCTCATGGAAAGGTGCTCCGTTGAGTGGTATGAGTTCATGTAGCCGAAAATGTGAAACATTCCACTTCATTTCTGCAAGGGAGGAGCGTTGAACGCGTGTGGACATCAACTCTGCGAAGATGCTGCTTGCTTCCGGCCAGGTGTGGTACGGCGCAATCTCCACTGGTCAGAACGGAGTATATCAACGGCGCTGGACGAAAGAAGTTGCATGCGAGTGAAAGTGAAACGCAAAGCCGCCGAAGCTCAACGGCGCGAATGCCTGAAGTCCCCGTGGCCTTCCAGTCTTGGCGAATTTTCCCGATGGGAGGGCGGAACGCTGAGCCGCCGAGGTGCAATGGCGCAATGCGAAAAGTCCCCGCGATCCCTCTGGTTTTGCTGTCAGCGAACTCCATCGGTGAGAAGAACGCAAAGCCGCCGAAGCTCAACGGCGCGAATGCCTGAAGTCCCCGCAGCCTTCCAGTCTTGGAGAACTTTCCAGATGGGAAGGCGGAACGCAGAGCCGCTGAGGCGCAACGGCGCGAATGCCTGAAGTCCCCGTGGCCTTCCAGTCTTGGCGAATTTTCCCGATGGGAGGGCGGAACGCATTGCCGCCGAGGCGCAACGGTGCGAATGCCTGAAATTCCGGCAGCCCTCCAGTGTTGGCGGGTCTTTCCTGATGGGGAGGCGGAACGCAAAGCCGCCGAGGCGCAACGGCGCGAATGCCTGAAGTCCCCGTGGCCTTCCAGTCTTGGCGAACTTTTCCGAAGGGAAGGCGGAACGCAGAGCCGCCGAGGCTCAACGGCGCGAATGCCTGAAGTCCCCGCAGCCTTCCAGTCTTGGAGAACTTTCCAGATGGGAAGGCGGAACGCAGAGCCGCTGAGGCGCAACGGCGCGAATGCCTGAAGTCCCCGTGGCCTTCCAGTCTTGGCGAATTTTCCCGATGGGAGGGCGGAACGCATTGCCGCCGAGGCGCAACGGTGCGAATGCCTGAAATTCCGGCAGCCCTCCAGTGTTGGCGGGTCTTTCCTGATGGGGAGGCGGAACGCAAAGCCGCCGAGGCGCAATGGCGCGATGCGAAAAGTCCCCGCGATCCCTCCGTGAACTCCGCGTGGCGAAGCCCTCCGTGCTCTCTGCGTTTCCACTTCGCCGCGGCGAACTCCACCCCGCGAACCCTTCGTGCTCAGTGTTTCTCCCCCGCGATCAAAGCGAGAAGGCAGAGCGTGTGCTCTGCCTTGATCTTGTAGCGGGGGCAGGACTTGAACCTACAACCTTCGGGTTATGAGCCCGACGAGCTACTTCGCCGCGGCGAACTCCACCCCGCG
>DAOSDL010000051.1:0-27374 GCA_035362335.1 Bacteroidota bacterium
CTCTTTCATCTCTTCAAATGTATTCCGCGCTCAGCGGGCTGGCAAGATTTGAACGTGATGCGACCTCAACCCATCCTCCGCGCCCTCGGCGCTCTCCGCGCTCTCTTTAAATGTATTAAAATCGTTCGCCCTTCACATTCACCGTCCTGTCAATCCACCACCACCCTCCGCGCCACGCGCAGGCCCGCGCTCTCCAGCGTCAGCAGATACACACCGGCACGAAGGCCTTGCATGGACAGCGGGAGAAGCTGCGTGCCACCGTCCAACGTGCGCGACATCGGGGCAGACGCCTCGCGGCCGAGCACGTCGAACACGCGCAGTGTGGCGTCGCGGCGTGTGGCGCTGTGTACGCGCAGCGTTGCCATGTCGCGCACGGGATGCGGAGCGATGTCCAGCAATGCGAGATCCGACGGCCTGATTTCCGGCGGGTCCACACTGTTCGGACCCATGTCGAGGTACAGCGACATACCACCGTCGCCGTCGCTGATTACCAGATCAAGGCGACCGTCCTTGTTGAAGTCCACCACATGGGGGATGGATTTATTGCCAACGGCCGTGCTCAGGAAGGCACGAGTTACTCGATCAAACAGCAGGGGATCGCTCGCGCTCTGCACGTGATGGTCCAGGTTGCCGTCGAATTGTCCCAGCAGCATGTCGAGGCGGCCATCGCTACCGAGATCCACGAAGGCGGGCGCGGGATAGAAGGAAAGCTGCGTCATCCACCGATCCGCTTTTTTCTCGAAGCTGGCCGAACCGGCGCCGACCTGCTCGTAGCGGCTGATGAAGCGGTCGGAATTCCCGAGCAGCAAATCCTTTTTACCGTTCTTGTCGAGATCGACCAGCTGCGGTACCAGCGACGTCCAGTTGCCGATGGCGTCGGTAATAAACGTTGCCGTGACCAATTCGAACAGGAGAGGATTGCCCGTGCTCTGCCGATAGTGTTCGATACCATTGCGTGCCCTGGTGATGAGCATATCGAGACGACCGTCATCCTCGAAATCCCCCACCCACAGCATGTCGTGTTCTCCTGCTTCGATGCCCTGCAGTGTGCCGATAGACTCCATTTGCAGCGAACCCGCCGCCATCTGCCGATACAGCAGGACGGGAGTACGGGTCGTGCGTGTCTGATTCAACACTTGCGTGCGCAGCACTTCGTAGCGGCCGTCCTTGTCCAAATCCGCCACCGTGCCCATGCAATCGCTACCGAGATCCCACATATTCAGAAAATTCTCGGAGCGCAGGACCCAACCGGCAAGCGCCTTTGGTGAGGGCTGTTCGTAGTGGAAAATCATACCATCCCAGGTGCCGTACAGCAAATCCACCAGACCATCGGCGTCGAGGTCACCCAGCCAGAGCGCCGCGCGTCCGTTGGCATTGATGCCATTCCAGTCGGTGGCGACGAGCGTGAAGCTGTCCTTCACCGCCGTACTTTGCTTCGATAGGTACAATGCGCCACCACCATCGCTTACAAGCAATTCCACCGCACCATCACCATCGAGATCGTGGAAATACGGATGCAATGTGCCGAGACGCGTCATCGGAAACACCAGCGGACGCTTGGCATTGAACGACAACGCGTTGGGAGCGCTCTGTTCCCAGCGTCGCAAGGTCTGACCACCGTCGCCCACGATGAGATCGAGCAGACCATTGCCGTCGAGGTCGAGCACCACAGGTTTGTAACAGCAATCGCTGTATTCGATGCCGTTGAATTTTTTGGTCACCAGAGCGATTTCATTGGAACCCGCCGCGACCTGCTCGAGATGCTGAATCACACCACCATTGACTCCAACGAGCACATCCTTGAGACCATCGCCGTCGAGATCGGTAACGAAGGGTGATGGTTGCGAATCGCCGCTCACATCCATGGCATCCACCCGCACGCGCACGAACACTTTATCGCCCGCGCGTTGCTCGTAGTGGATGATGCGGTGATTGTCGATACCCACCAAAAGATCCAGCAATCCATCCCCGTCAAAGTCCACCACGAAGGGAGCCGACGTTCCCACACCGAAGCCCCAGCCGAAATCCTCCACCGGCCGGAAATTCTGCGCCGTCGCCGTCATCGTCCCAATCATCATAAACATGATCATCGCGGCGGCCAAAGCGCTCCGCCGGGTCCATTCATTGTTACCACCTCGCATGACTTCCTCCATCCTGTGATGTGCAGGTGAGCAAACAGCCCGCTCGCCTTGTATTTGTCGTGTGTGGGGAAAACTTACGATAATCCCGTCTTAATGTCAATGAGAATTCCATGTTGCTGTGCTGCGTTGCTGTGCTGCGTTGCTGTGCTGCGTTGCTGTGCGGGGTCAAAGCCAGTAAAGAATGAGAGTAAGGAGGAGATGAGAGTAAGGAGGGGGAGCTTCGCGGGAACACAGAGAACCCTGAGCGCTTCGCGAACACCGAGCTTCGCTTGCCCAGAGAACCCTTAGCGCTTCGCGAACACCGAGCTTCGCTTGCCCAGAGAACCCTGAGCGCTTCGCGAACACCGAGCTTCGCTTGCCCAGAGAACCCTGAGCGCTTCGCGAACACGGAGGGCTCAGAGGGTTCGCGGCTTTGCGTCGCTGCGTCCTTGCGTTGATTCGATTGCGGCGTGCCGCACGGATCGAGCGAGAAGCACCCTCAACAATTCCTCTCCGCTCTCTCCGCTCTCTTTCATCTCTTTAAATGTATTCCCCTCCTTACCCTCACCCCCTCATTACTCTCTTCCCTACATTAATTTTTTGTAAGAATTCCCCCCGCCCCTCCGGCGACCACAATATCCATTGAATTTACGGCACGCGCTATGTAGCGGACACGCGCACCCGCAATGCGCATGGTTTGCGGAAAACGGACAAGATTGTATATTGCCCGCATTGAGTTTGTCCCGTATCGCCTGTAACGTCACAAAGGTGCGCGCTTGAGGAGCATCGACGGCGAATCATCGTTCAGGGAAGCGGAAGCGCGTACAATCACACCGCGCTTCCCGGACCCGAACCGTCCCGCGCATGGACCTTCCGTCCCGCAGCAGCGAGCCGCGTCGTCCCCGATCGCTTGGCGCACTATTTTTACGTGCCCACTCAGAATACCACGCATTGACGCACTGCCTCGCATATTGAACCGCACTCCCTCCGTTGTGCGCAATCATGCAATGTGGCAGGAAGCACGTGCGGGGGCGAGGCGGAAAATCGCACCGGAACGCCGTATCCACTGAAGCATACACCCAATCCCCGGAGTCTCCATGCCCGCCAGCACCTACCATTTTCCCTTCGGTCAGCCCGTCAAAGACGTGAAGCAGAAAGACCGCAGCCCCAAACACACCTTCGTGCTCGGCGTGTACGCCAGCGCGGTGCATGCAACCTGGAAGAACGCGAAGGGCAAAACACTCGTCAACGCCCTCGCCGTGGCCAGTGAGCCCGAAATTTTCTGGAATGGAGAGAATGCCGGGAAGATCATCGCGCGCATCAACGTGCCGGCGGAGTTGGGGACCTTGACGCCCGCGAGCGCGCATCTCAACGGACCCTCGGCCGCGGCTCTCGACGAGATGATTCTCGCTCCGCTCAAGCTCACCCGCGCCGACGTGTGGCTGTGCGACCTCGTGCCGCAAAGCCGTCTCAATCCCGCGCAGGACAAGGCCATCAAGCGCGCGTATCAGCCGCTGGTGGACAAGGGACTGCTGCCCGCCGCCACCGTGCCGCCGGTCGTGGATATCGACGAGTCGCGCCGCAAAGCCATACTGCGCGAGTTGAAGCAATCCGGCGCCAAGCGCATCGTGCTTCTCGGCGACGAGCCCATTCGCCAATTCCTCAAGCCCCTCGTCCCCGGCTGGAGCACGCTCGCCGCCTTCGTCAAGAAGCATGGCTATGGCAGCATCGTCAAGGTGGCCATCGAGGGCACGGAATACGATGTGCTCCCCCTCGCCCATCCCCGGCAAATCGCGAAGCTGGGATTGAGCAACCCCAAGTGGGCGGAAGAGCATCAGACCTGGCTGGCTTCACTCAAGTAGCTACGAGCGATGACGGATATCTACGTCGGTGTCACGGACAACGCCTGGTTCCGCTTCCTTCGGGAGCGGAACCCGGTGGAAGTCAATTTCTGGCGTCCCAGCGGACAGCCATTCAAGGCGCTGCGGCCGGGCGGGTTGTTCTTTTTCAAACTGCACGCGCCCGAGCGGAAAATCGCGGGCTTCGGGATTTTCGTCAGCGCTTCGGTGCTGCCACTCAATCTGGCGTGGGACGCCTTCGGCGAAAACAACGGCGTCGCCAGTTTCGAGCATTTTCAGCGGCGCATCATGCGCTTCCGCCGCGACAGCAATCCCAATCCGCACATCACCAACATATTGCTGGCGCAGCCCGTCTTCCGCTTCGACGATGGATGGATTGCGCAGCCCGAGGGCTGGGCGGATTCCATCGTTTCCGGCAAGGGTTTCGCCATGGACTCCACTGTCGGACGCACGCTACTGCGCTTCGCCGAGCAGGCGGATATCTCGATCGGGATGGAGCGGAATATCGATGCGGACAATCCCTATGCCACGCGCCTGCAAAAGGTGCGACTCGGGCAGGGCACTTTCCGTGTGCTCGTCACCGACAACTATCAGCGTCGCTGCGCCATTTCGGGCGAGCGCACCCTGCCGGTGCTGGAAGCCGCGCATATCAAGCCCTACGCGAAAGAGGGACCGCACGACATCCGCAACGGTCTACTGTTGCGCTCGGACATACACACGCTATTCGACAGCGGCTACATCACCGTCACCGACGACTACACCGTCGAAGTCAGCAAGCGCCTCAAGGAGGAATTCGAAAACGGCCGCGACTATTACCGGCATCACGGCAACAAGCTCATCGTGTTGCCCGAACAGGAATACGCGAAACCCATGCGCGAATATCTGCACTGGCATAACGAGCAGGTGTATAGAGGATAGTGCATGCAGCGAGTGAACGGACATACATGCGTGACTCTCCACACGGCTGTGGTCGACAGCGCGTGGTGCTCTGCCGTTTCCTCGTCCAATACAACAGACGGAAAGCAAACCCGGTCGGGTGTCGTGTCATTGTGTGAACATTGATCAAAAGGCTGGGGCGTTGCCCTTTTACAAGGAGTGCATCATGAAAACGCAACACTGTGATGGTAGGAATGGATCGCGCGTCCGGCACGCACTTCTTGTCGCCTTCGTGTTTCTGCTGGCGCTGTGCGCGTCAAGCAACGCGCAACCGAACCTGACATTCAAGCGCTTGACGGTAAACTGGCCCACCATCGAACTGTACTTCTCCGTGGGCTGCAACGGCAACCCGGCCTACAACATGACCAAGCAGGATATGCGTATCTACGAGAATGGAGTGGAGGTACGGGATTTCACACTATGGTGTCCCGATCCCACGGTGCGATGCGCCATTTCTGTGTCTCTCGTTTTCGATTGCTCGGGATCCATGTCCGGTTCGGGTAACGCGGGTGCGAAACAAGCTGGCCACGCTTTCGTGGATCTGATGGACGGTGTGATCGACGAGGCCACCATCATCTTTTTTAATACAATGGTGACCGTTCAACAGCAGATGACCACGAACAAAGCTTTGCTCCACACTGCGGTGGATGCGCTGCCTACTGGTGGAGGCACGGCGGTGTGGGACGGCATTTACGGGGGAATCATCGAGTTGCTCAACAACGGTGTGAACCAATCCCGCGCGGTGATCGCCATGACCGACGGCGGCGACAACGCCTCGACGCGCACGCCTGCAGAAATTATCTCACTGGCGAACCGCTATAGCATCCGCGTGTTCACTATCGGTCTTGGCACGGGCATCAACGCCACCGAGCTGGAACTCATCGCCACGCTCACTGGTGGTCGCTACTATCAGACGCCGGACGCGGGTCAGCTCGCGGCCATCTATCAGGAAATCTCGACCATTATTTTCGCATGCTTCCAGGAGTGCATAATTACCTATCAGCGGCAATGCGCGGACGGTGGCTTGCGCACGGTGGAGTTGCAACTGCGCAATTTCTGCGGCGGCACGGACACGAAAACGAAGACCTACCGCGCGCCTTTGGATTCCACGACATTCTCCAATCTTCACATGGAGCTTGGAAGCGTGCAGCGCAACAGTGGCGATGAAGTGATCGTTCCGTTGAATCTGCTCACGCCCATCAACGGCGAGATGTTTTATCCGATTCGTTTCATCGTTCTCTTTAATTCTCAGCATCTGCAGTTCAAGAATGCGCTGACACCCGCGGGATCCTTGCTCGAACAGATTCCTCTGGCGGTTACGGCGGTCCCCGGAGGAGTGGAAATCTCCTCGTCCGACAGGAAACTCATCAATGGTTCCGGGAAATTGCTGGAACTCACCTTTACGACCCAGCAACGACTGGATACATTGTGCACTGCGCTGCCTGGCGTATCGGCAACGTTCGAGCAGGGCTGTTTCCTGCCAATCATCGACACGGGACGGGTGTGCCTCGTGCCGAATATATCCATCGCTGGTAACAGTGAACTCTGTGAAGGCAGCAGCACGGTGTTGACGGCTCCCGATGGATTCGCATCCTATCTCTGGTCCACGACGGAAACCACGCGCAGCATCACCGTTGACAGAGCAGGGGATTACTGGGTGAAGGCCTTTACCCACACCGGTGACAGCATCACTTCGCCCGTGTTCACCGTCGTGGTCAAACCCGCACCGAAGCCAGTGGTGCTGGCGAACGGGCCTCTGACGTTTTGTCTCGGACAATCCGTTGATCTGGAAGTGGCTGGTGGAGTTCCGCTTCTCGAATACCAATGGTCGAATGGAGCAAACACATCCAAAATTACCGCAAGTGAAAGCGGTTGGTACTGGGTGCGCGTGAAGCATCAAAATGGCTGTTGGGCAACGTCCGACAGTCTTCAGGTGGTTGCATGGCCGTCGCATGTCAATCTCGCAATGAGCGGGAGCACCGCATTCTGTGTCGGGGATTCGCTCATCCTTACCGTGCAGGGTAGCTTCGCGTCGCAGCGTTGGTCCACCGGCGCAACCTCCCGATCCATCGTTGTCCGTCAGACTGGCGCCTACTGGGTGGAGACAACGGAGCCCACCGGCTGCAAAGGCCGTTCCGACACCGTGCAGGTGGTGGTCAGCGCGCAACTCGCTCCTCGTATCACCGTGATGGGCTCGAAAGTGCTGTGCCCCAACGACAGCGTGACGCTCGATGCTGGCGAAGGGTATACGTTGTACCGGTGGAGCAACGGGGCGAGCACGCGCAGGATCACTGTAAAGACCTCGGGGAACTACTATGCCGAGGTGAGGAAGGCAGGCGGTTGCGTGGGAGTATCGGATACCGTGACTGTCACCGTGGCATCGCCTCCGGTGATAGTACCAAGCGGACCCATCACGATTTGCCGTGGCGCTTCGATCGAACTCGACGCTGGGGGAGGGTATCAATCGTATCGCTGGAGCACGGGCGAACAACAGAGGAAAATACGCATTGCGGCGGCGGGCGCTTACGCCGTGACCGTGGTGAACGGTAATGGATGTACGCTGATATCGAGTCCGGTGATCGTCACCGTGGTTGATTCGCTCAAACCGACAATCGTGGCGGAAGGACCAACAGTGTTGTGCGAAGGTGATACCGTGATTCTCGATGCCGGCGAAGGATATGCATCATACCACTGGTCGTCGGGTGAACTCAGCAGGAAAATCCTCGTGCGAACGCAAGGACTGTACGCCGTCACCGTTACCGATCCCAACGGCTGCGTGGGCATTTCGAATGTTGTGTCGGTGACGGTACAACCCTCGCCCCGGCCCGTGATCTCCGTAACAGGTAATCCGGTGATCTGCGAAGGCGACTCCGTTGTCCTCGATGCCGGGGGCGGCTACGCTTCCTACCTGTGGAGCAATGCCGAGACAACGCGTGCGATCACCGTGAAAACAGCGGGGAGTTATGCGGTTACCGTGTGGAATGCGAACGGTTGTGAAGGTACAGCCGCGGCCATCGACGTGACAGTAAAGCCCGGGCCGGAGAAACCCACCATCACCAAAGTCGGAGGAGTGCTGACCACGGAAAAGGCGAACGCCTATCAGTGGTACAAGGATGGGTCGGAATTACCCGGAGAAAGCAATCAATTCCTTGTGGTGCCCGAAGCGGGCATGTATCAGGTGAGAGTGTTCGCGGAGAACGGCTGCTCCGCCATTTCGGATCCCTTCCTGATACTTTCCACCGAGAGCACTCCGCCGTCCACGGTGCATGACTTCACGGTATACCCCGATCCGAATCACGGCACGGTGACGGTGCGCTTCACCATGGAACGCCCCGCCCCGGTAACAATCGAAGTGTTCAACATCGTCGGGCAATCCCAGCTTCGTCACTCCGACGAACATGCCGCGAGCGAGTACAGCCGGCAACTGGATCTGCGCCAGTTCCAGCCCGGCATATACATCCTCCGCATCACCGCCGGCCCGGCGAGTTGGACGAGGAAGATCGTACGGAATTAGTGTGAGTAGGATGGAAGTCAAAGAGCACGTTCGAATGAGTAGCCACTTACAATCGCTACGGGGCACGGTTGTACCATGACCATCGCCAGTCCTTCATATCTCCCGCAGCCCGGGCAGCTCGTCGAGCTGCGCGGGCGGCGTTTTGTGGTGACGGAAACCCGGGCCGCCGCCTTCGGCGGAGCAGTGCTGAGTGAGGCCGGGCGCAATCACGCAATATGGCGGGAAGCACGCACGGGGGCGAGGCAGAAATTCGCACCGGAACGCCGTATCCACTGAAGCATACCACCCAATCCCAGAGTCTCCATGCCCGCCAGCACCCACAATTTTCCCTTCGGTCAGCCCGTCAAAGAGGTGAAGCAGAAAGACCGCAGCCCCAAACACACCTTCGTGCTCGGCGTGTACGCGAGCGCGGTGCATGCGACCTGGAAGGATGCTGATGGAAAGCTGCTCGTACGCGCGATGGCCGTGGCGAGCGAGCCGGAGATTTTCTGGAATGGAGACCAATCGCAGGCGGCGAAGATTATCAATCGCATCAAGGTGCCAGCGTTTGCCGGTACGCTCCAGCCCGCCGCTCCACAGTACAACGGTCCCTCGGGGAAAGTGCTTGATGAGATGATCTTGAAAGATCTCGCTTGATCGCACAATTCTTAAATTGGAGTGCTTTATGAATGATGTTCTTAACTTCTTGCAACTATTGATAACACTAGTCTCCGGTGCTACTGTGCTTTACCTTGCGTTTGTAATAAAAAATAAGCCAGAGCGCGTGTATGTCGAGGAGGCAATGCCGATGATGGTCGAGGAGAGTGGATGCAAGTTCGAGAATATAGACGCACCGCGACAAAACAAAATTGAATACTATAAATACGAAAATGATAATAGTGAAAAATTTGCGGTTTTTAGCTTGGAGGGGAATATCCGCGAAAAAGTTCTCGAACAGTTTCAGTTGCAATATTCGTCGCAAGGTGACCATGTGAAGAATGGCGGAAAAATCTCGCCTGTTGTGTTTCGAAGTATTATAGGTGGTAGTGGAGCGTCGCTTGCCCTTAGTGGCACCTTGGCAGGAAAATTATTTATAGCTACCGCAAACCCGGCCACGCTTATGACCTTAGGGTCGGGAGTTGGATCGGCTGTTATGGGCACTGGAGGAATCGTTGCGCAGGCTCCGTTTGTAGCGGCTGCGGGTCCACTCATGGGGGTAGTGGCACCCGTTCTCATTATCCAAACATTATCAACCATCCTGATTCTTAAGCAATTTGAAAAAGTCAACGAGAGGCTAAATAGTATTAGCCATGAAATAGAGCGGATACTTGAGAGAACGGAAGCAACCTTTGTGGGAGAGTTAATAAGTGCTAGTAATCGTATTGCTTCCATTGAAGAAAAATACAATATATGCAATGGGTTCACTGACGATATGATGATGCAGTTAGTTGTGCTTGAGTCGCATATTAATCCGATATTGGAGCGATATTGGCTACTCTATAGGTCATATGAGTTGAATGTGAGTTCGGACTATACTGGAGTTGCATGGAAGCTGAAGGACGCCTACTACACTGCAATGCTCTCCGTCCTTGACCTACGCATTGATGTCTTGAAACTGAAATATGATCTCCAAGAGAACCCCGGTGTCGCAAGTTCCTCTTCGCAAAAAATTACTCGGAAAGTTGATGAATACATCAAGTTATATAGGGATATTACAAAAATTCCAAAGGAGCTGAAGAAGATATCGAGAGGCATTGAAAAAGAAATTGAGGAAATGGGCGGTCTGCTGGCCGATTTGCGTGACCGCCTTGGTCTGAAAAGCAAGGAAAGGAGTCGCGCCGAAGAGAAATGGCAGGAGATCCGAGAGGGTATTGATCTAGCTAAGCACGTTAAAGATGTAATTAAAACCAATGATGTTGTTGGGTCGATGTTGAAGCAAAAAAAGCTGTCAGAAGATACGTCTTTGGTGTTTTGGCAGGACGAATATGGCGCTCATTGTTACTACACGAGTGATTTGATTCTTATGCCAGAGGGCGAATAGGTTAACAGTAGTGAAAGTGTTGCTGGCAATTCCAGCTAAGGTAAGCATGGAAAACAGTAAGCCTGTACATATTGAGATGATCTGCCTCCAAACCGCTCGGACGGCGCTTGGTGGTGTGCCGTATGGGCGAAATTGTTCGCATAGCGAAACGTGTGACTGGGACGTGATTCTCTCTCATGCTGCTGAACACCACAGAGCACGTATGTGTTTTGCTGTACCAATCTTGCGCGCGTCGTCTGGCAGAGCAGATTAGACACTAACAGGAAAATGATGATAGATTACCGCAACTGCGACCTGCCACCGTTAGTCCTCCCCTGCGAGCCCGGTAGGTTAGCATGAAGTCAGTTGAACAAATATGGCGATTAGCGCTAAAAACACCGTAGATATTTTATAACAACTTTAAGTCGAGGATTTAAAATGTCAAATATCATTGAAATTCAACAGTTTCTGGTAGGCAAGAGATTTGTCATCCCACACTACCAACGTGACTATGCCTGGAGCCTTAAACAAGTTGAAGATCTCATCGATGACGTCTCTGAAGCGGTGACAAGTGGCTCAACCCACTACCTTGGCACGGTTGTTCTTGCTAGAAATGATATAGGGCCATATGAAGTAGTCGATGGCCAACAGAGACTGTCTACGTTGGCTGTGATTATCCAAGCGCTGCTACTGCAATTGCCACAAGATGATGATCAGAGGATTGCTGACACCGCTGTATTGTTGAAGCACGGGTCTGAACTTAAGTTGCATTTCGGAAATAACGCTGAGTTTGCTTCATTGCTGCTTTCTGAGAATCAGCCTGAGCCAGAGACCGCAGGCCAACGAAAACTGCAAGCTGCATTTGAATACGCATGTGAGCGGGCACGAGCACTGGCTGAAGGAGGAGGTGTCGATCTTGTACGTGAATGGATAAATACTATAAAAGTGCTGGAAATTATTGAGTTTGTAGCAACCAACACCGGTCGCGCGATTCGCATGTTTCAAACAGTAAATGATAGGGGGTTGCCCTTATCTGCAATGGATAAGGCCAAGGCGCTTCTAGTGTATTATTCGAACCGATATCTGGACGGCGAGCTTGATATCATGGTAAATGAGTCGATTGGACGATGCTTCGCTGCATTTGATGACGTACGAGAGCATGTCAAGAAGGGTGCCATGAAAATCGACAACGTGGCTCGCGATGCATTCTCGGAAGATGATATGCTCAGATATCATTATCTGTCATACAAGTATCCTGGCATTGAGGAGGGCGGCGATTGGGATGGCACGATTAGTACTGTGTTTCATAGATTTCTTAAAGGCACGTTGAAAAGTTTCTCGAGCGATTCTGGAGCGATAAGAGAATTTATTATTGATTATTGTAGCGATTTGGCCGATTTCTGCGAATCCTTCCGAGAGTTGGTCCTCCTGACAGAGACGAATACGCGATTGTATAAATACTTCGTGGTGTTAGGTGTATCGGCCCGGCTGTATCCGCTGACTGTACGGCTTATGCAGCGCAATATTTTGTTCTCCGTGCCCGAAGGCGAGTCGGTCGATTTACTTCAATTGCTCGAGATATGTGATGTGCGTGTGTATAAGACAAGAGGTACCGATCCGGCAAAAGGAATTGGTATGTTATCTCATGAATCTCGTGATGCGACTGTTGACGAGTTAAGACGTGGTTTACGGGAGTTTACAGCCCGCTTCATGCCGGATGGCTATTTTTATACAATGTTGCATCAAAATGTTTATCACAACCAGGCGCTTCCTTTTATTATGCTCGAATTTGACGAGAGCTGCGCAAAACGTGAATACACTGTCGACGAATTGCGTGACTTGATTGAGCAGCAGATAACGAGAGAACATATTCTTTCTCAAACACCTAATTTCGATGTTACAACCTATAACTTTGAGGGTGTGGATGACTTCGAATTGCACAAGGACTTTTTGGGGAATTTTACACCGTTGACCAAGAGCGAAAATGCTAGATGCAGCAATTCGAATGTACACACAAAGATGACAGATCACACCATGTATAGCGCTTCTCGCTATGCGTCGACAAGGATGCTCGCGCAAGAATACCGCGTAAACGAGCCGAGATTTAGGAAAAATGAGCTTATCATTCGTACAGAGAGAATGGCAAGTTGGATAATCAATAGGTGGTCGCTATGACTCAATATCTTAGACGCCGAGTTATATGTATTACAAGCTGAGCTTGTTAATGTTTGTAAGAGGCTAAATTGTGCTTAAGCTTTCCTCCATCTCCCCCAACCTCCTTCTCCGCGGCGTGAAGCCGGGGGAAATCGTACGCGTCAAGTCTGTCGAGTGGCTCGGGCCGGATTCCATCGAGCTGGTGTTCCGGAACGAAGCCGGCGGATATGAGGGCGTGACGCTGAATAGGGCGAACGAGGCAGACCTCGAAATCGCCACGTCGCAGCTGCCTTGGACGTTTACCGCCAATGCTGCGGACTTCAAAATGGGCGTGGAAGCGCTGCGCATGCGTCTGGGGCATCTGTTCGATCCGCTGATGGCCGTGCATAGCTCGGATGTGGATCCTCTGCCGCATCAGATCGCGGCCGTGTATGAGTATATGTTGCCCAAACAACCGCTGCGCTTTGTGCTGGCGGATGATCCCGGCGCGGGCAAGACGATCATGGCGGGTCTGCTCATTCGCGAACTGATGATTCGAGGCGATACCCGGCGCGTGCTGGTCGTGGCGCCGGGTTCGCTCTGCGTGCAGTGGCAGGACGAAATGAAGGACAAGTTCGGCTTGGACTTCGGTATCTTCAGCCGGGAAAAACAGGAACAAAGCTCGTCGGGAAATTTCTTCCAGGACCTGGACTTGCTGATCGTCCGTCTCGACCAGCTTTCGCGCAACGATGACTACATTCACAAACTCAAACTGACATCGTGGGACCTCATCATCGTGGATGAGGCCCACAAAATGTCGGCCAGCTACTTCGGTCAGGATCTCAAGGAGACCAAACGCTATCAACTCGGCATGGAGCTGGAAAAGCTGACGAGGCATTTCCTGTTGATGACGGCCACACCGCATAATGGCAAAGAGGATGACTTCCGCCTCTTCATGTCGCTGGTGGATCGCGACCGCTTTGCGGGAAGGCCGCGCAATGGCGAAACGGAGCCGCGGCCGGATGTGTCCGATGTCATGCGCCGCATGGTGAAAGAGGAGTTGGTGCGCTTCGACGGCAAACCGCTCTTTCCCCCGCGCTGGGCCCATACGGCGGGCTACGAGCTGTCGCCGATGGAACGGGCTCTCTACGAAGATGTGACGTCGTATGTACGCGAGGAGATGAACCGCGCCGATAAGCTCGATGAAAAACGAAAGGGCAACGTCGGCTTCGCGCTCACACTGCTGCAACGTCGCCTGGCGTCGAGTCCGGAAGCCATCTACCAGTCGCTCAAGCGCCGCCACAAGAAACTCGAATCCCAGCTCGAAGAGCTGAAAACCGCGCAACGCGGCGGGCATGTCGCCGAGATTCTCACCGGCTATCAAACTTTTCCGGATGTGCCCAATGATGCGGACGAGGCCTTCGATGAAATGGACGGCGGGGATTATGAAAATTGGGCGGAAACCGTTGTCAACCGAGCGAGCGCCGCTCGCACAATGGACGAACTGCGGCAGGAAATCGCCGCCCTCCATCGACTCGAACAGCAGGCGCATGCCGTTGTCCAGACTCGCAATGACAGGAAATGGGAACAGCTCTCGCTTCTGCTGCAAGAAACGCCGGAGATGTTCAAGGAAGACGGCTCGCGGCGCAAACTCATCGTCTTCACCGAACATCGCGATACGCTCAACTATCTGGTGGAGCGAATAGGCGGACTCCTCGGCCGTCCCGATGCCGTGCTTGCCATTCATGGCGGTGTGCAACGCGAGCTGCGGTATAATATCCAGACGGAGTTCAGGAACAATCCCGATGCGGTGGTCCTGATTGCAACGGATGCCGCGGGCGAAGGCGTGAACCTGCAAAACGCCAACCTGATGATCAACTACGACCTGCCGTGGAATCCGAATCGCATCGAACAGCGCTTCGGCCGCATCCATCGCATCGGTCAACGCGAGGTGTGTCATCTCTGGAATTTGCTCGCGCGCAACACGCGGGAAGGCGACGTCTTCGAGCGGCTGTTCAAGAAAATGGAGACCGCGAGCAATGCGCTCGGCGGCAAGGTGTACGATGTGCTCGGCGAGCTGTTCGAGGACAAACCGCTCCGCGAATTGCTCATCACGGCCATACGCCGGGGCGAGGAAGCGGAAGTGCGCGAGTACCTCAACCGCGTCATCGATACCACGCTCGATTTACAGCATATCGAGGAGGTGCGGCGCAAGCATACGCTGGTCGCCCAGAGCATGTCGCCCGACGCGCTGTTCGCGGTCAAGGAAGAAATGGAAAAAGCCGAAGCGCGCAAGCTCCAGCCCTTTTATGTGAAGCGCTGCTTTCTCGAGCTGTTCACCCGATTGAAGGGAGAGCTGCGCGAGCGCGAACAGGGGAGATGGGAAATCCGTCACATCCCGGCGGCCATCAAGGAGGAAGCACGCGAAAGCGGCAACCTCCGCACTCCGGTGGCGGAAAAATACCAGCGTATCTGTTTTGAAAAAGCAGCCATGCACGTACCGGGCAAGCCCGTAGCCGAACTGATGCATCCCGGTCATCCACTGATGGCGGCGATGATTGAACTCTGGCTCGGGCAATCCCGCGCGCTGATGCAGGAAGGAAGTGTGTTTGTCGATCCCGACGACGACGGGTCGACTCCTTCCGTGCTGGTGATTCTCGAACATACGGTGCGGGAAAGCAGCGGGGGATCGGTCGTCTCCCGCCGCCTGCAATTCGTGCGCGTACCGCAACATGGCACGCCGGTGGACGCTGGCTATGCGCCGCATACCGGTCTGCGCGCGGCCAGCGATGCCGAGCGCTCTCTCGTAGCGGATGTTCTCTCCTCATCCTGGTTGTCGGTGGAATTGCAGGATAAGGCCTACGCCTTTGCGTCCGATGTCATTGCGGCGGAGCATTTCCGGGAAGTGAAATCGAGCAAGGAAGCGCATGCCGAACGCGTGCTGGCTGCCGTGCATGAACGCCTGACCAAGGAAATCAACCACTGGGAGAATCGCTATCTCGACCTTCAGGACCAGGTGGCGAAAGGCAAGCAGCCGAAAGTGCAGCTCGACAATACCCGGCAGAAGATCAACGAGCTGTCCGAGCGTCTGGCGGCGCGCAAAAAGCAGCTCGAGCAGCAGCGAGCGGTGGTTTCCGCAACGCCTCTGGTGCTCGGCGCCGCGCTGGTGATACCGCAGGGCCTGCTCGAGGTCCGCCGCGGCAACACCACCTACTCCATTGATGCCGAGGCGCGCCGCCGCGTGGAGCTGATCGCCATGCGGCGCGTGATGGACGTGGAGCGGGGATTCGGACATGATGTGTCGGATGTCTCGGCCGATAAATGCGGCTGGGATGTTACCGCGCGCCCGAAACCCCAGGATGGCAGTCTCGCCGACGCGCGCCATATCGAAGTCAAGGGAAGGGCGAAAGGGCAGGACAGCGTTACGGTGACCTACAGAGAAATCATCACGGCATTGAATGACGGGGATCGCTATATTCTGGCAATCGTCCTGGTCGATGGAGATCAGACCGAAGGACCGTATTACATCCGCCGTCCCTTCAGCAAGGAGCCCGAGGATGAAGCCCTCCTGAATTCCAGCTTCAATCTCGACAAACTGCTCCAACGGGCGGTGAAGCCAGAGGATACCGTATGAGCAAAGGGACAGCGCCCATCAAAGCCCCGAAAAAACTGATCGAAGTCGCCCTGCCGCTGGACGACATCAATGAAGCATCGGCGTACGAAAAAATGCCTGGCATTGGTGCGCATCCTCGTGGAATACATCAGTGGTGGGCGCGACGCCCGCTCGCCGCCGCGCGCGCCGTGCTGTTTGCACAGCTCGTGAACGACCCCGGCGGCGAACGCGGTTATATGAAAGGGAAATCGAAAGAAGACGCCGATCGCGAACGCGAGCGGCTCTTCGACATCATTCGTGATCTGGTGAAATGGGAAAATACCAGCAACGAGGAAGTGCTCGAACGGGCGCGCGAGGAAATTCGCAAGAGCTGGCGCGAAACCTGCGAACTCAACAAAGGGCTGCCCGGCTTCGATGCGGATACCCTGCCGGCCTTCCATGATCCTTTCGCCGGTGGCGGTTCCATTCCTCTCGAAGCGCAGCGCCTGGGCCTCGAGGCCCACGCCTCCGACCTCAATCCCGTGGCCGTGCTCATCAACAAGGCCATGATCGAGATTCCGCCTAAATTCGCCGGACGTGTACCCGTGGGCCCGCTGCCTTCGGATGAGAAACAGGTGGAAATGCGCCGGGAATGGCAGGGCGCGCAGGGTCTGGCCGAGGACGTTCGCCGCTACGGGCGGTGGATGCGCGACGAGGCGCACAAACGCATCGGACATCTCTATCCGGATATCGAAGTCACCGCCGACATGGCCAAGGGTCGGCCCGACCTTAAGTCCTACATCGGGCGTCGCCTCACCGTCATCGCCTGGCTCTGGGCGCGTACGGTGAAAAGTCCCAATCCCGCCTACTCCCATGTCGACGTTCCGCTGGTTTCCAGCTTCCGCCTTTCCACGAAAGCAGGCAAGGAGGCCTGGATCAATCCCATCGTGCATGGGGATGAATACCGCTTTGAAGTGAACATCGGTAAGCCCCCAGTCAGCGCGAAGGACGGAACAAAAATGGCAAGATCGAATTTCTTGTGCCTAGTTTCCGGCGCGCCAATCGATGGTAAATACATTAAACATGAGGGTATGGCTGGTCGCATGGGCCAACGCTTGATGGCAATTGTAGCTGAAGGCGATAGAGGCAGAGTGTATCTTCCACCGATCAGAGCGATGGAAGAACTCGCAAGAACTGCCGAGCCTACTTGGCTGCCTCGAGGTAGCGTCCCTGAGCGCCTTACTGGCGGAACATGTTATGCGTACGGACTGACGGAATGGTGGAAACTATTCACCCCCCGCCAGCTCGTCGCCCTCAATACCTTCTCCGATCTCGTGCAGGAAGCGCGAAGCCGCATCTTCGCCGATGCAAAGGCCGCTGGCATAACCGACGACGGCCGAGGCCTGGAGCAAGGGGGCAGCGGTGCGACGGCCTACGCTGATGCGTTGTCGGTGTATCTGGCATTCGCCGTGGATCGATCCGCCGATTTTAATAATTCTCTTGTACGCTGGAACCCGAGTAATCAGAAGATTATGAATCTCTTCGGCAGGCAGGCAATCCCGATGGTATGGGATTTCGCAGAAGGGAACATCCTTGCAAACGTCGTCGGGAGTTTTCGAACCCATACGGATTATCAGTCCAGTTGCTTGCTTTCATTGCCCGCAATATCGAGCGGAGTAGCCCTGCATGCCGATGCTGCAAAACAGACAATATCACATGGGAAGGTGATTTCGACGGATCCGCCGTATTACGACAACATTGGTTATGCGGATTTATCAGATTTCTTCTACGTCTGGCTGCGGAGGACATTGAAGATGCTGGATTTATCCGCATTCAGAACGATTGCGACTCCGAAGGAAGAAGAGCTTATCGCCTCACCGTACAGGCAAGGCAGCAAGGATTTGGCGGAGCAATTTTTTATCAATGGTATGACATCCGTATTCAGCGAACTTGCCAAGCATGCCGAAAATACCGTACCTATCACGATTTATTACGCATTCAAACAATCTGAGCTGAAGAACCTCGATTCAGTATCCACCGGTTGGGAGACATTTCTCGAAGCGATAATGCGGTCCGGCTTAAGCATCACCGGAACATGGCCCTTGCGCAGCGAGCAATCGAGCAGGATGATCGGGATGGGGACAAACGCGCTTGCATCGTCCATTCTCCTGGTGTGCCGCCCAATTGGGAAGCAAGCCGCAACTATCTCCCGCCGCGACTTCCAGCGTCTGCTTCGCGAAGAGATGCCGCAGGCCTTGCGCACGATGATCGGCGGCAGCACGGGGCGTTCGCCTATCGCGCCTGTCGATTTGGCGCAGGCATCCATCGGGCCGGGCATGGCCATTTTCTCACGCTACGAGTCCGTTCTGAATCAGGACGGCTCACGCATGAGCGTACACGACGCGCTGGTACTCATCAATCGCGAGATCAGCGACTACCTGACGCCCGACGCCGGTGATTACGACGAAGACACCCGCTTTTGCACGCAGTGGTTCGAGCAATACGGCTGGAAAAGCGGTCCCTTCGGCGAGGCCACCGTGCTCGCCCGCGCAAAGGGCACCTCCGTCGAAGGCGTCGTCGCAGCGGGTGTACTCGAGGCCAAAGCTGGCAAGGTATCGCTGATCAAGTGGAGCAAGTATCCCAAGGACTGGGATCCCGCGCGCGACACCCGCACCCCCGCCTGGGAGGCGCTGCATCATCTCATCCGTCTGCTCGACAGCAAGGGCGAAGCGGCAGCTGGCGAGCTGCTCGCGGCGATGCCCGAAAAAGGTGAAAAAGTCCGGCAACTTGCGTATCATCTCTACACCATCTGCGACCGGAACAAGTGGGCGGAAGACGCGCGACCTTACAACGACCTCGTCACCGCGTGGCAGGGCATCATTTCCGCCTCCACATCGTCCGTCGCGGCGGTGAAACAGACAGAGATGGAATTGTAGGAGAGGGAGATGGCAATCAGGTATACGGATCAGGAGATTCAGCGGATGATAGAGGTGCCGAAGACTTTGGCCAAACCCGTGCATGAACTCTTGCAGTTCAAGGAAAAACGTGGCCACAAGGAATGCCACATGGATGCGGTTGGTGAAGATGGCAATGCATACGAGATCCGTTTGAGGCAATCGCTGAAGAATCCATTGGATTTCTCGGTGATTCTGGCGCTCCGTCCCAAAGATTCGAACCGGCTTTTCCGTCTCCGACGTCACAACGGGAAGAGCCATGAGCACAAAAATGCCATTGAGCAAGACGTGTTTTACGATTTTCACATTCACGCTTCGACCGAGCGATACCAGGAACTCGGATCGGATGAAGATGGATTCGCCGAGCCTACGGAGGCATACACAGACATTCGGACTGCTCTCGTATTTCTCATGCACGAAGCGAACATCTCCGCGCCGCAGGGCCCACAGCACGATCTGTTCGAAACGGAGCAAAGATGACCAACGAACACCTTGAGCGACAGTTTCATGAAAAGGTCTCCGACCAAGTACGTCTGATATCCGAAGGTATCGGTCGTTACCGTGTATTCACGCCATTCGTTTTCGGAGACGGTGATCGCCTTGCTATAGTGCTCAAGCAGGATGGTTCGCAATGGTATTTCAGCGACGAGGCGCATACCTACATGCACCTCACGTACGGGATCGACGAGGCGGACCTTCAGAGAGGAAGCCGGCTGAAGATTATCGAAAACGCCCTCTCGGTATTCAAGCTGATTGACCGTGACGGCGAGCTTCTGTTGGAGGTTCCCGACGGTGACTTCGGGAATGCTCTGTATTCCTTTGTGCAGGCGCTGCTTAAAATCACCGATGTGTCGTATCTGACCAGGGAGCGGGTTCGGTCCACCTTTTACGAGGATTTCCTGGGCCTCTTGACGGAATCGGTTCCCGAGTCGCGGCGAATGTTCGACTGGCGGGACAAGGAACACGATCCGAAAGGCCTGTACACGGTTGACTGCCGTATTAACGGCATGGCCCGGCCGCTTTTCGTTTACGGCATTCAGAGCGATGACAAGACGCGGGATGCCACGATCGCTTTGCAACAGTTCGAAAAAATCGGGTTGCCGTTCCGTTCCATGGCGGTGTTCGAGGACCAGGAAGCGATCAACCGGAAAGTGCTTGCACGCTTCAGCGATGTCTGCGAGAAGCAATTTTCCAGTCTGACACTGAATACCGACCGTATTGTCCGATATCTCAAGGATATTCTCGATCACAACCGCTGACCGATGAGGCAGACAGTAAGCAGGAATTCGACGAAATGACCATCAAACCCTGGCGCGAAATCGCCGTACCGCATCCCGACGTATTGAAAGGGACCTTCCAGCAGGCGGAGTTCGCCGCCGACATCACACGTGTCCATCAAGGTGACGCACCCGAAGCGTATCAGGACGCGAAGCTGTTTTTCCATCGCACCTACATCACCGAAGGGATGTCGCTGTTGCTCGATGCCGTCGTCAAGCGCCTGGCTGGCAGGGAGGGCGACCCGATCATCCAGCTTCAGACCGCATTCGGCGGCGGAAAAACGCACACACTGCTGGCGGTGTACCATCTTGCGCGGAGGCACTATCCCGTAACGGAGTTGCTGGGTGTTTCCACAATACTCGATCGCGCGGGCGTACAGGACCTCCCCGCCGCGCGAGTGGCGGTGATCGATGGCACGAACCTCGGACTCAGCGAGCCGAAAAAACACGGGAAGCTCCGTTGTGCCACACTGTGGGGTGAGTTGGCCTGGCAACTTGCGGGAGAGGAGGGATACGAGTTTGTGCGTAGCGCCGACGAGAGCGGCACCGCTCCGGACAAGGACAGTCTCATTGCGCTGCTTCGACTCGCATCACCCTGTGTCGTGCTGCTCGATGAGCTGGTGGCCTATCTCCGGCAATTCGAACTTGGCAAACATTTTCCCGCAGGTACCTACGAAAGCAACATCAGTTTTTTCCAGAACCTGACCGAGGCGGTGAAAGCCGTCGACAGCGCGGTGCTGCTAGCGTCGCTGCCCGATTCGAATGACGCGGGCTCCGGTCACGGGCAGGTTGCCCTGCGCGAACTCGAGCAGGTGTTCCGCCGGCTGCAGAAAATATGGAAGCCAGTGACCAAGGACGAGGCCTTCCACATCGTACGTCGTCGCTTGTTCGACGACATCAAGGACACGAAGGCGATGGAAGACAGTTGTCGCAGCTTCGCGGAATTCTACATCGCCAATCAGGCGGATTTCCCGCCCGACACGCAGGAAGTGCGCTACATGCAGCGCTTGATCGAGGCGTATCCCATACATCCCGAGTTGTTCGACCGACTGTACGAGGACTGGGCGACGCTGCCGAATTTTCAGCGCACGCGCGGCGTATTGCAGCTGATGGCGCTGATCATCCATCGGATGTGGAAGGACGGCAACACCGATGCACTTATCATGCCGGGTGGCCTGCCACTCACCGACCCGGGCGTGAGAAACAAGGCCATCGACCATTTGCCGCAGGGCTGGGATCCTGTCATCGATCAGGACATCGACGGCGAGCACTCGCGTCCCGCCTGGATCGAGTCGCAGGAAGCACGTTTCGGCCAGGTGCAGGCGGCGCGCCGTGTCGCGCGGACGATTTTCCTCGGCAGTGCCCCCAGCGCCGGCAATCGTGCCACGAAAGGCCTCGAGTTGCCAGACATCCTGCTCGGCTCCGCAGTACCGGACCAGAGCATCGGTATTTACAAGGACGTGTGCAAGCGGCTCGCCGACCGGCTGAACTATCTCAATGTCGAGAAGGATCATTATTGGTTCGGCACCAAGCCCAACCTGCGGCGCGAGATGGAGAGCCGCAAGCAACGCTTCCGTGACGAGGATGATGTGTTTCCGCTCTTGCAGCAGCGGCTCGCCTCCATGCTGCGCGGCAAGGGATATTTCGATGGCGTGCACGTATTCACCGATGCGGCTGACATACCCGACGACACAGGCGCACCACGACTTGTCGTGCTATCCCCGGCCGCTCCGTACAGCAAAACCGCGACGGAAGTAGCCGAGAGGGCCGCGGCAGCCATTTTGCGAAAACGCGGGCAGCAGCCCCGGCAACGGCAGAACCGCTTGCTCTTCCTTGCGCCCGACTACGACATGCTTGGGCGTTGCAAGGAACACTGCCGCGGACTACTCGCGTGGCGCAGCATTCTCGACGATATCGACAACGAGCATCTCGTCGTCGACACCGTGCAGATCAAGCAGGCGAAGGCCGCCTTCAAGGATGCCGAGCAAGCTCTTGGACGCTTTGTGCAGGAGACCTGGAGATGGTTGCTCGGACCGATGGAAGAAGCAGGGCCGAAGGGTTTTGCGCTTCATTGGGAAGTGTTGCAGCTATCCGCCAGCGCCTCCGACATGATGCAGGAAGTACAGACGCGGCTTCGCGAGGAAGACTGGATCATCGCTGAATGGGCTCCCGTGCATCTGCGGACACTGCTCGATGCCTGGTATTTCGATAAGGGGGCCGTCGACGTAGGCACAGGCCAGGTGTGGGCCGACATGTGCAGCTACATGTACATGCCCCGTTTGCTTCGTCCGGACGTGCTCACCAGCGCCATCGCGCGCGGCATCGAGAGCACGGACTTCTTTGGCTACGCGCAATCCGTATCCGGGGAAGGCGACGAGCGCCGTTACGACGGCTTCGCCTTCGGAACACGCTGCACCGTGGCTGTGGACGACACCGCCGTGTTGATACAGCGCGAGCACGCCGGCGCGTATCAGGAACAACTCCTCGCGCGTACGACGGCCCCCGTGCATCCGCACGGCGGCGGCGAAGCCCCGGCAGGAATAAGCGGTGATGGTACAAGCACGCCCGTCCCGGGTGCGGGCAGTGTTGATTCCTCGCAGAAGGACCAACCCATACGCTATTACGGAGTTGTGACCATCGATCCCATCAAGGCGAAGTTGCAATTCGCCGACATCATCGACGAGGTAGTCCACCACCTCCGCAGCGACCCCCACACCGTCGTCGAGATCCTCGTCGAGATCACCGCCCGCAACCCATCCGGCATCGACGCCGACACCCGCCGCACCGTCAAGGAAAACGGCGCCCAGCTCGGCTTCCGCGTGGGTGAGTGGGAGTAAACATTGAACAAACCTCAAAAAAACAGCCAGGTGAGCAAACCCGCAAGCTAAATCGTCAGCACCATTGATCGCCCTGATCGCACATAGCACCACCGGCAGGCCTCCACGCCCACAATCCCTCATGGAGACCTTGCAGAACCACCCCAGAGAATGGCGGTGTGGGAGCGGGGGAGGGGGGAACGACTTCGACAGCAGGGATCCACGCGGCGAATGTACAATTAGGTTTGCCATTTGCTTCTACGCTATCAACCGCGTTACCGTCACGGTCATTGAGCACAGCGGCGGACGAGAAGTGAAGGGGAGAGGGAGAAGAAAAATGTTCGTGGGAATGAAAAAAACACTTGACAAGAGTTTACCTAAAGGTTAACTTCGGAGTAAGCAATGCAGATCGTACCCATTCGAGAAGGACAAAAAGCGGTGATCGTCGCATTGAAAGATGCCAAGGGCAATTGCCAGGTGCTCGATTTCCTTCAACAGATTTCCGTCCCTGATCGAAAGAAGGTGTTTTTTCTGTTCGATAGCATCTGCATCCATGGAGTCCTCCAGAATACGGAGAAGTTCAAAAAGGAGAAGGAGCACATCTGGACTTTCAAGAGTTATCAGATACGTATCCTCTGCTTCCTTGCACCAAATGCACGTCAACGGACATATGTGCTCACGCATGCGTTCCTCAAGAAAAAAAACAAGATGGACGACAGTGAGTTGAAAAAGGCCGAAAGGCTCTTCGAAGAGTATTCAAGAAAGGATTACCACAATGAGTGAGAAGAATTGGTTCGCACAGCAGTTCGAGGCGTTCGAGAATGATCCCGAGTACAAAGCCGGGTTGCTGCGTCTCGAATTCTATGAGAACATCCTGAGCATCATGGCGGAGAAGAACATCAGCAGAGCCGAACTCGCGTCGCGGCTCGGATGCAGCAAGGCCTACATCACCAAGCTCTTCAGTGACTCCACCAATGTGACGATTCAGACGATGGTGAAGATTTCGCTTGCCTTGGGTTGCGAACTGAACATCGCGATGATTCCGAAGGAAATTAGTGAGGCAGCCTTCCATAAATTGAACGCGAACGAAACGTACTGGAAAGAATATGTCAAAGCGAAAGACAGCAGCTTCTATCCTTACTCCACTGCAGCTTAGGTATTACGAACTGGACGAGGTTCATGTGCGCGTCAACGAAAGTTGGTCGCCTACAAAGGAAAAATCTCCCAGACGAGATGTTGACGTGGATTTCGATTTTTTCGGCAGCGGTATTGAGTCGAACAATCCTATGTTCAGTTACCGCATGCGGATCGATATCAACAATAACCCGGCGGCGCTCAGAGCTGCCGATTATCAATGCACAGTTGTTCTGCGTTCATATTTCAGCTACACGCCAGATGATTCAGAGCACGAAACCTATGATCGTATCGTGCTCCCCAACGGCCTCGCCATGACATACAGCATCGCTCGTGGCATCATCGCCAGTCTCACCGGCAACAGCCGATTCGGCCCGCTGTTCCTGCCGACGGTGAACATGCATGAGGTTATACGGACGAAGCTGATGGAAACGTGAGGTCGTAGTCGGCGATAATCGAAATACAAATGTTCCTTATGGTTAATCATGATTGCGCTACGAACAGATACATAAATAACTAAATTACCTACCTGCAACACTAAGTGAGGACGACCATGTTGTGCATGAACCGTAACGTAATATCGGTGTTTATGATAGGATTGGTTTCGACTTTCGTGGCATGTACCGGGATAGTGTCGGATACGAGAGGTTACCCTGATCCGGTATGCCCGCCTCAAAAGTACAAAAAAATTATTGTCTATGTTAATTTATCAGACGCGGCCCTGCGATCGCGATGCGAAACGGAGGCCTATAAGTATTTTGCAGATTACGATGTGCAAATAGTACCGAGCATATCGATACTTCCGCCAAACTCCTCGATGGATAATGAAGAGATATGGAGCAGAATAAGCAATGTAGGCGCCGATGGTATTTTGTTTGTCAACGTGAAAAACTCAGGAGCTACCTTGGTGAAAATTCCTAAAACCACTGTTGAGCAGTCGCGGACTAAAGCGCATGTCGAGTATGACTCACAAGAGGATAGACTCAAAGGTAAATCTAAGACGACAACGATACAAAATGAGTATGGTGGTTATACTGATATAGATAAGTATACGGTAGAGATGCATTACGAGTTTTACGACAACGCGAAAAAATGCGTTGTTTGGAACGCGTATGCAAATAACAGCACTAAATCAATGAACAAGTGGAACGATATGAATGATTTAATTGAGAAATCGATGGGCCCGGCGGTAGAGGAGATGGTTAAATCCCGTATGTTGGTACGCAGATAGGTGGATTTCAATGAGTAGGTTGAGATGTTGAATTTATGCTGTGCGAAGGGCAAAATAAAATATAGGCAGAAGGAGCGCTTATGGCGGACTCACGCAGAGTTTTTGCCGAATAATGTGAAGGTAGTTGCAAAACAACGAGGACATGGAGACATCTTTAGACCTCAAGCCAGGTATCTGAACAATGTCATAGACTCACTGTGTAGCTTTGTGTGCAATGTGCATGAAAGTGCAGGCGGCCGGCGGCGCGTAAATATTATAATGATCCTGTGCAAATCATTATCTCATATGGTCGACGCCGAGTGCAATTGCGAGAAGGAAATGCATTGTACCCAAGAGAATTATGATTGACGAAGGCCTTTGTGAAGAAGGCGTTAGCTCGTAAGTCTTGCTAAAATACCAGATTACGCAGTCAGGGAGAGTGTGATACGGTGATGTCGTTGCGGTATCTTGGTGTTAATCGGCTCTCTTGTAGCTCTCTGGGTATCCCCGTGTTGTTAGCAGAAGGATATGAGAAATCGTCATTATAATAGTATTACTGGAGACCATTCTAAATTGTCATGAGTGAGATTACGCGAACATTTCATCCGATTGGGCAGGGGACGTTCTTTTCAGAGCGATTACCTAATTTCAATATCGTTTACGACTGCGGAACAACAAGGCCTGTAGATAAAAAAAAGGTTGCTGAGGTAGTTAATGGTGCTTTTAAAAAACATGATGTTATAGATATATTGTTTATATCTCACTTTCACGAAGATCATATTAATCTGATCCCATTGCTTCGTGCTAGCTGTAAGCAGATTCGAAAGGTGATTATGCCGTGCATTGACGGCGCTGTTAAGTCATTATATAGTGCATATTATCAATTGATAGATGAGCCAGAATTGGCAAGTATTGTGAGCGATCCGGATAGATATTTTGGATCTGGAGTGGTGACGAGGGTTGCGGAGCATAATGGAATTGATCTATATAATGCGGATGAAGAGCTGTACGCGAGAGATATCCAGGCCACGATCAGGAGCGGCGAAAATATATCTGTCTCAAGGACCATGGACTGGAGCTTCGTGCCATTAAATGTGTTAAACATCCATTTAAAACGAGAGCTGAGGAACGAGCTTGGCCAGCGAGGGTTATTGGAGTATAACGTTGACGAATTGATTGAATATATGAAATCTCAACCCTCTGTGCTCAGGAGCATTTACGAAAGGCAGAAAGGTGGATTTAATGATACCTCAATGATGCTATATTCCGGTCCGATAAGAAGTCGGGGAAGGAGAGAGATAGTCAACTGCCCGGAGGCCTCTGCAATGAAAATGTATATAATGCTGAAATGTAATGGTCTAGATCGAACTGGATGTTTGCTTACAGGAGATCAAAATCTGAACAGAGAGGCTGTCAAGCACACATTGCGCTCGTTTCTAAAGCCGACAGGAACGTTTCAGATGCCCCATCACGGCTCGTATAGATCGTTCGACAAGAATATACTAAATCACAAGAATTCAGTTTTTATTACATCCAGTGGTAAAAATAACAATTATGGTCATCCGTCAGCAGAGTTGGTAAAGCAAATATTAATCTCCGGAAGCGTGCATGTGCTCGTAGACGATCACTCGGATGAACCATACCAGGAGAAAATTACGTTCTGACCTCTGTTGACGATGAAGCGTTGTATGGATCTGATCATTTTATTTGCATTGCGACAGGAGACGATCAGACGTGATAGACTATCGCCAAGCAGTTGGATTCAATGCAGAACACACTACTGTCCGGACGTTTGAGGTCGAGACGGCTGCAACCTGTTGTATACAAATG
>DAOSDL010000052.1:0-20755 GCA_035362335.1 Bacteroidota bacterium
GAGGATAGTCCCTGAATGCCGAGCAGCGGAATGTTCACTCCGCCCGCAGGCACTACTACTTTGTCGAAATATGGTCCGAACAGCGCCGCGAGTATGGTGATGGCGAAAGCGGAATTCGCCCAATCGTACATGTACCAACCGTAACGGATACGGCGAAGCTTGTCACGGGCAACCAGGGTGGCGGTGGTGACGGTCATGCGTGGACTCGCGATCTGCTGCTGTCAGCTGTTCATCAGGCCGCGCCCCTGCTTGCGGATGCGGCCCTCGGCGTTGAGTGTCGAGAGAATGCTGTCGAGTATGCCGTTGACAAAACGCCCGCTCTGCTCGGTGCTGAAGCGCTTGGCGATTTCGACACATTCGTTGATGGTGACTTTGGTCGGAATGTCGGGGAAGTACAGGAATTCGGCGACACCGAGGCGCAGCAACACGCGATCCAGCGTGGCGATGCGGTCGATGTCCCAGTTCGTGGCCTTCATGCGAATCAGCTCGTCGGCCTCGCTGCGATGATTGAGCGTGGTGAACACCAGCGCTTGCGCGAATCGATACTGCTCCTCGTCGTCGTTCAGCTCCTCGCCGGCGATGGACTCCAGCAGCATCTCCACAGGTTCCTGCGATATCTCATAGGCGTACAGGACCTGCATTGCTTTTTCTCGGATTTCTCTTCGTGTCTGTACCATGCAACAAGATAGGCAAGTTCGGGCAATAGACAAGCCGCCTGGCGCCTCCGCCGCGCTGTCAGGCGAGTCCGAGCACGCGCACCTGCGCGCCGAGTGCGTCCGCGCGCACATCGGCACGCACGCCGAAGTGTTCGTGTATGCGCTCGGGTGTGAGCACATCCAGAGGTGCGCCGTCCGCGGCGATGCCGCCGTCGGCCAGCAACAGCAGACGTTCGCAGTAGCGCGCGGCCAGGTTCAGATCGTGGGTGACGCAGACGATACTCCGTCCCTCCGCATGCAATGCGCGGAGCAATTCGAACAGTGCCACCTGATGGCGAAGATCGAGATGCGCGTTGGGTTCGTCGAGCAACAGTATGGGCGTATCCTGCGCGAGTGCGCGTGCGATGAGCACGCGATGCAACTCGCCTCCCGAGAGATCGGTGACGGAGCGACCGGCCAGATCGAGCACACCCGCGAGCCGCATGGCGCGTTCCGCCGCTTCGTCGTCTTCAGCGCGTTCGAAACCCCATCCCCGCACATGCGGAGCGCGTCCCATCAGCACCATGTCGCGCACGGGAAAGGCGAACACGGTCTCCTCGAATTGCGGCACCAACGCCATCAGGCGCGCACGCTGCCGCGGTGGAATGCTCTCGATGCGGCGGTCCATACAGCGCACTTCGCCCGCATCGGGCGTGCGCATGCCTGTGAGCAGGCGCAGCAACGTGGTTTTGCCCGCGCCATTCGGACCGATGACACCTGTGAACGAGCCCGCGGCGATGTCCAACCGCACGTCGCGCAACACCGGAGCGTCGGCATAGCCGAAGCGCACGTCCGTCATGCGAAAGGCGGGTGCGGCGTTGTCCATTGTCGCACGGAACGTATTCGGTGTCATCGCCTCGCCCGGAGATGTGTCGGATGGGTGCATGGTCATTTCAGAATGAAGCCGGTTTCGCGCCGCCAGAGCAGCAGATCCAGTTCGTCGGGCGGAATGCCCAGTGCGTGGGCGACGCATTCGAAACGCCGCTCGATATCGAGATACATGCGCCTGCCGATGCTCTTCGGCCATTCGGCCAGCGCGCCGAGGCGTACGAGGTTGCGCAGGATATGTCGATCCACAATCGTCACGCGCGTGCGGCCGATATTCCGCACAAAATGGCTCGCCTCTTTCATGCCAATGCCCGCAACGCTTTCGGCCAGCGCGTCGCGGAGTTCCTTGTCGTCGTGAGCGTCGGCAAGCAACTCGCGCACGGCGGGCCATTGCCCGCGCAGCTGCAAGAGACGCCGCGCCTTGGTGTTGTGGAAACGCACATAGCCGCCCTCATGCGAGCGCAGCAGGCCGGTGGGATCGAAGGCATGTTCACGAAATCCCCGGCGCTCGAGTTCGGCGGCCACAGCGGCGCATTGCAAGGCACTGGATTGCGGCGTCATCATGCAGAAGCACAGTTCGTAGAAATGCCGCGTGGCGGGCACTGCGCGGAATTCGGCCAACGTGCTCCGTATTTCCGCCGCGTGTGCGGTGTAGGCGGCGAGCAACTCGTCGCGATGTGCGCTGTCGATGTTCATTCGGCCAACTCCACCCGCAATGTACGCGATCCGTCGTGCGCGGCAATACGGCGCGCAAGGCCATCGGCTTCCAGCGTGCGCAGCGCGTCCTCGAGCAGTTGCACGCCATCGGTCCGCGGGCCATACACCGCGGCGAGCAGTTCCTCGAATCCGAGCGTATGCGCGGGCGCCTCGCGTAGCAGTTGCAGAATGCGTCCGCGATGAATGCGGCGCGGGGTTTCGCGCACGAGGCCCCGCGGTCCTCGCTCCGAGGGCAACAGCTTGAAGGCCGAGGCGCAGGCGGAGGAGAGGGGACACTGCGCGCAGCGCGGCGCACGCGCGGTGCAGACGAGCGCGCCGAGATCCATTAATGCCTGATTCCAGTTGTAAAAGGCGCGCGGCGGCAGCATGTCCCGTGCGGTGTCCCAGCTCCACGCTTCGGACTCCATATCGCTTTCGCTGCGTTGTGCTACGAACAGGCGCGAGAACACGCGGCGGACATTCACATCCACCAGGGCCTCGCGCAGGCGGAAGCCAAAGCAGCGCACAGCATGCGCGGTGTAGACGCCGACACCCGGAAGGGCGAGCAAGTCCTCGATGTGCGAAGGTACACAACCATTGTGCGCGTGCAGAATGCGCTGCGCGGCCTCATGCAGCGCTATGGCCCGGCGATTGTAGCCCATGCCGGCCCAGGCGAGCAGCACGTCGCGGCGCGTGGCCCGCGCGAGTGCCGATATGTCGGGGAAGCGCTCGAGCCAGCGAGGCAAATGCTCGAGCACGCGGGCGGCTTGTGTCTGCTGCAGCATGATCTCGCTCACGAGAATGGCGTAGGGATCGTGGTGATCCCGCCACGGCAACACCCGGGCGTTGGCGCGGTACCAACGCAGGAGCAGCCCGTGGATTCGGCGTGCTTCCCGGGCGTCCACTGTGGAGGAAACATGTGCAGTCATCAGAGGAAGGGGAGAATCGGCAGCGATCCTTGCAGCATCTCATAGTTCGAGATTTCATCCAGTGTGACCCAGGCGATGTCCTCGAACACGTTATTGCTCACCTCGCCCTCCCAGGTGGTGACGAGGTAAAAGGTGATCTGGAATTTTCCGCCATCGGGATACGTGGCCTGAATCGTGCGCAATTCCTTCGCTTTCACGGGACGAATGTCCAGCTGCTCCTCCAGCTCGCGCTCAAGGCATTCGACCATGCGCTCGCCCGGTATGGCCTTGCCGCCGGGAAACTCCCACTTCAGGCCGTAGCGGTGATTGATGCCACGCTGGCATATCAACACCTTGCCATCGCGGCGAAGCACACCGGCGGCGACATTGACGAGTTCCTCGTGATCGTACATAAGCGCTCCTGGGACAACGTGAAACGAAGAAACGATCAGGAAGCCGGCCGCCGGCCGGCGCCAGTCCCAATTACGATCCAGTGAATGCTTTCAATATACGAAAATGTATTCGAGAAAAAACAAACCACCGCATCCGCTTCAGCGCAATACCGCGTCCGAGGGCGGGATGAGTGAAAAAAAGTGCGTCTCCGTGGAATTGCTTTCATTTTTCCGCTGTTTTATCTATTATCCGCCTGTCGGAATATCTTCGCTCCCGCAGCGCGTTGTAGTCTTGCGCGCGACCGCATCCTGACGTGATTGTGCGGCACATCAGCCGAACGAGCTTGCCTCGCCCGATTGTTGGCAGCCGCAATAGTTCACAATGTACGGCAACACGGGGTGCGATTTCCTCCGACGGATCCATCGTGACCATATAACGAGTCTTCACCATACTCACTTCACTGACCCTTTAACAAGAGGAAGGACCATGCCATCTTTACAGGAAACCCTGGCCTCCGTTTTTCCGCCGCTGCGCGACGAAATCAAAAATCTCGTATCCCAGCACGGTGATACCGTCGTCTCGCAAGTCACCCTGAAGCAGGTGTACGGCGGCATGCGCGGTGTGAAAGGCCTCGTGTGCGACACCTCCGAGGTGCCGCCCGACAAGGGACTGATCATCCGCGGAATCGAACTCAAGCACCTGGCGGATAAGCTTCCCGAAGAAATATTGTACCTGTTGCTCGTCGGACAACTGCCCGATGCCGACGCCCTTGCCGACTTGCAGGCGCAGCTGCGCTCACGCATGGACGTGCCCTCGTACGTGTGGGACGTGCTCTCGGCCATGCCCGCCGATTCGCATCCGATGACCATGTTCAATACGGCCATTCTCATCATGCAGAAAGAGTCCGTCTTCGCCCGCCGCTACAACGAAGGGATGAAGAAGGATCAATACTGGGAAGCCACGCTCGACGACGCGCTAGACATCATCGCCAAGCTGCCCACCATCGCCGCGTGGATTTACCGCAAGCGCTTCGGCAAGGGCGATCCCATCGCTCCGCTGCCCGATGTCGACTGGGCGCAGAACTACGTGCACATGCTCGGTCTCGGCGATCCGAACGGCGAATTCACCAAACTCATGCGCCTGTACCTCGTGCTGCACAGCGACCACGAAGGAGGCAACGTCAGCGCCTTCTCCGCGGCGACGGTCAGCTCCGCATTGTCGGATCTGTACTATGCGCTGAGCGCCGGGCTCAACGGACTCGCGGGTCCGCTGCACGGTCTCGCCAATCAGGAATGCCTCAAGTGGATTCTCGAAGTCAACGAGCAGTTCGGCGGTACGCCGGGCAAGGAGGAACTCGAGAAATTCGCCTGGGATACGCTCAATGCGGGTAAAGTCGTGCCGGGCTACGGTCACGCCGTGCTGCGCATCACCGACCCGCGCTTCGACAGCTTCCTGGCCTTTGGCAAACAGTACTGCGCTGGCGATCCCGTGTTCGAAACCGTGTCGAACGTGTTCGATGTGGTGCCGGGCGTGCTGCGCCAGGTGCAGAAAATCGCCGATCCCTGGCCCAATGTTGACGCGGGTTCCGGCGCGCTGCTCTACCACTACGGCCTCACGGAATTCGACTACTACACCGTGCTGTTCAGCGTGAGCCGCGCCCTGGGCATCGCCTCGCAGGCGGTGGTCGCACGCGCCATGGGCATGCCCATCACGCGTCCGAAATCCGTCACCACCGACTGGGTGAAGACGCAGGCGAAATAACGCTTCGACAGCTTCGATGTTCAATGACGTCCCGCCTCTCGCGGGACGTCATTTTTTTGTGAACACCAGATGGGGGTATCGCGGCGCGAAACGGGAAGTGCTGTTACATAGTCTTGATATTCTGCATATTTTTACATAGTATGTAATCATTATGACAACATAGCACGTTCAATGGAACAATTGGTGGATATTCTTGAACTGCGACGTCGCATACCGGAAGAGGTGTTCGATTACCAGACCTTGCTGCACGCCCTTGGCGAATACAGCGCTCCGCGCAACCGTATCGGAGCTCTGTTGCAACGTAGACATGTGCTGCAGGTGAAGCGCGGGCTGTATGTGTTTGCCGAAACTCTGCGGAAGCAACCGGTACCGCGTGAATGGCTCTCGAATCTGCTGCATGGTCCATCGTATGTCTCGGCGCAATCCGCGATGCAATTGTATGGAATGATACCGGAGCAGGTCACCGCGACAACCGCGATGTGTCTCGGCAGAGGCCGCGCGTATCAAACCTCCTTGGGCTTGTTTCTGTACACGCAGCTACCCTCGGTCGGATACGCGGTGGGAGTGACCTGGATGGAAGTACATGCGAAGCGGGTGTTCATCGCCACGCCGGAAAAGGCGATCGCTGATGCCGCCTGGCTTGCCTCGGGCGCCGCACTCCGATCCGCGCCTGAGGTCGAGCGACTCCTGCTTGAGGACTTTCGCATGGACGATTCGGTATTCCCGACATTGCGCCCCTCTGTTCTTGCCGCGATTCGCAGGTCCACAACCTCGCGCCGCGTGGAGTTCGCCATGAAAACGTTACAGCAATGGACAGGGGACGCGAGACATGCATGAGGCGATCGAGCGTATGATTTCCCGCTACCCGGTGCAATCCACGGAGGCCGCTGTTCAGGCACTACGGGAAATACTGCAGCAAGCAACGCTGCTCGGGCTGTGGAGAACCCGGTTCTTCGAACATGCGGCGTTCTACGGAGGGACCGCGCTACGTATCGTGCATGGACTCGATCGATTCTCCGAAGATCTGGATTTCACGCTCATCCGGCCCGATGCGGACTTTGTGTGGGAGCGCTTCCTGCCCGGTGTGCAAAGCGAACTTGAGGCGCTTGGATTCTCCGTGTCGCTGGCGAGGAAGGAGAAATCCCGGCGCAGCAGTATTCAATCGGCCTTTCTCAAAACCGACACACGCGGCTATCTGCTCTCCATCACTTCCACAACCGCGTATGTCGACAGTATCGCTCCGGGTAGCACGCTTCGCATTCGTCTCGAACTGGACGTCACGCCACCAATGACGTGTCGCACGGAGATGCGTTATCTCTTTCAACCGATACCGTTCGCAGTACGCTGCTGCGTGCCACCCACTTTGTTCGCCGGAAAAATGCACGCATTGCTCTGTCGAGGGTGGCGGAATCGTGTGAAGGGGAAGGACTGGTATGATTTTCTCTGGTTTGTGGCCAACGAGATTCCGCTGGATCTCGAGCAGCTTGATGCGCGTCTTCGTGCCAGCGGCCATCGCCAAAGCAAGGAGCAGCTCACTCCAGACGAAGTACGGCTCCGATTGCGAGAGCGCATCGAAGGAATCCCGGTCGAGCAACTGCGTTCGGAGGTGCGACCATTCCTGCGGCGTCCAGATGCGACGGATGCATGGTCGACGGAACTCTTCCACGCGGCGGCCCTGGCCCTGCACTTCCTGGAAAGTTCATGACCGGTCTCGTGCCGTCTGTGATGCCGCGATCGGGCGGGACGCTGCGTGAGGCGTATTGCCGGAATGGCGTGCTGTATATCGATCGTGGCCGGGCCGTGGCTACGGCGTTTTTGTGAACTGCCCCACGACAATGGCCGTACCGCACACGGTCAGAACAATCTCGCCGCTTTGACTCGCGTAGAAGGACACCGCGTTTCTCGACCAGTTGTCCAGAATCACTTTGCTTCCACCCACCGTGAGGCTGGTCCCTGGCCACAAGGCGCTCTCGCCGAGATTGCTGCCGCTGATGGTGACCAGGGTCTGATCCGGTCCGGAGGCCGGTCCGAAGCCGCTGACCGTGGGCGCGTCCATGGTGAATTGCACAATATTGCTGCTCTTCGTTTCATCCGACCAGTTCACCATCTGCAAGTCGCCTCCGACACAGGTCTTCGGGAGAATGATGGTGATCAGTGAATCCGTCCACTGGGGAATCTCCGCCGGGTTGTTCGGGAAGAGGTCGAAATTATTGATGACGATTTTGCTCCCCGTCAACCCTTTGCCGAAGCGCTTTCCTTTGATCGTGATCTGATCGCCTCCATAACCGTGGTCGGGCGTGACGGCGAGGATGACTGCCGGTCCCGGTTTGAAGGTGAATTGCAAATGCGCGCTGTTGACGCGGTACTCGCTCTCGAGGCCGTTCACCTTTACATACACCTTCCCGCTGATTGCATCCTCGGGGATGGTCACGACAATTCTGTTGGTGTCCCAGGACACGATGGTGGGGAGAATGATATCGCGGGTGGTCGAATACAGATGCACTTCGCCTTTGTTTTTATCCTTGCCGAAATTCGAGCCGGTGATGGTCAACGCATCGCCGGCGCTGCCCTGGGTGGGGCTGATGGTTGCGACATGCGGCTTGAGTTCGCTGTACATCACGGTCACCCACTGGAAGTCGGCAAACTCAAACCGATTGTTGACCTGTCGGGCGATGTACACACCGAATTCATTCGCGCCGGGTTTCAGCACCACGACACTGTCGTACGACAGCCCGTAAGGCGACTTCGAAGAGGGAACGAGCCGCTCGCCCGTAGCCGCATTGAACACGGCAAAGGCGGTTTGCGCATTGGGTGAGACGAGGGCGAGTGTGTCGCGATGGGATTCATAGACTGTGGAAGGAGAAATGACGACGTTCTCCTTTTTGTCCCGAATGTTCACCTGCGGGAAGGTGAGGGGAGGCACCGTGCCAATGGTGCCGGCCTGCACCTCGGCGTAGCGCGCTGTGATCGTCGACCAGTTGATCAGACAGGATTTTGCGATATAGGCAATCCACGGATACTGATCCGCCGCCGCATCGTCAGCGCTTTGCTTGGTATCGTACGGGGCGAAATAGGGATCGGAAAAAAGGATGGATCGCTCCTGTCCGGGATAATTCGGGTCTGTGACGAACAGCTTTTTCTCCGTCGCCGAAATTTTATGCGCCACAATCGCATGACCGGCGAAGGTCCCGTCGCTCTCCCGGATTCTGAGAGCCACATACTGCGGTTCGCCGGTGAGCAGCATTGAATACTGAAACGCCCGCCAGCCGATGAATTGCGTGGAACTGTCCCGCAACTCCCGGAGCTTGTCCTGAAGCCAGTGCTCGAATCTGCCATACTCCCGCTGTACAACCGAGGCGAATTTATATCCCCGGGGATTGTCCATCCACAGAGAGTCGCCATTACTGCCCGGCAGATGCACGCGGTCCAGCGATTGGTACAGCGCCTTCGCGCCATGGAGTCGCTGCTCGTAATAATACCACATCATCGAGAGCGATTGACCGGCGCAATGTCCATCAGGAGCGATTACCGAGCCGTAATTGGGGAACTCCCAGTCGTCCTTGCCCGGCGCGAAGCCGGTCGTGACGATTTGCTGACCTTTGAGTGCCGATTCCTTGATGGAGGAGATGATGACATTCGCGAAAGCGTCGGAAGCGAGTTTCGATGCGCGCTTCCCTTCCGGTGCGAAGGTGGAAATGCTCGAAGTGGCGAAATGCCGTGTCGCCACGGTGATGGACGTCGTGTCCATGGCCAATATGGGCATACCTTCCAGGGCGCCGGTCACTTCATTGTACAGGAAGGCCATGGCGAATTCGTCCGCCGGGATTTTCACCGGAATGGTGAGAATCATCGGTTCATCGGCGTAGCCGCCGCCGTTGGCGATGACAATCATCGGCGAAATGGGGTGGAAATTCGGTCCATAACTGTGGCTCTGCACCGGAGCGTAGGAGATGGAAAAATCACGAGCTTGCGTGAAGGCCGAATCGGGTACGGTGATCTCCAATCCTCGCAGCGGACTATCCGCGTCGACAACAGCCACCGTGCCACCGGAGGGCGGGATCTCTTTATCGAGCACGGACACAAGCGCTCCGGTGCTGATGCCTTTGCTTGCGCTGGCAAGCATGGAGAACGCATAGTTACGTCCCGCGACGGGAAGCACATCGGCAAGCACCGCAGGGAAATAACCGCCGGCGTAGGCGGTGTAGGTGTAAAGATGGGTGGCCACGATTTTGCCTCGCGAAGGCACGCCCAATGCGGTAGAACTCCTGTACAGAATCCGTGCACTTCCGCCGGCCGCTTGCCCGCTTTTCAGCAGTTTCACTGTGGAGGTATGACCGTTCATCGTTGCCGTCGCGAAATACACTCCGTCCGGCAACGCGCCAGCGGTGAAGGAGAACGCGTGCTCGCCGGAGTGCAAGGCCTGACGCAACTCTGCGACGAGCCGCCCCGTCATGCCGTACACCGCGATGCTCAACACGCCTGCTTCGGGTGTGACCACGGTGAAGGTCGTGGCTTCGTCGAAGGAGTTGGGAAAATTCCCGCTGATGGAGAGCCCCGCGGGTGTCGCGACGTTTTCCACGGAGGTGAGCAGCGGCCAGTCCACCGGGAAGGTGTTGCCGGTAATGGTGGTGTCGCGTCCGAGTGTGTGATTGAGCACGTGAATGCTGTCGAGCGTCACCGCCGTTCCGCCGCGCGCATCCGTGGCGGAAAACGTGATGGTGTTCTGCGCCTGACAGACGGCGACCGTGAGACAGAGAATGGCCGGGAGCAACACGACGATGTGCTGGTTTTTCATGCTCGAATCCCTCTGCGCGTGTGACGGGGTGGTAATGTTGGATGAACGGAGAACCAGAGGCAACATAATAAACGATTATGCAATCTCATAATCGTTTCACGGCGTCGACGCGCCCCGACGCGTAGCCGACGCTTTGCCGCGTACAGGAAGGATTCGACCGAAACAGTAGGGCACCGCTTTCGGCCATGGCGGTGCGATCAGCGCAGCAGCCGCGTCTGCCGCGATATGGCGTAGCGCGCGGGACGTCCCCTTTTTTCCAGCACTCCCTCGTCCACGAGACGTTGAAGCCAGAGCTTCATCTGCGCGGGCGCGATCTGCAGCGCGATGGCGAGTTCGCTGTCCTTGCGCGGCGTGCGCAGCAATTCCAGAAGCAGCGCGCGCACCGTGTCGAAGAGGCGCGCGGCGGGATCATACGCATCATTGACGTTCGCTTGCGGTGGCGTTGCGGTCGCGGTTGCGGCGGAGGCCGTTCCCACGTACGGCAACGCGGGTTCGGCGCTTTTCGAGGGACGCTTGCCCGCGCGTGGCGCCTTTGCCGGGGTGACAGGTGTCATGGAAAAGAGATCGCCTTCATCGGCGTGTGCGGTCTGTGAGGCGGGGACAGCGAGCGCTTGCTCGAACTCCTCGACGCCGAGGGGTTCGGGCCAGGGCAGGGCGCCTTTCCCGCGCAGCGCGCTCAAGGCGGGAACGCTTTCGTCCTCGCGCACAAACAGCGGACAGTGGCCGTATTTGCGCAGCCATTCCGTGGCGCCGTTCCAGGTGCCGCCTTTATTCATATCCGCGCGCACCACCAACGCGGCCTCGGCGAGCGCGTAAATCACCTTGTTGCGCTGCATGGCATTGCCCACGTTGAAACCCGCGTTGGGATCGAACGGCGAAAGCAGCAACAGACGCCCGTCCATCAGCACGTCGCGATGATCGCGCTGCATGCAGGCGCGCTCCAGACTGTCCGCCAGCACACCGACGGCTGTTCCCCCGACGTCCAGCGCACCGCGCATCGCCGCCTGATCGATGCCCTTGGCCCCGCCCGACACAACGGCGCGACCGCTGCGCGCCGCGAGGCGGCCGAGTTCCACTGTGTAATTAAAGAGCGTTTCATCCGCATTGCGCGAGCCCACCACGGCGAAGCCCGGCGTGGCGAACAACGACGGATCGCCGCAGCCGTACAGAAGCGGCGGGGCGTCGGCGCCGAGTCGCGCGCGCAAAGTCGCGGGATAGTCGTCGTCCTCGTGACCGAGCACCCACAGCGCCCGGCTGTTCCACTGCTCCAGCGCCTGACTCAGGAGAAAGCCGCGGCTCAGCAACAGCCGCAGCCGCGCGATGTCGATATCCAGGCCGAGCGCATCGAGTACGCTGCCGGGATCACCGTCGAGCAAGTCCTGCACACGATGATCGCCCGCGTGCAGTGCCGCCCGCAGGCGTTTGTATTCACCCGCTGTCAGCACCTCGACCGCTGCGCGCTCGCGGCCCACGATGAGTGGAGCGGTGAGGAGGAGAATGGTTTGTGTTGCGGATGTGAGTTCCGGCATCATGAGTCGTATCCTGTGAGGGAAAGTGCGAAAGGCCAGACTTCCGCGCAGCCATGCGAGCGCAGCAGCCAGGCGCACAGCGTCATTGTCCAGCGCGAATCCACCATGTCGTCCACCAGCAGTACCGGACCGTGGGGCAGGGAATCTACGCAGAGCGCGAGTGAGCCATCCACATTTCTTGCCTGCTGCGTGCTGTTCACCATGCTTTTCTGTTCGGGGCGCATCGCGCTGCGTTGCAATACCGCATAATACGGCAGCGAAAGGGCTCGCGCCAAGCGCTTCGCGTAATCCGGCACCAGCTCGGGGTGGCGGAGCGATGGCACGGCGGTGACCCAGACCGGTGCGGGTTGCGGATCCCAGGAGCGCAGCATGCGCACGGCGGCGGCGACCAGGTCGTCGTGGAAGTGGCCATCGAGATATTTTCCCCGGCGTACCATGTCGCCCCAACCGGCGTCGCCCCAGCGAGAAAGCGCCCGACCGCGCTGCATGCGCAGGGCCTCGGGTATCACTCCTCCCTGCTTGATATGCGGCAGGCCTCCGACGGGCCAGCGGCTGCGCACAGCGATGGGGTGATTGCCCGCGCGGATGAACTCGGTGGCTGCCCGTAACACGTCCTCCGACACCGTGTCCGGCAGGGGAGGCAACGTCGGCGCCGAGACCGAGGCCACATCGCCGTCGAGTGCTTCGAGGAGAAAGGCCATGTGCTCGCCGAAGGGCGTATCCACGTAGCGGCGCATTTCGCCATGTTCCGCGCGGCGCAGCGCGGTGAGTCGTTCGGCGCGCTGCCAGAAGGAAGCGGACAGCGGTGCCGCGGTGAGTTGCCAGCAACTGCCGGCGCGTGCGATGGGCGCGGGAGATTCCAATGTGAGCAGCGCCAGTGTGCGTTCGATGCGCGCCTTGCCCACGTTGATATGCGCCAGCAGTTCGGGCACGCTCAAGCCATGGGGATGCTCCTCGAGGGCATCCAGCAGCAGCCGTACTTCCTCGCGTGTGGGAAAGGCGTTGCCGATGAAGTACTCGTTGATCGCGTCGTCTTCGCTGCCCGCGAGCAGCACGCCGTAAGCCGCATCCACCGCGCGTCCGGCGCGGCCCACCTGCTGATAATACGCCACCACCGATCCCGGCATCTGATAGTGCAGGACAAAGGAGATGTCGGGTTTGTCGAAGCCCATGCCCAGCGCCGTGGTGGCCACCAGGGCCTTGACGCGATTCTCGAGCAGGGCGTTCTCCAGTTCCGCTCTGCGCGGCCCGGTGGCGCCGGTGTAGGCCTCGACATGCAATCCGCGCGTGCGCAGCCATTCCGCGAGTTGCTCGGCGTCGTGTACGGTGAGCGTGTAAATGATGCCGTGTCCGTCGAGGTGTGGCAGTGTTTCCGCCAGCCAGGCCATGCGCCGCGCCTGATCCGGCAGGCGCAGCGTTTGCAAGGTGAGCGAGGGACGATGCAAATCACCGCGCGACACGGTGAGTCGCGGTCCGAGCACGGAAGCGAGATCCTCCATCACGCGGTTGTTGGCCGTGGCCGTGGTGGCAAGCAACCGCAGATTGGCGGGCAAGGTGCGGATGATGCGTTCGATGAGCCGGTAATGCGGTCGAAAATCGTGTCCCCAATCCGAGATGCAATGCGCCTCGTCCACCACGAGCAGGGAGATGCGCGCGGCGATATGGGCCAGCACTTCCACGCGGAAGCGCTCGTTGGCCAGGCGCTCGGGCGAAATCAGCAGCACATCCACATCGTCCGCCAGCAGTCGCGCCTCGATGACGCTCCACTCATCCGCATTGTCGGAATTGATGGTGACTGCACGCAGCCCCATGCGCTCGGCCGCGAGCAGTTGATTGCGCATCAGCGCCAGCAACGGCGAAATAAGCAACGTGGGTCCGAAATCTGCTTCGCGCAGCAGCTTCGTGGCGATGAAGTACACAAAGCTCTTTCCCCAGCCCGTGCCGCGCAGCACGAGCAGACGACCTTCGCCGCGCACCACGTGGCGGATGGCCTCTTCCTGCCCGTCGCGGAATTCGGCCGTATCGATGCCCGTGCCCGCGCGCAGCAAGGCGAGCGCCCGCGCCGGACGCCAGAGTTCCGTCGAATCGTGGAGCGTCTCCGGCCCGGGCCCGGGAGTCCTTTCCGCGGCATTGTCTCTGTCGTGTTGGTGGTCCGATGGAATCGCTGAAGCGTGTTTCCCCGTGTTCATGCTGTCCTCCTTGATCTCCCTGATCGAAATTGATGGAACACCGCAACATACTCCGCGTCGCAGCGCGTCGCAATGGAATTCGCTGCCACCAACCGCACGCCGCGGTGTCGCCGCGTGATGCATTACGATGTGACGGCGAGAGCGATATTGATACAGAAAAGGAAAAAAATCCGTATACTGCTGAACGTTCCCGACCATAGACCTTCACTCAAGGAAGCACGCGTATGCCACATCTGTACACGTCGCGCCGCGTGGCGCACAACGCACTCGCACTCCTGCTGCTCGTCACGCCGTTGTTCACCGTCGTCGCGCAGCAGCACAGCATCAATCAGGACATCATCGACGCCACGGGCTGGTTCGGTGGCGATGACAATCCCGCCTCCCCGCGCAATGTGGCCGTGGGACAGAGCGTGCTCATCGACAAAGCCATGACCGTGGAGAGCTTCGCCTTTCATTTCGGCACCTCCTTTGACCGCGCGAGGCAGCCCGACAACCGTGGCCATGAAGTGACCCTGGTCCTGCACGTGCGGGATGCCAATGGCTCCGTGCTGGAAAGCTCCAGCGTCACCCTGCCCGACACGTTCGCTGGTGGCTGGGTGACCTGGACGGGATTGACGCGGACCGTGGCGGCCGGCAGCACGCTGATATTCACCACCTATCTCGCGGGTGGCTTCGATGATAATCCTTACACGTCGTCGCACAGCTCGTCGGTGAACGACACGCATCCCGGTGGCACGCGTTACGTGAAGGAAGCGAACACCGACGCGGCCATGGCGGAGTGGAGCGACTGGGTGACGCATCCCTGGGATTCGGCGTTCCGCCTCGCAGGCACACTGCTGACCACCTCCTCCGCTGCACCGCCAGCTGCTTTTCCGGCCCGCATCGATGCGGTATTTCCTCAACCCGTGAGCGGAGAAGGCACGCTGCATCTGTCTTTGGATCACACCCAACCCATCAGCGTGGAAGTGTATTCCGTGCTAGGCCAGCGTATACTCGTGCTCGCCGAAGGATTGTTCACCGCCGGAGCGCATGCGTTGCCCCTGCGAGTTGCCTCCCTCCCGCGGGGTGTGTATCGCGTCCTGCTGCGCACAAGTGAAGGGGTTTCCGCACGCACTCTGCACGTGATGTAGCCGGCGAGCTCTGCGCGCGAACCGCGTACTGTGTCGGTGCGTGTGCCTTGATTGCTGTTGGAGCGGATGAACAGAGTTTCAAAACCACAGATTGCACAGAATTCACACAGATTAGCACAGATGCATCGTGGAAGTCGGCGACATCCCATCCAAGGTTGGCGGGTGCGACTTCCTCCCATGCGATGCCGGTGAGTGGAGGGAAGCACAGCGTAGGAGCTTGCGCGGGCATGCCGAGGCCCGGCAACACGGTCAGCAGCAGGATGCGGTGCGGTGCTTGTGATATCATAGCTTCATGAAGGTAAATGATGCATGCGCGCTTCGCAGCACGTACATGCCGCGAGGCCAATGAGCTACGGGAATGCTTACGCCACCGTCGATCGAGCCTTCCCAGCGCAGGGCGCCACGAACGTCGTACACGCGCAGCAAGCCATGCGCGTCCCGCACGTGCAGCACAGTGCTCGCGGGATTGGGATACAGTCGGGGCGTGGGTGCCGCGCTGTCGACGCGGGTGATGCCCGTGGGCGTTGCCGACAGCACTTCCAGCAGCCGCAGTGCTATGGCCTGCGCGGGCACCTGCGTGGCGTTGACCAACACGCAGATCGTCAGCGCTTGCGCGCTGTCGTGCAGCATGAAGGAGGAGTAGCCGCGAATACTCCCGCCGTGAACCCACAGCGTGCGGCCATTCTCGATGCGCCGCGAAATGCCGAAACCGTATTCGCCCGATCCTACGAATGTGGTCATTTCGCGCATGCTCTCCGCACCGAGCACACGGCCCGCGAACAGCGCATCGTACCAGCGCGCCATATCGCCGCTGCTGGAAAACATCGCACCGGCGCACCAGGCCGCACTGTGCAGCGCATTGCGCGACACGGCGAAAATATCACCGCCCTGCGCCCAGGGATGCGCCACAACACCGACCACCCCCTCGTCGGGTGGCAGGGTGGTGCTGTCGAGTCCGAGCGGTGCGAGAATATCCTCGCGCAGCAGCGCCGCGAGTCCGCGCCCCGTGGCCCGTTCCACAATCATGCCGGCGAGCAGATAATTCGTGTTCGAGTACTCCCACGACGTGCCGGGAGCGAAGTGCGGCGGTCCGACCCAGGCGAGCACTTCCTCGCGTGTGAATATGCGCCCGGGATTCAGGAGCATGCTGTCCTGATATCCAGGGGTGGCGTTCACATCGGCCAGACCGCTTTGATGGTTGAGCAGTTGTCGCAGCGTGATACCCGCCGCAATGTTCGCATGCGGAGGCAGCCAGGCGCCGACAGTGTCTTCCACGTCGAACAGACCCGCCTCCGCCGCGCGTAGCACGGCCGCCGCGGTGAACAATTTGCTGTTGCTGCCGATACCGAACACCATCTCCGCGCGCAAGGGCGTGCCGGCATGCGAAATTCCCGCGCAACCGCGCCACACACCCTGGCCGCGCAGCAACACCGATGCGGACACCCCGGGCAGGCCACGCTCCGCGCGTATGCTGTCGATGCTCCGCTGCAAGCGCGCCTCCAGCTCCGGACGCAGGGGCTGCGCGTTCACCGCGGCCGCCACCAGCAAGGGGAGGATGATGCCGAAAAGGGATCGTGTACTGTACATGATGCTTCGGACAAAGTGGACGAGGCAGGGGTTTAGTTGTGCCATCCGCAATGTCGCTTTTTCCAGAATGCGAGCATACCGTGCGAGCGGCGATCGTGCTGCGGGGCGGGGGATTCCGCGATTTTTTTCATCCTTGAGGCAGTAGTGGTTTCATGGAAGCCGCGGGTGCTGCTTTCCGGACGGTGGGAGAGGATAAAAGCAGGTCAAGAATCGGTCCGGTGAATCTTTTTGCTCGATTTTCGTATCTTCTGTAATTGTTGCTTCAGGTGTATCATCCGCTGGAGAAATTCATGATCAACACACGCACATTCACGGGTCTGTTTCTCGCGTTCCTGCTCATGGTGGGCACGGCGTTCGCACAGGAGAAGGATCAGACCGCAGCTTCCCTCGGACTCGGCAGCGATTTGCCGCTCAACCCCCATGTCAAGGTCGGCAAACTTGCCAACGGCATGAGCTACTACATCATGCAGAACAAGAAACCCGAGAACCGCGCGGCCTTCCGCCTGGCGGTGAACGCGGGTTCCGTACTCGAATCCGACGAGCAGCAGGGCCTCGCCCACTTCGTCGAACATATGTGCTTCAACGGCACGGCGAATTTCAAGAAAAACCAGCTCGTGGAGTACCTCGAGTCCATCGGTATGCGCTTCGGCGCCGATCTCAACGCCTACACCAGTTTCGATGAAACCGTGTACATGCTGGAATTGCCCATGGACAACGAGGACGTGGTGACCAAAGGCATGCAGGTGCTCGTGGATTGGGCCAGCGCGGTGTCCTTCGACAACGAGGAAATCGACAAGGAGCGCGGCGTGATCATCGAGGAATGGCGCAGCCGCAAGGGTGCGTCCTCGCGCATGCGCGACAAGCATTTCCCCGTGTTGCTCAAGGGCTCGAAGTATGCGAATCGCCTCCCCATCGGTTTGCCCGAAATTCTCAAGAGCTTCGAGTATGAAACCTTGAAGAATTTCTACCGCACCTGGTACCGCCCCGACCTCATGGCCATCGTGGCCGTGGGTGATTTCGACGTGGCGCGCATGGAAGAGAAAATTCAGAAGATGTTCGGCGGCATCGCGGCGCGTCCCGACAAGGCGCAGCGTCCGCAGGAGCAGGTGCCCGATCACGATGAGTTGCTGGTGAGCATCGCCTCCGACGCCGAAGCCACCTCCACCAACATTGCCATGTACTTCAAACTCGACCCGCGTGTTGATCGCAAGGTGAAGGACTATCGCCAGTCCCTGATCGAGCGCCTGTACACGCGCATGCTCAATGATCGCTACAACGAAATTTTACAGAAATCCAATCCGCCCTTCATTTTCGCCGGCTCCGGCAAGGGCGGCTTCGTGCGCAGCAAGGAAGTGTACACGCTGAACACCACAGTGCAGGACGGCGGCATCGCTCGCGGCTTCGAAGCGTTGCTCGTTGAGGCGCAGCGTGTCAAGCTGCACGGCTTCACCGCAACCGAACTCGAGCGCGCCAAGACCAACATGCTGCGCAACATGGAACGCAGCTGGAACGAGCGCGACAAAACCGAATCCGACGATCACGCATCGGAGTTCGTGCGCAACTTCCTCGAGGAAGAGCCGATTCCGGGTATCGACATCGAATACGAGATTTACAAGAAATTCCTTCCCACCGTCACGCTGCGCGAGGTCAACAAGCTCACCGCCGATTTCATGAGCAATCGCAATCGCGTGATCACCGTCAGCATGCCGGAAAAACCCGGCCTCACGCCGCCCACCGAGAAGGAACTGCGCGACATCCTCGCCCGCGTCGAAGCCATGCAGCTCGAAGCGTATGTGGATGAAGTGGCAAACAAGCCCCTCGTGGAACTCAAAGACTCCAAAGTGAAGGTCGCCTCGGAGAAAAAATACGCCGATATCGACGTCACCGAGTGGACGCTGGACAACGGCATCCGCGTGCTGTTCAAGAAAACCGATTTCAAGGCTGATGAAGTGCTGTTCGGTGCCACCAGTCCGGGCGGCTATTCGCTCGTGTCCACCGAGGACTTGCCCAGCGGTCTGTTCGCCACCACGGCCACCACGCTCGGTGGTGCGGGCGATTTCGATCAGGTGCAGTTGCGCAAAGCGCTTACCGGCAAGGTGGTGAACGTGTCGCCCACCATCGGCGGGGAGAGCGAGGGCTTCACCGGCAGCTTCGCGCCCAAGGATATGGAGACGGCCTTCCAGATGATGTATCTCCTCGCAACCCGTCCCCGCAAGGACACCAGCGCCTTTTCTTCGTTCAAAACGCGCATGATGTCCATGATGGAAAACATGGGCAACATGCCCGAACGCGTGTTCTCCGATACGCTGACCAGCACGCTGGGCAATTACCACCCGCGCGTGCCTGTGGTGAACAAGCAGTGGCTCGAGCGCGTGGATCTCGACAAGGCCTTCGCCTTTTACACCGATCGCTTCCGCGATGCGAGCGATTTCACCTTCTATTTCGTGGGCAATATCGATGAGAAGGAATTCAAGCCGATGGTGGAGAAATACCTCGGCCAACTGCCCACGATCAAGCGCAAGGAAAGCTGGAAGGACCACAATGTGGACACCCCCGCCGGTGTTGTGAAAAAAGAAGTGCGCAAAGGCGTGGACGACAAGTCGATGGTGGCCGTGGTGTTCAGCGGTCCCTTCGAGTGGACGTATGAAAATCGTTACATCATCAGCTCGCTCGAGGAATACCTCACCATCATGCTGCGCGAAGCCATTCGCGAGGACAAGGGCGGCACCTACGGCGTGGGTGTGAACTTGCAGGTCGAGAAATTCCCCAAGAGCGAATACGCTTGCATCATCAACTTCGGTACGAATCCCGATCGCGTGGCCGAACTCACCGCCACCACCTTCGACGTGCTGAAGAACGCCAAGGAAAATGCTCCTTCCGAGGAAAACCTCAACAAGATCAAGGAAATTCAGCGCCGCGAGCGTGAGAAGGGTTTGAAGGAAAACGGCTTCTGGATCAGCCAGATCGCGCGCGCCGTTTCCAACAACGAGCCGCTGAATCAATTCCTGGCCTACGACAAGCTGATCGACGGACTGACCGGTGAAATGATCCGCCAGGCCGCCGTGAAGTATCTCAATTTCGACCGCTACGTGCAGGTGGCGTTGTTCCCCGAGAAAAAGGCGGAATAACGCGAAACCGCGCCTCCCCGCGAGGGGAGAGCGCTGCCGGAACACACGAAGGGCGCGGATCACCGCGCCCTTCGTCATTCTCCACGTTGTATCAACATGCTTCGCCGCGCACCCGGCTCACATCAGCAGGGCGCCTTCGAGTTGCAGCAGGAATTTCTTCCTGTCGATGCCGCCGGCGTAGCCCACCAGCGAACCGTGCTCGCCGATCACGCGGTGACAGGGAATGATGATGGAAATGGGATTGCGTCCAACCGCCTGACCCACCGCGCGTGATGCTTTGGGATTGCCGATGGCGTCGGCAATGCTCTGATAGCTCACGGTGTTTCCATAAGCAATGGCGCGCAGTGCTGTCCACACCTGTAATTGGAAATCCGTGCCGAGGAGTTGCGTCTTGACGCGGAATTTTTTCAACCGTCCGTCGAAATAGCGGAGCAACTGCTCGTGAATCATTGCGTGCCGCGATCCGGCGGCCTCGGCCATGTATGGCGCGAGATGTCGCCGCCTCCAGCCCGTGGCGTCGCCTCCGCTGTGTTCGGACCCGAAGCCGATCCAGCACAGCGCGTCGTCGAGCGTCAACATGTGCAAGGTGCCGATGGGCGAGTCGAGGTGCGATTCGTACAGGGCCGATGGTGCTCGATGCGCTGCAGTCATGGTGGGTCCCGCGTGCATGTGATGGAAAGCTCCGAAGCGTGACGGAAGTTACACAGTGGCGGCGTCCGAGGCAATTGCTCCGCGCGGCTCCGCCACGGCGGATCTTCGAACTGCACATGACAGGGGTCATCCGACGCACTCAACATTCTCGTCACGCTGAGTCAGTCCACCAGCGAATACGCCGGTTTGGATCATTCGTGACAGGTCGGTCTCGGTAAACGTTTCATAACCTCGTCACACTGAGGGACGCGCCTGCGAGCCGAATGGTGTGTCTTTTGAGAATCATCGTCCAGGCGCGGACTCGAAGTGTCTGCTCCATTCCTGGTAGGTTGCAAGCCATGTCATGTGCAGCGACGAGCCCGCACCACCATCTTCGCAAGTCGCACCAACTACGCTCGGGCTCGGAGTCGAACCCTTCGACTCCGCGCCGGAATGCATACCCTCTTCGCCACCGAGATCGTCCTC
>DAOSDL010000053.1:0-17814 GCA_035362335.1 Bacteroidota bacterium
TGTTGGAGGGATCGTTGCGGTAGTCTTCCCACACCACAATCACGCCGCCCATGCCATCGTAGGCCGCGCGGGGATTGCGCTGATCGTTTTCCGCATCGCAGACGAGTATCCCGTCGAAGCGATCCGTTACAACGTCCGTCGCACCGGTGAGGGGAAACACGTAACCGTCCGCTATCCAACGGGAAATACCCGTCTCGGCGTCCACCATTTGGATGTAGATATCGGAACCGGAGTTCGCCTGATGGCGCTCATCCTCCCATACCGTGACCGCCTCACCGGCGCGGGAGGGACGCGCGATGGAGGGCTTGTACTGATCGCCCGGCGCAACGCAGGTGTACCGTGCGATCCATTCCGTTTGACTCAGCGCTTCATGCGTGAGCAGCGCTGCGAATATCATGGCGAAAAGCGCGAATCCCACGGGCACACGCACACCCTTGTGTGTGTGTGTGGCAAGATTCGTGCCATGTTGTGACACACTGCGGTATCGGACCGAGCTGTCGGGCGTTCCGTTCAACTTGAGATGGTCCATGGATTCTCCTGATAATAGAAAATTCCGAATTTGTGGGTTGATAAACAAGTATACTTCGCCCCTTTCCCGTCGCGTCGGTCCGGTGAGCGGTCCGGCGGCGGAGGTGGAGGTTCACGCGAATAGTACAACCCGGGTCGTGATACCGTATGGATGCTGTGGGCCCCGTGCGCACGGGAATGCATGCGTCGGGTGCAGGGGCGCTGAGCCGCTCCGTGAAGCGGCGGAATGTGCTGTTGAGTGTGCGCGCGTCCCGCATCGGCGATAGCGGCAAGCACGGGGAACGATTCCGGCCTCCTGGCCGGGATGGATACAGTGGCTCTGCTTCCCCATTGCCCTGTACACGCTGTCGCGCGGCAACAAAGCCGCGCCCGGGACTGTGATTTCCTCCTTCTTACATCCTAATTTCGTCCACCGTGTTCAGAAACGCACCCGCGTCACGCACATCGGCGGCGATAAAGGACAGTATTGTCATTTAAACACTGCCCTCAAATTAGAAGGCGCTTTTTTCAAAAGCAAGTGAAATCGGGTGATGCTGTATTAATTTTTTGTAATGCGATGGTTGATAAGCGGACTTCCAGGAGTATTGAGGCTCTTTTCGCCTTTGTACGTCTGGACCTGCTGAGTGCGGGAAACATTTGAAGAGATGAAAGCGAGCGAAGAGAGCGGAGAGGAATTGTTGAGAGCGCTTCCCGCTCGATCCGTGCGCCACGCCGCAATCGAGTCAACGCAAGGACGCAGCGACGCAAAGCCGCGATTCCTCTGAGCCCTCCGTGTTCGCGAAGCGCTCAGGGTTCTCTGGGCTAGCGAAGCTCGGTGTTCGTGTAGCGCTCTGTGTTCTCTGTGTTGGTGAAGCCCGATACCCCCCCGCTCACTCCCCGCCGAGCCGACGCTCCAGTTCGGGCAGTGTCCGCGTGCTGATGGTGCTGACCGCTTCATGCACGGGCGCGATGAGGGCGCGGACGTGCTCGAGTCCGATGCGGTGCTGTGGCAAGGGATCGCCGCCATGCGACCACTGCGAATACACGATGTCCTGCACACGCTCGATGATGGATGGCAGTTGATTGCCGTTGCGACTCGAAATGCTCTCGTCGCCATTCATCTCGCGGTGCAGACGATTGAGCTGCGTGCGAAGCGCGAGGTAGTCCGCTCGCTGCGCAGCATCGGAACCGGGAACAATTTGCAAACGCTTGTCCAGCACGGCCAGACGTTCGCGCGCTTCGCGCAATGCGCGCTGCGTCGCCAGGACCCGCCCCTGCACTTCTGCCAGATCGCGACGGAAGGCTGCCAGCGCGGCGGGATCGCTCGGCGGGAAGGTGCCGATGTCCAAGGGACGCAGTGTGAAGGGTTGCGGACCCGCGAGCTGTTGCTCCACTCCGTCCACCACCGCAAACATGGTCACCGAGTACGCACCCGGCGGCACAGGCATGCCTGCGGCACTGTTCACTTCGCTCCCCGCTGTGATCGGCGCAAGAGTGGCAAAGCGCGCATCCCAGGTGATGCGCTGCACACCGCTGCCTACGGCACTGCGCAGTCGACGCACGGGCTGTCCCTGCGCATCGCGTATGAGGAAGCTGAAGTACGGCTCGATCTCCTCGTCCTCCGCACGTAAGCTGTCCCAAATCGGGTACACCGCCGCATCGCCCTTTTCCTTCATCGCCTCTTTGCGAACACTCTTTTTCGTCCGAGGCGCCTCCTTCGCGTAGTACGTGAAGGTGGCACCTAACGGTGGATTGGGCGCGGTGAAAAAGGTTTCGCCCAAGGCGCCTTTGCCACGATGCCTCGCCTGCACGTACAGCAGGCCATCGCGTACGGGAAAGATCACCGCCGCCGAATCCAGCGTCTTCTTCGTCATCGCGCGCAGCGCCGTGTAGTCGTCCAGCACGTAAAAGCCACGTCCAAACGTTGCCAGCACCACATCATTCTCGCGGCGCTGTATGTCGATATCGCGCACGGCGATGGTGGGCAGACCCGCTTTCATGCGCACCCACGTTGCCCCACCGTCCACCGTCGTGTATACACCGAATTCCGTTCCGCAGAACAGCACTTCCTTGCTGCCGTGATCCTCGGCGATGGTGTACACCGGCGATCCCGAGGCGATGCCCGTGGACATTGGCTGCCAGCTCCGGCCGCGGTCGCTGCTCCTGAACACGTATGGCGTGAAGTCCGCCATCTTGTGATTGTCGAACGTGGCGTACACCACGTTCTCGTCGTGCATGGATGCGAGCAGACAACTCACATACGTGGTCTCGGGTACGCCGGGTACGCGGTCGATGCGGCGCCAGTTCGCACCGCCGTCCTCGCTCACCTGCACGAGACCGTCATCGGTGCCCACATACAACAGCCCTTCGCGCAGCGGGGACTCGGAGAGCGCCACAATGTTGCCATACAACGAAGTGGAAGCGTTCTTCGCCACCGCTTCCGGCGGCCAGATTTTTCCCATCACCGGCAAACGGTCGCGATCGATGCGGCGCGTGAGATCGGGACTCACCGCCACCCAACTGCCTCCACGGTCGTCGGAGCGAAAGAGTTTGTTGGCTGCGAAATACAGGCGCGTGTTGCTGTGCGGACTGATGAGCAACGGTGCATCCCAATTCCAGCGATACGGCTCCTCCAACGGCGAGGGCTGTGGCTGTATGCCCACACGCTCGCCGCTGCGCTTGTCGAAACGCACCAGACCGCCGTACTGTGATTGCGCATACACGATATCCGGATTCTCGGGATCGATCTGCGATTCGAAACCATCGCCACCATTGGTGAAAAACCAATGTTCGTTGAAAATGCCGTCGGCGAACAGCGTGCGCGAGGGTCCACCCAGACTGTTGTTGTCCTGCGTGCCTCCGTAGATGTTGTAAAACGGCTTCGCATTGTCCACGGTCACGCGATAGAACTGCGTGACGGGCAGATTCTCCTTGTAGCGCCAGGTTGCGCCGCCATCGTAGCTGTCGTACAACCCGCCATCACCTCCGATAAGCAGATGCCGGGTGTTCGCGGGATTGATCCACAACGCATGGTCGTCCACATGGCGCGCGTTGTTGCCGAGCCGCCGGTACGTGGCGAAGCCGTCGTCGCTGACCAGCGTGTAGGTGTCGAGCGAATACACGCGATCGGGATCCAGCGGATCGCAGACCAGTTCGCAATAGTATTGCGGACTGACGGGGACGTAGGAATTCCGCTTCTCCCAGCTCGCACCGCGATTGGTGGAGCGGTACACGCCCCCGGCCTTTTCCTGCGCCTCGATCACGGCATACAGCCAGTCGGGATTGGCGGGAGAAATAGCCAAACCGATGCGACCCACATCGCCGGCGGGCAAACCGCTTTCGAGCTTCGTCCACGTCGCGCCCGCGTCCTCGCTTTTATACACACGCGCTTCGGGGCCGCCGTTGATCAGCGTCCACACATGCCGCCGCCGTTGATACGATGCGGCGTACAGCACACGGCTGTCCCGCGGGTCCATCACCACATCGGTCACGCCGGTGTTCTCGCTGATTGTCAGCACGGCCTTCCACGTCGCGCCACCATCGGTGGATTTGTACAGCCCGCGTTCACCGCCGGGCCCCCACAGCGGTCCCTGCGCGGCAACGTAGACGATGCGCGAGTCATTGGGATCGATGAGGATTTTCCCGATGTGTTCGGAGGATTTCAGGCCCATGTTCGTCCAGCTCGCGCCGCCATCGGACGAGCGGTACACGCCGTCGCCCCAGGCCACGCTGCGTTGGCTGTTGTTCTCGCCGCTGCCAACCCACACGACATGCGGATTGTTGGGATCGAGCGTGATGCAGCCGATGGAGTAGCTGTTCTGACTGTCGAAGATGGGCTCGAAGGTGATGCCGTCGTTGGTGGTCTTCCACACCCCGCCGCTCGCCACCGCCACATAGTACTCGGCGGGATTGCGCGGATTCACCGCCAGATCGCCGATGCGTCCGGACGGCAGCGCCGGTCCCACGGCGCGGAATTTCAGTCCGGACAGCGTGGAAGTTGTGAGTCCTTCGTCCTTCTTTTTATCGGCTGCCTTTCCCTTCGTCTGGGAAAAAGCCGGCGTGATGGTGAGCGTGAAAAGCAGCAGGAGGAGCGGCATCAACGGGCGGGATTGAATCATGGGAGCACCGATATGGATGGAGGAAGTCTCTCGACAGCTGTCGATGGCAACAATATCCGGAATTTCGGGCAGGATTGCCATGCGACCGCACCCGTGAGCCGGTGGAAACGGACTTGCCGGCGCGCGTCTCCTCACACCGTACCCCTGTGTACGGAAAAGGGCGCCGCTCGGCGCCCTTTGCTCACAATGCGTGCTTCAATCACACCTGTGCATTTTCCATAAACTCGCGAATGCCGCGGGCGATGCCATGCGCATCGAGACCGAAATGCTCGTACAGGCCCGTCGGCGATCCCGAGCGGCCGTACGTGGTCATGCCAATGCGCTTCATGAGCGTGGGATGATGCTCGGCCAGCGTCTCGGCGATGGCTCCGCCGAGGCCCCCGACGATGCTGTGATCCTCGACCGTGATCACGCGGCCCGTTTCACGCGCGGCTTTCACCACGGCCTCCACATCGAGTGGTGCGATGGTATGGATGTTCACCACGCGCAGATCGACGCCCTCCTGCGCGAGCATATCGGCCGCCATAAGCGTGCCATGCACCACGCCGCCTGTGCAGAACGCCACGGCGTCGGCGCCATCGCGCAAGACGTCGGCCTTGCCGAAGTGGAATTCGTAGCTGTCGTCGTGGATGTCGGCCACGTTCTGACGGGTCAGGCGCAAAAATGCAGGCCCGTGGTGTTCGGCCAGAAAGCGCACAGCCGCTCGCGCTTCGCGGTCGTCAGCGGGCTGAATGATGGCCATGTTCGGGAGCGTGCGCATGAGGGCGATATCCTCGAGCGCCATCTGGCTGTAGCCGTCCTCACCGATGGCCACGCCGCAATGCGTGCCGACGATGGTCACATTGGCCTCGCTGTAGCCGACGCTCATGCGGATGACTTCGAAGCGACCCACGACAAAGGTGGAAAAGGAACAGATGAAGGGCTTTTTGCCGCAGAGCGCCATACCCGCCGCGGCACCGATCATGTTGTGTTCCTGTATGCCCATTTCAAAAAAACGCTCGGGATACCGTGCGGCGAAAAGCTGCGACTGCGTGGACTTCGACAGATCGGCGTCGAACACCACAATGGAGGGATGCGTGGCGCCCAGCTCCGCGAGCTGTTCGCCGAAGGAAACGCGTGTTGCTTTGCCCATGTCCTTTCCTCCCTATGCCAGCAATGTGTGAAGTTCGTCGATCGCGGCGCGTGCTTCGGCATCGCCGGGCGCCTTGCCATGCCATTCGGTGGGATGTTCCATGAACGACACACCCTTCCCTTTCACCGTATGCGCGATGATGAAATGCGGCTGGCCCTCGCGCTTCCGCGCAATGGTCAGCGCCTCGTCGATGGCGGCGATATCGTGTCCGTCGATTTCCTGCACCGCCCAATTGAAGGCGCGCAGTTTGTCGGCCAGGGGTTCGAGATTGATGATCTCGTTCGTGGGCCCGTCGATCTGTCCCTTGTTGTAATCGAGAATCACAATCAGATTGTCCACCTTGTACATGGCGGCCGAGAGCAGCGCTTCCCACACCTGCCCTTCCTGCATTTCACCGTCACCCAGCACGCAGTACACCCTGTACTCCAGGCCATCGAGCTTCGCGGCCATGGCCATGCCCTGGGCAATGCTCAAACCCTGCCCGAGCGAACCCGTGCTTGCCTCGACGGCGGGAAATGTTGCGTTGTGCGGATGTCCCTGCAGGCGGCTGCCCAGCGTGCGCAGCGACAGCAATTCCTCGTGGGGAATCACCCCGGCGCGCGCCAGTACCGCGTACAGCGCGGGCACACCGTGGCCCTTGCTGAGCACGAGACGATGCCTGTCCGGTGCGTCCACATTGTCGGCGTTGCGGCCGATGTGCTTGAGCACGGCCACGGTAAGAATGTCTATGAGGGAAAGCGAGCCCCCGGGGTGCCCCGAACCTGCGGCGTGCAACATCTGAATGATGTCCACGCGCATTTCATTGGCAGCCCGCTGCATGGCGGAAGTGGAAAGATCCATGAAAGCGTGTGAGCGTTTAGCGGTGAACGAAAAGGATTTGCTTCAACCTTCGAGCAATTGCTCGTCGATGTCGATTTCGAGGCGCAGCATGGCCGAGCTGAGCGTCTTGCCCTGGGCATCGTTTTTCAGCGACACGGTGCCGCCCCCACCCAGGGTGTTGTGGAGAATGAAATTCAGCGCGCCGATATTCGGCAATTCGTAACGGTCGACGTCGCCGAGGCAAATGCCCTCAAAGTGTTTCTTTACCACTTCGGGCGTAAGTTCTTGCACGAGAATGGGATAGAAGCGATCCTCGCGAGCGATCACTCCCACGTTGCCGGCATCGCCCTTGTCGCCCGAGCGGGCGTGGGCAATCTCGATCAGGCGTATGCGTTTCCTGCCCATCAGTTTTCCTCCACGAGCACGGTGGGTGTCACGGCGGTTTTGGGAATGAGCGCGGGCCAATACGCGATCACATCGCTGGGCTTGGGACGCCCGCCGGCGAAACCGGTGACGGAAGGCGGACCGGTGAGAATCAGCGGGGCCAGTTCCTGCCCGAATCGCGCCACATGCCCCTTGTCCTTGCCGCGCACGCCAATGCGCAGCACCACCTCGTTGATTTCTTCGGGGATGTTAGCGAGCGGACCGAAGCAGGAATCCAGACCGAGGAATTCGCTACGCACCTCATCGAACACGCAGCCCAGATCGGCCAGGCGCGTGCGCAGTATGGCGTCGGCCGCGCGGGCCTTCTCCAATGCGTCGGGCCAGGCGTAGGTCAACGTGCCGAATGCCGCGTAGCCGTCGTGATAGGAAGCCGAAACTTTGTAAAACGGAGTGGCCGGGCGACCCTTGATATCGCTCACAAGCACGCGGTTGCTGCCATCGGGGCGCAGGCGTATGCTGGTGAAATCCGCAATGCAATCGGGGGTGATGTACTCGCGCGGATCGCCGATTTCGTAGAGCAGTTGCTCCTTCACCGTGGCCAGGGAAACGAGGCCGCCGGTGTTTTCATGTTTGGTGATGACCACGCTGCCATCGGGCGAGGCCTCGGCGATGGGAAAACCGATGTGGGCGAGATCGGGTACGGACTTCCAGTCGCCCAGGAAATTGCCGCCGGAGCTTTGTCCGCCACACTCCAGAATATGGCCTGCCACGGTTCCGGCCGCCATTTTGTCCCAGTCGTCGGCGGCCCAGCCGAATTCGTGAATCATGGGCGCCAAGGTGAGACCCGTGTCGGTGGTGCGCCCGGTAATCACGATCTGCGCTCCCTGACGCAGCGCCTCCACGATGGGGAAGGCCCCGAAATACACGTTGGCAGACACCAGGCGCGCGCGTATCGCGGCGAAATCGGCGCCATTTTCCATGTTCCGCAACTCGATGCCCTGCGCAGCAAGAGCGTCGATAGCATCGAGAATGTCATCGCCAAGCACTACACCCACACGCAGACCGCGTATGCCCTGCTTCTCGGCTTCGCGGAATATCGCATCGCGGCAGGCGATGGGATTCACTCCCCCGCCATTGGTGATGACGCGGATGTTCTTCTCCATGATATGAGGCAGCATGCGGGCGATTTGCCCGGGCAGATCGCGGGCATACCCCAGCGAGGGGTCGCGCAGTTTCTGCTTTTGCATGATGGACATGGTGACCTCGGCGAGGAAGTCCATCATGACATAGTCGACCGGTCCCCGGGTCACCTGATGATACGGTGCATCAATCAGGTCGCCCCAGAAGCCCTGTCCACTGGCAATACGTATGGTGGTGCTCACGTGTACTCGTTCGAGAGGGTGGTGAGTGCGGCTTTCCTGCCGGTCGCGTCTGCCTCAAAACGCGACAATAAGAAATGTAACATCCTCAGGGATAGGAAGCAACGACAGCACGTCGTCCAGACCCGAGTACGCCCCCACCGCGCACGCCGAGGGGCGATTATTTCAACAGAACCGCCTCCAGGGGACGTTTCAGCGCTATCACTGTGTCGGCAATGCTGTTGGGAACGGCCATGGACAGCACATACTGGCGTATGCTCCACGCGCCAGCCTTCCGTTGCAGCACGCCCGATCCACGGCAGATGCTCATCTGCGTATCGAGCAGTTCATCGAACCACGCCGTGCTCCCATCGTCGGTGAAGACGATATGCCGTTCGATGGAGGTGAATGTCCAGGCCTTGCCGCGATCGAAATACGGCTTCGCGTAAGCCATGAAGGCGCGTTTGTCCCAGCGCTCGGTGGCATCGGTGCCGAGAAACACGGCTTCCTCGTCGAAGCAGCGGAAATACGCGTCGAAATCCGCGCGCGCCGCTGCGGCATTCATGCTGTCGAGTACAGCGGCTACTTCCGGTGTGGCATCACCGCCACGCGTGGCCTCGCGGCCACAGGAAGCGAGCAGCAGGGTTGCGGAGATCAGTAGTATCGATGCAGCGGAACAATTCCCGAAACCCGTCATCGCGCCTCCTTGTGTGTGATTCATCGGACAGCCTGCAATGTAGCACGCACAGGGCGAAAGAAGAATTCCGCTGTGAAGACCACCGTTCAGCCCGGCTGTACTCGCCGCGGAACGACGGCATGATTCCGTCCGCCGCTACCGGCGTCCTACCGTACCGGCCCCTCGGCGATGCTCTGGAAGCTGATCTGGAGTTTCTGCGAAAGCGCATCGTCGGGATTGGACTGCATGAAGCTTCTCGCGCTCGCCCACTGCGTTTCCGCACGATCCGCCTCGCCGCTATTCCATGCGACCATGCCGCGCACGAAGGATTCCGCCGCGGCATGCTTCCCTGCGTTCCATGCGGAGCTGCCGGACCATTGTTTCCGTACGCTTTCGAGCACGCTCGCACTTTCATCGGTGTTTTTCAATGCGCTGGCGCAATACACCGCGTCGCCGTACACACGATCCATTCCGCGCTCCTCGAGTGTCACCACATGTTCAATGAAGAACACGGCATCGTCGCCCTTCCTGCCAACCGGACGAACGAGCAGATACACTCCCTGCCCCGCCACGCTGCGTTCGAACAGGATGCTCTTCACGCGCCGATCGATGGGCATCCAGAGACTGAGGCCACCCTGCGTCACCTCCACCTCATCGCGCGATTCCACGATGCGGCCGCCATCCTCCACCATGCCTTTCCACAACGACAACGCCGCGCGGTGCTCGTCCGACACCGTACGCACGCGATGCGTGACGGTGGCGAAAACGAAGCGGTGCAGGTCTCCTCCGTCGAAGAACTGGTCGCTTGCGAGAAGCTGCTTCGTCAACTGTGCCAGCGAGGCGCGTTCGTTTTCGAGTCTGATGGTTTCATACGTCGTGCCTTGCGCCAACACGCTTGCGGCGCAGAGCAACAGCAACAGCGTCGTCACTCCTCTCGTCCTCATTTCACACCTCCATATCCTGTTATGGTGTACGTAGTTGACTCAGCATGAAACATCGGCTTCACTGCCCCGGTGGCCGGGACATGGGTGCCCTGTGCTCTCTTCGCGCAACGTTCGCGTGCATACATGCTCAACGGGACAGTGCCTTGCGGCCTGCAATTGTTGCCATGATACACGAGGGTTGTTTCGCGGAGGGTTCTATGGCGGCAAGTTACAGGTTTGTCTATCGGAAATCAAGTTTTGCGCAAACTGTTGCCGTCTTCTTGTACAGTCATGGCCCGCACGCCCGGAACGTCGTATCAGCGCGTTGGCAGCCGACTATCAAAGACGAACGCCTCCCGGCGGGCCGATGCCGAGGCGATGCGCGTCGGGATGGCGGGGATTCATCAGGTAAATCCGCTCCGCCGGGATGACGGCGCTGGGAACGGCAAGCAACACCGAGCTGCGCTGCTCGCACCACCGCGTCCCCAGCGCACGCGTGGATGCAGGTTGCGCATGCCAATCGCGCGGAAGTTCGTTCTCCGGGAGCTGCAAGCACTGTGTTGCGTCGAATGTAAGCGGAATGCAGCGGTATTGCTCCAGCAACGCGGCATTGCCGATGTGTACCAGCATTTCGAGCGCCGCCAGCGACCGCGTTGCGGCGGTGTACACCATCGGGACGCCACGTTCATTCCAGCGCCCGGGATGGCGCGCGGCACCTTCACCATCGAACGCTCCCTCCGTGAAGCGCTCGGCGACAATGCGCCAGGTGGTGAGTATCACGAAAACACTCCGTGCTCCAGACGTCCGAGTATGTCCTCCACCTCGCGCGCTCCCAGTTCCGTCGAAGCATGCAGCAGTGGTGCGGTGTTGTGCAGCGAAGGCAGTGCCGCAAGCATCCAGCGACGCGCATCGACATCGCTACCCAGAACTTCGACCGCCCGGTCAAACAATGCCGCGACGCGGTAGAGGCGCTCGGATTCCTCGAACGACAATCGACCTTCCATCTTCCGTCGCGCCAGCGTTCGCGCGGCGATGCCCGTCACCTCGGCAAGCAAACCCTGCGTTACTTCAAGCAGCACACACAGTCGCTGGAAGGCCGTGAATGGCAGGCCGCGGCGGAGAATGGCTATCACCGCGCGCGTGTCCTTGCTCCGCAACCCCAACGCGCCACCGAGCGCGGTTTTAGCCGATACGCGCGCCGACACCGCCCTGTTCGAAGTGGACACAGATGCGAGCGTCGCATCAGCCGCATTCGACAAGCCGACATCGTTTACCTTCGCTGTGTCCGCGGCGCTTCGCGTCCTCACACCCCGCTGTTCTTTTCCACCCATGTCCGCTCCTTATGCCATATTGCAGTACAATATATGCCATCTGGCACTCTCCTGCAATCCCATTTTCCATCACTCCCGCGCCACCGTGACTCTTTTCGACAGCGCGGTGGTACTCACCTGCCTGCGGAGCAATGCTTCACGCATCGCCCCGCGTTCCGCGGGCCGTGGTGAAATACCGTTCGAGGATAAGCTCCTCCTCCACTCCCAGAGCGCGGACGAAGTGTTCGTCATGCGAGACGAGCACCATCGTACCCTCGTAATCACGAATGGCGTCGAGAAGGATGTCCGCATTGCGCATGTCCAGATTGTTCGTGGGCTCGTCGAGCACGAACACATCGGGCGCCTTCGCTGCGATCATCATGCAGCAGAGCAGCAGCCGCATCCGCTCGCCACCACTGAGCGTGGCGCAATCCTTGTCCACACGCGAAACATCGAAGAGGAAGCGGTTCAGGATGATGCGCAATTCGTGCTCGGGCAGCTGCGAGTGGTTGAAGCTCCGCGCCTGTTCGAACACGGTGCGCCCGGCGCGAATCAGCGAGTAATCCTGATCGATGTACACCGAGCGCAGCGGTGCGCGATGCAGCACACCCTCGGATGCGGTGAGTTCGCCAAGCAACAGACGGATGAGCGTGGTTTTTCCACTGCCATTCGCGCCACCGATACGCAAACGCTGACCGCTGCGCAACTGCAATGACACCGGGTGTGCCCACAGCGGCCTTCCCTCGATGCGGTAATTAACGTCCACCGCATCGACGAGGATTTTTCCCCGATGCAGATCGGAGGAAGCGAAATCGAGCTTCATCGCGCCGGCAGCGGGAAGCTGTTCACGCGTACGTGCCACTTCTTCGCGCAGCGTCTCGACGCGGTCGCTCAGCGCTTCCTTCATGCGTCGCGTGCTGGCTTCCGCCGTATCCTTGAGCTTCTTCATGGCGATGCGCGGTATGCCGGAGCGCTGTTTGCGGGCTTTGCCGCGCGCATCCTGTTTGCTCTTGTTTTCCAGCGTCTCGCGCATGCCGCGTTGCTCCCGCTTCAGCGCGTATTCACGGGCTCGCAGCGCCTGGCGCAAAGCGTTCTCGTGCAGGGCTTTCTGTTCGCAATAGAAATCGAAACCACCACCATAGGCCGTGATGCCGCGCTCGTGCAATTCGTAGACGCGGTCGACGATATCGAGCAAACCGCGGTCGTGTGTGACGAGCAGCAGCGTCCCGGTGAACCGTTCAATCCACGCTCGCAGCATGGCGCGACCACCAGTGTCGAGATGATTGCCGGGTTCGTCCATCAAAACTATGGCGGGCTGATGAATGTCAAGACCCGCGAGGAAGACACGGGTTTTTTCGCCGCCACTGAGCGTCGCCAATGGAGCGTCGAGATCCACGGTGCCGATCCCCCATTGCATGAGGGCTTCGCGGCAGCGCTCCTCCAGCAGCCAATCGTCGTCGAGCAATTCCAGGAGTCCGGTGTCGGCTTCGCCGGCGAGAATGCGCCGCAATGCTTCACGCTTTTCCCGCACGCGCAAGGCCTCGGCAACGCTGCCGCCATCGTACTGACCGAAATGCTGCGGCACGAGATACGGCGCGCTGGACGCGCGCACCGTGCCTCGCGTGGCGGAGAGTTCGCCCGCGAGTATGCGCAACAGTGTGGATTTGCCCGTGCCGTTGTCGCCGATCAGGGCGCAACGCACGCGCACGTCGAAGGCGACGTCGAGATCGTCAAAGAGGACGGATTTGTCGGGATGTTTGTAGTGGATATGACGGAGTGACAGCATACGTACCTTCGCGATAAGTGAGAGAGCATCGTTGGGCGAGGGTGTATGCTGTTTTCATCGGAGCACCGTGGAACAGGTGAGAAAGGAATGATCCGGTCGATTGTACGGGTGAATGTTTCTGCCCGACAAGATAGAAACTACGATACTTCTGGGCAAATGTTGCCTGCGAGCGCCGCCGAGCGGCTTCGCTGCGAAATTCCCTGCCCGGGATCCCACGGCGTACGCAGCGATCTCGCGGCAACGCATGTCGCGCGGCAACGCACGCCACCCCATTGCCTTTGTCGCCGGGGTTGTGTAACATGCCGCCATACTACCCTGTTCGCGCTTTGACTTCGGGCGGCCGCGCGGTCGGCGTGCGGAATCCCGATCGGACTTTCCCACGACATACGTTCACCAGCAAGCGCAGTGGAGGAACCCATGCCTGTTCAACGGCTCAAGGAATTTCTCGACAGCCACGCCGTGCGCTACGTGGTCATCACACACTCTCCGGCATTCACCGCGCAGGAAATCGCGGCGCACGCGCACATTCCCGGCAAGGAATTGGCGAAAACCGTCATGGTGAACATCGATGGCGCCATGGCCATGGCGGTGCTCCCCGCCGCGTTCAATGTGGATTTCGCCGCCATGGAGAATGAACTGGGGGCGATGCGCGTGGAACTCGCCACCGAAAACGAGTTCCGCGATCTCTTTCCGCAATGCGAGTTGGGAGCCATGCCACCGTTCGGCAATCTCTACGGACTTCCCGTGTATGTGGCCCGCAAGCTCGCGGAAGACGAAACCATCGCCTTCAACGCCGGTACGCACCGAGAACTGGTGCGGCTCGCCTACAAAGACTTCGAGCGGCTGGTACAACCGCGGGTCATCACCTTCGCGGCGAAGCCGCCGATGTGACCCGCACGATTCCGATGCGAAGCGATGCTCCACGCATCGATGCCAGCCTTTGAAACTGCGAGCACAGAAACGCCGTGCATGTATCCCCAAACGCATGCACGGCGTTCATCATTACCTTCGAAACCTTCGCGCATACTGCCACTGCCCGTCGTGCTGCCCGCGCGTGACAGTCAATCAACGCAGCAACATCAGTGGCGCGGCGACACGCGTGGCGGCTGTCTCGAGAACGACGCGGTAATTGCCCGCGGGCATGCCATGAAGATCGATTGGTATGGCGTGCCTTCCCGCGTGCAACGATGCGTCCTCCACAATGCGCCGGTGGACACGACCCAGCATGTCCGTCACGAAAAGTCGGAAACGCATGTCTCCGGCGAGTTCCACTTGCACGGTAACACTCCCGCTGCCGGGCTGCGGATAAACAGAATGAATGCGCGCTTGCGCCTGTGGCAGCGGCGGTGTCACAGAATTCGGCCCCATGTCGAGGTACAGCGACAGCCCGCCCATGATATCTCCGACAATGATGTCCATTTTCCCATCGTCGTTCATGTCGAGCAGGGTCACCTCGGGATAATCCAGCGTATTCATTCCTCCGAAATTCTCCGTGAGGATATCGAGCCGCCCAGCCGCAACGTCCGTGAGAGCGTAGCGGGTGATACCCCGGTTGCCTCCGCCCAGGAAGACGTCGAGAATGCCGTCGTTGTCGTAGTCGAGAATGCAAGGATAAGGATATACTCTCAGTGATCGAAACCACCTTTCCTTCACAAGGGCGAAACTCGTCGCAGTCGCTCCCTGTTCGTAGCGATCGATGTTGCCCGCCTCGTGACAAAGCAACAGATCCAGCTTGCCATTGCCATCGAGGTCCTTGAACAGCGGAACCGGTGGAAACACGAAATTTTCCGTTTGTTGGAGAAAATCCTCGCTGACAAGTTCGAAGGTGAACGCACCTGCCACTGTTTGCCGATAATGCCGCGTGCGTCCGTGAAGCCATGTGGTGAGTAAATCCATGCGTCCGTCACCTTCGAGATCGGTCACGCACATGTTATCGTAAATGCCCATAAGAATCCCGTCCAGAGTCCCCACATATTCCATCCGAAGGTCTCCGACACCCTTCTGACGGTAGTGCTCGACAGGGCTGCGCGGGAGCGATGTATGCGACTCGATCGGAACAACGGATCGGAGCACATCTATGCGACCGTCGCCATCGAGATCAGTCGAAACGGAGACGCTCTGTATGCCGAAGTCCCAGGTGCCGAGAAAATTGTCACTTTTCCGGATCCAATCCTGCTCATCACCGGGAGCGTTCTGCTCGAAATGGTACACATAGCCGGACCTCGTGCCACAGAGCATGTCCAACAAGCCGTCGTTGTCGATGTCCGCAACGTGGGGAGTGCCATGTTCCAGATAATCGATGCCCCCCCAGGTAGCCGTTACCACGTAGAAGGAATCCTTCACGCTGGCGTGTTGCCGCAACAGGGTGATCCGCTTGTCCGTGGCTCCCAGGAACATTTCCCACAAACCGTCTCCATCGATATCCACGAGACAGGGATGGGGATAGGCGCGCTTGGGAGCGATCATGCGCAGCTTGCCCCGCGCATCGAAATTCATGGATTTCACCGCACGTTGAGCAAAGCGATGGATATCTCCGCTCGATTCGCCCACGAGAATATCCAGCAAGCCGTCATTGTCGAGATCAACCAGGCACAATGTTGCCGATGCGCCGATCTCGATGTCATTCCAACTCTCGCTCACGAACGCAAAATCGGTCACACCTACGGCACTCTGTGTTGCGAGTGTGATTGTTCCGCCGTCGTTGCCAATCAGCAAATCCAGCAAACCATCACCGTCGATATCGCGCAGAGCTGGATTGCCTTTCCCGATGCTTTGGTGTACGAGGAAATCACGTTGCACGCGAAGCACGGGCAGCGACGACGGCTCTTGCGCGCGGTACAGATGCAAGGAGTTCCCCGAATGCCCGACCAGAAATTCCATTACGCCATCGCCGTCGATGTCGTGGGGAAGGACAACCACATCGTCCAATCCGGGCGACCAACCATAATCGTTGAACTCACGGAAATTCTGCGCGTGGCCCGTTTCCATGATTAGGGTTATCAGCAAGGGAAGTAACACAACACATCGATGCATAACGCCTCCTGTCTGGTAATCAAAGAACGGGATAATCATCAATGCTCCATCCAGAATTTCCGTCGCTGGCGATGTGAATCCTCATGATCCCGCATCGGCCCGCATGCGTGGCAACCTGTTCGCCGGAGATAATTATCCGATAATCGCTTTCCTTCAATATCGCTTGCGCCGCGATGAATCGCAAACCGCTTCGGTCGCTGCATATAGATTTCTCCGCAATGCAATAGCTCGCCAGCCTATCCCCAAACGCACGGCGCCCTCCCGGGTGGGAGGGCGCCGTGTTTTGTCGGGAGCGGAACGTTTATTTGTTCGCGCTCATGAATTCTTCCATGAACTTCGCGAGGGCTTCCACACTCTCGATGGGGCAGGCGTTGTAAATGGAGGCGCGGCAACCGCCGACCGAGCGATGTCCCTTGAGACCGAACATGCGCTGCTTTTTGGCTTCACCGATGAACTTCTCCTCGAGTTCCTCGCTCGGCAGACGGAAGGTCACGTTCATGAGCGAACGATCTTCCTTGTTCACCACCGTGCCTTTGTAGAATTCGGGATAGGCATCGAACAGATCGTACAGCAAGGCCGCTTTTTTCTCGTTGAGTTCCTGCACCGCGGCGAGGCCACCCATGCCCTTGATCCATTTCAGTGTCTGACCCACGACGAAAATGGGGAACACCGGCGGTGTGTTGTAGAGCGATTCCTTGCTGACGTGGATTTTATAGCGCAGCATGGTGGGGATGCCGTCCTTGGCTTTTTCCTCGACCCACGCTTTTTTCACCACCACGATGGTCACGCCGGCGGGGCCGAGATTTTTCTGCGCGCCCGCGTAAATCAAATTGAATTTCGAATAATCGTACACGCGGCTCAGCATGTCCGATGACATATCGCAGACGAGGGGCACGGCGCCGACGTCGGGAGTGTGCTTGTACTCGGTGCCGTAAATCGTGTTGTTGGACGTGTAGTGCACATAGTCGGCATCACCGGAGAACACAACGTTCTTCGGAATGTGATTGAACTGCTCGGGTTCGGAGGAGGCGACGACATTGACTGTGCCGAACATCTTGGCTTCCTTGATCGCCTTGGTCGACCACTCGCCCGTATTGATGTAATCCGCTTTGCTGTGCAGGAAATTCATCGGCACCATGGCGAACTGCGTGCTGGCGCCACCACCGACAAAGAGCACCGCGTACTCGTCGGCCGACAGTCCCATGAGTTCCAGCATGTCCCGCTGGGCATCCTGAATCACCGCGTCGAACTCTTTCGAGCGATGGCTGATTTCCATGATCGACATCCCGAGCCCCGCGAAATCATAGGCAGCATCCCTTGCCGCTTCGACGACTGGCACAGGAAGCACCGCCGGACCGGCGAAGAAATTGTGAGCGCGCGTAGCCATGAGTTACTCCTCTTGTGTTATGCAATTCTACCAGCACGATACCGCCACTCGCGATACCGTCCTGAAACTTACGGGGTTATTCCGTAATGAGCAATCGCGGGAGCGGCTGGCGCGGGCCGGCTGAGTACGTGATACATTCGAAGAGAGCGCGGAGAGCGCCGAGGGCGCGGAGGAATGTTTGAGGTTGATTCCCGCTCGAATCCTGCCGGCTGGCTGAGTACGTGATACATTTGAAGAGATGAAAGAGAGCGAAGAGAGCGGAGAGGAATTGTTGAGGGCGCTTCCCGCTCGATCCGTGCGCCCCGCCGCATTCGAGCCAACGCAAGGGCGCAGAGACGCTTGGCCGCGAACCCTCCGAGCCCTCGGTGTGGCGAAGCCCTC
>DAOSDL010000054.1:0-8005 GCA_035362335.1 Bacteroidota bacterium
CCCGATATCCCCATCGTGTCCGCCCGCATCGCCGGTTATGAAATCGCGGACGCGGACGTAGGGGCGAACACGTAGGTTCGCCCCTACGGCGCATATCCCGGGCGATGGCGCGATCGCGGGGCGATGGCGCGGTGTGCTTCGTGCGGATTTGTGGGTTATTTTCGTATGGAAGACATGTTGTACATTCTGCTGCGTTTATGAAACCCATGGTATTTGTAACTCGACGCATTCCGGAAAGCGGGATGGATTTGCTGCGGTCTCATTGCACGCTTCACGTTCATGAACATGATCGGCAGATCACGAAGGAGGAACTTCTGCTTGGTGTCGCCAATGCTGATGGTCTGCTGTGTCTGCTTTCCGATCCGGTTGATGTGGAGGTGATCCAAGCGGGATCACGCTTGCGATGTATCAGCAATTACGCGGTGGGGTACAACAATATTGATGTGGAGGCCGCTCGTGCCGCTGGTATCATGGTGACGAATACGCCCGGTGTGCTCACGGAGGCGACGGCCGATATTGCCTTCGCACTGATGCTGGCCTGCGCACGACGTATCGTGGAAAGCGATACCTGGCTGCGTGAGGGCAAATTCCGTGGATGGGAACCGATGCTCTTCCTGGGCCACGACCTCCAGGGTGCCACGCTGGGAATCATCGGCGCGGGACGCATCGGGCAAGCGCTGGCGCGCAAAGCCGTCGGCGCGTACGGCATGCGGTTGCTCTATCACAATCGGAAGCGCGATGCGAGTTTTGAACAACAACTCGGTGCTCAATACTCCGATCTGGATACCGTGCTGCGTGAAGCGGATGTGCTCTCCCTGCACCTTCCTCTCACTCCCGATACCCGCCATCTCATCGGCGAACGCGAACTGGGCCTGATGAAACGCAGCGCCATACTCATCAACACCGCGCGCGGACCTGTGGTGGATGAGCAGGCGCTGATTCGAGCACTGCGTGAAGAACGTATATTTGCTGCGGGCTTGGATGTCTACGAGGAGGAACCCAGTATTCCGGATGAGCTTATCGCACTCCGCAACACCGTACTCTTACCGCATATCGGCAGCGCGTCGGTACGGACACGGCAGCGCATGGCCGAGATCGCCGCGAGAAATCTCATTGCAGTGCTGGATGGAAGGGAGCCCGAGTTCCGGGTGGTGTGATTAAGCGCGCAACGAAGCAGCGTCACCCGCTGCTTCGGCAAGTAATTTGCGGACGCCATGCACGCGTTCGGCATGACGTCCAGAGTTGCCATGTCATCGCTTGTGTTTGGCTTTGTCGTAGCGGACTTCCATTTCCACAGTGAATTTCCGCTTGAAGGGATCGTCGGTCGGACCGGTGCTGGTACTTCCTTTCTCGCCATACCCAATGTAATTTCCATCGCACTGCATCTGAATGCGCCCGTTCTCACGCAGCTGGGTGTACAGTCGAGAGCGTCCCTTCATCATGCGATCGATCATCTTCATCGAGTACCACGCGCGAAGATGAGAAAGCTTCACATTACCTTCCTGACGCGCCATAACAGTACCCGGTTCTATCACCGCACTGCGTGTCCGCACCGTCTCCGCGTCCTCGTACTTGCCCCATGCAAGGCCTCGTGGATCCACGTAGCCACGGACATTGATCACCAAGGTGTCTGCGGCATCGTAGCAATCATCGAACATCGGGCCGAGCATTTTTTCAATCTCAACATACAGATGATCGAACCAGGCATCCACTTCCTTCGCCTTGTCCTCGTATGGTCCAGTCATATCGATGAAATTCGCATTGGGGATGTCACGTGGGTCGGCAAGACGCTGCTTGAGCCGCGCATATTCGGTGGTGGTGTTCGGATACCAGTATCCCGTGACAAAAAACCAAATGGAATCGCTTTCCACATGGAACGAGGGGAAGCCCTTGCGGCGTAATTCCATCTCCACGCGCACCCCATCGCCGATGCTCTCGGCTGGAGGCGTGGAAATGCTCACATCCCCCGTACCCTGATAACAGGTTTTACCCGCTTCGCGGACAATATACTCCGTATTCACTTTGAGTCCGAACTGCCTTCCGCGCACGGTGCCGGCATCGGTTCCACACAGCAGCGCGTACTGTCCATCCGCATCGGTGGTCCCCTTTGCCACAATAGCACCGGAGGATTTTTCCACGACTTCGATGGTAATGCCTTGACCCGCTTCGCTTTTCCCCGCTGCGGCATCCGCGGCCAGCAAACGCACACGCACATTCAGGGGGACGCAGTAGTGCATGTCCGCATACCAGATGTCGTAACCGCCGGAACCGCCCTCGCGGTTCGAAGAAAACATCAGCTGCATGCGGTCGGCACTGAGGAAGGGGAACACATCGTCCGATGCCGAATTGTAGGGTGCGGGAAGACGCTCGACCTCGCTCCATCGATTATCAGCCCATCGACTGCGAACTAATTCATAACCCGCTTCAGGCCAACGTCGCGTGGCAAAGTAGAGATATCCATCCACACCGAAATGCGGCGACATTTCCTCCGCTTCCGAGTTGATGGGTGCTGGCAATCGTTCCGGCGCGGACCAGGATTCCCCATTTTTTCTGGCCACCCACAGATGCGGGGCCCGACGCCCGGTGTCTTTCACTGTCGGAGAGGTGTCAACGCGATCGCTGGCAAACACCAGCAGAGAGCCATCGGGAGAAATGCTCGGCTGCGCGTCCCACCACGGCGAATTCAACGACGGAAGCGGAACCGCATCCTCGGTACCATCCATCGATAGCCGCGCGATGTCCGCACCGCCATCTCCAACCTGACGATATGTGGAACTCAGATACACCGTCCGCGACAACTCGTCCACATACACGGCACCGGTGTTGACGCGATCGAGGCGACCAGCCTGAAATGGCTCCGGACTCGACCATGCGGAAGGAAGGTCCAACTGCAGGGTTGCGGCTCGTGTTGGTCGACTCACACCATACACGGCTTCACCGTAGCGGAACTCCGGAGAGAGCACTCGTGTGCGCATCCCCTGCTCGCGATTCGATGTCCACAGTACCGTATTTCCATCTGCAAACATCACCGGAGCGAATTCATCGGCCGATGTGTTTAAAACCTTGGCGTTTTTGGCGGCGTCCGACGCGTTGCCCGCCTGTCTATCCTGAACCATCTCGCCACCACTGCCGCACGCGGTCAGAAGGGCGATGCTGAAAAGCACGGGTACCACACCATGATTACGCATATCTCACTCCTGTATCATGGGGAAGAGCACATCGAGACAGACTTTCTCTTTACCGTCGGGATCAACACTGATCTCACGCACGCGAATACATGCGAAAAAGACCGACGACCCACGAACGATGCGAACGCTGTATACTCCGCGGAACAGCAGCGTGGCGTCGCCGGGAGAACTGAACGGCGGGGGTGAGGTGGTAATACTGCGATACTCGGCCAGCGTCCAGCCATTTTGCCCTCGTGACATGTCGTCGAAATTGAACTGCGCATCCGACACGTTGGTCTTGATCAATTTCCATTCGGAGCGGAAACGCACCTGGGCAGAGACTCCAGGCAGCACACTCATCACGGCGATATCGGACACCTGTGCGGTCAGAACCGCCGGGTCGTAGCGATCCTCTCCCTTTCCCTCGACGGGTGTGAAATTGTAACCGTAGTTTCCGTTTTGATCCCAGCGATAAATGCAGCGCGAGAACTGCGCGGGCAGCGTATCCACCAGCACGCGCAGATTCACCTGTCGCACCCCGCTGCACGTTTGCACGCTCACCGGAAGTGTGTGATTGATCACCGCTGGTTTACCGTGACCATTCGGCCAAACCACATTGTCTGCGGCATCGAACCGCGCTTCGAAACATTCCGTGCTGTTTGGAGCGATCCGCAGTGGTCCGGGCGTGATCATGCGGAAGCCAGGAGCGCCGGGATTGCTCTGCGATAGAACCAGATCGCCGCATTGCCCAGTGTTCTCGAAGCAGATTTCCATTGCACCAGATTCGTACACGCGGATGCGATGTATCCGCGAATCCCATTCCTGCCCGCCTCTGTTCACGAAGGTGTCGTCGATAAAACGACAGGCGGGTCCGCATCCTTGTCCGCGAAGAATGACGCGTGTGGTGCAACGCTTGTTTTCCGCCGCAATGAAATGCTCGACGAGCACGGTATCCTGCACCAAGCTGAAATCACCTGGGGCCGGGACAAAGCTGTAGGTTTGCGTGTATCGCCCTCCCGGCTCCACCTGAATATCATCAATGGGCGGAATGCCGAAGCGCTCCTTCTGTGTGGCCTCCTTCACGAGATTGTCGATGCGCAGGAAGCGGCAGCCATTAAGAGGCAGCTCGACGGTGCGCGTCCCACGCCCCTGCGTTGGCGATGCCTCAACGAAGCCGAAGTCCACGATAATTTCCTCCTCGGGACAGGCGCAGACATTGCAGTTGCGGGCATCCACCTCGATGATCAAGGTCAAGGTGGACGTGACTCCGCCCGGCCCGGTACCGGTGAACACGAACGAACTACGATGCACGCCACTGTCGGCTGGAGAGGCCGTGGCACGCACCACAAATTGTCCACCGGCGGGAATGGTGAAATTTCGCGCCGGGAAGGCCACGCCCTGCGCGTCGAGAATATCGAGCGTGAGTTCGCGCGAATTCACGGGCCCGCTCACGGAATAAGTGATGGGTTCGGCGCAGGTGCTGGTAAAAGTAAAATCCGTGCTTCCGGTGAAGCGCTCGCCGGTAATCAACGGAGCGCAGATATCCTCGATGCGCAGCACCTTGGTCACATCCTCGCCGCAGGGAAGCAGTTCCGTGGCCAGACGAATGACAAGCACGGTATCGCGGCAGAGGAGATTGGCATCCTTGAACACTGTCCCTGTGCTTGCGCTTCCCGCGATGAAGCGGAACGCCTTGCCGGTACTCGGAATCTCCACCATGAATCGCGCATCGCCGGAACGATCGGTGACGGCACTTTCCAGCTGACGCGCTTCCTTATCAGTCAATTCCAGCATACGCACCGGAATGAGCTCCAACGACTTGCCGTTGGCGTCCTCCACATGTACCGTGACGGTACGCCGTGTGGTCGGAGGTGTCTCGGTTGGGGATTGGCAGGAAACGAAGAGCAGCATCGCGAGCAGCATTATCCCGCTGCTGCGAACGACAGTGATGATGTGCGAGTACATCGTTCGCCTCCTTGCCTAGAACGTTACGCCGGCGCGCAGAAGCACACCGTGGCTTTCATTGTAAAACACCGCCGTCGTGGCCGGGGGTTGTGGCGAGCAATCGCAGTCCACGAGTGTGGGAAGCTGCATATAGCGATATCCGAGATCGACGGAGAGATCCAGCCATGACGCCAGCGGATAATCGAATCCGGCACCGACGCCCAGAATTTTCGGAGCAGGTGAAAGGTATTCACCGAACGACGGCGTGACTTCGGATTGATTATCAAAAACCGTTCCCGCCTGCGCATACACGAATGGTGCGAAGCAATGCGCACTGAGTTGATAACGCCCGTGCAGGAACACCGGGACACGGCTGATATCCCTCGAGCGAAAATACGACGCCCCCACTCCCATGCCCCACATGCCGAAGCGCAGCCCGAACACCGCCTCGGGGCCGAACGCGAATTGGTCGATACCGATTGCATTTTCGGATTCATCCTTGCCTGCATAGTACCCCCATGCACGCGCTTCCACGAAGTACCACTGCTTCTCGCGCCAACGATGATCACAAGGCGTAACGACAGTGATGGGATTGTACCGCGGCGGATAGAAGGTGCGTGCATGCGACTCGATCACCAGTATCTCGGAAGGCAATTTGCGAATGATGGTCCCCTCCCGCGTCTTGATCACGTACCGCTCGTACATCCCCTCTTCGTATTCGTACGACACCTCCACATCACGAATGACCGTGCCATCTCGGAGTCGTACCACCGCATCGTAGAATTTTGTCACCTCCGTGGCATCTGCGTCCTGCTGCGACCATGCGACGGTCGAGCAAAACACGAGGAGCGGGAGAATGGTCAGCAGACGCTTCATCGTTGTTCCTGCCGTGTTGTTCAGCTTCCACACGAGAGTTCGGATTGTGCACTGTCGATACGGAGCCACCATACACTCCGCAGCGAAGCAGCAAATAAGATTCGTTCAACAGTAGACTTCTGGTGAAAACACCAAGTCCTGGTATACGTATCGGCCGTACCATCGGTTGCAGGCAACTCGTTCACTTTCTCCACTCAGCAAGGACAAGGTCCCTCGTCGGCACGTGATATGCGCGACGAGGGAGCCATACGGGTAATTCTGCTTGGTCAGGTATTGATCGTATACTCTTGCTCAACATATGCTCGCACCTCAGTGCCAGCAGGAATTTCCGCATCCTCACCGTGGATGAGAATCAAGGGAAGGCAAATAAGCGCGAGAATCACACTCAGCACCACCTTGTCGTCACCTTCCTTGTTCATGTTGCCACGCAGCAGGATTTCCTGCCCATCCACCGCTCGTACCGTGCGCAAGGTGATGGCCACGCGACCCGGCGATCCCACCGCACCTGTGCCCTTCACCGAGGCGATACTGCCTGTTGCAATCGAACCAGCGCGAACGACCACCTGGCCATCAACCTTCACATCGTAGATCACACGGAAGTTCACACTGCTCCCCACGGGCATTTCGGAGGTGATGCTCTGCTCGAGCGACAGCGCAACGACCGTGCCCGCGGGCACGGTCACGCCCGCCGGACCAATGGCACGCACGGGCGCACCGATGGCAAAGAAGATGAAGCAGGCGAAAACGACGGACGAGACAATTCGGAACGATGGCGTGTTGATGTTCATCGCAACTTCTCCATGCTGATGATTGGTAGCACAAGCGCGTATTGCCGCGCCAGAATGTATTGAAGGAGTCCGGCCACGCCGGCTCCGTAGAGAAAGCCCGTGAAGAGTCGCCAACCGTTTCCCGAGTCGTAGAGCAGAAGATGCTGCAGCATTCCATCCAGCAGCAGCGAGAGCATAAATGCAATCGCGACACGCGGTGGAAGTACCATCCGATCACCCGCGCGTAGTCCCACAAGCAACAACAGCACTGCCCCGAGATACACGCCGCTGCACCTGGCGCACAATCCCATCGGTACGGCGGCGATCCATATACTGCGGCTTGGCATGCGATGACAGGATCCAACGAGCCATTGCTCGGTGTATTCCAGCCAATCCCAGCGCAGCGAGGTGGTGAGCGGCACCACTGCCAGATCGGCGACGAGCATCAGTGCGGAATATATCAGCATCGCGACTCCCAGAAATTCGAGCACGCGAAGCCGGACACGCGCTGGCGAAGGTCCTTGCCATGCGGTCTTCGCCACCGTGCGCATTAGAATGTCCTGCGTTGTGGAAGCCGGGTGCGCTGTATCCATATTCATTGCGATGCTCATACGTCGGCGATACCGAAAACGGAAGTAGCGGCTGCCACACGACGGGATTGCACCCGCGGGGGCATGTTCCACAAGCAAAGGAAACCGCGACATCCGCTGTATGTCCAACATGCGTATTTTTGAAAACATGAGCAAGAGGTCGGATTGACCGTGTCCACCGATGCATGCTGCACGTCGTACCGCCTTCCTTCTGATTTCGCCATTGCAGCACCCGTGACACGGGAAGGAAGCACAGTTTCTTCCCCGCTGCGGAAAGTTCATTGAATCGCGAAACGAGACAACACCCTCCAACACTTTGCGTCTCTGCTTCACTGCGACGTTGCATTCCATTCTTCTGAGGTCGGAGGGGAATTCAACGCAAAGCGCCAAGGTGCAAAGACGCAAAGAATGGCTATTCTCACGAGCCCTGTCGTTTCGCGAAGTAGACGCTTCCGCCCTGATATCGTCATTGCAGCACCCAAATCACAAGCGGAATCCCCGTAAGTCATTGAAAACGTCGATGCCCACGACACCATCCTCGCTGGCGAGGATATTCACTGAATAGCCAAATCCCGGTCCGAGGACGCCTACCTCGGGTGCACGAGTATTCATTGAATAGCCACGTCGATGCCCACGAAACCATCCTCGCTGGCGAGGATAT
>DAOSDL010000054.1:8105-17124 GCA_035362335.1 Bacteroidota bacterium
ATATTCACTGAATAGCCAAATCCCGGTCCGAGGACGCCAACCTCGGGTGCATGAGCATTCTGAGCATTCATTGAATAGCCACGTCGATGCCCACGAAACCATCCTCGCTGGCGAGGATATTCACTGAATAGCCAAATCCCGGTCCGAGGACGCCAACCTCGGGTGCATGAGCATTCTGAGCATTCATTGAATAGCCACGTCGATGCCCACGAAACCATCCTCGCTGGCGAGGATATTCACTGAATAGCCAAATCCCGGTCCAAGGACGCCAACCTCGGGTGCATGAGCGTTCATTGAATAGCCACGTCGAGTTCATGTGCCCGCTTCGCATTTTTTGCCCCGGAGCGTATCTGTAAATGACCTGGACAATTTCGGCAATCTCTCAATCAGGCACGACGAGCATCGATGTGCTGGAGCTATCATTTCTCGCGAAGCAGCGACGCTGCCCGCCGGAACTTGCCCGCTCCATGGCTTGAATCAAGCGGGACTCTTCCGTACTTTGCCGCATACACTATCCTGAAAGTTCTCCGACACGCCCATCCGTCGCTCCATGCGATTGGTTCAAACCCGCGGCAACATTTCGCGCGAGGCGTGGACGATGAGATAAAACCAGAGAGGATGTCATGTTTCGATTGCGATACGTACCGCTCGCTGTCCTGATGTCGATAATGTTCCTTCCCCTCCACGCCCAGAAGTTCCCCCTCGCCGATGCCACCACACATGTGGTTGCGGGCGAGGGTTCGATGTCTCTTCAAGGAGAGATCGCGCCTGGGTTGGTGCCACGTGGCCTGGGAATGACGATTACTCGCATCAGTGCCGCGCTCCCCCATGCTGTGCATGCGCAGTCTGTGCGCGAAGCGGATGTGGTGAAGCAGCAATGGGGTCCGGCTCCCATCCCGCAAGCAACGGTCCGTGAAAACAGCGGGGCCTTCGCGCCCAATCTGCGTATCGGCACCAATTACCAGGCCAACACGCTTACGCAAAACACGCCGATGGACAACACCATCGCGGTGTCGCGCGCGGGTATCGTGGTGTCGGCTGGCAATTGGGATCTGTCCGTCCGCAATGCTGCAGGACAAAACCTGGCGGCGGTCAACTGGTACGATTTTTTCGCGGCACAGCAACCCACGGCCATGATCTACGATCCGCGCATCCTGTATGATGCGGTGCACGACCGCTTCATCCTGGTAGTGCTCCACGGCTTCACCTGGTCGGAATCCCGCATCTTCGTCTGTTTCTCCAAAAGCGCCAATCCGATGGAGGGCTGGTGGGTGTTCACCATCGCGGGGGCAAATCTTCGCGCGGGCAGCTGGTTCGATTTTCCCTCCATCGGTGTATCGGAAGAGGATTTCTATCTCTGCGGCAACATGTACAACGACAATTCGCAATACCAGGGCACCATTCTTTTACAAATCGACAAACGTACGGCCTTCACAGGCACGCCGCCGCGCTACCGGTACTGGAATGTCAGCAATGGCTTCACCTTGCTGCCTGCATCTTGGGGACGCGACGGGGGCTACGGACCCGGCATCTACTGCGTAAGTACACTCGCCGCCGGCGGGAACACGGTGACACTCTGGGATGTGACGGACGACTACGACGGGTCACCGGAACTTCAAAGCTCGAATATCTCCGTCGCCACATACGCGCCGCCACGCAATGCCTCGCAACAGGGTACTGCCGTGCCGCTCAACACCAACGACTGCCGCGTGCTCTCGGCCTTCTATCTCAAGGGTACGCTCCATTACGTGCACAACGACGCAAGTGCTGCGGGCGAAGCCACGATCCGATATAATCGGATGAATGTCTCTGCAAAAACCGTTCAGCATAAATCCTTTGGCTTGCAGGGTTATTCCTATGCCTACCCTGCCGTGGCGTCCTACTCCAATAGCGACGATGACCACAGCGCCGTGCTGGGATTCCTCCGTTCGAGTGCCAGCATTTACCCCGAGGCTCGAGCAGTTGCCGTGGATAACGCAATGGAGTTCACCCCGTCCGTGCTGCTGCGGGGTGGACAAAACTGGGTGTACACCATCGGCAATACCGAGACCGAACGCTGGGGCGATTACACCGGCATCGCTCGGCGTCCCGGTACGTCCGTGCCGGAAGTGTGGGTCAGTGGCTGCTATGGCAATGCCTCGTCGCGCTGGGGCGGCTGGGTGGCACAACTGAGCGACGCTCCGGTGGGCGGTATCACTTCCGACAACGGCATACCCACACTACCATCGTTGTATCCGAATCCAGCTTCGGGCGATGTGCGCTTCCGCTTTCACGGAGATGCCGCGAGCATCGTCGAAGTGCGACTGTACGACGCGATGGGACGGCTTCTGCGCACGCTGTTCCGTGACCGCGCCCGCGCGGGTGAAAACGAAATCGCCATCCGCAGCTCGGCCCTCCAACCCGGAGTGTATTACGTGCGAATTTTAACAAACGATACTGAGGTACGGAATGAGAAATTCGTGGTTGTTCGGTAGCGGTCTGTTGCTCGGAGCCATGTTCCTGGGCTCCTGCGACGGCGAAAAATCGGATCGCCCCGATGCCGAGCCCGCGATGACAGTCGATTCGCTCGCACGACAGGATGAGGGTGAGGGGGTGATGACCCCGGGTGGAAGTATTGACGGCTACGACGACGTGGATAGCGCCCGCATCCCTCGCGGCTCCAGGGAAATCATCCACACGGCGCCGGATCAGGGGCGCATCGATTCCATCAAAAAGCGATGACCGCACACAGGCGGACGGAGTCTCACCCCTCCGTCCTGCTTGTGCCCAATTGCTGCTGGACGCTCTCAAGCTCCTTGAATGCATCCTTCACTTCAAGTTCGACTTTTTTCAGCGTCTCATTCATTTCCTTGATCAAACGCACGCCTTCCTTCACATCGCGCGCGAGTTCGTCGATGGGGGTTTCGGAATTGTCGAGGCGCGTGAGAATCGCGTTGAGGCGCTCTGCCTTGTCCTCATAACTCTGTTCGTGTTCGCTCATCGCGTTCTTCCTTGTTGTTGATGGTTGCCGATGCGGTACCGTCGTGCATTTCCATGCGCACGGATTGCCCCGCCACGAGCGCTCCCACACCGCGAATGGCGCTGTCGCGCTCGTCCCGTACTATCGCATATCCTCGTTCAAGCACGCGCTGAGGATCATGCGCGCGAAGTACGTTCCCTTGCTGCTCGAGCACGTTGCGCTGTCCGCGCAACCGTTCGAGCAATGCCGATGCATGCAAGGTCGCAGCGAGCGCGGCCAGACGCGTCCTGCGCTGTCGCACCGCGCGGGTGCGCGCGGCATCGGCGCGATGTTCCGCCTGACCCAAGGCCCTCCTCGCACTCTCGATTGCGGAGGCGATGCGTACCGGAGAAAGCCGCGTGCGCTGCTGCCCGAGTGCCTGTGCCTGCAGCGACAGCGCCCCCGACGCGAGCAGGTACATACGGCGACGCGCGTCAAGTATCGTGGTCTCGCGTCGTCGCAGGGCTTCGCGCAGGCCCGCGTGCATGTCGCGGGCATCCGTGTCGAGCGCGCGCAGTTCGGCATGCGTCCTTTCGGCGACGCTGCGCCGAAGCCGCTCCATGCAAGTCCGTAACTCGCTGCGCGCCAATTCCGCCATTTTCCTGCTGCCCTGCTGTATGCCGATGCTGTCCTCCCGCATCCTAAGTTGATGCATGCCGAGCACATGCGCCCACGCGCGCTGCAGCCGTTCCTGTGCGATGACAGCGTCGCGCTCGGCGTTGAGAAAGCGCTGCACGATGTGTTCGGCCAGAGCGGTGGGGGTTTTGAACGCACTGTGCGCCACCACGTCCAGCACGCCACTGTCGGTCTCGTGACCGATGGCCACCCACACGGGTTTGCGGTACGCGGCGATGGCCTGCGCGATTCGCTCGCTATCCAACGTCGCAAGATCGGTTTTACTACCTCCGCCACGAATCAGCATCACCAGATCGAGATCCAACGGAGCCAGTGCGGCAAGGGCATCGAGGATGGACTGCTCCGCTTTTTCGCCCTGCATGGTCGCATCGGTGAGCGACACACGAAACGCGAAGCCTCCATTGCGCAACGTCTGTATCACATCGAAGTACGCGGCGCTTTCACGGCTGGTGATCAGCCCGATGCGCAACGGGAGACGCGGAACGAGCAGTGCCTTGTTGCGTTCATGATCCCCACGCGCGCGCAAGCGCTCGATGATCTCCCTGCGTCGCAACTCCAATTCACCGAGCACGAAGCGGGGATCGGCGTCCACGGCTTGCAGACTCAGTCCGAACACCGGGTGAAAGTTGAGCTGGCAGTAGAGCACGATTTTCATCCCGGCCTTCAGTTCGAAGGCCAGCCCCGCCCGCTCGAAGGCGGCCGCGATGCGTGCGCGGTCGTTGCGCCACAGCGAGAACGACATGCGCGCCACTTGCTTGCCTTGCTCCATTTCAAGCAAGGTGCCGTACAGATGTCCGTTCTTCTCGCTGATCTCGCCAAGCTCGGCACGCACCCAGAAGCGTTTGCTGCGCGCGGGCTCCAACACCTCGGCGATACGCCGCGTGATGTCGGAGAGTGCGAAAATCTTGATATCGGCTTCGGTACTCACGGCACTGCTCTTGTTGCGTACACTTAAGGTAGCACAGGCATGGCGAATGGAAAAGTGCCGGGTTCCGCTTCGACACGCACCCTCTCGCATCCGCAGCACGCGGCTATTCTGTTATGCGATAGCCCTTCGTGTCCCAGGTGAATTTCGGGACTCTGTGCTCCTTTTCCCAAAACCTCCGCAGTTTCTCGAGCCGGCGTAGAAATTCCACCGATGCTCCATCACCCTGCCTCTCATACAACCTGAGCAAGCGCTCCACACGGAGAGAATCATTCGAGGCGAACATCAACACCGGTATGGGCAAGCGACGGATGCGCGTTCCCAAGGCAACCACAATCGCATCCATGTCGGCATTGCTCATGCCGATGCAACCCGAGGAGGCGCATTTCCCATGGATGCCGATGGCGCCTCCCGTGCAACCCTGCGACCGGTCGAAGGCATTCGGATAATTGATGTGCAGGGTTTTCCAGGAAGCGCTGCGTGCATTGTAGCTGGTGACGGCATACACTCCTTCCGGCACGAGCTGGTCACCCTGCCTCATCTTTCGTCCGGCCACTGCGGAGAGAGAGCAGATTGTCCATTGCCGCTCCATCAATCCATTGTCCCACAACTCCAGGCGATGCTCGTGTTTGTATACCACGAACACCGGTTGAGCACGTGTTGTCTCGAATGCAAGACAGAGTGCGCACAGGAGAACAGTTCCCAGGAAACGTACATGATTGTTCACGATCATGGAGCGGATGGTCGTACGGTTGATGGCTGTGAAAATTCCGTAGGTGACACACTCGCCAAGGAACAGCGTCACCATCACTTCTCGGCGCATGGGAATATTCTCACGGACAAACTGATGCGCCTCCATGTCCGCCTGGACCCCGCCAGCGCACCTTCCCGGGGCGTGACGCGGAGCGTGGTCGCAATATGGCGGATGCATCGATTCCAGGCAATTGTCAATTCCCTCGGCGTTCGATATCTTTCATTTTTCACCACATCGGCGGGTTTTCATGAGCAAGGCGGAAGCGCTGTTTTCACAGCAGGATAAAGATCGTTTGGCAGCCGCGGTCAAGGCGGCGGAAGAGCGCACGTCGGGAGAAATCGTCCCGTACGTCGTGGCGCAAAGCGATACCTACCCGGAAGCCTGGCTTCGCTCGGGCATATCCGCGGCATTCATCGTGCTTTTTATCTTCAGCCTGATCGGGCTCGGCACCGACCTCTGGCTGCCAGTGGGCATCGCCGAGGTGTCGCTCATCGCCCTGGCGGCGTTCGCGCTCGCCGGTCTCGCCGCGACGTATATTCCCGCCCTGAAGCGATTGTTCATTCCCACGACCATCCTCCAGCAGCGTGTGGACGAGCGAGCGGCTTTGGCTTTTCTGGATGAAGAGGTATTTTCGACCCGCGATAGAACAGGGATTCTCCTCTTCATCTCGCTCTTCGAGCGCCGAGTACGCGTGCTCGGCGATGCCGGCATCAATGCCAAAGTCGAGCAATCCGAGTGGGACGATGTGGCGCGCCTGATTGTGGAGGCCATGAAAGCTGGTCTGCCCGCGGACGGCATGCTGCAAGCCATCGACCGCTGTGGTCAGCTCCTGGAGCGCCGCGGCGTGGAAATTCGACCCGATGACACCAACGAACTGGACAACACCGTCCGTTTCAGTGATCGCTAGGGGGCAGCCATGACACGCATCAAGCGCCTGTTGCTCAGTGCCGCCGCGCTCCTCTTCGTGTTCAGCGTGGCTTGGGCTCTCGAAGTTCCTTATCTCTCCGGCCGCATCAACGACACTGCCAACATGCTCAGCAGCGGTGTGGTCGTTGAATTGGAGGAAATGCTCAAGGCCTACGAGGATTCCACCACCAATCAAATCGTCCTCCTCACCATCCCTTCGCTTGAAGGTGAATCGCTCGAGGACTACTCGCTTCGCGTGGCCGAGACCTGGAAACTCGGGCAAAAGGGCGTGGACAACGGCGTTCTGCTCCTCATCGCCCGCGACGACCGCAAACTTCGCATCGAGGTGGGTTATGGACTCGAGGCCTCGGTCACAGACGCGATTTCCACGATGATCATCAACGGCATCATCACCCCACGCTTCAAGCAAGGAGATTTCGAAGGAGGCATTCGCGAGGGATTGATTGCGCTGACAAAAGCAGCCGATGGAACGCTGTCTGAAGCTGAGCTCGCCACGAGCAGCGACGAGGAATTTCCTCTGATTTTCTTTCTGCTCTTCTGGTATGGAATTGTCGGTGTATTCACCTTCATCGCGCTGTTCAGCCCGGGGTGCTCCGGTTGGGGTCTGTACGCCTTCCTCATTCCGTTCCACGGCGCCCCCGGATTGATTCTCGCGGAAGAGACCGGCTGGCCCATCGGCTATGTGTTTTTTGCGCTGTATCTCGTTGGATTTCCCATCTTGAAAATTGTTCTCGCCCGTACTGCCTTTGGCAAAAAGATGGCGACGAAAATGGCGACCTCCTCTCGTGGAGGCAGCTGGAGCAGTGGCGGATGGTCGTTCTCTTCAGGAAGCAGCGGGGGCGGCTGGTCGTCTGGCGGCAGCAGTTTTTCCGGTGGTGGCGGCAGTTTCGGGGGGGGTGGATCCAGCGGTTCCTGGTAGAATCGCTTTGGTTCCACTCTACGCGCGAGGGTTTTCCTTCGCGCTTTTTTTTTCATCAATCGTACTTCTTGATGCAAGCCACCTTCGCAGAAACATTCTCCTTGCTTGGAGCAACTGTGCATCTCGAACCGCGAGCTGCATCGCGCACACCCAAGCGCCTACGAGAGTCCAACCCGCCGCTGCTTCGCTGCGAGCGATAATGCACTCCATCGCCCTCGCCAGCATTTCTCGATCAACCTCACCGGGATCGCGCTTCATACGCCCCACATTGTGCTGCGTGAGTCATGAAAAGTATTCGAGCATCTCAGCAATGGAGCTGGCTGCTGTGCAATATTCCCTGCTTATGCCACAGTCGCGCGATCAATTTCTCAATACTTCGGGTATTCGTACATTGATGTTCACACAAAACGCACTAACGTTTACTCGCAACTTCTTTAGAAGAATGAAAGGCAGGATGAAATGCATAGATCTTCATCACCGACCAATACACAAATTCAGCAGATGATCGAGAACTTGCGTGTGCGCTTTGTAGCCCACACGGAACGTCACCAGAACATCTCCTGGGACACCGTCCTTCGCCGACTCCAATCGCGAAGCTCGGCACTTCATTCTTTTTGGTATATGGAAAGCACCGGTGGCGAACCCGACGTGGTGGGATACGACCATGATACCGGCACGATCGTGTTCATGGATTGTGCGAGCGAAACTCCGATCGGTCGCAGGTCCGCTTGCTACGACAGGAAGGCGCAGGAATCTCGAAAACAGAATGCTCCCGAGCACAATGTGATGGACTTGGTTACGGACATGGGAGTCACGCTCTTGGATGAAGAGCAATACCGGGAATTGCAAAAGCTCGGCCCCTTCGACACAAAAACATCGAGTTGGTTGCTTACACCTTCCGAAATCAGGGAAAAAGGTGGAGCGCTATTTGGCGACCATCGTTACGGAAGAACATTCATCTACCACAACGGGGCGCAGTCCTGGTACAGCTCGCGAGGATTCAGAGCGATGCTGCTGGTCTAGTCTCTACCCGCACCGGCGCCGCGCAGGAAAAACCAACGATTGAAGAAGCGCTGATCGAGCTGTCCCACCAGATTTTTGCGGATTCGCACGATACATCTGTGCTAATCTGTGTATAATCTGTGAAATCCGTGGTTTTAAAACCGTGTCGAATCTGAATAATCCAATCGCCGCACCATTTTCATTCTCCCGGGTGTGACGAAGGAACACGAAAGACTGTGGTTTTAAAACCGTGTCGAATCTGAATAATCCAATCGCCGCACAAAGTCGAAGAAAAAAAAAAGAGCCCACTGTTAAAAACAGTGGGCTCTACAAAAAGTCCTGGCGACTACCTACTCTCCCGGGAGGTCACCCTCCGAGTACCATCGGCGTAGAGGGGCTTAACTGCTCTGTTCGGAATGGGAAGAGGTGGATCACCCTCGCCATCGTCGCCATGGACAAATTCATATAGAAGAAGCGTATTAGCTGTTCATAGTTTTAACAAGTTCACTGATACGTCTGTGTGAAAATAAAATTAATGGGAAGTCTCACGACGTATTAGTACAGCTCGGCTGAACACATTACTGTGCGTACACCTGCTGCCTATCACCTGGTCATCTTCCAGGAGTCTTTAGTCCGCCAAAGGCGGAGGGATGACTCATCTTGAAGTGGGCTTCGTGCTTAGATGCTTTCAGCGCTTATCCCTTCCGAACGTAGCTACCCAGCTATGCCGCTGGCGCGACAACTGGTACACTAGAGGTTCGTTCACTCCGGTCCTCTCGTACTAAGAGCAAATCTTCTCAATCATCCTGCGCCCGCATAGGATAGGGACCGAACTGTCTCACGACGTTCTGAACCCAG
>DAOSDL010000055.1:0-15686 GCA_035362335.1 Bacteroidota bacterium
GAAACTCTGCTGATCCACTCTGACAGTAATCAAGGCACCTACACCATTTTCATTCCCCCGGGTGTAACGGAGGAACATGATAGACCGTGGTTTTCCCCCTCCGCCCGAGGAGAAGACTCTGCCGCCACAGTCGTTACACAAAAAACCCGTATCTTGCAGCATGGCCAGTCCGAAAAAGCAGACCATTATCGATTTCTTTGACGGCGTTTCTTCCCGTCGCAGTCGCGGCAGGCGCAGGCATCGGTACTTTTACCGCATGCTCGAGGCCTATCTGAAGTTTTTCGTTCCCGACGATGCCTCGGTGCTCGTCATCGGCTGCGGCACCGGCGAGTTGTTGCATGCATTGCGGCCTTCGCGCGGCGTGGGTGTGGACATCAGTCCGGGCATGATAGAAGAGGCGCGGCGGCAATTTCCGCAATACGAATTCCACGTGCAGGACGTGGAGCAGCTCGACCTGCACGAAACCTTCGACGTGGTGATTTTTTCCGATGTCATCGGGTATCTCGACGACATTCAGGGCACCTTCGAGCGCGTGCGATCCGTGTGCAACGAGCGAACGCGGGTCATGATCACGTATTTCAGCATTTACTGGCAATTTCCCCTGCTGCTCGCCGAGAAAATGCGGCTGAAACTCTCGTCGCCGTTTTTCGCCTGGCTCGAACCCGACGACATCGCGAACCTGCTGCGTCTGGCGGACTACGAAATCGTGCGCAAGAATCTCAAGGTCTTGCTGCCGGTGTACATTCCCCTGCTGTCGTGGTTGTTCAATTACGTGCTGGCGAATCTGCCGCTGCTGCGGCGCCTGTGTCTGCTGGAAATCGTCTCGGCGCATCCCAAGCCGATGGGCGCGCGGCGCGAACAGAGCGTGACGGTACTGATTCCCACGCGCAACGAGCGCGGCAATATCGCGCCGGCCCTGCAGCGCTTGCCGAAGCTGGGCACGCACACCGAGATTATTTTCGTGGACGGGCATTCCACCGACGGCACGCTCGAGGAAGTGCAGGCACAGGCGGCATTGCATCCGGAGCTGGACATTCGCTGGTTCACCCAGCCCAGCAAAGGCAAAGGCGATGCCGTGCGCAAGGGATTCGCCGAAGCCACGGCAGACATACTGATGATACTCGACGCCGACCTCACCGTGCCGCCCGAGGAGCTACCGAAATTTTACGAAGCCTTGGTGACGGGCAAGGGCGAATTCATCAACGGTTCGCGCATGGTGTATCCGATGGAGGATCGCGCGATGCGCTTTCTCAATGTGCTCGGCAACAAGTTTTTCAGCATCATGTTCACCTGGCTGCTGGACCAGCGTTTCAAGGATACGCTGTGCGGTACCAAAGTGCTGACACGCGAGAATTATCTGCGCCTGGCCGCGAACAGGCATTATTTCGGCGACTTCGATCCCTTCGGCGATTTCGATCTGATTTTCGGCGCGGCGAAGTTGAATTTGAAAATCACGGAGTTGCCGATCCGCTATCGAGAGCGCACCTACGGCAGCACCAATATCAGCCGTTTCCGCCATGGATGGATTTTGCTGCGCATGTGCGCGTACGCCTATCGGAAAATCAAGATGATCTGACACGACCTCGCCCTCGCTCCGCCGCCCTGCGGCGGCGTTTCCATCCAGACATTTTCACAGCGACAACAAGGACGCAGGATGACACGCGGCTGGTTGACAGCGGTATCGATACTCACGGTGATGTTCGGTGTGGCCTCGTTCGTGCTCCATCGCTCCGACCATCCCCTCACCTACGACGAGGGCGACTACTACCTTGCCGTGCAGCGGGGATTCTGGGTGAATTACACCGACGCGGACGATATCGCGCTGCCGGAATTCATTTCCATGGGCATTGCAGCCGTGCGCGACAGCAGTTCGCGTGCGGAGTTGTCGGATTACATCCGCGCGTCCGGCAGTACCATGTTGTTGCGTCATTACCACCCGCCGCTGGCATTCTATCCCGCCATCGCCCTACAGCCTTTTGTGACATCGCTTCCCTTGCACTGGCAATTGCGTCTGGCAAATGTGTTTTGGTTGCTGCTGTGGCCCGCGGTGCTGTTCCTGCTGGCTTACCGTCGCCCCGAGGCCGCTTCACCCGTCATGCTGTTGCTACCCGCGTCCGCGGCCATGGCCATGGCGGTGGTGGGATTCAACATGCACCTTCCCTTTGGTTTGCTGCTCTCGTTGTTTCTGTACACGCTGTACCTGTACGAGCGTTTCCGGGACGAGGTGTATCTGCGCTGGGCTGCCGCGAGTTGCGCGGGATTGATGGCCACAGTGGAATACGGCATGTTCGTGCTCTTTTTCCTGGCGGTATGGATGGCAATGAAACTCGTGCGGTCCACCCGACGCCGACACAGCGCGCTGCGTATGCTCAAGTATGCCGGGTTGGCGCTGCTCTTTTTCGCCGTGCTCTGGCCAGCGGGCGTGCTCAAGTTGAACATGCTGAAGTCCTGGGCCTTCGTGATGTATATCGCGTTGTTTCGTCTCAAGGACGAGCCGGTGGCCTTCGACGGCTGGCTTTCGCTGATACTGGAAAAATGGAATTCCTCGCCGCTGGAATTGCTCATCCTGTTGGTGCTGCTGGTGTATCTTGTGTACCGCTGGCGCGAGGTGCTGCGTCGAGGCAGTCTGTTCATTGCCTCGGGAGTGCTGGCGCTGTTGCTGTACCTGCAGGTGAATCCGGCGCTGGTGTACCGGTGGTATCTTTTTCCCGGCTTCGCCATTGCGCTGTTTTTCCTGATGGATGTGGCCTCGCGCGAGCGGGCGCTGGCGGCGCTGCGGCGTCCGCTGCCGGTCATGGCATTGGCGACACTGCTGTTCGGCATCGCGGCTTTCGCCGTGGCGAAACCGGATTACAGCGAGTTGCGCGTGCTGCATTGTTTCATCGAGGGTCACGCCACGACCACCATGTATCTACCGCGCAGTTTGCAACCGCAGTTCACACCGTACTATCCGGAGCATCGCATTGTGAGTTATCACGACAGCGCGTTTCCCGACATGGCCCTGGCCGACAGTGTGGCGCAGTGGCGGCGGACAGGGTTGACTGTGCTGCCCCGCGCGGTGGCGAAAGATTTGCCGCTTCCCGACTTCGGCACGGAGCATTACGTGGTGTACTGTGACGAGGACGCGAGGTAAATTCCTCACGCGAAGACGCGAAGGCGCGAAGGAAATGGTAAGGCGGGGACGTTGTTGGTGTTGATCAACCAGGGTCCCAATCCGGAATCCACGATTAACGATTAACGCTTAACGCTTAACGATTAACGCCTAACGATTAACGCTTAACGCTTAACGCTTCACCCCTCCCCTAAAAAAACACAACCTACTTGAGCTTGAGCAAACGCTTCACATAGCGTCGCAGCAAGTAGGAGCGGCGGGCGGCGTTGGTTTTGGCGTAGACGGCCGAGACCAGATCGGGGCGGGCTTCGCTGCTGGCGGCATCGGGCTTTTTGCGGGCCCAGGCCCAGACGCCGTCGAATTCGAAACTATCGTAGTTCGCGTCGGTCATCACGAGAAGATTGAACACCTTCTCCACATGGGCCACTTCGCGCTCTTCCGCGGGCATGGAGTCTACCCACGCATCGCCGGCGCACACGGAAGGAGTCCAGGTCACATCGTCGAAGAGCACCCAACCACCCGGACGCAGCAGACGGTCCGCCAGCAGGAAAGAGAAGCCATCGCTGTCCCAGGTGTGTCCGCCATCGATGAACACAAAATCGAAACAAGGTTCGGTGCGAGCATCGCTGGTCTGCCGCTCGAGCAGCTTCATCAGCTCCCAGGTGTAGGAGCGCTCGGCGAACACCGGCGTGATGAAGGACTCCAGGCCTGTGCGCCGCATCAGATCGAGAATGCCCGGCTCACGCTTGCGCGCATTCACATTGTCGATGGTCAGAATGCTTCCACCGCCGTTTTCCTGCATGGCCGCAGCCATGTAGCACGCGGATGTTCCATGCGCGAAACCCAATTCCAATACGGCGCTGGGCCGCTGGGCGCGCACAAATTCGTAGATGAGCTTACCGCGCTCGGGCGGCATGTGAGGGATGTTCTCGAGGTGGGGGACGATGTCTTCGAAGCGCATGGTAAAGCAGTGTGGAACGAGGGTAAATTTTTAATATACGGACATGGTGGCGGAAGCTCAAATGTCCGCGAGCGATCACGCGGGCAGCGGCTGGAGGGGCCGGATGCCCGCGGAGGCTCGTCGGCGCGGAGCATCAATAACTCCGCGCTTTCGACCACTTCTTTGTGAGCAGCTTTTTCACCTCGATAAGCAGCACGATGGACAGCGACGTGCCGATGCAGATCAACCATTCCTGCAGGGTCAGCGGGGTGACGCGCAGCAGATCGTTGAGTCCCGGCAAGTGAATCGCGGCCACCTGCAAGGTGAGGGATACGACCATGATGCCGAGCAATGGCTTGTTGCTGAACGGTCCGATGCTGAACAGCGATGAATGCACGGAGCGGGAGTTGTGCACATTCCATATCTGGAAGAGGGCCAAGGTGACAAAGGCCATGCTCTGGGCTTTCATCAGCGGCAGTCCCTTGAGTTCCTCCGCAACGAACTCATAGCCGTAATGCACCAGCGCCCATTTGTACACGCCCAGCGTTCCCAGCATCATGATAATGCCGGCGAAGAGAATGGTGAGCAGCATTTCCTTGGGCACGAGGCCGGTGTTGGCCGGACGCGGCGCACGCCGCATCACATTGCCGTGTTCCTTTTCATAGGCAAGGGGGAAAGTGGAAATGCCGTCGGTCACGAGGTTGATCCACAGCAACTGCGCCGGCAGCAGCGGCAATGGCATGCCGGCGAGTATGGACGCGGTGAGTGTGAGCACTCCGCCGAAACTGGTGCTCAGCACGAAGAGGATGATGTGGCGAAGATTGTCGAAAATCACCCGGCCGTAGCGCACCGCCTCGGCGATGGAGGCGAAGGAATTATCCAGCACCACCATGCTCGACGCCTCCTTGGCGACGTCGGTGCCAGCCCCCATGGCCACGCCGATATTGGCGGCCTTCAATGCCGGCGCGTCGTTCACGCCATCGCCCGTCATGGTGACGATATGGCCGCGCTGCTGCAATTCGCGCACGATGCGCAGCTTGTGCAGCGGCGAGACACGCGCGTACACTTCCGTCATATCCGCCTTGGCACGCAATTCCTTGTCCGACATTTCATCGAGTTCGGCGCCGCTCAGCACGTCGATCTGTTCGTCGTTCAACTTGAGTTGCTCGGCAATGGCGCGGGCGGTGTCGCGATGGTCGCCGGTGATCATGATCACCTTGATGCCGGCGGTTTTACAGTCGGCAATGGCGGCCTTCACTTCTTCGCGAGGCGGATCGTACATGCCCTGCAAGCCCGCGAGCGTCAGACTCTGATACAGCGTGGCGTCGAGCGCGTCGGCGTCGGCGGGAACCTCGCGCCACGCGCAGGCGATCACACGCAGCGCCTGCGACGAGAGCATGTTCACCGAAGCGCGTACCCGCGGCTCTTCGAGCGGCACAGCCACGCCGCCTTCATACATGTGCGTACACATGTCGAGCAAGCGCTCGGTCGAACCCTTGACCATAAGCAGTGTGCGCGTGCCATCGCTGACAGTGACGGCCATGTACTGCAATTCCGATTCGAAGGGCTGCATGCCCGTCAACGTCCATTCCTTTTGCACCGCATCGATGTCCACCCCGCCTTTCATCGCGCTGGCCAGCAAGGCGCCTTCGGTGGGATCGCCCACGAGTTGCACGCGTCCCTCCTCGCGCTCCAGGCGCGATTCGGTACACAGCGCGCCGATGCGCAAGGTCATGTTCAGGGCGGGATCGCTTTCAATGGTACGCGTGCTGCCGTCCGCCGCGGTGATCTGCCCCTTGCCTTCGTAGCCCTGTCCGCTCACCTGATAGTCGCCATCGGCGGTGGCAATGCGGGTGACGGTCATGGCGTTTTCCGTGAGCGTTCCTGTTTTATCCGTACAGATCACCGTGGTGCTGCCGAGTGTTTCCACGGCGGAGAGTTTGCGGATGATGGCGTTTTTCTTCGCCATGGTGTACACACCGATGGAGAGGGCGACGGTGACGGATACGGGAAGTCCCTCGGGAATTGCCGACACGGCCATGCCCACGGAGGTGAGGAACATGGTGAGCAGACTGTTGCCCTGCAGCCATCCCGCGAGAAAAATGATACCGATGGCAATGCCGATGGCGATGCTCAGATTTTTCCCGAAGCGCTGCAAGCGCTGCTCGAGCGGCGAAATGGTGGCCTCGGCGTCGATGATGTTCTGGGTGATCTGACCCAGTTCGGTGCGCACACCCACGGCCACCACCACGCCACGACCGCGTCCACGCTGCACCACTGTGCCGGAGTACAGCATGGTGAGCCGGTCTCCGAGGGGAGCGTGTTCGGCGATAACGGCTTCGGCCCGCTTCGTGACAGGGAGACTCTCGCCGGTGAGCATGGACTCGTCGACTACCAGTTCGCGCGTGTCGATGAGTCGGATGTCCGCGGGCACTTTCGTCCCGGACTCGACGAAGACGATGTCGCCGCAAACGAGTTCGGTGGCGGGCAGCGTGGTTTGCACTCCATGCCGCAAGGTGCGCGCCACCGGGGCGGTCAAGTCCTTGAGCGCGCGCATGGCGCTTTCCGCCTTGGTCTCCTGATAGTAGCCGATCAGGGTATTGACAATCACCACGGCGAAAATCACAATGGAGTCGGCCACATCCGCCAGCAGCGCGGTGAGTACACCGGCAACGAGCAGAATGTAAATGATGGGATTGTTCGCCTGTTGGAGAAAGAGGAGAATGGCGGGTTTGCGTTTTTCCTGCGGCAATTCATTGCCGCCATGCGCGGCGCGTGATGCGTTCACCGCGTCGGAGTTCAAACCGCGTTCCAGATCGCTTCCGAATTGCTGCGCCACCTGGGCAGCGGGGATGGTATGCCAAATGTTCATTGTGCTCTCAGTATGTCCTACCGCAAATTGCGCATTTTTCGACTCAGGAGCACAACAGCGGCAAACGCGCCGGGGTTCAACGACGCTCGCGTGACGGCTTGATACGGACTCCCCCGCATCCGACATTCTTCATTGTCCCGGCCCGGTGCCCTCCGTATATTATTCCGCACGACGTCCATACGCGGCGTCGTTTCGGCCCTCGGCTTCACCCGTGCAACGCGACACAGACGGTAATTTCCCTACAATGACATCCACCTCCGATCAGACCATACACGTCGAAAACATCGCACGGCTCGATCCACATCGCGCGGCGCGCACGGGCTTTCCCGAAGTGATTTACGCGCCGGGCAAGAGCACCGACGATTTGCGGGACATCATCACCGCATTGCGCGATGCCGGTGTGGTCAATGTGCTTGTCTCCCGTCTCGAAGCGGAGCGCTTCGATTTGCTGCATCCGGTCGATGCCGATGCTCGGTATTATCCCCGCTCGCGCATGGCGGTGTTTCTTCCTTCGACACTGCCCGAAGCGCGCGGCGACATCGCGGTGGTGACGGCGGGAAGCAGCGATCTGGCGGTGGCGGAAGAAATCGAGGTGGCCTGCGCGCACGCTGGTAGCCGCACCACGCGCTTCGCGGACGTGGGTGTGGCGGGCTTGCATCGGCTGACCGATATTCTCCCGGCACTCAACAGTGCGCGGGTGATCCTGTGTCTCGCGGGCATGGAAGCAGCGCTGCCCAGCGTGCTCGCGGGATTGGTGTCGGCTCCCGTGATCGGTGTACCGATCTCCGCCGGCTACGGCGTGAACGCGGGCGGTTGGAACGCCCTGCACTCCATGCTTGGAAGCTGCGCTCCCGGCGTGCTGGTGGTCAATATCGACAACGGCATCGGCGCGGCGGCGGCGGCGCATCGCATCAACATGCTGGGCGAAAGCAGTGTGCCTGGTAAAGGCGGTGGCGATGAGTGAGCTGGCGACATTGTATCGCTCGCTGCTGCTCGACATTGAGCATGGCGGTTCGGCGTCGGGTATGAATGCGGTGGCCTTTTCCGGCGGACTCGACAGCAGTCTCGTGGCAAAGGCGGTGTTCGATGTGTTTGCCGCACGCAGCAGCGCGATCATGGCGCTCTCGCCCTCGGTGGGTCGCGGCATGCGCGAGCAGGCCGAACGCATTGCGGCCCATATCGGCATTCCCCTGCGCTTCGTGTTCACCGACGAATTCCAGAACCCCGAGTACATCGCCAATGAAGGCATGAGCTGTTATGTGTGCAAGAACTCGATCTATCACGCGATGAAAGCCGTGATGGACGATGTGGAAGGCAACGACATCCGTGTGTTCAACGGCAGCAACAAAGACGACCTGGCCGATCCCACACGCGTGGGTTTGCGAGCGGCACGCGAGCATCAGGTGCTCAGTCCCCTTTCCCGCTTCGACAAGGAGCGTATCCGCGAACTCGCGCGCTTCGTGGGTTTGCCCAACTGGGACGCCGCAGCCTCGCCCTGTTTGCGTTCGCGCTTGCACATCGGTGTACCGGCCACCAAGCAGCACGTGCATCGCATCGAAGTGGCGGAGGAGCTGCTGCGCAGTCTCTTCCGTCTGGATGCGCGCTGCAATATACGCGTGCGACACATGCCGGATGATTCGGCCATGGTGGAGATCGACGAGACCCGGCTCGCGGAACTCGATCTGGCGCTGTGCCGTCCGCCGCTGCTGGCGTTGGGCTTCGCGGCCGTGGCGAAGCGCGCCTTTCGTTCCGGCAGCGTCAGCGCCGCCACACGCAATTCCGACGTGTGATTCCCTTTTCATCGTTCCCGCATCCGAATCCGATCATGCACCTCTCCGACCTTCTGAGCACAAAACGCATCATCATTCTCGACGGCGCCATGGGCACCGAACTACAGCGCCAGGGCGTGGATATCGGGCTTCCGCTGTGGTCGGCCAACGCGCTGCAGCGCGCGCCCCACGTGGTGCGCAACGTGCATTTCTCCCATCTCAATGCGGGCGCGGACATTCTCACCACCAACACCTTCCGCAGCAATCTCCGCGCGCTTCGCGGCGCAGGCATGGAGGATCGCTGGGAGGAACTCAACCTCAAAGCCGTGCAATTCGCCCACGAAGCCCGCGAGCGCTACATCCCCGCGCGTCCCGTGCTGGTGGCGGGCGGCCTGGCGCCGGTCGAGGATTGTTACCGGCCGGATCTGGTGCCATCGGACGACGAACTGCGAAGCGAGCACGGAGCGCAGGCGCGTTTGCTGTCCATGCTCGGTGTGGATGTGCTGCTGGTGGAAACCATGATGCATGCCCGCGAAGCCCGCATCGCCACCGAGGCCTGCGTGGCCACGGGCCGCGAGGTCATGACGAGCTTTGTCACGCGCGAGGATGGCGCGCTGCTCTCGGGTGAACCCCTCGCCGACGCCGCCCGCGCGGTGTTGGAGGCGGGGGCGTCTGTGCTGTTGGTGAACTGCGTCTCCGCGGCGCACATCGCCACACCACTGCGCATACTGTCGGATATTCCGGACGCCACCATCGGATGTTATGCCAACATCGGCGCCCCGGGTCCCGAAACGGACGGCGTGTTGCGCGGCGACGTGGATGTCCATGGCTTCGCCGAGGCCTCGCGCGAATGGGTGCGGCTGGGCGCACGCTTCATTGGTGGGTGTTGCGGCAGTACGCCGGAACATCTCGAGGCGCTCGCACGTCTGCATTCCCCCGAAACACTGATTATGCAGGAGGAGGAAATCGCGGCATGGGACGAAAGGAGAAGAATGCGCTGGATGGCGCGACGCGAGGAGGATCAGGAATGAGCAAGACCAAGCGGCACACTGTTGCGCGCTCCATCATGCTGTACGCGCTGCTGTGCGCGTTGTCGCTCTGCGACCCGCACGCGCTGCGTGCGCAATCCAGTGTGCCACTCACCCCGCGGCAGTGGATACTGACCATACAGGCCAATGCGACAAAAACCTTCGACGATTTTCCCGACACACGCTTTTCCAACGGCGGCGCGCTCACGCTGCGCCACTATCTGCAACCGTTGAAGCTGGGCACGCCGGGAGCGCTGTACATGCAGGGAGGCATCGGATTTCACGACGTGCAGTGGAAAACCAACGCCACCATGTACCGCTATTTCGATACATCACGCCTTGAGATGCACGAGGTGAATCGCAGCTTCGTCATGCCCATATCGCTGTCCGCACTGTGGCGCGTCACCATCGGTCCGCAGGCCGAGCTGTTCCTCGGTGCCGGTCTCGAAGCGGTGTACTACTCGCCGATGAATGCGAATGGCGACGCTCTGGATCGTCCGCAGGAGCGCTATGGCAAATGGACACTGGGCATTCCCCTCTCGGCGGAATTCGACTACCTCGTCTCCGATTACCTCGCACTGACCGTGCATGCCACCATGCATCCCACGTTCTCGGACTATGTGGACGGCCTGTCCATCGGCGACATGGCCGACGCCTTTCTCACCACCGGCATCGGGCTGGCGTATTCCTTCCCGACGCGGGACAAGGACAGCGATTTCGACGGCTTGCTCGACCGCGACGAGTTGCATGTGTACCGCAGCGATCCTTTCAATCCGGACACCGACGGTGACGGGTTGCGCGACGGAGAAGAATTGACCGTGGGCACGTCTCCCATTTTCCCCGACACCGACGGCGATGGACTGCGCGACGGCGACGAGGTACATGTGCTCGGGAGCAATCCCTTGAAGAAGGACAGCGACGGCGACGGCCTGGATGATTTCACCGAGCGCCAGCTCGGCACCAATCTCGTGCGCGTCGACAGCGACAGCGACGGCCTGCCCGACAATGTGGAGCTGTCACGCGGCACCAATCCCCTGCTTCAGGACACCGACGGCGACGGGCTCCCCGACGGCTTGGAGAACACCTCCAGTCCGCTGCTGCGCGACACCGATGGCGACGGTATCGCCGATGCGGAGGAAAGCGCGCGCCTGCTGCGGCCGCACGACGAGGACTTCGATGCCGACGGGCTCTTCGATGGCGTGGAGGTATTGCTCGGCACCGATCCGAAAAAACCCGACACGGACAACGACGGCGCGAGCGACTACGCCGAGTACTACGGCCTGATGACCGATCCGCGCAATCCCGACACCGACGGCGATGGCATACTGGACGGCAATGATGCTTCGCCGCTCGGCAAGCCCGACGTCAATCCCGTGCAGCGTGTCAACTGGATGTTCTCGGAAATATTCATCCGGGGAAATCAGGTGGACGAGTCGTCGAAGGGCTTCTTGCAGTTGCTGCATCTCCTGCGCTCGGCTCCGCGATCACAGGTGAGTGACATCGACATCGAGGTGTACGGAAAAACCATGAGCGAGGCGCGCGAGCGGCGCGACCAGTTGGAGCGGTTGCTGCGCAAGATGACCGGCTCCTGGGACATCCCTTCCTTCTCCATCATCGAGGATGTGGACAGCCGCACGTACATGGACGCGCGCATGCGCTATGTGTGGAATCGTTCTCTCGTGAAATAGCGCGCCGCGCCGACGCTCATCCTGCCACGATGCGGCATTTCACCACCAGCACGGTGGCGTCGTCCTGACGCTCGCTTCCGCCGCTGTATTGCTCGACGGCATTCAGAATTTCATCCCGCACATGATGCGCGCTTCGATGCGCGTGGGCGCGCATGCAGGCGGCCACACCGTCGAGGCCGAACTGTTCACCCTGCGCGTTGACGGCCTCGGTCACGCCATCGGTGACCAACACGAACAGATCGCCGTTGCGCGCGAACAGCGTATCCTCGCGCATGCGTTCCGTGAATGCATACTGATCCAGACCCACCGCCATGCCCTCGGGACGATGCACATTCACTTCGCCCGCCAGCGCGTTGTAATGCAGCAGGGGTAAATGTCCGGCACGGATGAACTGCACATCGCTGCTCAGAAAATCGAAGCGCAGCGCCGCGAGCGTCACGAAGCTCCGCCGGTCGGCATTATCCAGCATCTGCGTGTTGAGCCGGGCCAGCAATTCCCACAGCGATGGTTGATACGATTCGATGGTTTTCAGCACGCCCTGCATGCGCGCGAGGTACATCGCCGCGGACGTGCCTTTGCCCGACACATCGCCCACAAGGAACGTAGCCGCGTTGTGACGCGGCAGCACATCGAAAAAGTCGCCACCCACCTCGTATGCGGGTAATGACAGCGCGGCGACATCGAGGCCGGGGAATTCCGGCAATTCCGTGGGGAGGGATTGCATCTGCATGCGCCGCGCAATGTCGAGTTCGCTTTTCATGCGTTCCTTTTCCCGGGCATCATCATAAAAGCGCATGCTCAGCATGGCATCGCAGACGTTGATCGAGAGATTCTCGAGCAATTCCACATCCTCGCGCGAGTAATTCGTATCGGCGGCCTTTTCGCCCAACAGCAACATGGCTTCGGTGTTGCCGTTGAGCCGCATGCCGACGAGGAACTCTATCCCCTTGCGCGCAAACAGCTCGCGGTAAGGCAAATCATTCACCGGGAACGCCGCGTTTCTCGCGAAGGACTGCTCGAGATGACGCTGTGTTGCAAGCGACATACCGAGTTCCTCGTCCTCGACACGTACACCATGGGAGGCCAGCAGCACAAAACGCCCGTCCACGCGGTGAACAAACATCGCGCTGCGCACGTGCATCAGTGCCACCACGCTGCGCACCACCTTGTCGGCAAGGGCATGCATATCGCTGTGGCCATGCGACAATTCGCTGAACGCCTTCAGCGCCTGCTTGTAATCGTACGTGCCACGATAAAAGCGCCGGTCCAGCATGCGGCGCCCCTCGCTGTAAGCCCACCAGAGCAAACCGGCGAGAAACACACCGATGGTGAAGGTGAGGCGCTTTTCGAACACCATGCGCTGCTCGGCACTCAGGGAGGAAAGCCGCAGCAATTCCACCTGTCCACCGCTCACACTCAGGACGGGAATGTCCGGTGAATGCCCGGGCACCACGAACAGCGCGGTCACCAGCAGCACGATAATAAACGCGGTGAGCGAAATGCTGAGAATGGAGTACAGCGAGCGACGTCGCAGCACGATGTACAGATCGAAAACGCGCTGCCGCACGATGGTGGTGAACAGCATGCCGGGAATCGCCACACCGAGCAGGAACAACGCCTGCCACAGCGAGGACGGTTCGAGCAGGAGCAGCGCACCCACGAAGGCGAGCACGAGCAGCAGCGCAATGCGCACCAGTTTCGCTTTGCCAGCGTACTCCGCATTTTCGGCATTGCGCATGCGTTTGAACAGCAGCGCGCGCGCGGCGAGCAGCGCGGCGGTAACGGTGATAAAGGGCAGCAGCGCCGAGGAAAACAGTTTCGTGCCGATGACTGTTCCGAGCAGAATGAGCAGCAGCGAGGTTCCCGCAGGAATCACATACAGGGCGGTGAGCAAGGGCGGCGGAATCGGGCGGACGTATTTCGGCACGGGAAAATACAGCAGCGTGTGCATCTGCAATGCTATGGTCACCGGCCACAGCAAGGGATGTAGAATCTGCGCGGCAAGTGTGAGTCCGTCCGCCACCTGCGTCACGCCGATATGCCTGTGTACCAGCAGCGCCAGCGCGAAGCTGTAGTGCGCGAGCGCGAACAGACGCGCCACGCGATACGAAGGACGCTTGAACACCACATAGGATGCGAGCAGGATGAGCAGCAAAGCGGTAATCACCGCGGCAAGATATTGCAGAGGCAGTCCGTACTGCGCGATCACCACATCGATGTCCATGCTGCGGCCGTCCCGCACAATGGTGTAGCGCAACACGGCGCCCCCCGTGCCGCGGATCAGATAATCGTTGGCCTCGTATTTATCGCGCACTACATTGCCGTTCACCGCCACAATAGTGTCGCCCACGCGCAGGCCCGCGCGATCCGACGCCCCACCGGGTGTGACGGAGAGAATGGTGACGCGGCCTTTCACATCGTCGTACCAGTTCTCGTCGGTGGTGATGGAGGCGTAGCGAAACACCCACACCCCGCCGTACAGCAACACCACGCCAAGTATGAAGGCGTACAGCGTGCGTACGTGTCCGGGACGTTGATCAAGGTATTGCGATATCTCTGCCATGTTCGTTCCGGTAAACTTCGTTCACCACACCCGGAAGTCTCTCCGCCATGTGCGTTCCACGATGTGCAAAGTACAGATAACTTCCTTCATTACGCTATTCGCGCGCGTCCTGCGTCGCGCAGTTCTCACATCCGGCTGATTCTTCAAACCACGGATTTCGCAGATTGCACACGGATTTCCACAGATTCAATCGTAGGAATCCACTCTGATAATTCTTCTGCCCCTTGCTTATTTCAACCACCGCAGGCAATGGACGCCGACTCGCGTCGCCGCCGACAGGGGGCGTTGGATTTCTTACCCGGTGTCAATCTGTGCGAACCCTCGCGGACTTCCTCGAATAATCTGTGCTAATCTGTGTGAAATCTGTGCAATCTGTGGTTTTCCCCCTGTCTCCCATCCGCCCTAATAAAAAAGAGAAGATCCCGGTCAGAGGAGGGGAACCGGGATCTTCTTCAACGAAAGGCGATGTGACAAGCCGTTTGATCGAGAGGTGCCGTTACTGAGCCTATTCACAGGTGGGGTATTGAGTCTATCCATCATTGGTCAGGTAGGGACTTGCCACCTCGCACTCTCTTGTTCCTTAACGATTTACGTTAGGAAAATGTTACCAGAGCTTTGGTAAAATGCAGTGCAAATTTCCATCCCCGCGCAAAATGGTTTGAATTTAAAGGATTTCACCGAAATCAGCTTTCACGCTTCCCGCATTTTCACGATCATTGTGCATACTTCATCCATGGAGAATGTTCATGTCGTGCATTATCACCACCAGCGAACTTCACGCTTCCATCGACACGCGCCCGCCGCTGTTGCTCGATTGCCGCTTCGATCTCGCGGACACCGCCTCGGGATTCCGCCGCTACAGCGAGGGCCACATCCCCGGCGCACTGTATCTGCACCTCGATGACGACTGCTGCGCGCCACTGCGGGAGCATGGTGGACGCCATCCGTTGCCGTCGGTGGAAGCGATGGTCGCGCTGTTTTCGCGCGTCGGCATCGAACGCGACGCGAGCGATGTCGTGCTGTATGATGATGAAGGTGGATGCTACGCGGCCCACGTGTGGTGGATGCTGCGCTATCTCGGACACGACAGGGTGCGTATTCTCGATGGCGGCTTCGCCGCGTGGATCGAAGCGGGAGGTGCCATATCGACGGAGCTTCCCGATGCCGCACCCACCCGCTTCCAGCCCGTGCCGCGCGAGTACATGCTCGTCGACGCGGCGTATGTACGCACGCGCGAGCGCGGCGAGCTGCTGGTGGATTGCCGAGCGGCAGATCGTTTTCGCGGCGAGAACGAAAGCATCGACCCTGTGGCCGGACACATTCCCGGCGCGATCAACATCCCGTGGAGAGATATGGTGGACGAGAGAAATCACTGGCTCCCGCTCGCTCGTCTCGCGGATCAGCTCACCGGCCTGGACGAAAGGGCGATACTGTATTGCGGTTCGGGTGTCACCGCCTGCGCGGTGGCTTTTGCCGCTTGCGCCGCCGGATTGGACGTCCCCCGCCTCTACGCCGGCGGCTGGAGTGATTGGATCACCTGGCCGGGCTTCGAAAACGGCGTGGGATGATTTCCCATCCCGCACACCGATTTTTGCGGACTTCCACGATTCATCTGTGCTAATCCGTGTGAAATCCGTGCTATCTGCTCTGAAAATTGTCTCGCTGCCTGCATCATGCGCTTCTGCGCGGTAATGAGTTGAGTAAAGAGTGAAGA
>DAOSDL010000056.1:0-7172 GCA_035362335.1 Bacteroidota bacterium
ATTTCGTCTGTGTGTCTTTTACAGAATCCAGCATAATCTATTCCATACCCACATTCAGAGTCCATGTCGCGACCTTGAAGAAGATAGCAACATTTCATATATGGATCGATGAGCAGTCAGTGGAAGCGATCCGTATTCATGCTTTCGCACTGCCGCTCAACGCTGTCTCCCTTTCGAGTCACCGCTTCCCGTACTTCAGGCCATTCGAGCATCCCGTCGCGCATACATCTCCTCCGGCACTGCTGGCTGTTGAGTTCGACACGCTCCCGCAACAATGAACCCTCGCACGATGCTTGCGTGCGGTGCTTGTTGCGGGGGTGTCAACGTTGTTCGCCTCAACTTACCACATTCTCCACACGCTGTCAATACCTTTACGGAGGTTATTATCGCTTTATTTCCGATGTTTCATGGATTGGCAGGTTCCAGAATCAACCACGCGCGCGTTACGCGTTCGCTTGCCTGCGGTAATGCCGCAAAGGATGCTCCCATTTCGCCGAATTTCAAAACCACGGATTACTCGGATTACAGAGGAATTTCACAGATACATCGTGGCTATCTGTGAAAATCCGTGTGAAATCTGTGTAATCCGTGGTTTTGAACCTTTGTCGAATCCGAAGATTCCTTTCGCCGCTCCATGTTCATCCTCCCGGGTGTGACGAAGGAACATGAATGACTGTGGTTTTGAATGTGTGTTGGCTAGGCTCGAAAGACTCAGGCCGCCTGTTCGCGGAAATTCACCGCGACAAGTTTCGAGACGCCTTCCTCTTCCATCGTCACCCCGTATAGCGTGTCGGCCGCGGCCATGGTGCGCTTGTTGTGCGTAACCACGATGAACTGCGTGTTGCGTGAAAATTCGCGCAGGATGTGAATGAAGCGATCGATGTTGGCGTCGTCCAGCGGCGCGTCCACTTCATCGAGAATGCAGAAGGGGCTGGGCTTCACCAGGTAAATGGCGAACAACAGCGCGATGGCGGTCAGTGTTTTTTCGCCGCCGGAGAGCATTTCGATCGAATGCGGACGCTTGCCGCGCGGCTTCGCGACTATATCGATTTTCGCTTCCAGAGGATCCTCGTGATCGCCGAGAATGAGATCGGCCTCGTCGCCTTCGTCGAACAACCCTTTGAAAATGCGGATGAAGTTTTCACGCACCAGAGCGAAGGTTTCGGAGAATTTCTTCTTGGCTGTTTCGTTGATTTCGCGAATGGTGTCCTTCAACGTGTGCTGTGACGAAACGAGGTCCTCGCGCTGCGTGGTAAGCAAGTCCAACCGCTCCTTTTCCTCTTTCCACTCCTCGAAGGCGAGCGGATTCACCGGACCGAGCGTGCGCAGTTTCTGTCGCAAATCGTTGATTTCCTCCCGGGCCTGCGCGAGATCGAACACGTCTTCTTCCCCGCTTTCCAGCAGCGTGAGCTGTATTTCGAATTCGTTGGTCGCATGTTCCTCCAGCGACAGCATGCGCTGGCGAATTTCGGTGACCTTGAGTTCGATTTCATGCACGAGTGTGATGATTTGCGTCTGTTTCTGGCGTTCATCGTGCAGCATTTGTTCCACACGCCGGGCTTCAGCGCGTTTGCGCTCCAGCTCCTGCTCACTTTCCTCCACTTCCACGCGCACACGCTCTTCATCGCCGGCGAGTTCACCAAGCTTCACACGCAGTTGCTCGATGTCGGTAAGCAGTTGTTCCACTTCATTCCGCGAGAGTACCACCTCTTCGGAGGCGCGCTGCAAGGTTTGTTCCGTGTCATGCAGCGCCGTGCTCAACCGATCGAATTCGCTGCGGAGGTTTTGAATTTCTCCGCGTTTCTGCACCACGGCAACATTGGCCTGATTCAGCTCTTCATTGCTGCGATTGTAGGTTTTTTCCAACTCAACAAGCGCTTCGGCCTCCACCTGCACTTCGTCTTCGACGGCGCGTTGCTCCTGCAGCAGAATTTCGAGCTGCGGTTCCAACTCGGCCACACGCTGGAGAAGCGCGCGGCGTTCGTCGTCCAATCGTTGGCGCTCTTCCCCGTTTTTCTGGAGTTGACGCTCGAATTTTTCCTTTTCGAACACCATTTGCGCGATACGGCGCTCGTGCGCCGACAGCTCCTGCTGGGTTTGCTTCATATTATCGGCAAAATGGCGCAGATCGATGCCGCTATACTCGGCATTCAACTCCTCGAGTTCCACCTGATTCTCGAGCAGTCGGGCCTTGAGGGCCTCCACTTCCTTGCTCAGCGTCGCGATCTGGTCCTTTTTTCCGATCATGCTACCTTCGTCCTGGCTGTGGCTGCCGCCACGCACGAGGCCATGACTGTCGAACACGTCGCCACCCATCGTTACGCAGCGCAGATCGGCATACTCACGAACGCAGCGATGCGCGGTTTCGGCATCGCGAACGATGAGCACGTGGCGCAGCAGCATGGTGAAGAGGTCGCGATACTGCGCATCGAAATGCACGAGATCGACGGCCCAACCGTGTATGCCATCGCCGGCGATGGGAAACGTGGCGGCCTTGCTTTCGGGAATGCGGCTCAGGCAGGCGAAGGTGGCCTTGCCCTTGCGGTACTCCTTGAGATTGCTGAGTCCGCTGATAGCTTCCGATACATCGTTCACGAGAATGTAATGCGCCGCTTCACCCAGCGCGGCCTCCACGGCAACGCGGAATTCCTCGCGCGTATTCACCGCGTCGGCAATGGTGCCATAGCGCGAGGCGGCCCAGTCGCGATTGCGCAGCAAATGCTGCACGCTTTCGTTGTAGCCCTCGAGGCGGTCGACCAGACCATTGAGAAAATCGATGCGCGTCATTTTTTCCCCGATGGAGCCCTGCAATTCGAAGGCTTTGTTCTGCAAGCGATCGATATCGTTGCGCAGGGCCTGTTTGCGCTCTTCCATCTGGTGAAATTCCCGTTCGGCGGCGATCACTGTTTCGGACAGCTGCGCCTGGCCGCGGCTTTCCTCCGACAGGCGTGTCGCGATGCGCTCGGCCTGGGTGGCGGATTCCTCGTCCTCGGCATCGAGTCGACGCAGCGTTGTTTCTATCGCTTCGTCGCGCGATCGCAGTCGCTCGATTTCATTGCGCTGCCGCGAGAGTTCCTGCACGATTTCCATGCGTTTAGCCTGGCGGCTTTCGGCGGCGAGTTTTTTTCCGGACACCGCCTCTTCGATGCTGTGATGCGCTGCGCGAAGTTCATCGCTGCGCTGTTCGAGTTGGCCAAGTTCGCGCGCCTCTTCATCGAGCGTGGCGGTGAGGTCGCGTTTCGACTGTTCGATTTCGGTGATGCGGATTTCGCTGTGCGCGATGTCCTCTTCCAGGCGTTGCACCCGCTGTTGCAGTGAACGCTCGCGTTCCTCGCTGACGAGCAGTGTTTGTTGCGTGGAATTTTTCTGACCGATATACCCGGCGTGGCGCTCTCGCTGCGATGCGAGGCGCTGTTCGCTTTCCGCCACATCGGCGCGGCACACCTCGAGCAAGGTTTCCTCTTCCTCCATCGCCCGGCTACGCGAATCGCGTTCCTCGATGGCGGTGACCAATCGTTCCTCCAGCGGATGCAGGCGATGATGCAAACTGGTGTAGTCGCGCTGCAGCACATCCACTTCCAGCACGCGGAGGCGTTCCATGATCTCGTTGTAGCGCTCGGCTTTTTTCGCCTGTCGGTTCAGCGAGTTCACCGTTTTACTCACTTCGGCGATGATGTCGTCCACGCGCAGCAAATCGGCTTCCACATCATCCAGTTTACGCAGCGCTTCCTTTCGCCGGGCCTTGTACTTCGTGACGCCAGCGGCCTCCTCGAACAGACGTCGCCGCTCCTCCACCTTGTCGCTGAGAATGGTCTCCACCATTTTCAGCTCGATCACCGAATAGGCATTGGAACCCATGCCGGTGTCCATGAACAGGTTGACGATATCCTTGAGACGGCACACGGTTTTATTCAGCAGGTACTCGCTCTCGCCCGAGCGGTAGACGCGGCGGGTAATCAGGATTTCGTTGTACTCGAGTGGCAGAATTCCCTTGTTGTTTTCTATGGTCAACGACACTTCCGCCATGCCGATGGGCTTGCGGAGCTTGGTGCCATTAAAGATCACATCCTCCATTTTATCACTGCGCAGCGTGGAGTAGCGCTGTTCGCCGAGCGACCAACGCAGCGCATCGACGATGTTGGTTTTACCACAACCATTGGGACCGACGATGGCGGTGATGCCTTCGTTGAGCACCACGGAGGTTTTATTGGCGAACGATTTGAAGCCGAATATTTCGAGTTTACTGAGATACATGAGTCATCGATGAGTGAAAGAAACGTCAGGAGGAAATTCCCGCCGTGGCCAGCCAGATATTCGCGAAATGCCGCAGATAGGCGAACACGGCGAAATCGCGATCGAGCGACAACAGCCAGAATACCAATCCCGCCGCAAGCAGGACATATCCACCGAGGTAAAAGAACACGGGACGCACATCGAACACGATTGCCGTGCCCTTGAGCAAGCGGCTGATAATCCAGATGTGAAACACCACATACACCAACACCGCCAGCACTTCCAGCACGGGAACATTCATCATGCGATACAGCACCATGCCGAGCGGCGAGATCACAATCATGGGCAACACCGACCACATCGTCACGCTGTACGCGTCGAAGAGCAGCACCTTACGCCGCGCCACGAAGGCGACGAGACGCAGGATGAAGGTAAGAATGAGCAGCGTGAGGAAAAGCAGCAGCGCGAGAACCAGCATGTTTTCGAGCGGATTCCATGCGGAGAAATTGATCCACTGCTTGAGTCCGTTGCCGCGCACGAATTGTGACAGCACCATATCCACGAACATGTTGTCGCGCCAGAAAAACAGCACATTGGCGAAGAGCAAGCCCGCCGCCAGCGATCCCAGCACACCCACCATGGAGGTCTGGAAAATGGAGAGCATACGCTGGTCGCGCACATCCGCATAGAAATTGTAGGGACGCATGAGCGAACGCACTACGTTTTCCCTGAAGCGGCGGAACAGATTGTACACCAGGGCGAACAGGAAGATCACGAGAATACCGACAACGACAAAAGAGACGGGATGCTCTTCTTCCAACGCCCCGCTCACCAGCACCGGTGGTTTTTCATTGTTGAAACTCGACTTCAGCACATCGTACACGATGCGCTTCTGCCGGTAGCGATCCACGATGCCCGCAGTGGCGGTGAACTGATGCACGCGGTCCACCGACATGATGGGACGGCTCACCGCCCAATCGGCGAAAGAGTGTACTATGAATCCAGCCGCTGCCTTGTTGCGCGCCGCGCGGTACAGCAGCAGGAAGTACTGTCCCTGCGCGTCAATGGAACGCGGATCACTATATCCGTTATAGTTGCCAATTTGTACTGGATAGCACAGTGATGAAAGCAGCACCGGTTTTCCGAGTTGTCCGAACGGCAAGGCATTCACCCATGCTTCGGCCTGCTCGCTGTGCATCGGGGGAACATCGAAGCCCAGTACATCCAGTTCGGCCACGGTGGCGGCTTCGGGTGCGGCAACGAAGGAGGCGTAGTGCAACAGATGATCGGCAAAGCGCAGTGAGGAACGGAGTTCTGTGAAATATCTGCGCAATATGCCCGCGTCGCCACCGGCAACGCCCTGCGCATATCCCAGTGCAACAAGACTCGGGCGCGCGTTGTCCCGTGACAGCACTTCGCGCAAGGTGTTTTTTGCCGTGGTGAGCACGCCGTTGTAGCGCAGCACATCGGTGGTGACCTGACTCAGCGGGAGATCCAGCAACACCATGATACCGTAGCGGTCGCACAGTGACATCAGATAGGGATGCGCGGAACCGGCAGCCAGGCGCAGGGCGTTGGCACCGAGATTTTTTATCATCAAAATATCCCGTTCCATCTCATCCACCGAAAGCGTGCGGCCGCCGCGCGGCGCGTCCTCCATATAGGTCAATGCTTTGAGGAAGACTTCCTTGCCGTTGAGATACACCTTGCCTTCGCGAGCTTCCAGCGAGCGGAAGCCCACATGCACCAGCGTTTCGTCGAGCAATTCTGCACCGCGATACGTACGCTGGCGCAGCATATAAAGATTGGGAGTCTCGGGCGCCCACAGTCTGACCGAGGGCACAACGATGCTGAACTGCAATTCCTTGAGACGATCCGATTCCACGGTCACGCGTTGCGCTTCACCTGTGGCCACCACCTGCATTGTGGAGGTTTCGATGACATCGCACACATGTGTAATGGTGGAGCGACCAAAGCCTGCGGTGTCGGCGCGCATGCGCAGCAATTCGCCAGAACTCAGGAAGGTGTTGCAGGTGATGGTTCCCGGACGACCCTCTCCGGAAAATGACGTCCGCACATAGGACTCCTGCACCCACACGCCGCGATGCGCGACGATGGCGATATCATGCACGATGCCGCCGTAGTTTTTTCTGTCCCAGAGCTGTTCCACCGCCGGCATGGTTTCGCGAGCGGTGAGATTATTATGCACGTGCACTTCGATGGTGTTGCGTCCGGACTTGATCATCCCGGGTGTGAGTTTGAAGCTGAAGGACGTCAGTCCCGCATGCTTCCCCACGAATTGGCCATTGATGCTGATCTCGCAGTAATACGACACACTGAGCGCCACGAGCTGAAACACATGCGTGCGTGCGAGGTTGGAGGGAACATCGAATTCCCTGCGATACACCAGCGCGTGATTTCCTTCCCACGAGGAAGGCACCGCCACGGTTTTCCATTCGCTTTCGTCCTTCAGCCGATACTGCCAACGCCCATTTAAATCGATTATGGATTTTGTTCCATTGGCGTTGAGCAAACCCGACTCCACGTTTACCGTGGGTCTGCTTCTGAAGAAGCGTGGTTGCGCGTGCAGCGCATCCACGACAAGGAACGACGAAACGAAAGCGACGACCGCGCACAGCACGACGCTTCGGAGATTCACAACATTTGCATGCAGCATGGAAAATCACCTACCTCTAATGCAAGAGGATCAATTTACGAAACCCGTGTGAAGGAACAAACTATACCGACAGCTCCGAAATATCCGGCCGCCTCCCCACCGCCTCGTTACCATGCCCCTGCGCATGCCCGAAACCGCATTTTTCCGAACAGAACGCCCCGAAACAGCATAAATCCAATAAAAACATAGACATAGCACCGTTTCACGTGAAACGGTAGAGACGATGCATGCATCGTCTCTACGCCATGCGTGATACGGCACA
>DAOSDL010000056.1:7272-15678 GCA_035362335.1 Bacteroidota bacterium
GATACCGGGGCGTGACATGATGCGGGCCGATGCATACATCGCCCGAACGGGATACGGGAGGTGGCATGGAACGTGGGATCCCGAATGTAGAGACGATGCATGCATCGTCTCTACGCCATGCGTGATACGGCACAGATACCGGGGCGTGACATGATGCGGGCCGATGCATACATCGCCCGAACGGGATACCCGAGGTGGCATGGAACGCGGAATACCGAACGTAAAGACGATGCATGCATCGTCTCTACAGGGCGGGAATATCGCGTGGCTAAAACGAAACAGCCCCGATCGATGATCGGGGCTGTTTCACGTGAAACACTGGCGTTAGAACTTCTTGGTTTTGCCGCCTTTTTGCTGCTGCTTGGCTTTCTCCTGAAGATTGGCCATGGCGCGCTCGGTCCAGCTTGTCTTCTTCTTTCCGTCTTTCGGGACGACTTTGACGAGGGGCTCGTCTTCATGCCGTTTGTTTATGTACCACTGCTGCCCGATGGAGAGCAGGTTGAACATGAAGTAGTACAGGTTGAGTCCCGACGGGAAGGAATTGAACATGATCCAGAACATCACGGGCATCATGTAGATCATGGATTTCTGTCGAGGATCCTTCACGGACATCTTCTGCTGTATGAACATGGTAACCGCCATGAGCAATGCGAGTCCGCTGATGAAAGACATGCCAAGCATTGGAATCTTGAACGGCAAGGCGATGAGAATGTCCGGTCCGGAGAGATCATCGATCCAGCCGAAGAAGGGTTCCTGGCGGATATCGATGATGGAGCGGAAAATGCTGAAGAGCGCAAAGAGAATCGGCATCTGCAAGAGCATGGGAAGGCATCCTCCTGCGGGATTCACTCCGTACTCCTTGTAGAGCTTCATCATTTCCACATTTTGCTTCTGCTGATCGTCTTTGTACTTCTCGCGAAGTTCATTGATCATGGGTTGCAGCTTCTGCATGCGCTGCATGGACTTCATGCTGCTTTTCGTGAGAGGATGCAGCAGAAGTTTGATGAGAATGGAGAAAATGATGATGACGATGCCGAAATTCGGAATGAAGCCGTGCAGGAAGGAGAACAGCGGCATCACAAGGTATTCGGAGAAGGGACGGACAACGAAGGCCCAGCCAAGATGCATTGTCTGCTCAAGACCGGGATACTGCTCCTTCAGGATGTCATAGTCCATCGGACCCATGAAAAGGGTAAATGCCGCGCTCTCTTTCTCCTGGCCGCGGTATTTGACCTTGAACGCCACTTCGTACAGTTCACGCTCGCCTTCGTTGGGCAGACGCTTGGAAATACCCTCGATGTATGCGCCGCTGCCGACAAAGTCGCCGCGTGCCATGACCACAGAGGTGAAGTACTTGTTGTTCACCGAAATCCATTTCGCGTCGCCCGGTTGGTCAAGCTTCGATTTCTCGTCCTTGTCCGTGGCATCAACGTATTGACGACTGTCGTCCACAAATGCATGCGCCTCGGAGAAGCTGGCCTCCTCCACGGAATTGCGCTCGGTGAGTGCCGGAGAATGAATGGTGAGCTGATACTCGTTGTTGGCGATGATACCACTCATGCCCACCACGTCCACATCCATGTCTATGGCATAGCCGCTGCCGCGTAGAATGTAACGCTTGAGGATGTAGGAACTGTCGCCGCGCACCGGCAAGGTTGCCTCGATAACAAGACTGTCCTTCCCCTTCAATACGGCCTTATGACCATTTATGCCACGTATCTGGAAATACAGGTCCTTTGTGTCAATAAAGCGGCCGTCCGAGGATGCGAAGACGAGGTTGAAATCCGACGGGCGTTTCCAATCGATAAGCTGCAGTGCGCGATCATCCCAGGTACGGAATTCCTTGAGTGTCCAGCGCGCTATACTGCCGCCATGCGTGTTGAATTCCGCGATGTACTGCTCCGTCTCGACAATGTAGCGCGACGGAGTTCCACTTGCGAGAGGACCGAACCAGCGTCCGAAGCGCATGGTGTTTCCGTCGGCCGCCAAACTGTCGCGCTGTCCGCTAGCCATGTCCGGAGCGCTCGCGGGAGGAGCTTGCACCTTTGTCTCCTCTACCTTCTGCGTCGTGGTATCCTTCTTTGCCTGCGGCTGTTGCTGAGCGGGATCCGGCGCCATCATGAACATCCACACAATGAAGATGATAGCGATGAGGACGAATCCGATAATGGCTTGTCTGTCCATGGTGTATTCTCTGAGTGAGGAAATTACGGAACGGGATCGTAGCCACCCGGATGCCAGGGATGGCAACGAAGAATACGCTTGACGCCCATCCACGTGCCGCGGAGGGGTCCGTATTTCTGCAACGCCTCCGCTGTGTAGGCGGAACAGGTCGGATAATAGCGGCACGATGGCGGCAACATGGGCGAAATGAATTTCTGATACAGCCGTATCAGACCCACCAGCAGATATGTCGCCGCGCGCTTCATGCCTTGACGATGCTCTCCTCGATTGTATGGAGCAGGCAGCGCATGCGCTCGTCGACATCGGCAAACGATGGCGCCTGGCCGGCTCTGCGGAAATCGTAGAGAAACACGCAGGTCATGCGTATATCGTGAGCGGCGCACGCGGCCGCCAGCGCATGTCTCCCCTGCCGCCAGCTTTCCCGCATCAGACGTCGAACCCGATTGCGGAGCACGGCGGAGGGTGCCTTTCTAACAGCAAATCCCACCTGGCATTCGCTCGGTGGGATTGCGGTTTCCATCAAATAAAAACAGCGCACATGCTGTGAATGAACGTGCCTTCCTCGGGAAAGCACATTCCGAAACACGTCATGTCCACGAAGGATCTGGGATTTCGCGAGGCAATGTCGAGGCGACTTATCTGTAGCGCGGCTCGTCACTGACGGTAAGTTTCCAGCGGCCTTTGGCGCGGCGGCGTGCGAGCACTTTGCGTCCATTCTTGGTGGCCATGCGGCTACGAAATCCGTGCTTGTTCTTTCTTTTTCTGACGCTGGGTTGAAACGTTCTTTTCATAACTGTAAGGAAAGTAAAATGAATACTCCGACAGAAAAAGCAAGTTACGAAGTTCGCAACGATAAATGCAACTGTTTCAACGCGGTCGACGCAGAAGAAGCAGTAAAAACAGCGGAGCGCCAAGCGCGGCCGTCACGGCGCCCACGGGCAACTCCACCGTTCCAAGCACCGTGCGTGCTACAATATCCGCCACCACCATGAATATCCCGCCAGTGAAAAATGCCGCAGGCAAGAGCACGCGGTGATCCGGACCGGTAACCGTGCGGCAAAGATGCGGCACCACGAGGCCCACAAAACCCACCGCCCCACTGAATGCCACCACCGAGGCGGTGAGCAGCGATGCGAGCAGGAACAACTGCACACGCAAACGTGACACATGCAAGCCGAGATGGGACGCCGCCTCCTGTCCGAGCGCAAGCACGTTCATGCTTCGCGCCGCAAGCATGGCGAGAAAAAAGGCCAGCACAATCAGAGGCAGCACTATACGCACTTCGTCGAGTGTGCTGTTGCCGAAATAGCCGATCAGCCAGTAGAGCGCGTTTCGTACCGACGAGTCCATTACCGACACAAGGCCGAGAATAATTGCCGAGAGAAAGGCCCCGATCATCACGCCGGAAAGCAGCAAGCCATGCTCACCTGCGCGTTTACGCAAACCAATGAACGCGACGAGCACAATCACCATAGCCGCACCGAGCATTGCCGCGATGGGCTGCGCCCATAACCAGAGACCACTCAGTCCGGTGACAATGGAAAGCAGCGCTCCTACGGACGCTCCCCCGCTCACCCCGAGTATGTAGGGATCGGCAAGCACATTTCGCAAAAGAACTTGAAAAATGACTCCAGCCACCGAAAGTCCTGCTCCGACGCCAGCCGCCATCAGTACGCGCGGGATGCGAATGTTGATGACAATATCGCGTGCTGTGTGTTCCGTCCCTGCATCAGAAGCTCCGAAAAGCACGGATAGTAGATCCACTACTCCGATATCATAGGCGCCCACACCGATGGCGAGCACGATTACCAGCAGCAGAAGTGCGAAGGCGGCTATACTGATGAGTGTGGCGTTGCGCCGTGAGAGGTGAGCGATCATGGCCATGCGCGCGACTCCGTCACGCTACGGCTGCCAGGCTTCCGTGTCGCGAGGCGCTTCCTCGTCCCCTTCCCCCGTCTCCCCTTCCCGGGCGGTGGATATCCTGATCCACAGAAGATCCTTGAGCTGCTCGAGATGTTCACCGCTGACGCTGGAGAATGGATGGACGAGTACGTCTACTGCTGCCGACAATTCAGCAGCTCGCTGTTCCAGGTCTTCGGGAGCAGCATCGATTTTCGACAGACCGATGAACCAGGGTTTGGAAGCGAGCTCGTCGCTGTAGGAAGAAAGCTCGTTGCGGAGAATGGCGAGGTCCGAAGCGTAATCCTCGCTTGTGCAGTCTATGAGAATGAGGAGAATGCGGGTGCGCTCGATGTGACGCAAGAAGGTTGTGCCAAGTCCCTTTCCTTCATGCGCGCCTTCGATGAGGCCCGGAAGATCGGCCACGGTAAAGCTGTCGTAATCGCGGTATTGCACGATACCAAGATTTGGTTCGAGCGTCGTAAAGGGGTAATCCGCGATCTTCGGGCGAGCTGCTGAAATCCGGGAAATGAGCGTGGATTTGCCAGCATTGGGAAAACCCACAAGCCCCACGTCTGCGATGAGCTTGAGTTCGAGCATGAGCTGGCGCCGCTTCCCAGGCAAGCCCGGCTCCGCATGTCGCGGTGTCTGCTGCGTGGGCGTGGCGAATTCCGCATTGCCTCGTCCACCGAGGCCACCGTGCGCCACGATAAAGCGTTGACCGTTGTTGACGAGATCGGCCAGGATTTCTCCCGATTCCGCATCGCGCACAAGGGTTCCGCAGGGGAGCTGAATGATGAGGTCCTCACCCGAACGGCCGGTCTTGCGACTGGTGGTACCGGGCTGACCGTGTTCAGCGACGTACTCCCTTTTGTAACGATGATCGAGCAGCGTGTGGAGCTGGCTATTTGCAACGAGTATCACATCGCCACCACGGCCACCATTGCCGCCGTCGGGGCCGCCTTTGGGGACGTACTTCTCCCGTCGAAAACTGACGTTGCCCTTGCCGCCGTGTCCGGATTCGACGCTGATTTCTACCTGATCGACAAACACGGGTTACTTCTTCAGATAACGTTTGTAAATGTCATCGGTGAATTGCACCGCCACGCGCGAATACATATCGACGTCATACTTGATGTACAGTTCGTCGATGTACTCCGATGCCTCGCGCCAGGTGGGTTTGCCGTTGAGCACGTTCAATGCCTGATTGACGGCATCATCGCTGCGCTGGAACAGCTTCTTGGCGTATTTCTTTTTGTCCGATGCGGAAATGATTTGATGCAAGTCGCCGAATTGCCGCACAACCTCTTCGACAGGAACACTCGGCTCGTTGGAACGCGCTTCGCTTTCCGCCGCCGAACGACTGCGCGAAGCGGGGGTGTCGTCGTCGATGCTGAACAGAGGAATTTCGTCCGAGGCATGCTTCTTCGCCGGTGCGGCCGGGGACTCGGGAAGGTCATCGAGATCGAGTTGTGACAGAAGTTCTTCCGCGGGTTTTAGTTCCACTTCTTTTGGAAGGTCCGCAAGGCTGCTCCTGGCTTCGGTGGGCTCTGGCTCGGGAATACCATCGATGAGAATGTCCGTGACATTCGCCGCTTCCTTTTCCCAATCGATCTCCAGATCCTTTGGTTGAGACTGGGCGACCGGCGTGAGCTCTTCATCAAGCAGCACATCATCGGCCAGAGTAATCTCGTCGTCGACAATGATGTCCGCAGGTTTATTTTCATCGAAATCCGAGAGATCGATGTCCTCCAGCATAGCGAAATCCTCTTCCGTCAGAGCCGGCGTGGCTGGCTGATCGGCATCGTCGTCTTCGTCGGAGGCGCTGTCAGAGGGTTCGTCCTGTACTTCCTCTTCCTCGAATTCCTCATCGTCATCCGCGGCGGGAGCGTTGTATGTGGAAGCGATCTCATCTTCCAATTCCAGGATGGCCTCGTCCGTTTCCTCACCGAAATCCTCGAGTGCCTCCGGCTCCTGTTCCTCATCCGTGACGAGTATATCAGCGGGCTTGGGTGTCATCGCCTCCGCCAGCCCGTCCAGCTCCGCGTCGTCATCGATGGAGTCGAAGTCCTGTTCGACCACGCCCTGCTCTTCCTCGGAGATGACGAAATTGAGTTCATCGCTTTCGTCACCAATGTCCACGGATTCGTGGTCCATCATGTCCATGGCGGGAATATCGAAATCGCGCGCGGCGGTCATCGGTCGCTCCGGCACGTTCACGCCGAGCGATTGCGCATGCTGGCTGACGATGGAAAAAATATCCGCGCTCATGGTGTAATCCACGTCGGCGATGATAAGCACCAGCTCGTGCATGGTGACGTATTCGCGCTGCGGGCGTTCGGCGTCGACACGCTCGACGATGGCGGTGAGATTTTTATCGTCGAAGAACAGCGACACCGCCTCGAGTGGGACGCGCTTCTCTTCGCTGTCGCTCCCGATGTTGAACAATTCGAAGAGCGGTTCGGTCAGAGTCGCGAGTTTTCTCGTGTCGAAACCACGCACCAATTCCTGGTCGATATGGGAGATCAATTCGGAGAATTTTTTCGCGCTGATGGTGGTCATGCCCTTTTTCGCGAAATACTCGGCGATGATCAGTCCGTAGTACTCGTAATGCCAGAAGTAGCGCAAGCCGGCAGTGATATCGTCGGTAGGGACGGTGTCGCGATCGGCGAAGAAAAACGTGGTCAGCGTCCATTGCGGGCGACAGACATGATTGAAGAGCAGCTTGACATTGCGGTCGAGCGCGGCGGCATACTCCGTCGGCTGAAACACCACGTACTCGCGGGCCTTGCCGGCGATGGCGTGGAAAAGACCGAGAACTTCGTCATCGTCGTACGAGAAGTGCGGCGACTGCAGGAGTCGGGTTTGTTCCTCCTGCACCCAGGCATCGATATCGCGCTCAAAGAAGGTGCGTAGCGCTTTGGGAATGGGGGCCGCCATGATCTCGCGGGAGGTGATGCGATCACGTCCGGCGAGGGTGTCGCTCATGAGTCGGGAAATGCTTTCTTCAATTTTCCGTTCGAACATGGGAAACCCACTTTTAGTATGACGGAAGTTCCATGAGAAGTTACGAAAAGCCAGCGCCGCGCCCAACCGGAGGGCTCAGGAACCCCAATCGCGCGGGTAGCGAAAGTCCGCATTCACGGTACGATGCCCCACTTTGGCGATGATCGGGGGCAAGCGCTTGAACTGGTTGACACGAACGAGTCGTCGTACGCGTTCGATGCGCTCGGCCGGAAACCCCTGTTGCAGCAATTCTTCGTCCGATGCCCGCTCGTCGATCATGAAGTACAGCAAGGTGTCGGCATCCTCGTAGCTGATGCCGAGTTCCTCCTCGTCGGTCTGCCCCGCCCAGAGATCCGCGCTGGGGGCTTTTGAGATAATTACCTCCGGAATATCGAGGTAGCGGGAGAGCTGCCAGACCTGCGTTTTGTACAGATCGCCGAGGGGATTGAGCGCGCAGGCCGAATCGCCGAAGAGCGTGCTGTAACCCAGCATGAGTTCGGTTTTGTTGCCCGTTCCCACCACCAGGGCGTGCTCGCGCGCGGAACGATCATACAGCACGATCATGCGTTGCCGCGCCATGATGTTCCCGCGACGCAGGCGGTTCATTTCAGCATCGGTGGCGATCATGGGATCCACCATCGGAGTGATGTCCACAAGTTCGGAACGAACGCCCAGCGCTCGCACAACCAATTCCGCATGTTCCACACTTTCGCGCGAACTGCTTGCATAAGGCATCATCACGCAGAGTACATGCTCGGGGCCAAGGGCCTTGGCGGTGAGATAGGCGGAAAGAGCGGAATCGATGCCGCCGGAAAGACCGATAACAGCCTTCGTCAAGCCGGTGCGGGAAATCTCCTCGCGAAGAAAGCCCACCAGAAGACGTACTGCCGCTTCCGCATCAAGTGTTAATTGAGGTAACATGCGCCTTTTCGTTTCAATATGACAACTTACAAAACCTCGGGTACGGAGTCAATAAAGAGTCACGGGAGATTTGGGAGAGTGTGGAGCGATCTGCTGTGAAAACAACCCAGTTGCCTGCATCATGCTCTTCTGCGCGGTGAGGAGTAAAGAGTGAAGAGTAAAGGTAACGCTTTGACGGTCGTCGTAGGAGCCAACCCGTACTTCCGCTGCCGCCGCAGTCAATGTACACCGATTCGCGTCGCTGCTGTCAGCGGGCGTTGTATGGCTTCATCTGCGACGATTCGCCCGGCACCTCGCCGACTTCCACGATCCATCTGTGATAATCTGTGTGATATCTGTGCTATCTGCTCTGAAAATTGTCTCGCTGCCTGCATCATGCTCATCTGCGCGGTGATG
>DAOSDL010000057.1:0-15543 GCA_035362335.1 Bacteroidota bacterium
CCGCGCAGAAGCGCATGATGCAGGCAGCGACACTATTTTCAGAGCAGATTGCACACAGATTTACACAGATAGCTACGATTGAATCTGTGGTAATCCGCGTGCAATCTGCGTAATCTGTGGTTTTCCCCCTCTGTCGCATCCACTACCACAATAATCACAGCACCCGCATCATTTTCATCCTCCCGGGTGTGACGAAGGAACATGTAAGACCGTGGTTTTACAATTCAGCCGGATGCGAAAACCATACCGCGCATTAAGCGCGCATCACTCTCCCCCCGGCCATTCTCCCTGCTTGCGCAATCTGGATTCCAGCCCGAAGCGCGTCAACCAGGCGCGCGTTTCCTCGGCGCTGCGGCGGAGTACGGGCAGGGTGGGGTGATTGGCGAGCGCGTGGGTGAGAATGGATACCACGGCGGCGGCTTCGGAGAGATAGCGCTTGTTGACGAGGTCGAAGGTGTCGCCGAAATCATGATAGGTTTCCACCATTTCCTTGTCCAGATGACCGAGCGGCGTGATGGTGGGAATACCTGCGGTCATGAAGGGTTGATGGTCGCTGTTGGTCCACGGACGATTCATGATGCCGCGCGACATCTCGAAGCCGCGCAGCCCGGCGGAGACTTCCGCCAGGAGCGGCACGAGATGATCGCTGCCCATGGCGTTGAAGCCGCGCGGCGAACCCGTCATGTCCATGTTGACCATGGCCGCGATGGCATCGCCGGCGTGCATTTCCACGTATTTGCGCGCACCCCACAGGCCCATTTCCTCGCCATTGAACCACACCAGCTCGATGCCGCGCTCATTGGAAGGCGCCAGGGCGCGGAGTATACGTGCCACATCGAAGAGTATCGCCGTGCCCAGGCCGTTGTCAATGCTGCCCTGGCCCACATCCCAGGAATCGAAATGCGCGCCGACCACGATGTTCTCGGCTCGACGGCCGGGGAACGTACAGACCACATTGGCGCTTTCCACCGGCAGGCAATGCGACTCGGTGGTGATGCGCATGTTCACCGCCACTCCGCGCTCGAGCAGGCGACGCAGCCGCTGCCCTTCCTCCCAGGTGAGACTGTAGGCGGGAATGGCCGCCGGCTCGCCGTGGAAATTGCTCATGCCCGACAGCGTCATGCGGCCCTTTTTATCATTGATAAAAAGTATGGCGCGCGCTCCCGCGCGGGCGGCATTGGCAATGGCCTCGGCGCGCAACAATTCCTCACGGCCCGCCAGCGCTTCCTGCGTGACGAGAGCCACCGCTCCCGACACGCGCAGGGAATCGAAGTCGCCCGCATAGCCACGATTGCCCCAGGCCAGCGGCGCCTCGAAGGCGGGTGTGCGATCGACATAGCCCAGCGCCACCGCGCGAAATACACGCTCCGATGGTTGCAGCATGCGCACCTCGTCCTTGCCGCGCACCCAGCCGGGCACGGTGAAGCGCTCCAGCCGCGGCTCCAGGCCATGCTTGCGCAATTCCTCCATGAGTATGCGCATGCCGAGTTCGTTCTGCGCCGATCCTATCCAGCGCCCGCCCGCCTCGTCACTGAGCCGCATCAGCATGTCGTAGGAGGCATTGTCGAGAAAGGCCGAACCCGCCATGCGTTGCTGCAATTCCGTGGACTGCCCATACACCGCGGGCGCGAGAAGAAGGGTGAGCAGGAGGAAGGAGATGGAAGATTTCATTGCCGATGGTCCAAGCTACGGTGACGCTTCCGCCGTGCGGAGCGCGATAAACAGGATGAAATGCTCCGTTGCGCCGATCAGGCGCCGACGGGCGTGGTTTTGAGTTTGCCGGCCATCCAGCGGCGCGCGAGCAGCAGGCTCAGCGGACTCGCCATGGCGATGGCGCCATAGATCAGCCACAGCATCTCGGTGTTACCCGGCGCATCGGCGGGGCAGTAGGCCGTGAGCATGTAGCCGGAATACAGACTGGTCAGCACCTTGGTCAGAAACCAGGGCAATTGCGCTATGCCCATGTACTGTGCCGTTTTGCCTTCGGGCGCGAGTTCGGCGGCGAGCTGCAGGAAACGCGGCTGCCACAGACACTCGCCCACGGACATGAGCACGATATAGGCGAAGAGAAAGCCCACGCTCGGCCCCAGCGCGAGGAAAAAGGTGGGCGCTGCCATCACCGCCGTGCCGATAATCATCATGCGATACACATCCACGCGGCTGGTGAGCGCCGTGGCAATGGGTGTGAACAGGAAAATGAGCAGGGGATTGATGTTGACGAAAAACTCCATGTTGTCCGCCACCCAGCCGGGGTAGGAGCGATCCACGTACATGGGCATGGTGAGCCATTGATGCGCGAACAGCGTCTGCACCGGGATGAGCGCAAATATGAAAAAGGAGAACTTCACATCGCGCAAAGGATGCTCGCGCAGCCAGCGGCGGAGTTCGAAGGGCTGGCGCTCCACCGGTGGCGCGTTCTCCGCTTTCGGTGCCGCGGTGTTGGCGAAAGCGGCCACGGCCTTGCGCGTGGTGATGAACATCACCGCCAGCACACTTACCACGGTGAGGCCGGTGTAGAGCCAGAACACGCCGCGAATACCGAAGGCGCCGCGCAGTTGCGGCGACACCAGGCCCGGCAGGAAGGCGCCGAGATTCATCAGCGCGTACAGCATGGCGTAACCCATCGCGGCGGATTTTTCGGTGGTGAATTTCCGCACCGCCGAATACGAGGCCGGCATGTACATGCCATAGCCCAGCACCACAAGCAGTACGCCGCCGAGCACGGCGATGAACATCGGAGATCCCACTCCCATGCCGCCGAACACCTGCGAGGCCGACAGCAGCAGGCGGCCGAGCACCATGAGTGACAGCGACACGATCAAGGCGAGGCGCACGCCCCAGCGGTCCGCCAGCTCGCCAAAGAAAAACATGGCCAGCGTGATGCCGCCGGTGAGGACGCCCAGCACCCAGCCCGCCTGCACATCGCTGAGCCCCACATCCTCGTTAAGGTGGATGGCCAGCAAGGTCAGTATGCCGAAATAGCAGAGGCCTTCGAGAAAATACGCCAGGTTTACCCCCCACAATGCGCGCGGGGCGATGATGACATACTTGAATGGATCGATGATTTCGCGGAGAGGATTGGGTCGGTCGGTGGAAGTGTTCATACCGTGTGCGCTGTTGAGCGGTGGAAAGGTCCATGCCAATATACGGAATTCACCAATCCGCGTCGTTGCCTGTTTGCAGGCGTTTCCGTACAATGCGGAGCACACTTTCAGGAGTTTTCATGACACGTCTTCGTTTTTCTTCGCTCGTCATCGTTCTTGTGGCGCTCGTCTCCCTGGCGGCCTGCTCCGAGGATCCACCCAGCGTGCGCGTGCGCAACGACTACAAGAACAAGGTCAACGTGCAGCTCAAACCCGCCGTGGGTTCCACCATCAACATCAACGATGTGCAGACCGGCGTGACCACGGTGGGGCAGGATGTGGCCGAGACCGAGTGGACCGCTTCGGCGTCGGTGCAGGCGAGCAGCGCTGAACCCAATGCCACATTTAAAACGACGAACGACAACATTTACACCGTGGTGATCACCAACACCGAACCGCCCAGCATGCAGGTTCTGGTGGAAGAAAAGTAAGCGACTCCGACATCCGGAATTTCGCCTGTTGCCACGAATACGCGTTGTCCAGATGGGCATAAAGCCATCGGGACCTTCGCCGAGTGCTTGCCGCGCCCCCGCATCGCGTTCGATTCGGGGGCGTGCGCATTTCGTTATTGCACGGGAATCCAGAGGGAAATTTTCAGTGCGAGGAAGTTGTCGCCGGGGCTGTCGAAGGAATCCAGCAGACGCCGCGCACCGATGCGCGCCGAACTGAGTTCATACCCCGAGCGATTCTGTTGCCACACCAGATACAGCGTGCTGCCACGCAGCCACTCCCAGCGCAACACCACATTGCTGCGGAAGGAGAGGATGTTGAAATCCTGGCGGGGAATATCGAAGCGCTCGCTGCCATCCACCACCGTGTACCGCAAGCCGTCCTCCGAAAGCGCGATGCTCGTGCCGTGGTGTCCGTAACCGCGCAGATCCAGTGCGCCAGCCGTTGACAGTTCACCGAATGCCAGATACGCTCCGCTCGCCGCGAAGGGCTCGGCATACAGCTCGAGCGTCAGGTCGGGCGTGAACGCGTAGTTGAGGCGCAGGCGCAGCGACAGCGTGGATCGATCGATGGTGGAAAAAATGTAGCGCGATGCGAAGGTCCCGCTGCCGCCACCCGCGATGGTGGCGACGTACTGGCGCGTGTTGAATTCGCGCACGTAGCTCGGTTCCGCCGAGAACTGCCAGCGGCCGTGCGTGCGCAGACTCACCGTGCCGTCGATGGACCAGTTCCAGGAATCCACCTCGTCGGCGAAGGCGGAGAGACTCGCGCTCCACCCGAAGTCCTCGGCGCTGTTGTTCTGCAAGCTCGCCGAGCCGCTCCAGGCCTCGCCGGTTTGCATCAGCGGACCGCCGCGGGTGAGATCGTCGCTGTTGCCGCGCGGCGCGTAGTACAGCGCCACGGTCGACGTCCAGAAATTCAGCGCGGTGGCCTGCAGTGTGAGGCCGAGATTCGTGTACTGCCGCGTCCCGCCGAAATTCCAGCTCGTCGCCTGATACGCCTCCATGCTCCAGCGATGCAGCAGGGCAGAAGGCACGGTTTCGCGATAGCGGATGTAGTTGGTGGCTTCGATATCGTCGGCGGATTGCAGTATGCCGGTGTCGTTTATTTCGAATTCCGGCGACTCGGCGGTAGCGCGCACGCCCCACAGCCAATGTTCGCCGCCCTGCTTGATCAGCCGCAGCGAGGCGGTGTAGCCGGACAAACTCGTGCGCGTGGGGTCGTAGTCCACATGCGAGGCATCGGGCCGTTGGAAGTAATGCGCCGGATTGCTCTGCAGGCGGGCGATGGCGATGGCATCGCCAACAACATGGCTGAACCCGGCGAAGCCGTCGAATTCGTACATCCCTTCGGCGAAGCGCAGCAGCCAATCCGCGCCGCCGCTCACCGCCGAGCGTGTGAGCAGCGCGCGCTCCTGCTCGCTGCGCAAATCTCGCCGCACGCCACTGAGCATGAAGCCTGCCATGGAGTGTTGCGAACCGAATTCCTGCTGCACCCTCGCCACGCCGAAGGCGCTGAGCGGTGCGAGTTCTTCCTCGCCGTACGTGCCGGTGGTGGGATCAAAGGTGTCCACGAATTCCCGCGCGGTGAGCGCGCTCAACGCCGCGATGGACAGCCCCGATTCCATGCGTCCGCTCACCTTGGCTGCGCCGAGAATGGTGGTGTTCGCCACGGGTTCGCTGTACGGTGCCTGCGCGCTCAGGCGCACAGGCGCTCCGATGCGCCGGGAGTAGAAATACGATGGCCCGCGCCCACGCAGCAATTGACTGCCTTCGACAAAAAACGGCCGCCGTTCATCGTAATACACTTCGTAGGCCGAGAGATTCACATTGGCCGGATCGGCTTCCACCTGCCCGAAATCCGGATTGATGGTGGCATCGAGCGTGAGATTCGATCCCAGGCCCATTTTCATATCCACACCCACATCGTTGCGCCAGATCGTACGCTCGTCGAGCGGATTGGCGGGATTGTGATTACCGCGCACCGTCAGATCCGAAGCGAGAAAGGGCGTGATCTCGATGCGCGACGAGGGATGCACGCCCTCGATGCCATCGAGTGCGCCGAAACGCGACGACCAGCCGGTTTCGCTTTTCGGAATCATGATCCAGTAGGTGTCTTCGTTGCGGGCGGGGATGTAGCGATTGATGTTCATTCCCCAATGCTGCGGAGCGCCGTTCACAAAACGGAGTTGCGAGAAGGGAATGCGCATCTCCGCGTACCAGGCCTTGTCCGTGCGCGTGACGCGCGCTTCCCACACGGGGTCGAAGGAGTATACGCGGTTGAATTCCGCATCCTCCGGATGGAAGTAATCGAAGCGCACACCGCTGGCGGTAACGCCGATGGTGTACGCCGTGCGCCTGTCGCGGTAGGTGTCGAGCGAAATGATGATGCGTTCGGAATTGCCGGCATTGTCGCGCCTGCTGAGTGTGGACACGATGTCCTCCGGCGAGTCGATGGACATGGTGGCCCCGATGTACAGCGCCTTGTCGTCGTAGCAAAAGCGCACTTCCGTGGCCAGCGTGGCGTTCTGTCCCTCGCGGGGCTCCTTTTGCACAAAATCGCTGGCAGCGCTTTCACCACGCCAGCAGGCCTCGTCCAATACGCCATCCACGGCGGGTGCGACGGTGATGCGCGTGGCAAGTACGCGACGCGGCGCATCACCGCCCCGCGATGATTGCGCGGCGACGGAGCCGAGTGGTGCGGCGGGCAACAGCACGGCGCTCCACAACATCAGTGCGATAAAATGATGCGTTCGACTCATACAAACGAGACGCGGTTCAACCCTCGAATACCGTTATGCGCGAGCGGGCAGTCAATCAGTACAATCCGGTCCTGTCGAGAGGATGCGGATATCGTGTCAATGGGGGAATATAAGAAATCGTATTGCCAAGTCCCAATCGTTTGTGTCGATGTGAAAAGATTCCGTACGCAACTGTCCTGTACGTGTCATGCTCCGTGAATGGCCTCTTACGGCGTGCGCGTCTCCGGCGCCCGGCCTCGGAATCGTGTCGCACTTCCGGTCCATGTTTCCGTTCGGGTGGCGCATCTCCGGCAACGCACCCCTTTCCACTTTTTTCATCGTATCAGGCGCGTTTGCAAACCCGTGGCATGGCCTCTTCCGGCAGGTTCAGCGGAAGGACGGAGCGGCAGAGGCGGGATTCGCGACACCGGCTGCTTCTGTTTGCTCCACAGCATGCTATGTCGTAACATGCACTCTATTGCGACATCATAGACGTCCCATGCCCATGGAAACCTTTCTCGAGCACGAACCCTCGTGCCTCATTGTCGGAGCCGGAATCGCGGGCCTGATCGCCGCGCGGGAGTTGCATCGTCAAGGCGTGCGCGTACTCGTGCTGGAAAAATCCCGCGGCGTGGGTGGCCGCATGGCCTCGCGCCGCTTCGAACAGGGCGTGTTCGACCACGGCACGCAGTACTTTTCGCCGGCCAGCGCCTGGTTTCAATCCCGTATTCACGAATGGACGGAGGAAGGTATCGCGCGCGAGTGGTTCCGCTGCGGCCATCTCGAGGTGGATCCGCGCTTCATTTCCACGGCGCGCTACCGCGGCCATCCCTCCATGACTGCCATTCCCAAATTCCTCGCGGTGGGCGTGGACGTGCTGACCTCGGAAAAGGTCATCCATCTGCATGTCGAAGGCAATGCCTGGCATGCCATCACCGAAGCGGGCAACCGTTACAGCGCCCGCGCCTGCATCCTCACTGCGCCGCTGCCGCAATGCTTCGAGCTGCTCGACGCTTCCGAGCTGGATCGGGAGGCCGAATGCGATGCGCTGCGCGACCTGCGCTACGATCCCTGTCTCACCGCACTTGCCCTGTGCGCGGCCGCACCCGATTTGCCGGAGGATGGTGTGCGCGAATTCCCCGACGGTCCCTTGCTGCGCATCATGGACAATCATCGCAAGGGCATTTCGCCCGACGCGCATGCGGTCACCATCCACGCGTCGCCGGAGTTCAGCGCGGCGCATATCGATGCCGATCCATCGGAATGGGTGGAGGAGCTTCTCGCGCATGCCGCTCCCGTGCTGGGCGTGGAAGTACTCGCACGGCAGGTGCATCGCTGGCGCTATGCCACCGTACCGCATCCCCATGCCGAGCCCTGCGTGAGTGTGCACGCCATGCCTCCTTTGCTGCTGGCGGGCGACGCCTTCGGCGAACACGGTGTGGAGGGCGCGGCGCGCTCGGGTATGGAAGCCGCGCAATTCGTGCGCCAGGTGTTCCTGCGCAGGAGGGCGTGGTGACGGCCTATCTCGCCGATCTCGATGCCGTGCTATTCATCGTGCAGGTGTTTTGCACCTTCACGCTCACCGGACTGATCTGGTTTGTGCAACTGGTGCATTACCCGCTGTTGCGGGTGATTCCGCGGCAGCGTTTTGTGCGCTACGAACGCATGCACGTGTTGCTCACCGGCTTCGTGGTGGGGCCGCCCATGCTGCTCGAACTCCTCGCGGTGCTGTACGGGTTGTGGCGCACACCCCCGTGGATGACGCAGGACGCCTCGCAACTCGGCGCGGTGCTGCTGGCGCTGATCTGGCTGTCCACCTTCGCCCTGCAAGCTCCGCTGCATCGCCGCTTGCAGAAGGGCTTCGATCCCGCCGCCTATCGACGCTTGTTGTACAGCAATTGGATACGCAGCTATGCCTGGAGCTTCCGCAGCATCATCCTTCTGTTCAGTTTGCTTCACCAGTTCGTGCGGGGCTGAAGCGCGCGCGTTTCCACGGCTTGCGCACGCCGCGCTGTGGCTGCTGCTGCTGGCGGGCGTTCCCTCCGCACAGGCGCGCATCGTCAACGTCTCCACCTACACCGCTCTCCGCGATGCCTGTGTCAACGCGCTGCCGGGCGACACCATCATCGTCGCCGCCGGCGTGTACACCATTACCGGCGCCACGCGCATCATGATCAACGGACGTCCGGGTCCGGTGCTGGTGAAGGGCGCCACGGGCAATCCCGCGGATGTGATTGTGGAAGGGCAGGGACAGGACAATCAGAATGTGCAGATGGTGTTCAACCTCGACAATGCGCCGCTGTGGACCTTTCGCGATCTCACCGTGCGCAACAGCTACTATCACGGCTTCAAATTCGATCATGCGTCCACCGATTGCGCGCTGATCAACGTGGTGATGCGGGATCACGGCGAGTCGGGGGTGAAGGGAACGAGCGATCCCACTGCGGGAACCTATCCCGATCGTCTGCTGATCGACAGCTGCGACATCGGCTTCACGCAGAGCAGCGGCGGCACGCGTTCGGTGGTGGAAGGCGTGGATGGCGTGGGCGTGAACGACTGGATTATCCGCAACAGCCGTTTTGTGAATGTGCAAAAGGGAGGGAATCCGGCGTACGCGATTTTCACCAAAGGCAACAGTTCCAACACGATTATCGAAGGCAACCGTTTCGAGAATTGCTTCATCGGTGCCTCCTTCGGCGGGGGCGGCACGGGCGCGGCATATTTCCGCGACAATGATCAGAGCTACGAGCATCGCAACGGCATCATCCGCAACAACATCATCATGCGCTGCACCGATGCGGGCATTTACATCAACAAAGGCGTGAATTGCCGCATTTACAACAACACGCTGTTCGAGTGCGAACTGACCATTCAACTCCGCTTTCAACAGAGCACGGGGGATGTGCGCAACAATCTGGTGCTGCGCGCGGCCTCCAATCCCAACGAACCCGTGCTGCGCTTGCGGGATGGAGCGACACTGCAGGGCTCGTCGGCCAATCTCGCAGCTGTGGCGGGAGACTTCCAGCAGGCCACGGGAACGTACGCGCAGCTCGACCTGCATCTGCGCGGTTCCTCTCAGGCCGTGGATGCGGGAAGCGCGCTGCCGCAGGACGTGCCCACGGATTTCGAAGGACAGACGCGGCCCGTGGGTACGGGCTGGGATGTGGGTGCCGACGAGTTGGGCGTGATTCCGGTGGAGCTGGTCTCTTTTACCGCCACCGCGCTCGACGGCGCGGTGTTGCTGCGTTGGCGCACGGAAAGCGAGAGCGACAACCACGGCTTTGCCGTGCTGCGCTCGGTGGACGGCGGCGCATACGAGACGCGGCGATTCGTGCCGGGACGGGGCGACAGCCGCATCGCGGTGGACTATGAAGTTCTGGACATGGCGCCCGCTGCCTGGCATCGCATGACGTACCACCTTCTCCAGCACGACTTCAGCGGAGCCGTGCATCGCGGTCCGGAGCTGGTGCTGGACAATGTCCGCCCCGGAGGCAAGGAACTGCGCCTCTGGCCCAATCCTTCCCGTGGCAGCGTGCAGGTGGAGTTGTCCGCCCCTGCGACGCTGCGCGTGTTCGACGCTCTTGGCCGCATCATCCGCGAGCGGCACGCCGATTCGCCCGGCACGCTGCGCCTCGACGCGCTTCCCGCCGGCTCCCACGTGCTTACCGTGTGGTCGGCGGAGGGGGTGGTCTCGAGCGCGCTGCTGATCGTTGTGGAGTGAGCGGATTGGCTGAGTGCGGGATACATTTAAAGAGAGCGCAGAGAGCACGGAGAGCGCAGAGGAATGTTTGAGGTTGCTTCCCGCTCGAATCCTGCCGGCTGGCTGAGGACGTGATACATTCGAAGAGAGCGCGGAGAGCACGGAGAGCGCAGAGGATGGGTTGAGGGCGCGGCCCGCTCGATCCGTGCGCGCCGCGGTAATTGAGTCAACGCAAAGCCGCAGGGACGCGCAGCCGCGATTCCTCCGGGCTCTCAGTGTTGGCGAAACCCTCCGGGTTCTCTGTGATAGCGGAGCTCGGTGTACACGTAGCGCTCTGTGTACACTGTGTTCACGTGAAGCTCGGTGTTATCCCTCATTACCCTCACCATCTCATTACTCTCATTGTTATTTGATTCTCTCCACGCAAACCGCTATTCTACAAGGTTGTTTGTATCACAGCATCAGCGCATTTCCATGAGTCATCACAGCATAAGCGATTTCATCACCTATCATTACCGTCATTTCAACGCCGCCGCGCTGGTGGATGCCGCGAAGGGCTACAAGAAGCTCATCGAGGACGGGGGAGCGATGATGGTAACACTCGCCGGAGCAATGAGCACGGCGGAATTGGGATTGTCTCTTGCCGAAATGATCCGCCAGGACAAGGTGCAGATCATCACCTGCACGGGTGCAAATCTGGAAGAGGACATTTTCAATCTGGTGGCGCATGATTTTTACGAGCGCATCCCGCATTATCGCGATCTCACGCCGGAGATGGAGCATGGCTTGCTGAAGCGGCACATGAATCGCGTGACCGATACCTGCATACCGGAAGAAGAGGCGATGCGTCGCCTCGAGCGCGCAGTGCTGGAGGAGTGGATGGAGGCCGATGCCAAGGGCGAGCGGTATTTTCCGCACGAGTTCTTCTATCGCATCCTCTTGAAAGGCAAGCTGAAGGAGTACTATCAGATCGACCCCAAGGATTCCTGGCTCATGGCCGCGGCGGAGAAAAACCTGCCCATTATCGTGCCGGGTTGGGAAGACAGCACACTCGGCAACATGTACGCCGGGCATTGCATTGCGGGCGACGTGCGCAATGTGCATACCGTGCGCACCGGCATCGAGTATATGATGACACTTGCGGAGTTCTACACGGAATTCACGGCGCAGCGGCCGCTCGGATTTTTCCAGATCGGCGGCGGCATCGCGGGCGATTTCCCGATTTGCGTCGTTCCCATGCTGCATCAGGATTTGCAGCGCGACAATGTGCCGCTGTGGGCGTACTTCTGCCAGATCAGCGATTCCACCACCAGCTACGGTTCGTATTCCGGCGCCGTGCCCAACGAGAAAATCACCTGGGGCAAACTCGGCATCGATACGCCGAAGTACATCATCGAGTCCGATGCCACCATCGTGGCGCCTCTGATCTTCGCCTACGTTCTCGGCTGGTGATGTGCCGCGCCTCAACAGCGCCGCGTCGATGAAAAAAGCCCCCCGTTTCGTCTGAAACGGGGGGCTGCTGTTTTGCGCACGGCGTGCCGTGCAGGCCGATGGGGTGTGGCTCAGATCGGCTGATTGATGCGCGAGAGTTCATCGAGGGTGATCATGGGAAGCTCGAAGCGCGCGGCGTATTTTTTCTCTGCCTGCACCTTGAGACCGCCACCGTCAATGCCGCTCACCACGATCTCCATTTCGCCGATGCCACTCACCACCTCGCGATTCAAGCCGAGGGTGATGGTTGCGGGCGCCTGCTTCACCAGGCGTACCGTGCCGGCGATGCTGCCGGTACGGCTCATCACTTCCTTCTTGTCCTTGAGACCGAACACCCAGAATCCGGCGCGCTTGTCATCGGCGGCGAAATCCACCTTCGTTCCTTCGGCGAAGCCGGGGAATTGCAGGGCCAGAAGCTCCGTGCCGCCGTCCTCGGTCTGCGTGCGCACGATGAGCACATTGCCGCTGCCTTTCGATAATCCCACCAGGCCTTTGATGCTGAATTCGGCCTTGGAAGCGTCCTCGCTCAGCGTGGCGCCCTCGACGATGTAGCCGAGATCGCCGGCGATGATTTCACCCGACACCGTGGTCGATGCCGTGCCGGTTTTTTCCGGATAAATGCTGTCCTGTTCCTGCTTTTTCGAGCATGCGACAAGGAGGAGGAAGGACAGGGCAAGAAGTACGGAATGTTTCATGGAACACCTTTATGAATGTTGGATCGTCGTTGATTCATCGATGGAAATTGACACACAATCTCCTTGTACGAAATCCGGCGGTTGAAGTTCCAGAAACAGCACCGCCGCTTCAGGTGCTCGGGACGTATTGTCCGTTGTTGTAAATGCCGAGCGTGCGTCCGGTGAGCACGCGTCCGTGGAAAGGACTGTTGCGCGACTTCGAGCGGAAGCGCTCCACGTCCACCGTCCACTGTGCCGCCAGGTCCACGAAGGTCAGATTGGCCTTGCTGCCCGCTTCGATCCGAATGTCGTCGAGACCGAGAATACGGCGGGGATTGGTGGAGAGCTTTTCCACGAGCTGCGGCAAAGTCAGCCACTGCTCCAGCAGCAGCTCCGTCACCGACAGGCCGAAGGCGGTTTCCAGGCCCACGATGCCGAAGGGGGCATACACGAATTCCACTTCTTTTTCATGGATGGCATGCGGAGCATGATCGGTGGCGATGGCGTCGGCGGTGCCGTCGCGCAGCGCTTCCTTCATGGCGCGCACATCCTCGGCAGTGCGAAGGGGCGGATTCATTTTATAATTCGAATCGTAGCTGCGCAAGGCCTCGTCGGTGAGCGAGAAATGATGCGGCGCCACTTCGCTCGTGACGCGTAGTCCGCGCGTTTTGGCCAGTCGCACGGCGTCGGCCGCGCCCGCGGTACTCATGTGCGCGAGATGATAGCGGCCGTTGACGTAGGCGGTGAATTCGAGATCGCGCATCACCACGGTGTCTTCCGACAGACGGGAGATGGACGGCAGGCCGAGCTGCGTCGACACGATGCTCTCGTTCATCGCGCCACCTTTGAACAGCAGGGGATCCTCGGCGTGTTGAATGATCGGCACGTTCAACATCGACGCGTATTCCAACGCGATGCGCAGCACCTTGGTGTTGGAAATGGGAGAGCCGTCATCCGAAAACGCCACCACGCCCGCGTCGCGCAATTCCAGCATGGGCGCGATGGATTCGCCTTTGCGACCCTTGGTCACGCAGCCGATGGGGTACACATCCACGGCCAGACCCTGGGCCTGCTTGTAGAGAAAGGCCACCGTACCGGCGTTGTCGATGGGTGGATCGGTGTTGGGCATGCAAGCCACGGCGGTGAAGCCGCCGGCGGCGGCCGAAGCCGCGCCACTGCGCGTGTCTTCCTTGTATTCGAAGCCCGGCTCGCGGAAATGCACATGCATGTCGCAGAATCCCGGCAGCACATGCTTGCCATCGAGCGCGATCACCTCGGCGTTACCCGCCGGCAGACCCGCGCCGATGCGTTCGATGATGCCGTCCACCACGAGAATGTCCAGTTGCGTGTCGATGCCGGTGACGGGATCGACGATATGTCCGTTGGTAAAAAGATGCGCTGCCATGCCTTACTCCGCCGAAGTTCCGATGAGATACAACACTGCCATGCGAATGGCCACACCGTTGGTGACCTGCGGGAGAATGACCGAGTACGGTCCGTCCGCCACTTCCGATTCGATTTCCACGCCGCGGTTGATGGGACCGGGATGGAGAATGGTGATGTCGCGGCCGAGCTTGTCAAGACGGCGGCGCGTGATGCCGAAATAGTTGAGATATTCGCGGACGCTGGGGAAATTCGCTCCCGCATCGCGCTCGAGCTGAATGCGCAGCACATTGATCACATCGCTGAAGCGCAGCGCTTCGTCGATGTCGCTGAACACCCGCACACCGAGCTGTTCGAGTCGGTAGGGGATCATGCTGCTCGGGCCGCAGACGGCCACTTCGGCGCCCATGCTCAGCAGGCCGTAGATGTTCGACATGGCCACGCGCGAATGCGCGATGTCGCCGATGATGCACACGCGCAGCCCTTCGAGCGAAGCGTGCTTCTGACGGATGGTGTACATGTCGAGCAGTGCCTGCGTGGGATGCTCGTGCGAGCCGTCGCCGGCATTGATGAAGCGGCTGGTGCAGCGCTCGCTGAGGAAATGTCCCGCGCCGGCGGCGGAATGCCGCATCACGATGATGTCGACTTTCATCGCTTCGATGTTGCGCGCGGTATCGAGCAGCGTTTCGCCTTTGCTCACGCTGCTGCTGCTGGCCGCGAAATTGACCACATCGGCCGAAAGGCGGCGCTCCGCGAGTTCGAAGGAAACGCGCGTGCGCGTGCTGTTCTCGAAAAACAGATTGACGACCGTCTTGCCCTGCAGTGTGGGAACCTTCTTGATCGGACGGTCGAGAATCTCGAGGAAGGTGTCGGACGAGTCGAGGATGAGCTGAATGTCCTCGCGTGGGACGCCGTCCAGACCGAGGAGATGTCGGATGGATAGGGATGACATGGGATTCCGATGGACTGGTGGTGAATTACGATTCGGTGGAAACCAGGTCGATGGCATCGACGCCGTCGACTTCCTTGAGGCGCACGCGGATTTCCTCGCCGCGCGACGTGGTGATGTTTTTGCCGATGAAGTCGGCGCGTATGGGCAACTCGCGGTGGCCGCGATCCACGAGCACCACCAGTTGAATGGTGCGTGCGCGGCCGATGTCCATCAACGCGTCCAGCGCCGAACGCACAGTGCGACCGGTGAACAGCACGTCGTCGACAAGCAGGATGTTTTTATCCGTGATGTCGAACAGGATGTCGGTGGCGCGCACTTCGGGTTGGCGCAGGTGTTGCCGCAAGTCGTCGCGGTACAGAGTCACGTCCAGCACGCCGAGGGGCGGGGTTTCGCCTTCGATGTGCGCGATGCGTTCGGCGAGGCGGCGCGCCACGAATTCGCCGCGGGTGCGGAGTCCGATGATGGCCAGATCGCCCATGCCCTGATTGCGTTCGAGGATTTCATGCACGAGACGGGAGATCATGCGGTCGAAGCCGAATTCGTCGATGATGTGATGTTTGATGGTCATGGGATTCCGCGTTTACTGTGTCGAAAACAGGGGGAGATGCAGCAGCAGGCGCCGCACCGCGTCGAGGGCCGCTTGTGCCGCGCGGGCCTTTACCGTGAGGCGGTCGGTCCCGAAGTGGAAGGCGCGGGCTTCGGTGCCATCGGGACTGCTGATGCCGATCCACACCAGGCCGACGGGTTTTTCATCGGAACCGCCGGAGGGTCCGGCGACACCCGTGGTGGAGATGCCGATGTCGGTGCCGGCGCGCAGCCGCACGCCCTCGGCCATGGCTTCGGCCACTTCGCGACTCACCGCCCCATGCTCGGCGATAAGCAGCGGAGGCACGCCCAGCATGTCGCTTTTGCAGCGGTTGCTGTAGGCCACCACACCGCGCTCCAGGCAATCGCTGCTGCCGGGCACGTTGGTGAGACGGTCGGTGATCAGGCCGCCGGTGCAGGACTCC
>DAOSDL010000058.1:0-13793 GCA_035362335.1 Bacteroidota bacterium
ACGATCCATCTGTGCTAATCTGTGTGAAATCTGTGCAATCTGTGGTTTTGAAACCATGCCGAATCCGCATAATCCAATAACCGCAGCGTGTTCATCCTCCCGCGTGTACCGAAGGAACATGAACGACTGTGGTTCACGTGCGGCGATGGGCGGCGCTGCCCGAAAGCCCAAGCGCGGATGTTGCGAGTTAATGATCGTGTTTCTTTCTATATTTGCCGATCAGCTTCCATGCGCGCTGTCGTTTCCGTCCTTTTCGGTGATACACCTTTGGAGAGGTCCGGCCATGAAACTCCTCGCGGTCACGATGCTTGTTCTCGCCGCCCTGCCCTGCGCGGCGCAACCGACGTACGAATGGGTGCGCCACGGCGGCGGTGCTTCCGTGGATATCGGCTATTCGATCGACATCGATCAGGCGGGGTATGTGTACGTGGCCGGAGATTATATGGGCACGGCGCTGTTTGGCGCGGATACGCTCGCCGATGTGAATCATGGACTGAAAAGCTCGACCTTCCTCGCCAAGTACTCCCCCGCGGGCAATCTGCTGTGGGTGCGGCCGGTAGGTGGGTACGAACTGATGCTCGTGAAGCTGGACGCGAGAGGCCATCTGTACATCGCCGGAACCATCAGAGACACGGTGGTGATAGGCGACACGGTGCTGATTTCGCCGACGGAGAGCGTCGGCCTGGCGCGCTTCGACAGTAGCGGCCGCTTCGTGTGGGCCAGAAACTTTGAGGCGGATGGCGACGTGACGGTCCGCGACATCACCGTCACACGCGACGGCTCGGCGCTGCTCGTCGGGTGGTTTCGCGACAACTTGTATATCGCCAACCGCAGTCTGCGTTCGCGCGGACAGGGCGATGTGTTCCTCGCCAAGGTGTCGGCCGCAGGCGAGGCACTGTGGGCGCTGCGCGAAGGCGGTCCCACCAATGACAACGGTCAGGGTGTAGCCGTGGATGGTGACGACAACCTGTATATCTGCGGCGACTATGGCAGTTTCGGCAATTATGCCGTCTTTGGTTCGGACACGCTTCGCCCCGTGGGAGGGCGCGATGCCTTCATCGCGAAGTACAGCACAACGGGCGATTATCTCTGGAGCAGGTCGGCCGGCGGCAACTGGAACTCGGGCAACGGCTGGGGCGACGTGTGCAATGACATCGCGTGCGACGGCCGCGGTGCGCTGTTCGTCACCGGTCACACCGGGCTGACCGCCACCTTCGGCGACACCACCATCACCGCCCCGGGCGCGCGCATGGTCGGTTTCATTGCAAAATACGACACGGACGGCGCGTTCAGCTGGATTCGCCAATTTGGAGGCAGCAGCGGAGCGGATGCATACGGCATTGCTCTGGACAGCAGTGGCAATGTGTATGCCGCCGGACTGTTTGTTGGCACGGCTCCCTTCGGCGGGCAGGTCCTCGGCGATACCAGCGTTGTGCGCGCATTGTATGTTACGAAGGTCGATACGTATGGACAGTTTCGCTGGGCGCTTCCCATTGGCGGCGGGCGCGAATTCAACAATTACGCATTTGCGGTGGGCGTATCGTCGCGCAATGAAGTCTATGTCACGGGAGGCATCGGAGGCGACACGGTGCGCATCGGGCAGCTCAGCATTTCACCGCAGTGGTCCGACATGTTTCTGGTAAAAATCCTCGACGATCAAAGCAACGCTATTGATGCGCCCGGCATGCCCGTCGCCGTCGACGCGCCCGAGGTGTACCCCCAGCCAGCGCGCTCGCGGGTTACCCTCCGGGCTGGCGCGCGCATTGAGCGCTTGCGCGTTGTCGATGTGTTGGGCCGCGTGCTGCTCGACAGGTACGACATTGCCGCGACCAGCGCCTCCTTCGATATCGGAAGCGCGCCCCCCGGCGTGTACGTGCTGCACGTGAGGTACACAGACGGAAGGCACGCATCGGCGCGAGTGCTGAAAGCGGGCCGGTAATCCCGCGGAGGCGAGACGGGTGGGCGCATTGACTGCGCATGACATAGGTCACGACCTACGGAGAGTGATGCCGGCACTTCGACCCTTCGATCCGCCCCGGCGAAGGTTCCACTCCGCGCCGGATTATTATTGTACCATTCCGGACATCCGTGCTTGGCGCTGCTCCGCCACGGCGGATCTGTGAGCTGCACATGACATGGGTCATCCGGCGCACAATGCATAATCGTCACTCCGCCACGGCGGATCTTCGAGCTGAGCGACGAGCCCGCGGCAAGGACGTTCGGTGAGAGAAGATCTTGGTTCGGGCTCGGAGTCGAAGCGTCGTGCAACTGGCTACCGAGGCTTCGACTCCGCGCCGTATCATTATTGTACCATTCCGGACATCCGTGCTCGGCGCTTCGCTCAGCCTGACGATTGGTGTCATTCGCGTTCCAAATCGGCGTAAGCGCTGGTGAACTGACTCAGGTCTGGGACTCGACGTGGCGGGGTGACGAAGTTCTGTCATGCAAACATCGTGGCATCGCTATTTCGGGGTATGCCGCGCGCCGAGCAACAGTATGCGCTTTGACGTTACCAGCGCGCCGGCGGAGAGAACACAGTAATACACCGTCCCTGGGGGCGAAGCCTGCGGAGTGAACATGGCGTGATGCCGTCCCGGATTCCGCCAGTCGTCCACGAGCGTTTTATAATGCCTTCCAAGCATATCGTAAATCTTCAGCGATACTGTCCCGGCTGTCGGCACGTTATAGGAAATGATGGTACTGTTGGAAAAGGGATTCGGATAGTTTTCAACAATCGCGAGTTCTGATGAAATGGCCTGCGGATCCCCATCCAGAGCGACGGCCGTGGATGATGAGTGAAAATAAATGTCCCAATCGTCGGAGCGATAATCGCTCCATACGGCAAGCAGTGATGCGTCGGTGAGCGCCAGGCCGAGAAAGGAATTGCAGCAGCCGAGAGTCATCCATGGTGACGATGCGGAACTCAGCCTCTGGTTGGGCTCGAAGCTGCCGCCTCCATCGGGTGATACCCGGCCATAGATATCGAAAGGCGCAGACACACCCGGTACCGCGATCCGCCGGTCTCGCCAGGCAATACCGAGTTGTCCTGTCGGTGAAAAACCCGCCCATACCAAATCCTGTACCACACCGTTCGCGATCGGATCATCGTTGATGCGCAGCGCGGAGCCCCAACTCCGTCCGCCATCGGTTGTCCGCTTCAACAGCACATCGCTGTCTCCATTGCGCTCATCGATCCATGCAACGGCGGCATGGCCGGGATGTATCGGATCCGCGGCGATGGAATACCCCTGAGCGTAACCGAAATTATTGGGCCACAGCGCGACATTTGAAATGACCGCGCGTTCCCACGTTGCTCCGGCATCCGACGATACGGCGCTATACAACCTGAGAAATGGACTCGCCAGGGTATCGTACGACATGTATGCTGTGTAAATCCTGCCATCGCCGCCAAGCGAAATCGCGCCATAGGATTTCGTCACGAGGCCCGGAGAATATTCGTCATTGTCGAGACGGTTGAGCGGGCTCCAGGTGGCGCCGCTGTCCGCGCTGCTTCGCGTATAGATATGGTGCGCGCCGGTGTACCAGTAGGCGGACATCACGCTCATGTACACCGTTCCGTCCGTGGCACCGCCGCTGTTGTCCACGGCCAGCCAGGGCCGGTCGAGCGGGAGGTCCGGCCGACCGATGGTGCTCACGGCCTCGCGCGGTTCTGACCAGCGCAGTCCGCCGTCGGTGGAGTGTGCGAGATACACGCCGCCCACGGTATCGGGCGCCATTCGATAGTCGATGTACAACAGGTACGCGAGCCCCGAACGATGGAAAGCGATGGACACATCCGCCGAACCATAATCCGGCTGCATGTGCGGGAGAAATTGTATGGGACTCCACGTAGCCCCCCCATCGAAGGACGAACGCACTGCGATCCAGACCTTGCCGTCCAGACGCAGGCGCATCCATCCCGCGATAATATTTTCGGGGTTGGCTGGATTCACCGCGAGGGAGGGCTCGCCGTCGAAGCTCACGAGGTTCGAAAGGTTGACGTTTGTCGATTGTGCCAACGAGCACAACGGGAGCAACAGGACGGTGCAGAGTGCGACAGCGATGTAACGTGCGTGCATGATATCCTCGCTTATTGCATCGGGCTGCAATTCACTGAAGACGGTGCCGGAGTGCTATCATGGCAGCCAGACACTTCCAGTACGCCGCGTACAATGTAGGCATGAGCGATCATTTCACAATTTCGAAATGCGATACACTTGCGTACCCGCGAATAGCAGATACACGCCGGCGTTCCACGAAGCGGCATGCAGCGTCACTGTTCCATCAATCCTCCCGCGCCAGATCTCGCGGCCGAGAAGGTCGGTAATGCGTGCATTCATTGCTGCATCCGACTTCAGCGTAATGGAGGATGAGGCGGGATTGGGATAGATCTGGCACGTTAACCCGGGACTGGTGGATATTGCAAAAGCAGTGAGAGTATTGCCTACACATCGCGCGAAAAATGCCATCACCGAGTCTGTCATTCCATTCGTGTCGCGCGCATCGCCGAGATAGGCGTTGATCTCGCCGTGATCATACGGTGCGGCGTTGAAGTTCGAGGCGATGAAGCCGTTGGCGCGGAGCGAATCCCGGAATTCAACGCTGCTCGAAACGCGGTCGGCGGTATTTTGGTGCACGATGAGAAAAGGTGGAATCGCCCTGTCCGCGCGGATCTGCCGCAGCGGCGAGGCGTCGATCCACATGGCCGTGTCCTTGCCGAAGGCATTCAGCAGCGGAATGGCGCGGACGGGGAGATTCCGGGCCTGGTACATTTCCCAGGGAACATCAAGCACGCCCGCGTCGAGCGAGCAGGTCCCGCGGATGCTGTGCAAAGACAGACCGGCTTCCTCCAGGAAACGCGGATTCGACGACACGATGTCCACCAGCTGCGCGCCGGCGGAGTGGCCGAGCAGCAGGATGCGCGAGGTATCGATCGAGTATGCCGCCGCGTTCCGATGCAGCCAAGCGAGGGCATGCGCCAAGTCGCGCGCGTGCAGCGGATGCCGTACGGCATCGGCCACCGCAGTGTCGGGCGGATCGGGCGAGAGACGATAATTCACGCTCGCGAATGCGTACCCGTTACTTGTGCACAGGTCCGCCTTTGAACCGACATATGCTTTGTCGCCGGCATTCCAGTAGCCGCCGTGCACGTAAGCCACCAGAGGAAGCGCTCCCGCAGCACCTTTCGGGATGTAGACATCGACGGCGAGCAAGCGCGGATCAACTCCTGGAATAGTGTCGTACGGCAAGTCGCGATACACGACGTAGCCTTGCGCGAACACGGGGGCTCCAAGCAGTGAGCAGAACAATCCCAGACAGGCAAGTTTCAGCGCTATCATCATAGTTTCGCCACCCTCCGCAGAGTGTTGGCCGCTCTCACTGCATACACTCCACGCGGAAATGTTGATACATCGATGGAGGTTCGTTCATCCACAACACCACTCCAATGTATTCGCCCAAGCATATCGTGAATCACCACTTCACCCCGCATATTGCTGAGCGTGAGGGTGCCGTTGACGGGATTGGGAAAGACGTCGCCCCGGGTTCTCGCGTCTCGTGGCGGGACAGGGTGAACCTCCGTGGTGTAACGCGCAATCAGATCCTTGTACGCGACACCGGTTTCGGACAGCGCGTTGCCGAGGATGTTGCGTCCCGCCTCGGCATCGCAGAGCGCGAAGAGCTGCGTCGGGGGCAGAGCGTCTTTCGCATCGTCGTATGGGATGTACGCATAGAAATTCCGTATCCAGAAGAAACTGCAGAACTCCGCCTGCGCGTACTGCGCGAAGCGCACCATCGCATCGATAAAGCGCACGTCGAGCGGTTTCCAGAAATCAAAGACGTCGCGCGCGTAATACTTCGCTGCGTTCAGCGTGGATGCGCCGACCTCGCTGTCCCGCACCTTGAACAGCCACGACTCGCTGATGACGAGCCGCTTCCCCGCGTTGCGCGCGATGCCGGCGAAGGTTGCGGCACGGTCGATGAACAGCGTGCTGTTGATCGGATACACGTGCAGATCGAGGAAGTCGAGCGACGTTGCGGCGAGCGCCTGCGCATAGGCGGGATCGTCCCAGCTCCCCGTGCCCGCACCGATCAGCGTCGAGCCGCGGTCGAGTCCGGTAAGTACCGACTGCACGAGTTCCGTGACGGCGGCAACGGTGAAGTCCAGCCCGGTGTTCATTTTCTGCGTCATCGGTTCGTTGGTGATCGACAGCCAATCAGGCCGCATCGCGGTGAGCACGGTTTCCACGTGCTGCCGCAGATCGGCCCGGAATTGCGGCATTGTCAATCCGGAGTAGTCGACGCCGATCCGGCTCCAGCTCGTATCGGGGAACACTGTCGTGCATTGCACGTGCAGCTTCATGTTGCGATTCCGTACCTCCCGCGCCACGGCGGCGTAGAACGCGAGATACTCGGCGCTGCGTGGAAAACCGGGTTTGAGCAGTGGATAGAGCACGGAGACCTTGACGCCGCGAACGCCCATCGCTTCGAAGCGATCCAGGAGCAATGCCACCCCGGCCAAGCTGTTCGGCTTCAGCAGGTCCGCACCGCGGTTGCCGTTCGCCGTGATCAGTTCAGCGCCCCATGCGACGGCGTGCGGCGCGCCGTCCCAGTTCGCGCGCAACCATGCGTCTATATCTGTGAGCTTGGTATCGAGCTGTTGGTACAAATCGTTGTAACGACCCGGCGTCTGGGAGTAGGCCACCGAGGAAGCGAGAAGCAGTAAAAGAAGCGTCCGTTTCACATCAGCACCATTTTTCTTGTTAGCGATTCAGACCCTGCGCGCAATTGATACAAATATATTCCGGACGTAAGCCGCACATCCGTAGCGCGTCCTCTGCCGACGGTAAAAGTAACCTGATGGTCACCGGCCAGCTGGTATTCATCAACAAGTGTTGCCAGCTCGCGGCCTGACACGTCGAGCACCTTCAACGTGACGCGGCTGGATGCCGGAAGTTGATATGTGATATCCGTGTTCGTGAAGAAGGGGTTCGGGTAGTTCTGATGGAGTAGGCAACGGGTTGGGAGTGAGCGGGGTGATCCGTACTGCATTCCCGTCGTCCTGTATGTTGCCTCGAGCCACGCTATCAATTCCTCGTTTGTTCTTTTCGTAACGGGGCAAATATCGACACAGGTCTGACAATCCGTTCCGTTTTTCTGCTTGCTGATCTCCCTCGTTCGATGACACACATCCGGAGAGAACGCATCGGGATAGGTTTTTGTACCGTCGAAGCAAGCTCCGGGACATGCACGTTCACATGAACGGCAGCCGGTGCAGTACTCCGGCGCCTTCGCGTCCGCGGGTAGCGATGCCGTCGTTAAGAAGGCAAACAGGACGACGCGACTTCCCAATTCAGGATGCAGGATCAATCCCGATCTGCCATACGAGCCAATCCCGGCCTCATAGGCGCACAGTTTGTTCTGGATCTGTTCCGCGACCGGCTTGGCGGTGAAATCCCCATACACGCCAAAACCCTCACGGGCGAGCACAGCCGCACCCGCATGGTACACGGCGTTCAGCAGAAGCATAACAAGAGGATGGGTGTACGGGTATTCCTTGTTCTCGCGCGGATCGCTCCCGGTCGCGTACGCCGGATTGGGAATCATGAACGAAACCACGCTCCGACACCCGGGAAACAGGCTGAGGGGATTTCGCGACGGGATGCCGTGGATAAACCCCGTGGTGGGATCGGCGATCTTGACCTCGAAGGCTCCGGCGGCTTTCATCGCGCTCACGAGATCGCTTTTAAGTGAAAGCCCCGATGCACCTGTTTCAATCCGGGGTCGCGCAATCGCCGTGCCCATCCCGAACAAGCCGGTGGTCATCACTAACGAGGAAGTCAGAAAGCATCTCCGGTTCATGTGTCAACCTGCGAACAACGTTGCGGGAGCGATGTGACGGCCACAGGGCCCGATTTCCCTTTGCGGTGGTTGATTGAATGAATCATTGCATGATGAACCTGATTGTTTCCATGTGATCGTCGGTGCTGCGGACGGCCAGTACATACGACCCTCGTTGCAGTGTGCCGACTGGAAATGCGTACTGCCGCGAGAACACCTGATGCTGAAAAATCAGTGCTCCGCGCATATCGAACAGCTGAATGGAAGCGATCATCGACACGGCTTCGATGACAACCATGTCCGTTGACGGATTCGGGTAGACCGACAGTCGGGAGGGGGTAGGTGCTTCGTGGACGCTTGTGACCGTTGAACAGAGCGTGTGTCGCGAAAAAAACGCCCAGAGAATTTCACTTGCTTGAACGTCTTCATTCGTCTGACCGGCGATCACCTCATAAGCAGGGATTTCGACTCCGGGCCAGGTATGCCCGCCGCCATCGACGCGTACATGTTGCACATTCGCATTGCAGTCGCAATCCTGATACTCGAACACCGACACCGTCGAACTGTCCGTCGGGTCGGTGTCGGGAAAGGTCAACGAGTCGATTCGCTTTCGACACCTATTGTTGTCGATCCAAAACTGGAAGATCTCGTCGCTGGAGATCACGTCCGGAACGTTGCCCTGCATTGCCCCGCCGCCGTATGGCACTAACGGGTCTCTGGTTCCCGCGAGCAGGAACATAGGAATCGGTCGCGAGGGTCTGCAGCGTGGGAACTGAATGACATCGATCGTACCGCAGAGACTCGCAATCGCGGCAAAGCGCGCGTTCGCCTCGCAGGCGATTCTCTGTGCCAGAAAGCCGCCATTCGAGAATCCGGCGAGATAGACCCGTGTAGTATCCAGAGCGTAGCTCCGTGAGAGGGCTTCGATCAGGGTGTTCACGAAGCCGACGTCGTCGATCCCCAGATTGTCGGCGCTTGTTCCCCTTCCGTCCGCCCAGGCGAATCCTCCGATGCCTGATGGAGCGATTCCCTCGGGATACACTGCGACAAAGCCGTAGCGGTTCGAAACCGGATTCAGCCGAGTGAAGTTCTGTGCGCTTTCCATGCTCCCGCTACCGCCATGGAGGAAGACGACCACCGGCACTGTCCGCACCCCATCGTAGGAAGGCGGAAGGTGTACGGTATACATCCGCTGATACCCCTGATATGGGATGCTGTCAACAACACTCTTCTGCGCATGTGACGGGACAATGGTTGCGAACAGAAGCGCAGGGATGAGCAGCGACCGAATCATAGTCGATACCTTCCGCGATTGACGCCGTTCTCAAGGGGACGCTGCACCCAGCGGCCACCTTCGAGACGTGCAAGACCGATGCGTATGCCCATCCCCTCCTCCGTCGAATCGGGATAGATCACCTCCGAACCGTCCCGGCTCATGGCCCATTCGGGTCCGTTCGCGACCAGGGTCATGCCCCTGAAGGATGGCGTGGAATCGACGAGAACACCTTTGCCATTCGCTGGCATGAAAGCCCCGGTCACAGGATCGATATCCGCGATCCAAATCCCGTCGGTGTCCGCCCATACGATGCGGTTGCCCAGCCAATCGATTTCGGGATCGGAGAGGTTGGACGACGTATCGGAAATGACGACATCACGCGGCTGGAATTGGGCGTGCGCGGTGTTGACAATGAAAAGAAGGGAAAGTAGCAGCTTCAACAATCTCATACACGTGATCCGGAATGTTCGGGGAGGTGCTCAACCCACTCGCCGCCATGTGAAATTCGACGCCTTCACTGAATGAACAATTGGAACACCGAAGCGGCACTTTGGTTTAATCGCCCCCTCCGGAATTCCTGCTCCTGCTGTATCGCGCCTTCGTCCGGAATAACTTATGGATTATCGACGCATGGAAGGACGTGAACAACGTGCGGTCACGCCGGGCGTTTGGTCGTCGCTATCATGGTCGCTGCTTCCGAGTACTTACCATTTCCGACTGAGGCAAACACCGCATTGCGCCATCCTGAGCCTGTACACCAGCGCCAACGCCGGTTTGGAACGCGAGTCCTGATTTCGCCATTACGGCGCCCGAGACACGGGAAGGAAGCATAATTCCCTCCCCGCTGCGGAATGTTCGTTGAATCGTGAAACGAGATAATACCCTCTCGTCACGTTGCGTCTCTGCCTCTCTGCGACGTTGCGTTCCATTCTTCCGAGGTCGGAAGCGAATTCAACGCAAAGACGCCATGGTGTAAAGACGCAAAAATGTCTATTCTCACGAGCCCAGTCGCTTCGTGAAATGGGCACCTGCGGCCTGCTGTCGCCATTGCAGCACCCAAATCACAAACGGAATCCCCGTAAGTCATTAAAAACAAGAACTCGCATTTGCATTCCCAGCTAGCATGGCGAAGTCACGAAGCAACCGGAGCGCATCGGGAAATCAACAATGAAAAACCGTCTCAAGAAAACTCCCTTCAGGGACATAACACGAACGCCGCGGAGAAACTCCGCGGCGCTCTGAAGAATACAGTTTTGCTGGGATTATTTCGCTGCCGGTATCAGCACCTGATCGATGACGTGAATCACGCCGTTGGAGGTCGCGATGTCGACCGCAGTGACGGATGATTTGTCGATCATCACCTTGTCGCCCTTGACGCTGATCTTGACAGACTGCCCGGACAAAGTCTCGGCGCTCTTGAGCTTGACCACCTCGGCTGAAGAGACGCTGCCGCTGACCACATGATAGAGAAGAATGTTCTTCAACGCTTCCTTGTCCTTGAGAAGACTCTCCAGCGTACCCTTCGGAAGCTTGGCGAAGGCTTCGTCCGTGGGAGCGAAAACGGTGAAGGGACCCTTACCCTTCAGCGCGTCGACAAGTCCAGCGGCGGTCAATGCCTTGGCCAGTGTGGTGAAATTGCCAGCTTCGACGGCGACGGTCACGATGTCTTTTTTCCCTTTTTCATGGCCGTGAGCCTGAAGAGGAGATTGAGCGAGGAACACAACGGCCAGAAGACCGAAGAGGATGGGAGCGATGCGAGTTTTCATGATACGTTCCTTGTATTGATGTGTTGATGATGTGTTCGTTGTTGGAGAAAAACTTACTTGTTGACAATAATCTGCGCGTTGAGAGCCGTGCCGCCGGAGCCGGACACAAAGCCGCGGGCGAAGACGGTGTAGATTTTTCCACTGTCAAGACGGATACCGTTCAAATCGAGCACGACTGTGGAAGTACCGGCCAGGCGGACCTGCAAGTCATAGGAGCCTGCATTGAGCGGAGTGAAGTTCGAGAAATTCTTGAATGAAACGTTCGGGAAAACAACTGTGCCATCCTTGGTGGTGATGTCCACCGCAGGGGCGTCGGGCGAGAGATGAACGAAGCGTACATGCGCTTTGCCGGCTGCGGGCATTGACAGGTCATCGTTGAGGACGAGCGCTTCGATATTGGAAACCCTGTTGATTGCGAAAACGGAGTAGGTTTTACCCGCATCGAACAGCAGATCGGCGCCGATGGCGGTGGTCATTGTTCCGGCCACATTGACCTTAACAGCACGCGTGCCGGCGGGGACGCTCAAATAGCCAGTATTGTTGGGAAATGCCAGATCGGAACCTGCCTTGACGCCATCGAGATAGAGGTCCACAGCCGGAGCGTCGGGAGAGGCGTGGACGACCTTGAGCAGTGCTGTCGCAGGGGTGAGATCCGCGAAGAGCTTGCCATCGCCATTGTCAATAAAAGCGCGAACGCCGAACGGATAGTTGTCACTTCCGTCAAGCGTGCCATGCGCCACAATCGAATACATCCTGCCGTTTTCCAGAGTAACCTTGTCAAGGATCACAACCTCTTTGGAACTGCCTGCGGCGGTGACTGCCAGCGGGTACGATCCCGCATCGACTTCAATAAAATCCCGGACACCCTTGAATGCGGTATTGGCGAAGAGCGAAGCTCCGGCGCCGTTGTTCAACTTGATATCGACAGCCGGGGCGTCGGGAGATGCATGGATAAAGCGCACTTTCGCTTTCGCGCCAGCATCCGCATCATTTGCGACCACCGGAGTGATGTTGGCGAGCGTGTTCATCGCCAGCACCGTGTACCTTCTGCTTTGTTCGATCGAGAGGTTCGCCTCGATGACTACCGGAGAGGTCGCTCCGGCGGGGACCACCTTGACATTGACCGTGCCCGCGTTGACGACAGCGTAGCCCGAGCTCGCGCCGTAAGCGAGATTGCTGATGGCTTTGCTTCCGTTGACCCACACATCCACGGCGGGGGCATCGTGCGAGGTGTGCACAACGCGAATCGACGACTGACCGTTGTTCGTCGCCGGAGCAGCAGGTGTCGCTTCATCCTCGCTGCATCCGGTGGTGCTCATCGACAGGACAGCCGCCGTGAGAATGAGGAGCGTAAATGCCCGCATGCGCAATGCCGTTGTCATGCCGAGAGGAAGCGCCTGAATGGTTGTCCGTTTCATGTGTGGTCCTTTGTATCGTTGAGTGAAAAACTCTGTCATGCTACGGATTTGTAAACCGATGTCTAGAAAAAATGGTTCACTTACTAGACAATTTTTTCAAAATATTTATCAGAATGCGTTTTTCTCTTGCTTTTAGCACATTTTTTCAACAATTTCAAGACAGAATCTAGACAACATGAAGCGACACCAAGCATACAAGTACCCCATCAGACTCGCATCGGAGATGTCGGGAGTGTCCGTGTATGTCATCCGCGCGTGGGAGAAGCGGCATCGGATTCTGTCTCCGGAGCGGACGACGAGCAACCGCCGTCTCTATTCCGACAGGGACATCGAGCGTTTGATTTTGCTCCGGCAACTTATCGAGTCGGGGCATTCCATCGGGGAGCTTGCGACATTGAGCAGCGAAGCGCTTATGGAGTTGCTCGCAAAAGAACGCACCGGCAAGCATGTGCCGAATCCAGGTAGCTCCGGATCGTCCGAAGCAAGAGACTATCAGGGCGATATGCTTGCGGCAGTACGCGCACTGGACGTCCGCTCCCTGGAGGATGCGTTGACACAGGCCTCACTTCATCTGTCGCAGCAGGCATTGATCGGGGAGGTCATCGCACCGTTTCTCGAATCGATCGGACGTCACTGGCAGGAGGGAACGATACGCATCGCACACGAGCACCTGGCGACCGCTGCCGTGCGCACCTTCCTCGGGTCCATCGTCGCTTCGGCGCCACGCTTCCCCAACGCACCCACGGCGCTGGTTTGCACGCCGGTCAATCAGTTGCACGAACTCGGAGCCCTGTTTGCGGCGGCAACGGTTGCCACGCGCGGATGGAATGTCGTATATCTCGGTGCCAATCTTCCGGCTGAGGAGGTCGCTGCCGCTGTGCATCAGTTGAGCGCCCGCATGCTGATCCTCGGCATCGTCTTTCCCGCCGACGATGCTGTGCTGCACCGCGATTTGCGCCGCCTCGCCACGCTTCTTCCCGATGACGTTGCCGTGGCCGCGGGAGGACGTGCGGCCGGGGCGTACGCGGCTGCTCTTGCATCGTTGGATGCGGTGATCATTCGCGATCTCGACGACCTCGGCAAGCTGCTCGATATCCGCTCCGCGGGTGTTTCGCCTGGATAGTGACAGATGACATCAGTAGCCAAGGATTCCCTGTCGGCGGGGAGGTTTGCCGCGCACTCCCCCATCAGCGCGCGTCCGAGTGACGTGAGGTGATCGTTACCGGGAGTTGCTCCGTTGTGGAGCACCTGTCTGCCGTGTTGATACCAATGCCGGGCATCGCTGCTCTGAAAATCGTCTCGCCGCATGCATTATGCTCATATGCGCGGTAAGTGAGTAAAGAGTGAAGAGTAAAGAGTAAAGTTCGACAGTAGTCGCAGGAGCCCATCCGTACTCCCCCGCCGCCGCCGCAGGCAAGGGACACCGATTCGCATCACTACTGTCAGCGGGCGTTGAATTGCTTCATCTACGACGATTCGCTCGGCACCTCGCCG
>DAOSDL010000059.1:0-12286 GCA_035362335.1 Bacteroidota bacterium
GAGAGCCCAGAGCGCTACGCGAACACCGAGGGCACGGAGGGTTTTGTGCATCTGGAAAAAGGGCGGGTGACACTGCGCGTGTACGACATGCTTGGCCGCGAGCGGGCACTGCTTTTCGATGGCCCCCTCAACGCACGGAGCGTACTGCTCACCATCACCCCCGCCACACTCGGCCTCGAACCCGGCAGCTACATGCTGCGCCTGACGGGCGGCGAGGTGTTTGCGGTGCGTCGATTTTCTGTCGTAAGATGAGCGTGATCGTGTAATACAGTGAAGAATGAGAGTAGTGAGGTGGTGAGAGTAAGGAGGAAGAGGAACTTCGCTAACCCTGAGCGCTTCGCGGGAACACAGAGTACTCAGAGGGCTTCGCCAACACAGGGCTCTTCGCTGGCACGGAGTACCCGGAGGGCTTCGCCACGCGGAGGGCTCAGATGGATCGCGGCTATGCGTCTGTGCGCCTCTGCGTTGGCTCGAATGCGGCGGGGCGCACGGATCGAGCGGGAAGCGACCTCAAACATTCCTCTGCGCCCTCGGCGCTCTCCGCGCTCTCTTCAAATGTATCACGTACTCAGCCAGCCCGGAAGATCCCGGCCACTACTCACCGCCCGCCGCGCTCAAAGCGATTGAACACCGCGCCGGCGGCGTTCACATAGTCGATGCGCATCGGCATCTTGCCGAGCGCGTGCGTGGAGCAGGAGAGACAGGGATCGAAGCAGCGTATGCCCGCTTCGATGCGGTTGAGTATGCCCTCGGTGATTTCCTTCTCGGGATCGTTGATGTAGTGCATGGCAATCTGCCGAATGGCGCGGTTCATCGAGAGATTGTTCTGACCGGTGGCTATTACCATGTCCACGTGGCGAATCACACCATCGTGGCCCGCGATGTAGTTGTGGAATAACGTGCCACGCGGCGCCTCGCACACGCCCACGCCCTGGGCTTTGTTGCTGTACGCGCGCGAACGCAGCTCGTACTGATTCACGGTGTCGGGATCGGTGAGCAGTTCCTCGATGCGCTCGAGCGCGAAAAGGATTTCGATCATGCGCGCGTAATGGTAGTAGAACGAGTTCAGCACCACATTGCGCGTGCCCGCCATTTGTTTGAATTCCAGTAGTTCCTTGTCCGATTTCGGCGAGCCGGTGTGCGAACACACGTTGAGGCGCGCCAGCGGACCCACGCGGTAATTGCCCTGCGGATAGCCCAGCGGGACGTAGTAGGGGAATTTCAGATACGACCAGTCCTCGATGGCCTCGCCAATATAATCGCGGTATTTTTTCGGATTGAGTTTGTCGGCCACGATGTTGCCGCCGCTGTCCACAAGACGCAGGTAGCCGTCGTAATATTCCAGGCCGCCGTCCTCGGTCACCAGTCCCATGAACAGCGTGGGAAAGTTGCCGAACACCTCGAGCTTGCCGTGATTTGTTTCGATGAAGGCCTTGATGAACTGCAGGCCCAGCATGGTGGTTTCGTAGGCTTCGGGCAATCCGTCGAGTATGGCGTCGCGTTTTTCGATGCTCAACGCCGCGCGCACGCCGCCCGGCAGTGCGAGCAATGGATGAATTTTGCGGCCGCCCAGCAGTTCGAGCACTTCCTGTCCCCATTTACGCAAACGTATGCCACGGCGCGCCAGCTCGGGATTGGCTTCGGCCACGCCGAAAATGTTGCGCTTGGCCGGATCGGCGTCCATGCCCAGCAGCAGATCGGGCAGGGAAAGATGGAAGAAACTCAGCGCATGCGATTGCACCCATTGACCGAGATTCAGCACGCGGCGGAGATTTTCGGCGGTGCGGGGAATCTCCACCGCGAGAATGTCGTCGCCGGCCTTGGCGGATGTGAGCAGATGGCTCACCGGACAAATGCCGCAAATGCGTGAGGTGATGCCGGGCATTTCCCACACGAGACGGCCGACGGTGAATTTCTCGAAACCGCGGAATTCCGTCACGTGGAAGCGCGCGTCCTCCACCGTTCCCTGGTCGTTGAAGTGAATGGTGATTTTCGCGTGGCCCTCGATGCGGGTCACGGGATCGATGACAATCTGTCGCGTGGGCTTATCCATAACTCAGCAAATCCTCGGAAAGAGTGGGGGTGCGGCCTTCGAGCAGCGCAGTGATGACATGCCAGATCAGATCGGCATGGGGCGGGCAACCGGGCAGGTAAGCGTCGACCGGAACAACGCGGTGTATGGGACTGACGCTGGGTTCGAGCACCGGCAGCGGATGGAACGGGGCCTTGCCGAATTCCGGACCAATCGAACCGTAAATTTCACGCAGCATCTCGTCGCGATCCAGGGTGTTGCGCATGGCGGTCACATTGCCCGTCACGGCGCAGTCGCCAAAGGCCACCAGCACGCGCGTGTTCGCGCGAATGCGCAAAAGCAATTCGCGATTGTCCTCGTTGGCCACCGCGCCCTCCACAAGCGTGGCGTCCACGTTGGCGGGGAATTCCTTGATGTCCATCACTGGACTGTACACCAACTCGGCGCGCTCCCGCAATTCCAGCAGACGCTCGTCCAGATCGAGGAAGGACATGTGGCAGCCCGAGCAGCCGCCCAGCCAGGCGGTGGCGATTCTTATTTTTTTATCCATTCGCGTTTCTCTCTCGCATTGACGATGTACTGCAGGAAGTCGCGGTTCTTCGACAAATCCGTGACGGGCTTGCCCTTCTCGAACAGCGCGCCGGTGGGACACACGAGTGTGCATTTGCCGCAGGATGTGCAACTGGTGGATTCGCCCCAGGGCGACGCGAGATCGGTGATCACGAAGGCGTCCACGCCGCGACCGGCGATGTCCCAGGTGTGCGCGCCTTCGATTTCATCGCACACGCGCACGCAGCGCGCGCACAGGACGCAGCGGTTGTGGTCGAGCACGAAGCGGTCGTGCGAGGCGTCCACCTTCTTGTCCTGATGCAGATAGTCGAAGCGCACGGCGTCCATGCCCACGCGATAGCCGATTTCCTGCAACTCGCAGTGGCCGTTCACCACACACACCGAGCACACATGATTGCCTTCGGCGAAGAGCAGCTCGATGATCATGCGGCGGTATTTGCGCAGACGCGGTGAATTGGTTTTCACCACCATATTCTCTTCCACACGCGCAACGCAAGCGGGTTGCAGCTTGTTCGCTCCTTCGATCTCGACCATGCAGAGGCGGCAGGCGCCGATTTCGCTCAGGCCGTCGAGGAAGCACAGCGTGGGGATGAAAATGCCGTGCTCGCGTGCGGCTTCGAGTATGGTGCTGGTGGCGGCGGCACTGATCAGCTCGCCATCGATGGTCAGGGTCCTGATCTCCTGCATGGCTATGCTCCTTCACCCTGGTGTACGGAAGCGACGGCGGAATCCGTTTGTTCCGCCCCCACGGAGCACACGCCGGCGGCGCAGGCGTGCTCGTGAATGTGCTGCTCGTATTCACGGCGGAAGTAGTGCAGCGTCGACATCACGGGATTGGGCGCGGTTTGACCGAGTCCGCACAGGCTGGTGTCCTTCACCATCACGCACAATTCTTCGAGCGTGTCGAGATCTTCATCCGTGGCCGTGCCGTTGGTCATGCGGTCGAGCAGACGGTACAGTTGCACGGTGCCCACGCGGCAGGGAATGCATTTGCCACAGCTTTCCTCCATGCAGAATTTCATGAAGTACTTGGCAATGTCCACCATGCAGGAGGTCTGATCCATCACGATCAATCCGCCCGACCCCATCATTGAACCCACGTGCGTGAGCGATTCGTAATCCACTGGCGTGTCGAGATGCTGCACGGGGATGCAGCCGCCCGAGGGTCCGCCGGTTTGCGCGGCTTTGAATTCACCGCCGTCGGGAATGCCTCCGCCGATGTCGAAAATGATTTCCCGCAGCGTGATGCCCATGGGCACCTCGATCAGGCCGGTGTTGTTGATGCGCCCGGCGAGAGCGAACACCTTGGTGCCCTTGCTCTTATCGGTGCCGATGGCCGAATACCATTTGCCGCCGTTGAGCACGATGGCCGGCACGTTGGCGAAGGTTTCCACATTGTTCAGCAACGTGGGTTTGCCCCAGAGTCCGACCTGCGACGGGTAGGGGGGACGCGGGCGCGGTTGGCCGCGTTGCCCTTCGATGGATTGCAGCAGCGCTGTTTCCTCGCCGCAGACAAAGGCTCCGGCGCCGATACGCAAATCGATGCGGAAATTGAAACCGGATTCGAATATCCTGTTACCAAGAATCTGCGTGCGCTCACTTTGCTTGATGGCCTTTTTCAAACGTTCGATGGCCAGCGGATATTCGCCGCGCACATAGATGAACCCCTGCGTAGCGCCCACGGCATAACCAGCGATGGCCATGCCTTCGAGAATGGCGTGGGGATTGCCCTCGAGCATGGCACGGTCCATGAACGCGCCGGGATCGCCCTCGTCGGCATTGCACACCACATACTTCTCGGCCGAAGGCACGCGCCGCACGATATCCCATTTCAGTCCGGTGGGATAGCCGCCGCCCCCACGGCCGCGCAGCCCGCTGTTGCGCACTTCGAGAATCACGCCCTCCTGCGTGTAGTACGTGATGGCCTTGGCCAGCGCTTCGTAGCCGCCGTGCGCGATGTAGTCCTCGATGGATTCCGGATCGATGCGTCCCATGTTCTTGAGCGCCACCTGCACCTGGCGGGCGAAAAACGACGCATCCCTGGGGTAGAGCAGATTCTTGACCGGTTTGTCCTTGAGGATGTGGCTGTCCACAATGCGCTCCACATCCTCGGTGGTGACGCGCACGTACAGCGTGTCGGAGGGATGGACGCGCACCAACGGTCCGGCGCCGCAGAGGCCCATGCAGCCGGTGGTGATCACGCGCACATCGGCGCCGATTTTCCGCGCCTCGCACACCTTCTCGAAGGTTTCCTTCAATTGAAAGGAGCCCGAGGAGATGCAGCCCCCGCTGCCGCACACGTGGATTTCGGCGCGGAAGGTTGTGAGCTTCTGGCGGAAATTCTGCCCGAGTTCGTACAGTTCTTCAAGTGTCATGCCTGTTCCTCCATCCACGTGCGGACGCGTGCCGTGGCCTGTTCCACTGTATCGTAACCGGCAACGTCATTGTCGTAAATCACCACCGGGGCGATGCCACAGGAACCCACACAGCGCGCGCCCTGCAGGGAAATTTTCCCGTCGGCGGTGGTTTGCCCCATCGCGCAACCGCAGGTTTTTTCCAGAGCCACCTGTATGTCGGCGGCACCGCGCACATAGCAGGCCGTGCCGAGGCATACCGTCACCGTGTGCTCGCCCTTCGGATCGAGCGAGAAGAAGTGGTAAAAGGTGGCCACGCCATACACCTTGCTGGGCGGAAGCTTGAGATTGCGCGCGATGTACAGCAGCAGATCGCGGGAAATGAAACCGAACAGCTCCTGCGTGGTGTGCAGGATTTCAATCAGCGCATCGCCGCGAAACTGATGGCGGGCGATGGCGCGGTCGAGGTACTTGTACCGATTGTCCGCGTTGCCCTGTTTGTCCGCTTGTTTGCTCATGGGTTGTCGAGATGAATCGGGAAAATGCCGTGAAGTCGAGATGTATTGTGAAAAATATCTCTATTGCTGCGGTTGCACCGCCAATACGGCGGGAAGTCATGGTGGAATGTAGGATTTGCCCTGTCAAAAGGCAACTGTATCGGAAAAGCCGCGCCTATTCCGTCACGATTTCATTGCGCACGATGAGCAGGATGGCGGAATGCGGCACGATGATGTAGCGGCAGTCCTCGAATTCCACCTCGATGCCATGTGATTTCATGAAAATCACATAGTCGCCCTCTTCGACCTGCAAGGGAATGTATTTGATGGGCTCTTTTGCGGCCGACCAGGGCTCGTTGTCGAAATCCGGGTTGGGCATGGCGTAGCCCGGACCGACCTTTACCACGAAACCGCTTTGGATTTTCTCCCTGTCCTGCACGCTGGGCGGCAGGTACAGGCCGCTGCGCGTCATTGCGGCGGGATCCTCGGGTGTGACGAGCACGCGGTCGCCCACCACGAGCAGTTTGCGGATGTTACGCATGTGCTTCTCCTGTGAAAATGTCTGTGGCGCGGCCCTCGGACGGTCCTCGCGCGCCAGCGGGGTGCGTTACAGTAGATCGCTCGCCAGGTCGGCGAGTTCCGAGCGCTCGCCTTTCTCCAAGGTCACATGGGCATACAGGCGCTGTCCCTGCATCTTGTGGATTAGGTAGCTCAGCCCGTTCGATCTGCTGTCGAGATAGGGATGGTCGATTTGGTAAATGTCGCCCGTGAACACGAATTTCGTTCCCTCGCCGGCGCGCGTGATGATGGTCTTGATTTCATGCGGCGTGAGATTCTGCGCTTCGTCCACAATGAAGTAAATGTTGACGAAACTGCGGCCGCGGATATAGGCCAGCGGGGAGATGACGAGCTTTTCCTCCTTGAGCATCTCCTGAATGCGGCGATGCTTGACGTCGGATTCGGGGAATTGATTCTGAATCACACCGAGATTGTCGAACAACGGCTGCATGTAGGGATCGAGTTTGGATTGAATGTCGCCGGGGAGAAAACCCAGATCCTTGTTGCTGAGTGGCACCACGGGACGCGCGAGGTAGATCTGCCGGTAGAGCTTGCGGCGCTCCAGTGCGGCGGCCAACGCGAGCAGGGTTTTGCCCGTGCCCGCCTTGCCGCAGAGCGAGACGAGCGGAATGTCGGGATTGGTCAGCGCATCCAGAGCGAAGGTCTGCTCGGAATTCCTCGGCGTGATGCCGTACGCGGGTTGCTTGTCCACGCGTTTGAGCAAGCCGCTGCCCGCATCGAATTTGGCGAGTGCGGATTTTTTTCCGCAGCGCAGGATGAGGAACTCGTTCGGTGTGAACGTCGCCGCGTCCGCCAGCATTGCCGCGTCGATCTCGAAGGGCAGCTGGTACAGGCTGTCGATAATGCCTCCGTCCACGTCCTCGATCACGCGACGGCCCGTGTATAGCTGGTCGATGTCCTTGACCTGGTCGGTCACGTAATCCTCGGCCAGCAATCCCACGGCCTTGGCCTTCATGCGCAGGTTCACATCTTTGGTGACCAGGATGACACTGCGCGCGCGGAAGCGCTTGCTGGTGACCCAGGCGCAGTGCAGAATGCGGTGGTCGGGTGTAGGCGTTGCGAGACTCAGCGTGAAGTCGCTGGAAAAATTCTGATCGAGTTGAATGCTGATCCTTCCCAATCCCTTGCCGATGGACACGCCACCGTCGAAAAGCTTGTCGCCGCTCATGGCGTCGAGGCTGCGCACGAATTCGCGGGCGTGAAAGTTGATCGGCTCGTTGCCTTTCTTGAATTGGTCGAGTTCCTCCAGCACCGCGATCGGAATGACCACGTCGTGCTCCTTGAAATTGCGTATGCAACTGCTGTCGTGGAGGATCACGTTTGTATCGATAACGAAGATTTTTTTCGGGGCGGCTTTCGGCATGGCGATCCCGTGTGTTGTGATGAGGCGATGGAGAAAGTTACAAGGAAAATCCCGTTCCACAATGCGATGCGAAAGCCTGGCCATCCGCCCTGGCGGAACGCGAAAGGCGGAAAGCGAAATGCGGAAAGCGAAATGCGGAAAGCGAAGCGGCACTGCGAGGCAGCCCCGGAACTCCTGCATGTATCGAAAGCCCGGCGGCGCCCCGACCCGCGTTGTGAGCTGATGGTGCTTTACCGCTGTGCCTGGCGCGGCCTGATTGACGTGTGGCGCGGCGTATCCTATATTACGCCCTCCGCATAACGCATCAGGCAGCGAGGCAAGAATGGATGAACGAAAAAGCTGGGACAGCTACTTCATGGATATCGCGCATATCGTGGCGCAGCGCGCCACCTGCAACCGCGCGAAGATCGGCGCAGTGATTGTCAAGGACAAGAACATCATCGCGACGGGCTACAACGGTTCACCCGCCGGTCAACCGCATTGCACCGATGTGGGTTGCCTCGTGTACGAGTCGCGCAATCCCGATGGCGAAGTGGAGCAGAATTGTTTCCGCACCATTCACGCCGAAATCAACGCCATCGCCCAGGCCGCCAAACATGGCGTGGCCATCGAAGGCGCGGATATTTACATCACCGCAAGTCCCTGCTATCACTGTCTGAAAACGTTGATGAACACGGGGATTCAGCGGGTGTTCTACGCCAAGCCCTATAAAATCGACCGCATCGCGCCGTTGCTGGAAAATGGACGCATCGAGTTGCTTCAGGTGGCGGAGGGGAGCGACGAAAAGTGAAGAGTAAAGAGTAAAGTGTAAAGCGGGGATTGCGGTAGGGTGCCTTTGCTCGAATCGTCATCCGGGCAGCGGCTTTTTTACCTTTGACCCTCCAACGCCCACGATTAACGATTAACGATTCACGTTTAAAGATTAACGATTCACGATTCACGATTACATCCTCACCATCCAGGAAAAATAGAGAAGAGCGGAGAACAACCTCCGCTCTTCATTTTTCATGAACACGAAAGCATCGTGCTCGATTGCCGCCTGGTCTCTACCGTGCCACGACGCGGAACTCCACGCGACGATTCTGTGCGCGGCCTTCCTCGGTGTCGTTGCCCACGATGGGCTGATCCATGCCGTAGCCCGCTGCGCGCAGACGCGAGGAGGGGATGCCCTTGCCAATGAGGTATTGCACCACGGCCTCGGCGCGATCCTGCGAGAGCTTGCGGTTGTAGTCGCGCGCGCCCACGTTGTCGGTGTGACCCGCAACTTCCACGCGCATGTCGGGATTGGCGCGTAACCAATCCGCCGCACGGTCGAGATCCACATACGATTCGGATTTCATTGTGGCCTTGTCGAAGTCGAAGAACACCAGCAGACGCACGAGATCCCGCGTCAGCTTCACATCCTTGCGAATCATGTCATTGCCCGCGTCGTCGGGAATGCTGAAACGTTCGGAGTAGAAGAGATAGCCCTGGCTTTCGGCCGTCATTACATAGTCGCGCCCCGGTTGCAACACCACGATGTACGATCCATCCACATCGTCGCTGTGGAAACTGCTGACAATGGCATTGCTGCGGATGTCGCGAATTGTGAGCGTGGCGCCCAGAGGAGCGTCGGTGTTGGAATCCGACACGCGGCCCGTCACTGTGGTCACCGCGCTGGGCGGCAAGGGATTGGGTACCGCGAGGTACAGGTCGAGTCCACCCAGACCACCTTCACGCGTGGAGGCGAACATCACGTCCTTGCTGTTGAGGAACAGACCGCAGAAGTAGTCGTCCTCCTCGCTGTTGATCGGTGTGCCCATGTGCACCGGAGCCGACCAGGCGGCGCCGGCATACACCGTGCGATACACGTCCAGTCCGCCCATGCCTGGATGTTGATCGCTGCTGAAGTACAGGGTCTTGTTGTCCGCGGCCATGGCCGGAGCAAGCTCGTCGCCCACGGTATTCACCATGGCGCCCAGATTCACCGCCGGACGCCATTCGCCGCCGTAGGGACGCGTGGTCATCCACAGATCGGTGCCACCCTGGCCGCCCATGCGCTCCGAGGCGAAGACGATGGTCAGACCGTCGGAGGAAATGGTCGGCTGCGAATCCCATGCGGGGGAATTCACATTGGGCCCGAGATTCTTCACATTGCGCCACATCCCGCCGGAATATTCGGCGATGTAGAGGTCGCAGTCGCCCAGAGCATCTTCACGGCCGCAGCCCACGAACACCATCCAGTGTCCGTCGGGTGTCACCGCAACGCCGCCCTCGTCCGTGTCCGTGTTCACGGGCGGACCGAGTTTCTGAATCTGCTCCCATTTGTCATATCCCGAGATGGCGGTGTACACGTCCTGATTGCCATCGCGGTCGGAGGTGAAATACAGCACGCGGCCATTGCCGAGTATCACCGGGCCGAAGTCGTCGTCGGAGGAATTGATCTCGCCCTGCAGCGCGCGAATGCTGACGTCGTGCGGCTGCGGAGTGATGATCTGTCGTGGTGGACGGCCTTCCTGCGCCTGCGTCACGGTGCCAAGCGCCAGAATGGAGAGGAGGAGTGTCGATACGAACATGTGGTGTTTCATGATGTCCTCCTCTTACATGCGCCAGCGCAGGCCAATGGTGAAAAACGCGGTGAGCATGTTGTAATCCTTGCCCGGTTCGGTGGAATCGAGGCTGACCGAATCCACAAGGTCCGTCATCGGAATGGCGACGGAGACCTCGGGAGTGAGGTACAGATCCTTGTTGAGCTCAATCCACCAGCCGGCACCCACCTTCAGGTCGATGCGGGAATCCTTGAAGCCTTCGATCTCGGCTTCCATCGATGCGGTGCGATGATTGTTGATGATCGCATCCGTGCCGTTGAGATCCTCGACATAGAACAGATCATCCGGCGAGAGCACGGTTTGATCCAGCTTCGCCTTGTTCGATTGCAGGAATCCGAAGGACGGACCCGCGAGCAGGTACACGGGTAACTCGCCGAGATTGACGCGCAACAGCAAATCCACCCCGATGTAGTTGAACGTCCAGTCGGTCTTGCTGTTGACCACGGCGGTTTCCACCTGTCCCGAATTTCCATTGAAGAAATCGAATTCGGATGTCAGATCGAAAGAACCCACACGCGTGTGATAATTCCCTTTGAGCACGATGCCAAAGATATCGGAAAGGGGAAAATCCAATGTCGCGCCGACGTACAGGCCGATGCCATTGCCCTCGTCCACGGCGCCGACCAGCGGATGGCGGGGATTGTAGGGCCCGGGCATGAAGAAGTAGCTGAGCGGTCCGTTGCTGAAGCTTGACCAAGTCAGGCCCGCATCCAGTCCGATGAACCAGTGATAGTCGCCTTCGCGTCCCGGCCGCAGGACGTTGCCGCCTCCCGCGTCGTTCCACAGCGAAGTGATGCGATAACGGTCCGGTCCATCCCCCGCGGCACGGGCGGGCAGAGTCGTGATCGCCACCGTCAGGAATAACAGCAGAGCTGTCAGGAATCGTAACCTTTGCACGATGGGCTCCTTGTAATGGTGAAGGAAAACGTATGCGTGGAAAATGATGCACCTCCGCCTGGGGCGGCTGGTGTTCAAGACTCAATGGGAGACAGGATGAAAATAGCGGAATTTCCCGTGAGGGCAAAATGTCGACGGATGAATAACATCAATCGGCGTGGCGTGGCGTAGGAAATGTGGAGATGCTGCTGCGATACGACAGTGCATGCTGCCGCCGCGGCGATGCTGGGTGCCGACTGTTACGGGATGGCGCGGCTCAGCTCAGCGCGTCCGGGGTGAAGGGCAGGGGCAGGAGATGTTCAAGCGTCAACAGCACGGGAGCGGATCCTTCGCCGTGCAGCACAATGGGTAGCGTGGTGCCGAATTCCGCCAGGGCTTGTCGGCATACACCACAGGGAGCAACCGCCTCGCCGTGCACACTCACGGCGATTGCGCGGAAGGAGCGGTGTCCAGCCGAGACGGCGGCGAACAGCGCGCTGCGTTCGGCGCAGCAGGTCACCGAGTAGCTGCTGTTTTCCACATTGCATCCTGTCACGATGCTGTCATCCGCGCAGAGCAGGGCGGCTCCCACGCGGTAACGGGAGTAGGGGGCGTAGGCGCGTTCGCGGGCGGCGCTGGCCGCTGCGATGAGGCGGGCGATGGTGTCGTCGTCGAGAGTCATGCGCGGCTCCGGTTGGATATGAAAAAAGGTCTGACGTGCAGACCTTTTTGTGTGGACCCAGACGGGATCGAACCGACGACCTCTACAATGCCATTGTAGCGCTCTCCCAACTGAGCTATGGGCCCGAAGGGTTTACAAAGATAGCACGGGATGGTTGGAAATGCAAGAGGGTGTTGCATTGCTCGTGCTGTCAGGGCGGAGTGCGTGATACATTTGAAGAGGGCGCGGAGAGCGCCGAGGGCGCGGAGGAAGGTTTGAGGTCGCTTCCCGCTCGATTCGTGCGCCTCGCCGCAATCGAGTCAACGCAAGGGTGCAGAGACGCATACCCGCGATTCCTCCGGGCCCTCGGTGTTGGCGAAGCCCTCCGCGCCCTCGGCGTTGGCGAAGCCCTCCGCGCCCTCGGCGTTGGCGAAGCCCTCCGCGCCCTCGGTGTTGGCGAAGCCCTCCGGGCCCTCGGTGTTGGCGAAGCCCTCCGGGCCCTCGGTGTTGGCGAAGCCCTCCGGGCCCCGGGTGTTCGCGAAGCCCTCCGGGCTTTCTGTGCTCCCCAATTCCTCCTTACCCTTGGCTCTCTCCGCTCTTCGAATGTATCACGCACTCAGCAAGTTCAGACGTACAAAGGCGAAAAGAGCCTCAATACTCCTGGTAGTCCGCTTATCAGCCGTTACATTACAAAAAATTAATACAGCATCACCCGATTTCACTTGCTTTTGAAAAATGCGCCTTCTAACTTTCCGGCAATCGTATT
>DAOSDL010000060.1:0-11598 GCA_035362335.1 Bacteroidota bacterium
TCACTGAATAGCCAAGCCCGGGACCTCGGCCCTCGCCAGCGGCATCGGCTGGCATATTCACTGAATAGCCAAATCCCCGCCGCCCGCTCCGCCTTCCGCTCAGGGCGTGATATTCAGTGAATAGCCAAGCCCAACTCCGGGACAAGAAGCGAGTATCCACGCCGATATTCCCGACTTCGTCATGCTTCAAATCGAGTCATTTTTTATGACTTACGGGGGTTCCGCTTGTGATTTGGGTGCTGCAATGGCGAATTCATGTGTGTGAGTATGGAAAGCGCGGGCCCGGGCCCGCGCTTTTTTTTTCCGCATGGCGCTGCGTCACGCGGCAACGCTGTTTCATTGTTTCCATTTCGCCTTGGACCCACGCCCAAGGCATGTGAGCCAAAGCGGCTCGCCCCGCGTCAGGAGCGGGAGAATTTCGACTTGAGATCGTCGAGTGTCCAGGCGGGCTCCTCCTTTTTCGTCTTCGGGCGCGGAGCCGAGCCATCCTTTTTCATCGACAGGGCGATGCGCTTGAGTTGCACATTCACCTCCACCACGCGCACCTTCACGATTTGCCCCACTTTCACCACTTTGCGCGGATCGTCCACGAAGCGGTCGGCGAGTTGTGAAATGTGGACGAGACCGTCCTGATGCACGCCGATGTCGACGAAGGCGCCGAAGTTCGCCACATTCGTGACCACTCCTTCCAGTTCCATGCCGGGAGCCAGATCGGAGAGTTCGTTGATGCCTTCCTTGAAAGTGGCATAGCTGAAACTGGCGCGGGGATCGCGGCCGGGCTTCTCGAGTTCGCGCAGGATGTCGCGCAGCGTCGGTTCGCCCACCTCGTCGGTGACGTAGCGCTTGATGTCGATATCCTTCACGCGCGCGGCGATATCGGCGATGCGCTCGGGGGAAAGTTGCAGGTCGCGTGCGATGGCTTCGACCACGCCGTAGCGTTCGGGATGCACGCCGGTGTTGTCGAGGGGATTTTCTCCTTCGCGAATGCGCAGGAAGCCGGCGCATTGTTCGAAGGCCTTGGGTCCGAAGCGCGGCACCTTGAGCAGCTCCTTGCGACTGCGGAAGGCGCCGTTCTCGTTACGATACTGCACGATGTTTTTCGCAAGCGACGGTGTGAGTCCGGACACATAGCCGAGCAATTCCTTGGAGGCGAGGTTGAGGTCCACGCCCACGTAGTTGACGCAGCTCTCCACGGTTTCGTCCAGTTTTTTCTTCAGCATGCGTTGATCCACATCGTGCTGGTACTGCCCAACGCCGATGGATTTCGGATCGAGTTTCACCAACTCGGCGAGCGGATCCTGCAAGCGGCGGCCGATGGAAATGGCGCCGCGCACGGTGAGATCCATGTCGGGAAATTCCTCGATGGCCACATCGCTGGCGGAGTAAATCGAGGCGCCGCTTTCATTGACCATGACCTTGGCGGGTGTACGTTGCGCGCCGGAGAGCGCTTCGGCGACAAAGACTTCCGTTTCGCGTCCGGCGGTACCGTTGCCGATGGCGACGAGTTCGATGCCGTGGCGTTCGATCATTTCGCGCAGCAGGCGCGCCGCTTCGACGCGACCGCCATCCCCGGTGTGCGGATACAGTGTGCGGTATTCGAGAAATTTGCCGGTAGCGTCAATGGCCACGACTTTGCAGCCCGTACGGAAACCCGGATCCACGCCGAGCGTGGGTTTCATGCCGGCGGGCGAGGCCAGCAGCAGCTCGCGCAGGTTTTCGCCGAAGGTACGGATGGAGGCGAGATCGGCTTCGTTTTTTTTCTCATAGCGCACCTCGCCGATGAGCGTGTTTTTCATCAGACGTTCGAAGGCATCCTTGCACATGGGCCTCCAGAACTCGCGCACACGGGCCGCGCCGCTGTACAGGGTTTCGTGCTCCAGATGCTCGAGTACGGTGTGTTCTTCGAATTGCAGGTCAAAGCTCAACACGCCCTCGGCTTCGCCGCGGCGCATGGCCAGCATGTTGTGCGGCGCGATGTCGCGCACGTTGGCCGTGTAATCGCGGTACATTTCGTACTTGGTGCTGCCTTCGGGAAACTCGGGTTTGACGCGCGAGCGGAACAGCCCCTTTTCCACGAAGTGCTTACGCACCCAGGCGCGCAGTTCGGCCTGCTCCGACAGCCGCTCGGCCAGGATGTCCGCCGCGCCGGCCAGTGCCTCCTCCACCGTGGCCACGCCGAGTTCCTCGTTGATGAAGGCGCGGGCCGCCTCGTCGAGATCAGCGTCGCGCGTGTCGGGAGTGTTCCAGGCGGCGATGGCGTCGGCCAGGGGTTCGAGGCCTTTCTCGCGCGCGATGGTGGCGCGGGTGCGTTTGCGGGGCTTGTAGGGAAGGTACAGGTCCTCCAGCTCCGTTTTCTGCATGCAGCCTTCGATGCGCATGCGCAGTTCGTCGGTGAGCTTGCCCTGTTCTTCGATGGATTGCAGAATGGCGGTTTTGCGTTCCTCGAGTTCGGTGAGATAGCCGTGGCGCTCGAAGAGGTCGCGGAGCTGAATTTCGTTGAGTTCGCCGGTGCGTTCCTTGCGATAGCGCGCGATGAAGGGCACGGTGGCTCCCTCGGCGTGCAGCGCGAGGGTGTTCTGCACCTGCCAGGGTTGCAGGCCGAACTCGCCTATGAGAATGGCGGTGATATCAAGCATGAATGTTCCCGTGTAATTCGTACAGCATAGCCAGACAAGATACATGCGTGGGTTGCATGCGGGCAAGATGCTTGCCAGGGAATTCCTCACGACAAGGGAATTCCTCACGCGAAGCCGCGAAGATGCGAAGGAATTCCTCACGCGAAGACGCGAAGGCGCGAAGGAGTGTTTAGGCGGGGACGGTGTCGTTGTGGGTTGGCCCGGATCTCGATCCGGAATCCATGCGTTGCTCTTCACTATTCACGATTACGAGGAATGCGATGGACCGGGCCATTCAGCGAGTACCGGGTAAAGAGTGAAGAGTCCGGAATTGCGGATATCGATTCCTGTCGATGTGCACGGTCAGCGCCCCCGCTTTACTCTTTACTCTTTTCTCTTCACTCCAATCTCGACCATGGCAAAAGCATCCACCCGGACCGAGATGCATGCAAGCAGGCAAGACCCGCGCCCCCGCTTTACTCTTTACTCTTCACTCTTTACCACGATCTGCTCCCCCCCGGCATGTACGCTGTCGACATGCATGGAATGAGAGAAACGAGAAAACGCAGGGAAGCTAATCAGGCGACCAATTATCGAGTGCGCGCAGCCGCTGCTCGGACTGCAGCAGGCGGACGCGGGCGATGCCGGCGAGGGCGCGTTGGGCGTCGCGCCGCGCCACGACGAGCAGCAGCGTGCCACCTTCGGCACCGGGAATGTCGGCAAAGCTGCGCAATCCGCGCGCGCGCACGGTGATGCGCTTGCGAAACCAGCCGTTGTGAAATTCGATGTCCTCGATATCGTCGAAGGGTATGCGCAATTCTTTCACGCGGCTGCGCAACACACCCAGCACCGCGTCCTTCATGCGATATTCGAGCAGCAGCACTCCCTCGTGCGCGCGCAGACGGCCCTCGATTTCCCCCAATCCCTGATAGAGATTGGCGATGCGGAAAGGAATGTTGATATCATCGAAGGGTGTGTCCATACGGGAAAATACAACCGTCGGCGAGAGAAATCCCAACCCGGCGAGACCCCGCGCGAATATTCGCGGGATTGGCTACATTGCGTGAGCACATTCATCACCATCCCCGGAACGCATGCAGATCATTACCGCGCTACTCGAAAATCCCCTGCTGGCCACGGTCGCCGTGGCGCTCGTCGTCGCGCTCGTGGTCACCATTATCAAGAAATTGCTGAAAGTCGCCGTGGCCATTTCCATCGTCATCATCGCCTTGGCCATCGTGCTGCATTACCTGGGCGAGGATACGCTGCCGCCCGCGGGCAAGGAAGCGCTGGAACATATCGAGAAACAATTCGATTGAGCACCGCGCGGCCACACGGCGGAACACAGGGCTACAAACACAACGGAGCGGGCATGACACCCGCTCCGTTGCGTTTCAAAACAGCGAGAAAGAATCAGAGCAGGCCTTTCGCGTGGCGGGCGCTCAGCTTCTCGAGCATGTCGCGTGTCATGCTGTCGAGGTCGTAGGAGGGATTCCAGCCCCAGTCGGCGCGGGCGGCGCTGTCGTCCACCGCATCGGGCCACGAGTCGGCGATGTCCTGACGGAAATCCGGCGCGTAATCGATGGTGAAGTCGGGAATGACTTTCTTGATCGAGTCGGCGAGATCCTTCACAGTGAAGCTCATCGAACCGACGTTGTAATCGTTGTAGCGCGTGAGCTTCTCGAACGGCGCTTCCATCAGATCCATGGTGGCCTTGATGCAGTCGGGCATGTACATCATCGGCAGGCGGGTATCCTCGCGCACGAAGCAGGTGTAATGCTTGTTCTTCACGGCTTCGTAGTAAATGGCCACGGCGTAATCGGTGGTGCCGCCGCCCGGGAGCGTCTCGGACGAGATGATGCCCGGATAGCGCAGACCGCGGCTGTCGAGGCCTTTCTTGCGCACATAGTAATCGGCCAGCACTTCGCCGCACACCTTGGTCACACCGTACATGGTGGTGGGGTGCAGGGCGATTTCCTGCGGGGCGATTGCCGGCGTGCCCGGACCCCACACGGCGATGGAGCTGGGGATGATCACGCGGGCCATGTCATGCTTCAAGCCGAGGTTGAGAATGTTGAGCGTGCCGTTCATGTTCACATCCCAGCACAGCGTGGGATTCTTCTCGCCGACGGCCGAGAGAATGGCGGCCATGTGTACGACGGTGTCGATGGAGTATTTCGTGATCATCTCCTCCACGCTCTCGACGCTGTTGACATCGATGTAGTGGAAGGGACCCGACTCCTCGAGTTCTTTGCTGGGCGGGGTTTTGCGACCAGTGGCGATCACATGCTCGGCACCGTATTTCTGACGCAGGGCGATCGTGAGTTCGGAGCCGATCTGTCCGACGGCGCCGGTCACGAGGATGTTCTTGATCTCTTTCATGTAGCGTTCCTGATAATGCTCGATGGCGTGGGTGTGATGGAAAGCGGCGGGGCGACGTGCTCGCTGCGCGTCGCCCCGTCGGGATCAGATCATGTTCAGTTCTTTCGCAACCTTGGTGAAGGCCGCGATGGCGCGATCCACATGCTCGGGCGTATGCGCGGCACTGAGCTGCACGCGGATGCGGTCCTTGCCACGGGGCACGACGGGGAAGGAGAAGGCGATCACGTAAATGCCTTCGGCCAGCAGACGATCGGCGAATTCCACCGCCAGAGCGCTGCAATTCTCGTACTTGCCGAACATGATCGGCACGATCGGATGGTCGCCCGGAATGATATCGAAACCGGCGGCGGTCATTTCCTGGCGGAACTTCTTCGTGTTGTTCTCGAGACGATCGCGCAGCTCGGTGGAGGCGGTCAACAACTCGAGCGCCTTCAACGTGGCACCCACCACACCCGGGGGCACGGTGTTGGAGAACAAATACGGACGGCCCTTGTTGCGCAGCCATTCGATCACTTCCTTGCGACCCGACACGCAGCCGCCGGAAGCGCCGCCAAGCGCCTTGCCGAAGGTGGTGGTGATGATGTCGGTGCGTCCCATCACGCCGCAATACTCGTGCGTGCCGCGACCGGTCTTGCCCAGGAAGCCCGAGCAATGGCTTTCATCGTGAAACACCAGCGCGTCGTATTTCTCGGCCAGATCGCAAATCAGATCGAGCTTCGCAATCTCACCGTCCATGGAAAATGCGCCGTCGGTAACGATAACGCGGAAACGGCAATTCTGCGCTTCCTTCAGGCAGCGCTCGAGGCCCTTGGCCATTTTGCCCGTACCCGGATCCTCGGTCTCGGTGTCGCCAAGATGCCCGTGGTTGTAAATCCAACGCTGGGCCTTGCTCAGGCGAATGCCGTCAATGATGGAGGCGTGGTTGAGCGAGTCGGTGATGATGGCATCCTGCTCGCCGAACAGCGGCTCGAACACGGCGCCGTTGGCATCGAAGCAGGAGGAAAAAAGAATGGTGTCCTCGGTACCGAGGAATTCGCTGACTTTCTGCTCGAGTTGCTTGTGAATGTCCTGCGTACCGCAGATGAAACGCACGGAGGAAAGACCGAAACCGCGGCTGTCGATGGTCTCGTGCGCGGCCTGAATCAAATCCGGATGCGAGGAAAGCCCGAGATAGTTGTTGGCGCAAAAGTTCAGCACTTTCTGTCCGCGAACCAGGATTTCGGCGCCCTGCTGACTTTCGATGATTCGTTCGTTCTTGTAGAGTTTCTGGTCCTTGAGCGATTGCAGCTCCTGGGCGAGGAACTCCTTCATTTTCCCATACATAGACTGCTCCTTTATTAAGTTGGTGCGTGAAGAGACGAAACACGGATCGGCAGGAGCATGCCTTGCCGGGCGACGGTCCACGAAACACTCCCGCACCCGGAAGCAGACATTGCCAGAATCAAATATACGGCAAACGGGTCATTTTCCAGCAGCAATTCGACAAATTTTTCACGCTAGACGCGAATATCGCCGCGAATCGTGCTATTTCGCAGGTGAGAATGCAGGGAAATATTGGCGCTATCGTCGCCAGCAACCCTGTGCTTGCACGATATCATCGCTTGTGAGAAGCGGAACCGGGAGCAGGATTCAGGCGATAAGCAACAACGCGAGCGCGTACGCGCCGAAGGCCAGCGCGTTCGCAAGATTGAGGCGCATCAACCAATCGTAACGCTCGCGCAAGGACATGGAGGGGAAGCGGCGTCCACCGGAGCGCAAGAGCAGCGGGAGCACTATCACCGCCGGCAGCATCGGCAGCGCCCAGTACGTACCGAAGCGCAGTGCCACCGCCACGGCAAGCAGCAGCACGCCGGGCAGGAAGCTCAGCAGCGCGAAACGGAAGGTGCCGCGCAGGCCGAGCGTCAGCGACAGTGTGATATCGCCGCGCGCGGCATCCTCTTCGTGCTGATAGCTCTGCGACAGCGGATACAGCGAGAGCAGCAACAGCATGTTGCCGGCAACGGCCAGCACGGTGGCGATGGTCATGGGAGCGCCGTTCAGCATGAAGGCGGCGAGAAATGGCAGAGCTCCCTGCCCCAGCGTGACCACCGCTGCTCCCACATGCGGACGCGCCTTGAGCCGCACCGCGGGATGCGAATACAGCAGCGAGAGCAGCGCGTAGAGGATATAGATCGCGGCCACTGGTAGCGAAATCGCGGCGACAAGAAGCAGGCCCAGCGCTTTGGCGCCAAGGCCCGCGGCCAACAGCGATGCGGGAATGGGGAGCGGCTCGTACATGCCGCCCACGGGCCCCTCGTCGCGGTCGTAGCAGGAATTCACCGCATGCGTGCCGCCGTAGAGCAGAATGTGGAAGGCGAAAAATATAAGCAGCAGAGGGGCATTCACGGGTGCGGCAGCGAAGGCCGCGCCCAGGACGAACACCGGCGCGAGCAGCAAGGAAAACGGGATGCGGAAATGCGCGAGTACGCGCAGCGCCTGCGTCATGTGAGATCGGCGAGCAGCTTGCGCACCTCCTCGATGCGGCGGGGATCGCCCGCATCGCGGCGTGGCAGCTCCAGCGCCTTGCGCAACTGCGCCACGGCCTGCTGCTCCTCGTCGAGTTCGATCAACGTTTTGGCAAATTCCAGGCGCATCATGATGGCGTTGGGATTGCTGCCCACGGCACGGCTGAGCAGTCGGCGGGATTCCTGCAAACTGGCTTCCGGCACCTCGCCATACACCACGCGCATGGTGAGCTTGAGTACCCAGCTCAGCGAGGCCACCTCGCGATTCCAGATACCGAGCACAAGCATGGCGATGCCGTTGTCGGCATCGAGTTCGAGAGCGCGCAGCGCGTGGGCACGGATATTTTTGGACAAATCGAGTTTTTCCCGGGCCGGAGCGATCACCGCGAGCTGGCCGTAGGCGATGGCCAGCGACACCTGAGCCATGGAGTTGGTGGAGTCGGCGCTCACCGCGCGGCGCGCGTAGCGCAATGCGCGGTCGAGTTGCGCGCGCGCGCGCTGCTCGTCCTTTTCGGCCGCGGCAATATCGGAGACCACTTTGGAAATGCGCCACAGCACCTCCGGATTGCGGGGGGCGCGGGCTTCGGCTTCGCGGTACAGGCGCAGTGCGCCCGTTGGATCCATACGGTACTGCGCCGAGTCGCCGCGCGCGATGAGAGCGGACACTGTGGCCTGCTGCGCCTGCGCCGTGAAAGTAAGAGCGAGAAAAAGAATGATTACCGTGCTTCGCATTCCAATCGCATTGGTGATGAATGATGTACCAGTTCACACAACACCGATCAACCGCGGAAAGATTCACGTGCACTGCGGTGCACACCGCGCGCTCCCCTGTCCTCCGTATTCGGGAATTCCTTATATTTGGAGTTGAGGAAAAATCCGACCGCTCTGGTGGCGCAGGGGAGGGTCGGTCCGAACAGGCAAGCGACCAACATATTCACTTTCATCCGGAGGACCTTCATGGCGAAATCGAAAGCCAAGAGCGGCGGCAGCGCCGAAAAAGCAGTCAGGTACGTCTATTATTTCGGCGGCAAAAAAGCCGATGGCAAAGCCGATATGAAAAACCTTCTCGGCGGCAAGGGCGCGAACCTGGCCGAGATGGTGAACATCGGCCTGCCGGTACCCGCGGGCTTCACCATCACCACCGAAGTGTGCACCTACTACTACGCCAACAAACGCCAGTACCCGAAGGAACTCAAGGAGCAGGTTGCCAAGGCGCTCGCGAAAATCGAGAAGGAAATGGGCGCGAAGTTCGGCGACCCGAAGAATCCCCTGCTCGTGTCCGTGCGTTCGGGCGCGCGCGCGTCCATGCCGGGCATGATGGACACCATTCTCAATCTCGGCCTCAACGACACCACGGTGAAGGGCCTGATCGCCCGTTCGGGCAACGAGCGTTTCGCCTACGATTCGTATCGCCGTTTTGTGCAGATGTACGGTGATGTGGTGCTGGATCTCAAGCCCAAAACCAAAACCGACATCGATCCCTTCGAGGAGATTCTCGAGGCCAAGAAGCACGCGCGCGGCGTGGAATTGGATATCGATCTCACCGCCGAGGATCTCAAGGAACTCGTTGCCGAATTCAAGGCCGCCATCAAGCGCGAAACCGGCAAGACCTTCCCCGAAAATCCCGAAGAGCAGCTCTGGGGCGCCATCGGCGCGGTGTTCAATTCGTGGATGAACGAGCGCGCCAACGTGTATCGCAAGCTCAACGGCATTCCCGAGGAATGGGGCACCGCCGTCAACGTGCAGTCCATGGTGTTCGGTAACGCCGGCGACGACTGCGGCACGGGCGTGGCCTTCACGCGCGACGCGGCTTCGGGCGAGAATCTGTTCTACGGTGAATTCCTCATGAATGCGCAGGGCGAGGATGTGGTGGCCGGCACGCGTACGCCGCTGCCCATCGAACAACTCAAGGCCAAGGATCCGCAGTCCTTCAAGCAGCTCATGGACATCCGCGCGACGCTCGAGAAGCATTACCGCGACATGATGGACATCGAGTTCACCATTCAGAGCGGCAAGCTGTACATGCTGCAGTGCCGCGTGGGCAAGCGCACGGCGTTCGCGGCCATTAAAATTGCTGTGGACATGGTGAAGGAAAAGCTGATCACGCCGGAGGAAGCCCTCATGCGCATCGATCCGGATCAGCTCAATCAGCTGCTGCGTCCGATTTTCGACACCAAGGCCAAGAAAACCGCCATCAACAACAACCAGTTGCTCGCGAAGGGACTCAACGCCGGCCCCGGCGCGGCCACGGGCGTGGTGGCCTTCAACGCCGAGGACGCGGTGCGATTTGCGAAGAACGGCATGCCCGTCATTCTCGTCCGCATCGAGACCTCGCCCGAGGACATCAAGGGCATGAACGCCTCCGAGGGCATTCTCACCGCGCGCGGCGGTATGACGTCGCATGCGGCGCTGGTGGCCCGTCAAATGGGCAAGGTGTGCGTGGCCGGCTGTGGCACGCTGAAAATCGATTACAAAACCGGTGAAATGCGCATCGACGGTCGCAAGGAAGTGATTCACGAAGGCGACTACATTTCCATCGACGGCAGCACCGGCGAAGTGATTCTGGGCAACATCCCCACCAAGCCGAGCGAAGTTCTGCAAGTGCTCATCGACAAGACGCTGGATCCCAAGGACGCGCCGGTGTTTCAGATGTACGATCGCATCATGCAGTGGGCCGACAAGTACCGCCAGATCAACATTCGCACCAATGCGGATCAGCCCGATCAAAGCGCGAACGCCGTGGCCTTCGGCGCCGAGGGTATCGGCCTCTGCCGCACCGAGCACATGTTCTTCGGCGAAGGCAAGATCGGTCCGATGCGCGAGATGATTCTGGCCGACACGGTGGAGGATCGCAAGAAGGCCCTGGGCAAGCTGCTGCCCGTACAGCGCAAGGATTTCGAAGGCATTTTCGAAGCGATGAATGGCCGTCCGGTCACCATCCGCACCATCGATCCGCCGTTGCACGAGTTCCTGCCGCATGACGACAAGGGACAGAAGGAAGTGGCCGAGACGCTGGGCATTCCCGCCGCGCGCGTGAAGGAGCGCGTCGAAGCGCTGCACGAGTTCAATCCGATGCTGGGCTTCCGCGGTTGCCGTCTCGGACTCATTTATCCGGAAATCACGGAAATGCAGGCCCGCGCTGTCTTCGAGGCCACGGTGAATGTGATCAAGCGCGGCAAGAAGGTGCTGCCCGAGATCATGATTCCGCTGGTCGGCCACGTGAAGGAACTCAAGTCGCAGGAGGAAATCGTGCGACGCGTTGCCGACGAGGTGATGAAGGAAACGAAGACGAAGTTCAAGTACCTGGTGGGCACGATGATCGAGATTCCGCGCGGCGCCATCACGGCCGAGGAAATCGCTGTTGTGGCCGAGTTCTTCTCCTTCGGCACCAACGATCTCACGCAGACCACGCTGGGTGTGAGCCGCGACGATGCGGGTCGTTTCCTGCCGGCGTATGTCGAGCATGAGATTTATCCGCGCGATCCTTTCGAAACCATCGACCAGCGCGGCGTGGGCTTCCTGATGAAGCACGCGGTGAGCGAAGGCCGCAAGAGCCGTCCCGACATCAAGCTCGGCATTTGCGGCGAGCATGGTGGCGAACCCGCCTCGGTGGAATTCTGCCACGGCATCGGACTCAACTACGTGAGCTGTTCGCCGTTCCGCGTGCCCATCGCGCGCCTGGCTGCCGCCCGTGCCGCTCTGCGCAATCCACGGCCCGTGGCCAAGGATGCGAAGAAACCCGCCGCGAAAAAGCCCGCCGCGAAGAAGTCGGCCGCGAAAAAAGCCGCAACGAAGAAAGCCGGCAAATAAGCGCCAGTTTCGCATACCTCGGACATGCGCAACGCCCCCCGTTCCCGCGGGGGGCGTTGCTTATTGCGGAAGCGGAAAGATGATGCTGTCGATGTGCTTGGGCAACAACGCAGTTGGGTCACATGCACAGTTGGGTCACAGGCAATCGCAACACAGAGGACGCCGAGGGCGCCGAGGGCACGGAGGAATGGTTGATGGCGCATTCCACAGGGATTGTGCCGTTGTCGATGCGGTGGCGCCGGGCAGCGGACCGTGGTTTGCGTCTCTGCGTCTTTGCGTTGACTCGA
>DAOSDL010000061.1:0-10800 GCA_035362335.1 Bacteroidota bacterium
ATAATCCAATCTCCGCACCATTTTCATTCTCCCGGGTGTGACGAAGGAACATGAAAGACTGTGGTTTTTTCCTGTGTGGAAGAGCGAAAGACCGTTGTCGAGTGCCACGGCTTGATCCGTCCATCGGGAAGCGGTGGGTAACGCCTAACGATTAACGATTCACGATTCACCACCCCCCCGCGCGCAGGCAAGCGTAACACAGCACCCCCGTCGCCACCGCGACATTGAGCGACTGTTTGACGCCGTGCATGGGAATTTCGATGGCGAGATCACAGAACGGCAGCACCTCGTTGGAGACGCCCGCCACTTCATTGCCCACCACCACGGCGAGGGGGAAATGCTCCACACGGAGATCATCACAGGAGATGCTGTCGGTGGTGTGTTCCAGTGCGGCGATGGTCAGGCCCTCGTTCTTCAGGCGGCGCAGCACATCGGTGATGTCGTACGCGTACTCCCACGGCACGCTCTCCGTGGCGCTGAGCGAGGTTTTCGAAATTTCCTTGCGTGGCGGATACGGCGTGTAACCGCAGAGATACAGCTTGCGCACCAGCGCCGCATCGCAGGTGCGGAATATGGAGCCCACGTTGTAGAGACTGCGCACATTGTCCACCACGATCACCAGCGGATGCCGGGGCTTGTCCGCGATGCGCTCCAGTGGTGTGCGCTCGATTTCCTCATGCAGAAGTTTGCGGCGCTCCATGCTTCAGCGCTCCTCCGCGGCGCGCTTCCGCCACAGCATCAGACGCTCCTTGCCGCGACGGGGCTTGACCGAGTCTTCGGGAATCTCGTCGTACAGCAGGGCGAAACGCGGCGCCATCAGTGCGCGCCACTCGTCGGGATCGATGGAGAACGGCGGTCCGCCCGGCCGCCCGTCCACGGGAAAGAGCAACATGAGCAGCACACCGCCGGGACGGAGTATGCTGTCGAACACCGCAACCAGTTCCGCCCGACGCGCGGGCTCGATGGCACACACGCAGGTGTACTCCACGATCATGTCGAAATAGGCGGGACGTTCGCCGGGCAGATGAAACAGATCCGCCTGGAGGATGTCCAGCGCAGCGGACTCCGCACGCAGCGCCTCCAGGGCCAGCACGCTGAAATCGATGGCGGTGACGTCGAAGCCGTGTCGAGCGAACAGTTGCGCATCGTAGCCGCGGCCGCTGCACGGCAGGGCAACGCGCACAGCGTCCTGCCGCGATGAGAAATCGGGTCCGCCGAGCGGCCGCAGATCGCGCCCGTGACGATCGAGCAAGGAAGCGAACACCGGCGTTGGCGTGCCCATGTCCCAGCCGTCGCGTTCATCGCGATACGCCGCATCCCAGAATTCCGCGGAGTTCACATCAGGCATCTTCACGAAACCAGTTGGTGGAGGGAGTGTAGCTGCGCAACAGCGCCGCGCTGCGTTCGTGCCGGCGCAGCGCGAGTTCGATCAGCGCGTCCAGCAATTGCGGATACTCGAGTCCGACAGCGTCGAACAGCTTGGGATACATGCTGATGGAGGTGAAGCCCGGGATGGTGTTGACCTCGTTCACCACCAATTCGCCGGTGTCGCGCGAAAGCAGAAAGTCCACCCGCGCCATGCCTTCGCAGTGCAGCGAACGGAAGGCCAGTTCGGCCATGTCCTGCAGCCGTCGCGCAAGGGCGTCGTCGACCTCCGCGGGAATGTACAATGCCGATGCGCCGCTGACGTATTTCGCTTCGTAGTCGTAGAATTCATTGCTCGGAACGATCTCGCCAGGCACGCTGCATCGCACCTCCTCGTTGCCCAGCACGGCCACTTCGATCTCGCGAGCGGCGGGAATGGCACGCTCGGCGAGCACACGGCTGTCGTAGCGTGCGGCATTGCGCAATGCTTCCACCAGCTCGGCCATATCGCGCGCCTTGCCGATACCGACACTGGATCCAAGATTCGGAGGTTTGACGAACAGCGGAAAGCCGAGTGTCGCCGCATCCTCCGCAACCGCGTCCGCGTCGTCACGCACCGCGGTGGAGAGATAGGCGCGAAACTCGGCGATGGGCAGTCCCGCATCGCGGTGCAGGCGTTTCTGGAGAATCTTGTCCATGGCCGCTGCCGAACCCGCGACACCGGCACCCACATAGGGCAGCTCCGCAAGTTCGAACAATCCCTGCATCGTGCCGTCCTCACCGTTTGTGCCGTGCAGCACGGGGAACAACACATCCACCGGCAATTCGCGCATGCCGCCTTCTTCGAACACGAGCACAGCACCGCGCCCCGGTTCCGGCAGCAAAGTGCACGGCGTGCACTGCCCCACGCCATCGCGGAGCATGCGCAGCGTGTCGGCACCCGTCCACCAACGCCCCTGCTTGTCGATGCCGATGGGCAGCACATCGTAGCGCTCCCTGTCCAGCGCGTTCATCACCGAATCAGCGGACACCAGCGACACCTCATGCTCGCCCGAGCGTCCCCCGAATATCACCGCAACCTGTAATCGTGGCATACTTCCTCGCGATTGAACATGCGACCTTAAATATACGATACATTCAGCGAGGGTAGTGAGGCGATGAGGGTAACGAGAACTGAACGCGTGCGACGCGCGCATCCGCATCGGCGGGATCGGTTATGACTTCCTGTGGGGAATCTCGACGCCGCCACGTAAATTGAACGCATGCGAAGCACACTCATCATTGCCATGTTCTCCCTTCTGTTCACGCGGGCGCTTTGCGCGCAGGACGCCGAGCATCCGCTTGCTGCCGACGCCGGGGTGGACACGGTGGAAACGAAATCCCCGTTGGGAGCGGTGCTGCGCTCGGCCATAGTGCCGGGCTGGGGGCAATTCTACAACGAATCGTACTGGAAAGTCCCGATTGTGCTGGGCCTCGGTGGTTTTCTCGCCTACGGCATGATACAGGAGCACGACAGCTACAGCGAATACGCCGATCTCTACGCCGCATCCATCACCGAGGAGGCGCCCGTGGGTAATCTGCGGCTGAAGCAGTTCCGCGAGTTCTACCGCAACCGCCGCGACACTTACGGCTGGTGGTTGCTCGTCACCTATCTGCTGCAGCTCGCCGACGCCTATGTGGATGCGCAGCTCTTCAATTTCGATGTGTCGGATGAAGTGCAAGGTACCATCACGCCGGCACCCGGGGGTGCCTCGCTGCGGCTGCGATTCTGACGGTGCGGGTTGGCGCCATTGTTCTTGACACACGAACGGCCCCTGAAGCGGGGCCGTCCGTGTGTCGTTGAAGCTTTGACCGGGAGCGCGGCGCTCGCGATTTACACGTCGTAGTACAGACTGAATTCGTAGGGATGGGGACGCAGCGCGATTTGCTTCGCTTCGCTTTTCATTTTCAAATCGATCCAGGTTTCGATCACGCTCTCGGTGAACACTCCACCCTTGAGCAGGAAGTCGTGGTCGCGTTCGAGTGCCATCAATGCCTCCTCCAGCGTGGCGGGCGTGTTGGGCACGTTGCGCAATTCCTCGGGAGCCATGTCGTAAATGTCCTTGTCCAGCGGATCGCCCGGATCAATGCGGTTGAGAATGCCATCGAGTCCGGCCATGAGCATGGCGCTGAATGCGAGGTAGGGATTGCTGGAAGGATCGGGCGTGCGGAATTCCACGCGCTTGGCCTTCGGGCTGGACGAGTACATGGGAATGCGGATGGACGCGCTGCGATTGCGTTGCGAGTACGCCAGATTCACGGGTGCCTCGTAACCCGGCACCAGGCGCTTGTAGCTGTTGGTGGTGGGATTGGTGATGGCGCAGAGTGCGGGGGCGTGCTTGAGCAAGCCGCCGATAAAGTGCAGGGCCATGTCGCTCAGACCTGCGTAGCGGTCGCCGTAGAACAGCGGCTTGCCATCTTTCCACAGACTCATGTGCACATGCATGCCCGAACCGTTGTCGCCGAAAATGGGCTTGGGCATGAAGGTCACGCTGCGTCCGTTGCGATACGCCGTGTTCTTGATAATGTACTTGAACAGCAGCAGCTGATCGGCGGCCTTGAGCAGCGGCGCGAAGCGCAGATCGATTTCCGACTGTCCGCCCGACGCCACCTCATGATGCTGCGTCTCGACATCGAGGCCGCAGGACATGAGCACGCGCACCATCTCGTTGCGCAAATCGTTGAAATGATCCGTGGGCGGCACAGGGAAGTAGCCCTCCTTGTAGCGCGGCTTGTAGCCGAGGTTCGGCCCTTCGTCGCGGCCCGAGTTCCAGCGGCCCTCGATGGAGTCGAGTTCGTAGAAGCTGTGATTCTCGCCCGAGGAGAAGCGTACGTCGTCGAAGATGAAAAACTCGGCTTCGGGTCCGAAATAGGCGATGTCGGCCAGACCGGTGGAAGCGAGGTACTGCTCGGCTTTCTGGGCGATGTTGCGGGGGCAGCGCTCGTACTTCTCACGCGTGAGCGGCTCGTGAATGTCGCAGATCAGACTGAGCGAGGGTTCCTTGATAAACGGATCGATCATCGCCGTGGCGGGATCGGGGATGATCACCATGTCGCTCTCGTGAATGCTTTTAAAGCCGCGCAGACTCGAGCCGTCGAAGCCGAAGCCATCGACGAAGGAATCGGGCGACAACTGCGTGGTGGGCACGGAAAAGTGCTGCCACTGGCCGGGGAAGTCCATGAACTTGAAGTCGATCATCGTCACGTTGTGCGCGGCGATCAGGTCGAACACGTTGCGGATGGCGTCGTCACGCGTGCTCATTGCGGGGCTACCTCTATGTTGATGTGTGGGATTGAATGTTGATGTTCAACGTTTCCTTGCAGGTGGAAAGCACGATGCTGGTCAGCGTGCGCTGCACTTCCTTCCACGACTGAATCTCCGACAGCACGCGCTCGAGCGCTGCCGTGTTGTCGGTACGAATCTTGAGCAGATGCGATCCCTCGCCGGTCACGGCGTGACATTCGAGTATGTCGGGATGCCGCTTCACATGCTTGAGAAATTCCTCGTAATGCCGCGAGGTGTCCACAAACACCTGCACGAAGGCGGTGACGTCCTTGCCGAATTTCCGCGCATCGAGCACGGCGGTGTACCCGGTGATATAGCCGCGCTCTTCCAACTTGCGCAGGCGGTCGCTCACCGCCGGCAGCGAGAGGCCCACCAGTTCGGCCAGATCGCCGCGGCGCATGCGCCCATTCGCCTGCAAGGCGTTGAGCATGGTGACGTCTACATCATCGAGCAAGGGCATGGCGGCATTTGCGTTAATTTCTAAAGTATTTTTATGAAAATGCCTTAAATATTTCTCTCATGCAAGCATTACGCCGATTATTTTTTCAGGTGAAATCATACGGCAGAGGAATGCGGAACCGCCCGGCACCTGCACAAATCGAGTATCGGACGGACAATCTTTTTTTTCACGACCACTTGCATTCACGAGACGCTTCGTTTATGTTAATTTATACCAAATCTAAATTGGTAATCTCATAGGAGCCTTCATGATCACACGTTACATTCTCACCGCAATCATCGGCATCGCCGCCTGCGCGCCGCTGCATGCGCAGGAAAGCCGCACCAGTATCGGTGGATACGGCGAAGTGCATTACAACGAACCGGAGGGTTCGCGCAAGGGTGTACTCGACGTGCACCGTTTCGTCATTTACCTGAACCATCAGTTCAATGACTGGATCGGATTTTTCTCAGAAACGGAAATCGAGCACACGTGGATGTCGTCCAGCAGCGGCCCGGGCGAGCTGGGTATCGAGCAGGCCTATCTCGAATTCACGCCATGGCGTGATTGGGGCATTCGCGCGGGTGTGTTGCTGCCGCCGGTGGGCATTATCAATCAGGTGCACGAACCCAACACCTTCCACGGTGTGGAGCGGCCGAGTTTTCATCGCGTCATTATTCCCACCACCTGGCGCGAAGTGGGCGCGGGTGTGTTTGTCCATCCGCTCGAGCAGCTCTCTCTGCAACTCTACACCATGAGCAGTTTCAAAGCCGACGGACTCAACGACGCCAACGGGCTGCGCGGCGGACGCCAGCGCGCGGCCGAGGCCTCGTCTGCCGACATGGGCTTCACCGGACGCCTCGACGTCATGCCGCTGGCGGGCCTGTCCGTGGGCGCTTCGTTCTTCACCGGCGGTGTCACCGCGGGTAATCCCCTGCTGGGCGACGCGGGTGTGAGCATCGTGGCCGCCGACCTGCGCTACAGCATCGGTCAATTCGCGCTGCGCGCCGAGGGTGCCTTCATCTCGGTGAATGACGCGGACAAAGTGAATGCTGTGCACAACAAGAAGGTGGCCGATCGCATGAACGGCTACTACGTGGAAGCCGCCTACGATATACTCCCGCATCTGGCCGACAGCGAGCAGCAACTGTTCGTCTTCACCCGCTACGAGGGCTACAACACGCAGGCGGAAACCACGGGCTTCGACCCGAACGGTGCCTACGACCGCACGGATATCACCACGGGGCTTACCTGGAAGCCGGATCCAAATGTGGCGGTGAAGTTGGACTACCAGCTCCTCGACAACGCAGTCGTGGACAAGGCCTCCGGACAACTCAACATCGGCATCGGCTGGGCATTTTTCTGAGTGCGCGGGGAGGACGGGATACGCTTCCCGTCCTCCCACCCGTATTCCGCAATCCCATCACCTTCACGCAACTCCGGACAGCACTGCAATGCACACGATTCTTCGCACACCGTCAACACGCACGTTCGCCAGCGCCATGCTCGCTTGTGCACTCATTGTTCTTGTGGGGTCGCCGCTCCACGCGCAATCAGCGGATGAATTGCGTCGCACGGCCTCCCGCGTGTACGGCACGCAGGCCACACTCGCCGACATGCCTGTCGCCATCTCCTCCAGCGAAGCCGAGCGGCTCGGTGAGAGCAGCGGCATCGCGCATCCCTGGAGCAAGGTGGAAGTGTACCGGGTGCGCAGCGGTGCGGAAACACGCGGTTGGTTGTGCGTGGACAATGTGAAGGGAAAGTCCCGTCCCATCACCTACGCTGTGTGTTTCGACGGCGCGGGGAGCATTCTGGACATCGAAATCCTGAAATACCGCGAGTCGCACGGCGGCGAAGTCGCCTCCGAGACCTTCCGCGCGCAATTCCGCGGCAAGTCCGCCAGCAGCGCAATGCAGGTGGGACGCGACATCCGCAACATCAGCGGCGCCACTATCAGTACACGCGCTGTGACGCGCGGCGCGAAAGCGCTGGCCGTGCTCGTGCGGCACATCGCCACTCGGGAGGTCACGCCATGATGCTGCCACGCCTGCATACCTTGCCGCGCGCTCTCCGTGCGCTGCTCACCGCCTTCCTGCTTTCGGCGGCGGTGGGTTTCGGCATGGGCGTACTGTTCGTGGAACACAGCACACGGCTTTCGGTGGACGGCATCGCCGAGCGCTACCGCGGGAGCGAGGCCATGGGCGTGGACATCGAGGCGTTACCACCGGGCAGGGAGATACAGTATGATAAATCCGAGGCGGAAATCCTTAATATCACCCACGCCCACATTCTCTCGCTGTCGCTGCTCTTCCTCGCCGTGGGCGCCATCTTCGCGTTGAGCGAGGGACTCCCCGGTTGGCTGCGTTCCTTTGTGCTGATCGAACCCTTCGTCAGCATTGTGCTTACGTTCGGCGGCATGTGGTTCGTGCGCTTCCACCATCCCGCCTGGAGCATGCTCATGGCCGTCAGTGGCATTGCGATGACGTTCAGCTATGCCGTGATGACGTTCTGGAGCATCCGCTGCCTGTGGAGAACACGGCGGGATTGAGGTTTGCATCAACATTGTGCGCAGACTCCGGAGGCAAGGTCGCACAACAGCGACGAGAGCGGGGAGAAAAATCGAAAAAGTGGAGTGACTGTCCCCACCCCCCGTATTCCGTTCCAATCAGAACATCCGGGTGACGTATTGGAATTGTACCGTGATTTCAACGGTGCTATAATTGTTGAATGGTATCAGCCCTTTCCCTCCATGGAGCACCTATGAAATCGTTGTTTCGAATCGTCCTCTTCCTGCTGTTGGGGAGCATGGCCATCGCACAGACCATCGAGATGCGCGAGCACCGCGAAGCCGAAATGAAGCGGCATGCGCGCCTCGCCAAACGGGCGCAGTTCGTCCCTGCATCGATGGAGAATTACGACGTCACGCATTACCGCCTCGATATCCGTTTACCCAAAGACGCCGGCCTGAATTTTCGCGGCTCAGTGGTGATGACGCTGCGCAGCGGCACGGACAATCTCTCGTCCATCGATGTACATCTGGGCAGCAATGCGGTGATGGACAGTGTGCTTGTGCTCGGTCAACGTTTGACACCGGCGCAATTCACACATACGGACGACGTCGTAACCATTCCGCTGCCTTCCCCGGTGAACGCGGGCGAGGAGCTAGCTCTCACCATGTATTACAACGCCTCCTATGGTGGCAGTGGCATGAGCGTGCGTGAAGTGACCAATGTGGATTTGAATAAGCAAATCATATCCATCGCATCGCAATCCGAGCCCTACGATGCGCGTACCTGGTGGCCGTGCAAGGACGATCCCAACGACAAGGCCGATTCGGTGGACATTCTCGTGACCGTAAGCGAAGAAATGTATCCGGTGAGCAACGGGCTGGTGCAGTCCGACGTGAACAACGGCGACGGCACGCGCACCGTGCATTGGAAATCACTGTATCCCATCGTCACCTATCTGGTGTCCGTCGCAGCGGCCGAGTACAGTTATCGCGCGCTGGAGTTCACGCATTCGGGACACACCATGCCGGTGGGAAGCTGGTGGTACGGCATGCGTTCGAACGACATGGCGGCATACGAGCAGGACATGCTCACCGGCCTGCAGGTGTATTCGGATCTGTTCATCCCCTACCCCTACCTGAAAGAGAAGTACGGCATGGCCGAGTACGAGTGGGGCGGCGCGATGGAGCATCAGACCGTATCGTCGATGGGGTTCTACAGCACCGACGTGGTGGTGCACGAGTTGATGCATCAGTGGTTCGGCGACAAGGTCACCTGCGCTTCCTTCCACCACATCTGGTTGAACGAAGGCTGGGCCACCTACGGCGAGGCCTTGTACTTCGAAGCGCTGGGTGGACTCGAAGCGCTGAAAATGTCCATGGCACAGACGGCGTATTTCGGACCGGGTACGATTTATGTCAGTGATCCCACGGATTTCTCGCGAATCTTCAGCGGTTCGCTCAGTTACAACAAGGCCTCGTGGGTTGTGCACATGCTGCGCCACATCGTGGGCGACGAGGTGTTTTTCCGCGCTACGCGCAAGTATCTCGGTGGCGAGGAGCGCGAGACGTATCGCAGCGTGGTCACGTCGGAGTTCCAGGAGTTTTTCGAGCAGGAGAGCGGCAAGGATCTCGATGCGTTTTTCCAGAACTGGATTTACGGCGAATACTATCCGACGTATCAGTTCGAGTGGAGCGACACTCCGGTCGGCCAGACACATGAGCTTGCACTCACCATCGAGCAATTGTATCTCCCGCAGCGCCAGCTTTTCATCATGCCCATCGATGTGTACGTGCGATTCAAGGACGGCAGCGACACGACCATCGTGGTGAACAACGATCAGGCCGTACAGCAGTGGACCTTCGTGCTCGATCGTGAAGTGGATCTTGTGCGTCTCGATCCCGACAACTGGATACTGAAGCGCGTGGTGGAGAAGTTCACCAATCCCACGTTCGACAAGGGTATTCTCGTGGTGAACGGCGTGGACTGGGACGAAGACGCGTACCGTGAAGATTTGACCACGGCCTTTGCCGATTCCGTGTATTCCGGTGGCAAGCCCTACACGCTGTGGGATCTCTTCCCGAATCCCGCCGCCGGCTATCCCGCGGGTGTGCCGCAGCCGATCGGTTCGGGGGCCATTCCCGCCAAAACGCTCGGTGAGTACTGCACTGTTGTCTGGCTGGGCAATGCATACAACGGCGACGAAGCGCATTGGGCCAACACTTCCATGATGGAGTACATCCGCGCCGGCGGCAATCTGGTACTCATCACCCGTTACGGACAGCAGTTCATCGGCAATGAAATGCGGCAGTTCCTGGGCATTACCTGGAACGGCAGCTACGCCACGGTGCGCGAGTGCCGCGCTGCGCTCCCGTCGCTCACCGACATGGAGTTCACAGGAGACCAGAATCTCCTCAATCCCTTCACCACCACGCTGTCGCGCGCCGAGAACGCGTTGCTGTTCACCGAGACCCGCAGCACCGGCGAAACCTGGGGCATCGGTGTCTGGGGCAAGCCCATGCAAGTTGGCGAGAAAATGAGCGGACACATGATGTTCCTTTCCCTGCGTCCTTACCGCATCAATCCCTTGCAGCTCAAGACCAACATGACGTCCATGCTCAACGAGTTGCCCTGCGTTCCCGTGGTGGGCAACGATGCCACGCCGGGCGTGCCGGACGGCATGCAGCTCTCCGCGGTATATCCGAATCCCGCCACCGCCGATGCGCAGCGCGCCGTGCGTGTGTCGCTGCGGAACGCCGGCACGGTGACTCTGCGCGTGTACGACGCGCTCGGCCGCGAAGTGCGCGAGGCCTTCAATGGCTCGCTCGCAGCCGGCGAGTACACGATGCAGTTGCCGCTGTCCGGTCTCGCGGCCGGCATGTACAACGTGCTGCTGAGCGATGGAACACGTACCGCGAGCACGCGTGTGATGATCATGCGCTGACGCACCGCGCGCTTACCCTCACCAACGGGCGTCCACTCAGGTGGGCGCCCGTTGCGTTATCTGCTATTCCGACAGCATCGCAATCGACAGCATGCAGTGGATTTCTTCCCCGCGTCCGCTGTTCGCATCATCTCGCACTTCCACGATCCATCTGTGATAATCTGTGTGAAATCTGTGCAATCTGCTCTGAAAATAGTCTCGCTGCCTGCATTATGCTTAT
>DAOSDL010000062.1:0-9677 GCA_035362335.1 Bacteroidota bacterium
GCGGATTTGCGGCGTCCTGTTCAGCATCAGATTTTCTCGGTGGATCGCGAGCCGGGATTGAGCAATGCGCTGATCGGCGAAATTCCCGTGAACCAGGCCATCAAGAAGACCATGGTTCCCGGCCTGCACATCATTCCCTGCGGCAATATCCCGAGCCATCCGGCGGAGTTGCTGGGATCCGGAAAAATGGAGAAGTTTGTCCGCCTCGTGCGGCAGTACTACGACCTCGTGCTCTTCGACGCTCCGCCGGTGATTGCCATGGCCGACACCTTGGTGCTGTCGAAATACACCGATGGCGCGGTGATCATTGTCTCGGCGGATCAGACCAAGAATCTCGGTCTGGAGAAGGGCAAGGAAATGATGGAAGCCAATGGCGCCAATCTCCTGGGCGTGGTGGTGAACCGCTTCAACGCCAACAAGGTGTATTACTCCTATTACCGCTACTACTACCAGAATTACTACTACTACTCGACCGATGGCGAGCGCAAGCGCAAGAGTTCGTCCAAGAAGCGCGAAGGCGACAGCAAGAGCAACGGTCAGGCGGAGAAGCGGAGCGAGCATTCGAACGCGTAGTTTTTTGGTGTGGGGAGATGATTCCGGGCTGGCTGAGTGCGTGATACATTCGAAGAGAGCGCGGAGGGCGCAGAGGGCGCGGAGGATGGGTTGAGGTCGCATCCCGCTGGAATCCTGCCGGCTGGCTGAGTGCGTGATACGTTCGAAGAGATACTACGGTTAAAGTCAAGTAGTTGACAACGAAAGATCTCGGTGGTAGTTTAATACCCCCCCCCTCCATCCAATGGAGACGAGAGGCGGCGCCAAGACCACGCATGGACGTGTGATACTGCGTTTGTGGCACGGCGTTGCCTTTCGTCATTTTGCTTGAAGGCATGGCGCAGCCACGGCGTCGCGGAGGACGCCCGTCCGGGAACCTTGGCACAACACCTTCCGCTGCTTCTCTACGTCCACGGGGGGACAGAACGCGGCAGCGGGATCACTCCGGTCGTTGTCGCCTGGACTGTTCCTTGGCGTTGCGTCTTCGTCGTTGGGCTTCCCGCCGCGAGACGGGCGCGCTTATCCGGGGGAGCACCGTGCCGGGCTTCGCCGAGGTCACGGTGACCGCATGTGCTGTGCCGCCGGTCGCCTCGTCGTGCACAACGGTGTTCGTCTCCTCGTTCGACGGGTGGTTCGCAACGTGGCTCGCCTCGTCGTTCGTCGCGGGGACCGCCGCGTCGGGACGCGGCGCCAACGCACGCCGTGCGCGTCGTGCTTGCTCGTGGTTCGGGTCGAAGGATGTTTCGCTGATCCAGCACGCGTAGGCCAGATGCAACATCTTCCGCATCGCGGCCGTCAACGCGACCATTTTCGGTTTTCCCGCGACGATCAGACGATTGACGAAAGCATCGATAACGGGATTGTACTGCAACGCCGAGCACACGCACATGTACAACACCACCCGTATCTGGCGACGTCCATGCTTGCTGATACGGCAGACACGGGTCTTGTCGCCGCTCTGGTGATACACCGGATCAAGACCCGCATAGGCGGTCAGCGCTTCGGCGGTGGGAAAACGCTCGACGCATCCGATTTCCACGCGGAGACACACCGCGCTCCATTTGCCGATGCCTGTGATACTGATCATCGCCCGTATGCCCGGATCGTCCTTGAGCTCCTCGTACATCGCATCCTGCAACGCCTTGATCTGTTGTTGCTGATGGAGGATCTCCGAGGCAAGGGAGACGACCGTGCGGGCGGTGAGCGTGTCGGTTTGCCCCGCCACGCTGACCTTGGCCGCCGCGATCATCTCCACGGCTCGCGCCTCATCCTTGAAGTACGGGATGTGCACGAGATCTTCCACCTGGGCACGCGCCAACGCCGGTGCGGTCGGATACCGTGTCAGCACGGTCAGGAGCCATTTGGGGAAATCGTTGCGCGTGAATTCCACCAGTCCGGGATGCACCCGGGGGAGCAGGGATTGCAAGCGGTTTTTCGTTTGTTGCAGATGCTCGATACGCGCGCGTATGTCGCGATAGAGTTCCTGCAGCCCTTCCCGTCGGGGGTCCCAGCGCGTTTCGTGCAGCGGTCGACCTTCGGCCAGGTACGTGGCGATGCCCGCCGCGCTGCCTTTGTCGGTAACCGATCGATGCATTTTCACGGCGAGCGAGCGCTTGACGGCCAGCGGATTGAGCCGCGCCACGGTCACCCCGGGCATGCGTTCGTGGAACATGCGCACCCAGTTGCGCTCAAGACCGCCCGAGGCCTCCACGCCGACGTACATCGCTGCGCCGGGGTGCTGTTCCCGCCATTGCACGAGCACCTTGAGCACGCGCTCATGGCCCTCGCGGGTGTCGTCGTAACGTCCGGTGGCATACACACTGCGTGCGTGATTGATCGCGTGCAGATCGGCATAGCCCTTGGAGACATCCATGCCGACGTACAACGCGGGAGAGTCAGGCTTCATGTGTTGTACCTCCTGTGAAAAGGAACGGTGTATCATCCACCGCGGGGTTCTCCTCCGTGATCGACGTTCGGGCAGCCTGGTAGATGCGTGGTCGTGCCACATGATACTTACTCGACCGCGGCGATTTCCGGGGAGAAACCATCTCTTCGACGAGGTCAGAGCCTCAGAGCGCAGATCGTTTTCTCCCGCAGCCGGATGAACCGGTAGTATGCAAAAGAATTTTCTTCTGGTCACGTCTTTCACGACCGAGATCGGACGAAATACAACATACCAGAGCGAAGAGAGCGAAGAGGAATTGCTGAGGGTGCTACTCACCCGAATCACACGCTCCGAAAGATCAGAGGGTGCTACTCACCCGAATCACACGCTCCGCAAGATCAGAGTCAACGCAAGGGCGCAGAGACGCATAGTCGCGACCCCTCCGTGTCCTCGGTGTTCGCGAAGCGCTCCGGGCTCTCTGAGTTCGCGAAGCTCGGTGTTGGCGAAGCCCTCAGTGTCCTCAGTGTTCCCGCGAAGCCCTCAGTGTCCTCTGTGTTCCCGCGAAGCGCTCCGGGTTCTCCGTGTTCCACCATTCCTCCTTACTCTCACCCCCTCATTACTCTCTCCCCCCACAATGATTTGAATTTCAGAGCAAAGAGGGCTAATTTTCAGGGATGCGCATTTCGGTAGCGACCGAAACGCCGCCTTTCTCCCTCTCACCAACCAGTGGTTTCATTTCCCATGATTAGAGACAGCTACATCACCACGGTCATCGAGCCTTTCAAGATCAAGACCGTCGAGCCCATCAAATTCACCTCCTACGACGAGCGTTGCGGTATTCTCAAGGACGCGGGATACAACACCTTTCTCATCGACGCAGAGAATGTGCTGATCGATCTGTTGACCGACAGCGGCACGTCGGCCATGAGTTCGAAGCAGTGGGCTGGCATGCTCGATGGCGACGAGTCCTATGCCGGCTCGCGCAGCTTTTTCCGCATGGAAGCCATGGTGCGCAAGATCACCGGGATGAAGCACATCATCCCGACGCATCAGGGCCGCGCGGCGGAGAAAATTCTCTTCTCCATTGTCGGTGGCGCGGGCAAGGTGATTCCGAACAACACGCATTTCGACACCACGCGCGCGAATGTGGAATTCAGCGGCGCGCTCGCGGTGGACTGCCTGAATGAAATCGGCAAGCATCCGGAAATTGTCGCCGATTTCAAGGGCAACATGGATGTGGCGAAGCTGGAGGAAACCATCCGCCAGCACGGCGCCGAGAATATTCCGCTGGTGATGATCACGGTGACGAACAACTCCGGCGGCGGCCAACCGGTGTCGATGGAGAATATCCGTGAGACCAAGGCCATGTGCGACAAGTACGGCTTGCCGCTGTTCATGGATGCCTGCCGCTTCGCGGAGAACGCCTGGTTCATCAAAATGCGCGAGCCGGGATATCAGGATAAAACGCCGCTGGAAATCGCGCAGGAAATGTTCTCCTACGCCGACGGCGTGACCATGTCGGCGAAAAAGGATGCGCTGGTCAACATCGGCGGCTTCCTCGCGCTGAACAACGACGACCTGGCCGTGCATTGCCGCAACCTGCTCATCGTGACCGAGGGCTTTCCGACTTACGGCGGACTGGCCGGCCGCGATCTTGAAGCCATTGCGCAGGGACTGGAAGAAATTCTCGACGAGGATTACCTGCAGTACCGCATCAAGAGCACGGAATATCTCGGCAAGAAGCTCGATGCCATGGGTGTGCCGATATTGCTGCCGCCGGGCGGACATGCGATTTATCTCGACGCGCGGCGTTTTTGCCCCGGCATTCCTCCCGAGCAGTTCCCGGCGCAGAGCGTGACCTGCGGACTGTACGAGGACGGCGGCATTCGCGCCGTGGAAATCGGCAGTGTGATGTTCGGCCGCACCGAGAACGGCGTGTTCGTGGCGCCGCCCATGGAGCTGGTGCGCCTGGCCATTCCGCGCCGCGTGTACACGCAGAGCCATATCGACTATGTGATCGAGGTGGTGGCGCATGTGTTCGAGCGCCGCAATGAATTGCGCGGTCTGCGTCTCACCTACGAGGCGCCGATGTTGCGGCATTTCACCGCCCGTTTCGAATACGTGTAATCATGCTCCCGGCCGCGGGGCCGCCTGTGCGGCCCCGTGTCCATTTCTCCGCGCGCGGATGTTTCCGCGCCTCCATCCATCGGCAGGGCTGTGACGAGAATTCTCTACGTCCATCACGGCAAGGGCATCGGCGGGGCTCCGCTGAGCCTGCTCTATCTGATCCGCGCGCTGGATCGGCAGCGTTTCGCGCCCACCGTGCTCTGTTTGCACGAAAGCGACGCCACCGAACTGTTTCGCCGCGAAGGTGTGGAGACCGTGGTAGACGAGCGCTGGCATGATTTCAGCCACACGAATGTGCTGTGGTATCCGTGGTGGCAACTGCCGAAAATCCTCCTTCGGGCGCTGCAATTTCCGTGGACGTATGTGCTCGCGCGCTCGTTTTTCCGCCGCCGCCGCTTCGACATCGTGCATCTCAACACGTCGACGCTCACAGCGGTGGGACTGGCGGCCAGGGCCGAAGGGCTGCGTGTGGTGTGGCATGTACGCGAGCCGCTGCACGCGGGATATGTCGGACTGCGCCGTGCGCTGATCCGCCGCATCATCCATCGCGTGGCCGACGCGGTTGTGCCCATCTGCCGCTACGACGCATCGCAGCTCATTCCGAGCGAACGCATTCACGTGGTGTACAATTTCGTGGATCGCTCGGTGTTCGATCCGCGTATCGACGCGCGCGCCACGCGCGAGGAGTTGGGACTCGCGTCCGGACAATGCGCCGTGCTGATGCTGGGCGGCATCAATCCGGTGAAAGGCACGGCGGAGTTTGTCGCCGCAGCGGCGGCACTGTTGCGCGAGCGCGACGATCTGAGGTTTTTCATTGCCGGCGCGATACCGGACGACAGTTTCAGAAACAGAATGAACGGCCTGCGCGTATACCGCGACATTGTGTTTTCCCGAATCGCCCCGGAGCATCGACAACACATTCGCTTCCTGGGCGTTCGTTCCGACATTCCACAACTGTTGGCCGCATCAGACATGCTTTGCTTCCCATCCACCGTACCGCATTTCGCTCGTCCCGTCATCGAGGCCTCGGCCATGGGCAGGCCGGTGATCGCGTCGCGTCTGGGTGGACCCGAGGAACTGGTGCTGGATGGCGAAACGGGTGTGCTGTTGCCGGCCGGTGATGTGGCGGCTCTGGCCGAGGCCATCGCCGCGTTGGCGGACAGTACGGAGCGTCGGCAGGCCATGGGGGCGGCGGGCATAGCGCTCGCAGCACGGCAATTCGACGCCGAGGCGAATGCGCGCAGCGTCGTCGCACTTTACGATGCCTTACGGGATTCCGCTACGGAAGCCTGATTTTTTTGTGCAATTGGCAAGGATTGCACTATTTTACGAAGCCACTATTTCATTGCAGGAGAGACAATGCGCTTCATCACTCCACTACTGATCGGCGTGTTTTTCGCGGCCAGCGCCATTGCGCAAGACGGCGAGAATTTCACCAGCTGGATTCAGGACGATTTTCAGCAAGGACTCAAGCCGGAATGGAAACAGCTGAGCGGCACCTGGACCGCCGAGGCCGGCACCGTGACCGTGCGCGGCGGCGCCGAGCACATGGCGATGGTGCATCCCACGCTGATTCTGCCTTCGAAACTGTTCCTCGTCGACGTCACCGTGCAGTCGCTGGGCGGCGGCGTGGTGTTCAACGCCGAGCATGCCAATGCATTGACGAATTCGCATGTCGTCAAATGCATTGAAGGAGCCGTGTCGATCGGCTATATGGATTTCAACGGCAGCTACGTGGAGACGCGCGTCATAGCGCAGCCGGAACTCAAGATGCCGGTGCGCTTGCGTATTTACTCCAATCCCGGTCGGCGGACGTACTCCGTTGTGCTGGACGAGCGCAACATCGCCCTGGAGGACATGCGTTTCAATAGTGGGTTCTGCGGACTGTACGCCTCGAGCAGTGGCGCGCGTTTCGGCGCTTTCACCGTGTCGGGCGAGGGCATACACGATTTGCCCGCGTACTTTGTGAAATCCAACCGTCGCCAGCTCGACGACCTGTCGTACATGGCGGCCAAGGGCGATGGACTGTTGATCGTCAATCCGCGACTGAACATTGTGCAGCGCATCACCTCGTCGGGCAAGGGCTCGTATGTGAGCGAAATCCAGGTCGAGGATGCCAACGCCGCGCTGCGCGGCACGGCCTCGGACGATGCGGGTAAAACCTATGTGATCGATGCGGGCAACAACTCCTTGCGCGTGTTCGACAGCAAGGACAAGGTGGAGCGCGTGGTGAGCGAGGGTCTCGACGATCCGCGCGATGTGACCGTGGCCAACGGCAAGGTGTACGTGCTGGATAAGAACGGCATCGTGGTCTTCGATCAGAAGACGCTGGCCGCCGCCGGGAAAAAGGCGGGCGGGTTGTTCCGCGATGCGAAGTCCATTTCCGCCTTCGGCGATCGTCTCTACGTTGGTGATTTCGGCAACGGGCAGGTGCAGGTGCTGCTGGCATCGGATTTCTCCGTGGATAAAGTGATCAAGGACAACCTGGTCAAGCCCTGGGGCGTGACGGTCGAGAAAAAATCGGGCGACATTTACGTGGCCGATCCCGGCGCCGTGGCGGTGCTGCATTACGACAAGGACGGACAGTTCATCGAGCGCTTCGATCCCATCACCATCAGTGGTTTCATCTCGCCGCGCGCGGTGATCATGCATGGCGACATGCTGTACGTGGCGGATTACGACCGCATTCTCGGTTTCAAAAAGGGTGTGCTCACCATTCGCCCGACGCTGAAAATCGATTGACATGTCCGCCTCCTGTCCGCCCCGTATAACTCTCCGCTACGGGTCAGGCGCGCAGGAGGCGCTTCTCCCGGATAATTGGAAGGTACACATGCTCGGTGCCGACGTCCCTCAGGGGACGCGCACCGAGCATGCGTGTATTACGGCCGCGCTTGCCGCGCCGATTGCCGCCCCGGCCTTGCACGAAGCGGCGCGCGGCGCGCGGCAGGTGAGTGTGCTGGTGTCGGACAAGACGCGCAAATGTCGCACGGAGATCTTCCTCCCGTATCTGCTCGATGAACTGCGCCGTGCCGGGATAGCGGACGACGGCATCCGCATTGTTTTCGCCACAGGCACGCACCCGCCGCAGAGCGAGGCCGAGCGGCGCGCCATTGTGGGGGATGCGGTGTACGAGCGCTACCGCGTGCTGGAGCACAACGCACGCGACAGCGCGTCCTGCGTGCATTGCGGCACGACGCGTTTCGGTACGCCGGTGCTGCTCAACCGCGTTGTGGCCGCGTCGGACTTCGTTGTGGCCGCGGGCACCATCGTGCATCACTATTTCGCGGGCTTTGGCGGCGGGGCCAAGTTGTTCGTGCCCGGTGTTGCCGCCTACGACACGGCGGTGCGCAATCACCGGCGCACGATCACCGACGAGGGCCGCTTCCATCCCGCCTGCCGCGACGGGAATGTGGATGGCAATCCGGTGATGGAGGATATTCAGGATGCGGTACGCTTTTTCCCGCCGTCGTGGTATTTCGCGGCGCTGTTGGACGCGCGCGGAGTGATCGCGGACGCCGTGGCCGGCGACCTGCGTGAAGCGCATCGCGTGGGTGCGGCGCGGGTGCATGCGATGTACAGCGTGCCCATCGCGCGGCGCGCGGACGTGTGCATCGCTTCGGCCGGGGGCTTCCCGAAGGACATCAATTTCATTCAAGCACACAAATCGATCCATCACGCGCATTACGCCACGCGACCGGGCGGCACGCTGATCTGTCTGGCCGAATGCCGGGAAGGATTGGGCAATGAAGACCTGGCCCGCTGGTTCGCCATTCAGGACGATGAAGAATTCCGCCGCAGCTTGCAGCACGAATACGCGATGAACGCGCACACCGCGCTGGCCGTGCGTGAGAAGGGCGCGGCGATGCGCGTCATACTCGTTTCGTCGCTGCCCGATGCGCTGGTACGCTCGATGCGCATGGAGCCCGCCGCCTCGCTTGATGCGGCAATAGCCATGGCAGCAGGCGCGCTGCCGGACGGTGCGCACGCGTATGTGATGGAACAGGCGTCGCTGTTCGTTCCGGAGCCGCGCGCATGAGCGAAATGCCGGGCCAGCATCTGTATCTCGCGGCGGGCTGGACGTTGTGGTGCGTGCTGCACAGCGCGTTGATTTCGCGAAGTTTCATGCGTTGGATGACGCGTTGGCCGGCGCGTGCCGCATCGTGGCATCGGCTGATGTACGTGCTGTTCAGCGTGCTGTCGCTGGCGCCGCTGCTGTGGTATCAGCGCGGCATCGAGACGGTGATGCTGTGGCAATGGGCATGGCCGTGGGAGGCATTGCGATGGACGGGGCTCGCCGTTGCGCTGGGCGTGGTGTTCGCCGCCTCGCGCGTGTACGACAACGCGGTGTTTTTCGGTGTGCGCCAAATACGCGAGCGTCGACTGGAGCCCGCGCTGGGCGTGGGTGATTTTCGCGCGACAGGCATACTCGGGCGCGTGCGGCATCCGTACTACAGTGCCGGGGTGTTGTTTCTGCTGTGCTGGGGAAGCGGAGATTCCGCCACCGCGGTGATGCAGGGTTGCGGGATTTTGTATTTGCTGATCGGCACTGTGCTGGAGGAGCGCAAGCTCCTGTCCGCGTTCGGCGACCGCTATCGCGCGTATCAGCAGCGCGTCCCCATGTTCATTCCCCGCTTGCGGCGATCAAGGGATGTGGGGGAGTAGGCTAGGGTACGGTTCAGGTGCGAAAAGCGGAGTGGTTCAAGTTTTACCAGATTCATTGAGCACGTAAATCTGAATGAACACCTCCCCCCGCCCCGGTCTCGACCGAGGCGGGGGGAAGTGTATTCAGGTGTTCAGCGCGCGAGTACCATCTTGCGCTGTATGGTGCCGGCATCGCTGTCGATACGGTAGAAATACAGTCCGCTGGGCAGCGTGCCGCTGCGGAACGGCACGGAATGCACACCGCGCTGACGGGGGCTCTGGCAGGAAGATTCTCGCCTCCATAATAAACGTTATCGTATTCATTCGTCCCTCTAGCAAGAAACAACCACGTGACTTGGGTCAAGCACGTTCACTCTCAGCGCCTCGCCGCGCCAGGCGGGAGCGGCGGAATCGCATATTTGTCGCACCACATTGGGCGCGGGGATGAACACGCTATCAGGTATGATCGTGG
>DAOSDL010000063.1:0-9545 GCA_035362335.1 Bacteroidota bacterium
TGCGCAAGCCACCGTCCGCGCATTGACGCTCGTAGGTGATGATGCACTCCTGGAAGCCATCGAAAATGATGGAGGATATTTCCGTGTAAATCGCCGCGAGCTGCCCAGCGTTCGGGGTCTGATAAAATTTTCCACCAGTCAGGGTCGCGACAAGCTCCAGATCGGTGTAGTTGATCGATCCCAGACCGATGGTGAAAATGCGGATGCGGTAGCGGTTGGCCAACGCGATAATCTCGGAAACTGTACGAGTGGAGTTGCCATCCTGACCATCAGTGAGGGCAATCACCGCGCGGCATTGGTTCACACCATTGTTGAGTAACTCGAGAAGACCGGCATAGATTGCGTCCCACACCGCTGTTCCGCCCGAGGCGGGCAAGGCGTCCACCGCCGCGCTGAGCATGGGTTTGTTTGTGGTCATCTGCTGATAGATGTTCACCATGCTGTTGAAATGGATGACCGTGGCCTCGTCGATCACACCGTCCATCAGATCCACGAAGGCCTGGCCGGCGATTTTCGCCCCGGCATTTGGTGATCCGGACATGGAACCCGAAGCGTCGAAAACCAGTGCCACGGAAATGGCGCAACGCACCGTGGGATCCGGGCACCACAGCGTGAAGTCCTTGACCTCCACGCCGTTCTCGTAAATCCGGAAATCCTGCTTGGCCAGGTTGTAGGACGGATTGCCGTTGCAGCCCACCGAGAAATACAATTCGACGGTCGGCCAGTTCACCGTCACACGTTTGAATGTCAGATTCGGCTGCGCCTGGACTGTCGACAGCGACAAACAGCACAGGACGAACAGCGCTCCCAGCCATGGAATACTTCGTTTCATCACTACCTCCACACACGAAAGGGATATGTACAGCGACTAGTTGTCGGAGTGTGCGATAACGCATCGGGAACAACCCGACGTCGCAATCGCCCGCGCGTGTGCGCGGTATCGTCCATCACGGCACCTACGCGATGCAGGTTGATTTAATAAGTTATTTCGGATTTCCGGGTCGCTCATAAGGCGTTACGGGGCGCCCGGCTGCAAGAACTGTTACAATAACCCGGTTACGAAAGAAAGGTTACATTGCCAGCAAAAAAAGTTTGAGATGGGAGACTCGTTTGATAACGACGCCAGCCCCGGGTGTGCGACAAGAAGCACACCCGGGAGCGGGATTCATGGAAGCGAATTCACCGCGTCAGAAGCAAGCGTTTCGTCTGTGTGGACCACGCAGTGACAAGTCGGTAGAAATACATGCCGCTGGGCAGTTCCGAAGCATCGAGCGTGTAGGTGTACGCGCCTGGCAGCGACCTCCCCCGCTCGAGTACGCGGACCAGCTGGCCGAGCACATCGTGCAAGGTCAGGCTGTAGTCGGTCTCCTGCCCCAGCATGAAGGGAATGATCGTCACCGGGTTGAATGGATTCGGATGGTTCTGTCCGAGTTCCGTGGTTGCGACGAGTGGCCAGATGCAATCGCCCGACAGCGTTACGAGACCGTCCGACACCACCAGTCCGATTTCTCCCGCATCCTCCTCCCGCACGGCATTCATCGTACTGCGTAATTCCCGACCAAGCGAATCGACAGCGTGAAGTACGAACTCCAGTGGGCTTCGGTCTATCAGATCGAAGCGCTTCGGACTGTACAGCACCTCGAAACGCAAGCGCAGTAACATGCCCTCCTTCGTCGAGGACAACGGCGACGTTGTTGTCCGGTCGTGCAACCGCAGCAGACCCGACGCACCGCGTCCCTGCTCCCGCACTACCGTGGCCTTCACGCCGTCCCACCCCGCTGCGGTGACTGTGCCGTCATTGCGCGCATCCACGAAGCGCAGATACGAGGGATTGAAGCGGATGCCGAGATAATACGAAAACACATCCCGTCCGTCGGTGCGCCCGATCTCCACCGGAACGTCAATTACCTGTCCACGCATTCCCACCAGGTTCGTTGGCATGGCGAGCCAAACCGGCGCCGGTACGCGTTGCAGCACCGCCACGTGCTCGCATTGCAGGGTTTCGCCTTCGCGCGAATTCACGAGCACCGTGAAGCGCACAACGCTATCCTCCTCCACCGCCATGGGGCGCACATCCCAGGTGACGGTGTCCACCGCTCCCGGAGACAGCGTCGATGGCTCGAAGCGTTTGACGCTCGTCTGCCCTTGGTCCATGGACATTATTGCCGGAAGAAGCAGAGTCCCCGCCAGCTCGCTCGCGGACACGATGCCGATATTACGAACTTCCAAAAACACACGGAGGACGGGGTAGGCGCCATTGCTTGAGGGAACGCCCTCGTAGTAGCCGGTCGAAGGATCGAAGGCGATAATGGTGTCCTGCCCGTCGGCTGTCGTCGCGGATGTCCACACGCGACATTGCAATCGCGGCGTGCGTCGCTCCTGCATGTATATCCACATCGCGCATTCCCGCGTTGGAAGCGGAAGGCCGGCGGCATCCTTGGCTGACACGATGCACTGCAACCGTACCCAGCCCGCCACGTCGCGTGGCGTGGCGTGTATGGTCCACTCCACCGGAAGAGAACCACCGCCCGCATCGAGCCGGGAAGCAACGCGCAAAGGATTGGCGCTTATGACACTCAAGGCCGTGTCCAATGCAAGCAGCACCACATCCACATCATACAACGAGGCCGCGCCGGTGTTGCCTATCCATGCCTGCACGCGAAAATCCGCTTTCCGATATCCTGTGTCGCCAGGGAACATCACCAACGAATCCACTTCAGCATCACAGGAAAGTAACACCCCTGCATCCGGTACGCCCGGAATCCAAATCAGGAGATGGCACTCCGTGGAATTCCCGAACGCGTCGGTGAACAGCACACGGAACACCACGCTGTCTCCAATGCTTCGCGCCAGCGGTCGCACCGTCCACACCGCATCGCCCGACTGTGCCCCCGGCGCCAGCGAATCCTGCATCGCAACATCCAGCGGGGAGATCGAGGTGAGGCCTCCCGGAAGGATTGCATGCGCGACAAGCCCGCGTCCCATCGCTTGACCGATGTTGCTTACCCGAGCGCGAACCTCGAAGGGATCGGGGTCATACCCACCTCGGACGGAATCCACCCTAATGCGCGGAGCCGAAACGAAGCACTGATAATCCTGCCGACGCGCGGCGGGGACAAACACGTCCACGCCACAGTGTTCGGTGATCACCTGATCGTCGATGCCACTGCGCGCCTGCAGTTCGAAACGTACATCTTCCACACCAGCGTTATCCCGGCGCAAGGGCACAAGCATCCAATCAAGTGAGCGCTCCTCGCCCACCGCGATATCACCCAGCGTTTGTGTCATGATCTGGTTGAACGGCGTGAAGCTGGGCGGACCCGTGAACGTCACCGCGACTTGACGCGCACGCGTACCACCGACATTTCGCAGACTCGTGCGTAACGGCAAAGGGTTCGGCACGTAGTCGTTCGACAGTTCATCGAAATGCAGAGCGGCATCGGCCACACAGGTCAGCTCGAAGCGGGGCCGCAATTCACGCTCGACAAACACGGGAATCTCGCATTGCGTCGAAATCCCATCCGCCACCACGGCAATACGAATCGTGTCGTAACCATCCATTTCCCGGAGTAACACACGCACACGAAACGCGTCGGGGCGATCGATGCTCCAGCCCACGGGTACGGGAGGCAGATCGATAAACGATGGACTCTCGATCGTGAAGCCCTTGCCCTGAAGCAGATACGCCTTGACGTTGCGGGCTTCCGCCTTGCCGATATTGCGCAGCTCGAAGCCGACATCGAAGCTGCCCGGCTGATATCTGTCGTCAACGAAGCGGACACTGTCGGGCGCGTTCAGCGTGCACTGGAGAACGGGCGAATCAGTCGGTCCCACGACCACGGGGACTTCGCAACCGTTGCGTATTTGTGCGGTTTCCCGCGAGACATAGCGCACCAGAAAATTCGGATACCACGGCCGGCCGCTGATGTTCGGGTTCTTCAGTCGCATTGCCCAATGCGCCTCCACGCTCGAATCCGGCTGCAACACCGCCCAGGTCACGGGATTGGCCTGCCCCGGTACGCCGCTGTCGAATTCCAGTAAATCCAGACCGCTGGTGTCGCTCCAGGTCAATTCCGCGGCCACATCGTGCAGAGTCATCCCGCCGGCATTGCGCAGGCGCGCGCTGACGATGAAGGTGGAAGGATTATATTCGCGCAACGCCGCGTCGTAGAACAATCCCGGTGGCTGCGCTGTGGCTTCACAGTGCAATTCCGTGCGCAGATTGGCTATCGGGAGATTGTCCGCGCATTCGATCGGCGTGCCTTCATCGTCCAGCGCCATCACCGATATCCGCACGTCGCGGCGCGTGATGCGATTCTGCACGCCGATGATCCATTCGAAGGTCCGCGACTCGCCTTTGTCCAGCACCAGATCCAACATCTGGTTCAGCGGATCCCGCGACGTCGGATGCAGGCTGATGCCGTCCGGCGGCAAGGAGATGTACACCCGCCTGATCGAGCCCACCTGATAGCTGCTGTTGCGTATCGTGTAGCGCACCGTGAAGGGATTCGGCTCCACATCCGTTCCAGCCGCGTTCAGGCCCAGCGAATCCGGCATCTCCATGGAACATGCGAATGCGGGTTGCAAGCCGGGAATCGTCAAATCGGACCACACTTCCACCGAGTCGAGCTGCACACCCATATCGTCCGTGCCCGTCACCGTACAGCGGAATTCCACTTTCATATCGTATCGATACCGCTTCGTCCAGCGCAGCGTCCACATCACCTCGGGGACTGGCGCGGGGGGCACGTACTGCCCCATGGCCGAGGGCGAAAACAGTTGCGTGGCCGACTGCCCCGGTGGATCGAACTCCATTCCCGGCGGCAGGATGATCGTGCCCGTCACATTGTGCGCCACAGCAGCGCTCACGTTGCGCACCGTGAGCCGGAAGGAGAAAGGGTTCGGGACATAGGAATCCGCGCTCTCGTCGAACACCAGGGCGGCGGGAAGGATTTCCCGCGGCTGCAGTACCGGTGACGGAGCCACCGGTACCGACGCAATCGGGAGCCACTCTTCATCCTTCCATGTGAAGCCCTCTTCCGTGAGCACGCTGAAAGAGTAGGAATATTGCCGTCGCGTGCTGCGATTGTCGACCTGGAGCAGCCATTCGAATTCCATCGACTCCCCCGGCTGTAGCGCCACATGCAGGGGAACGGTCATGGGCAGCGGAGAGGAAGGGTGCAACCGTTGACCATCCTGCTGAAACTGAATTTTCACTTCACGCAACACCCCGGTGTTGAATCCTTTGTTGCGAACCTCGTAGCGTACGACGAAGGGATTCGGCTCCAATCCGTTGCCGAAAGCATTGAGCGAAAGCGAGTCGGGGATGTCGATACAACTCGAGTACATCGGCCACAGCTTGGGAACGACAACCGATCCCACGAGCTTCGTCGTATCCAATGGCCAATCTTGAGAGTCCTGCCCTGTCACGGCGAAATGGAATTGCAGCGTGGTATCCACGAGGTAGCGTTTTGTGAAACGCACCGTCCACGTCAATTCCGGCGCCTCGGTCGGAGGTATGTACTTGCCCATCGTCGACGGCGTGAACGTCTTCGTCGCCGCCTGGTCAGGCGGATCGAACTCCACATCCGGCGGCAGGATGATTGTTCCAATCACATTCCGCGCCTCGCTGTTCCCTTGGTTCACCGTTGTCAGACGCAACGTGAATGGATTCGGCACATAGCGGTTCGCACTCTTGTCAAAAGTCAGTGTGGGGATAAAACACCGCGACTGCAGAATCGGCTTGTCCAAGGCTGGGATCAGCACACTCGCCTCGCATTTGGACGAATCGCCGTTCGATGTCCATACCCACACCGTCACAACATAGTGCTTCTCCACGTCGGTGAGCGGGTGTCGCAGCATCCACTGCACCGTGCCGCTCTGGTTCGGGAACAGCAGCGACGGCATCACCCGCTTGGTGTGGCGGTCCGGAATGTCCGGCGCCGCAAGCTCGAGATCCTTCGGCAACGTGATCGTCGCCCACAACGAATCCCGCGCCACCACTCCCGCGTTCGTAACCGTCATGGTCAGCGCGAAAGGCATCGGATCGTAGCGCAGATTCCTGATGTCGCCGACTATCGTTGGCACATCGATGCTACAGATGAGATCCGGGGTGCTCGCATCCTGTGCATGAAGTGAAAAAACGCTCAGCAGCCACACTAGGCCGAGCAACGAGTGGTGATGCGGCTTCTTCATGGCAATCGCCGGGATTGTTGTGAATCACTCGAAAGCGCGACGTCCACGCTGGTACAGTGGCGCTGTTGACAATGCTCCCAACGGGAGGGCTTCCGCTGCGCAGAGGAGTTCGGGAACATTCGGGATGCATTATGGAAACACTCTTCCATACAAAACCATCCACTTGTATATGATGGAGCGATGTGGGAAACGGGAGACGGATATCGTAAATGCTAAACACGAAAACGGTGGATTGGTTACAATTCCGGAGACTATGCCGCATACTGATGCGCATCGCCTTTGTATTTCTGCACTCGCGCAAGCGTCGCGACGCCGCTCCATCGCAATGAATGACAGCCTCCTCCGAAGCCGTGGCTGACGACCCGCTTTTTCCACACATCTCCCAAAACGAAGCGCGCCCGCACCGTGGAACGATGCGGGCGCGCAAAAGAGTCGTGGGGACGAATTACTTCGCGACCACCATTTTCTTCATCTGGCTCTGCGTCGGGGTTTCGAAGCGATAGAAGTAAATCCCGCTGGGGAGATTCTTCGCGTTGAAATCCACCGAATAGCTGCCAGCCGACCGCTGATCGTTCACGAGCACTTCGAGTTCCCGTCCAAGAGCGTCATACACAGCGATGCGCACATGTTCGTCGACAGGAAGGGTGTACTGAATGGTCGTGGTCGGATTGAAGGGATTCGGCTTGTTGAAGACGATATAATCCGCCGAGGCCGTGAGTGGACGGAGACAGTCGCCACTGACTACCGCATAACCATCGGTGACGAGCGGGAAAATGGATCCGTCGTTGATCAGAATGCGGCTCTGAATTTCGGTGGCATCGGGCCAGAGCAGCGGCGTGCTGCTGATGGCAAGATCGTCGGGACGCTGCCCGAACACCGCGCGGAAGCGCAGCCACAACAGTGGCGGCGTATTGGGCGGATAGGTCAGGGCTATCGGACTTTCGATGGTGAAATGCAACTGGTCGTTGGACGGATTGCGGCCCTGGTCGACAATGGTCCAACCGTTGGCAAGCGAATTCGCCGTGGAGATATCCAGGAATTCGAGCACATCGAAGGCCAGGCGGTTGCGATTCGCGTCCACATTGTAGGCAAGCTCGACCTGTATCTTCTTGATGTCCTTGTCAACGGGGTCGTCGATGTAAATCGGGACCAGCATCAACTGATTGGTGTAGCCAACGTTATTCCGGGGAATGGCCATCGCGGCGGTTTTCGGGAGAGCAGGGACGAAGACTGTATCACTGCAAATCTTGCCTGAGCCTTCAACGTTCTCCGCAGTGACCTCGATGCGATAGACGACGGGAGAACCAAAATCCGTGCGCTTCACCGGCACGGTGAGCCAATCCACCACCACGGATTGATTGGGGCCGAGGTCCTTGGGATTGGGGATCTTGGTCCAGGTCTCGCCATCGGCCAACTGCGTGCGTGGGGGCGGAGCGAGGGTGGCGACGATGTTTTTCGCTATACCTCCACCGATATTGGTGATCGTAGCCCTGAAAATGATCACCGGTGGGAAATACCCTCCCGTCCGCGGATCGAAGCGCACGCTGTCGCCCGGTATGGTCTCACAGATCACGTCGAGGTTGGGTGCGTCGAGTTTCTGCTGGAAAATCACCAATTCGCACTCCACCGGCTCGGCGTTAAGGGCCTGCGCCTTGAACTTGATGCGCACCGGGGTATTGACGCCGGTCGGCAATGCCTCCAGCGACCAGCGGAAGGTGTAGCAGGAATCAACACCAAGAGTGTCGATACCTGTGAGAATGGCCTTTTCCAGCACAACCGGGAAGCCGGGCAACGGCTGCACAGAGGGACTCTGTATCACCATGGTGGCCTTGAGCGAATCTGCATAGTCACTGCCGATATTGCACACTGTAAATGTGACTTCGAAGGGATTGTTGGTGTAAATGCCCTGCTGCACATCGGCCCACAAGGTATCCGGACCAGTGCAGGACGCGGTGAATCTCGCGGCTCGCACCGAATCGACGATCACCGAATCGGAACACATACCACGATTGTTGAAGGCATCGAGCACAAGTACGCCGACATGCACTGTACTGCGCTTGAGGAATGGTTGTGCGCGAAGCTGCCACGACACATTCGCCGATGCACCCGGAGCGAGATCACCGATGAGGCGGGGATTCCCACCGGAAACAACTTCGAAGGGTCCCGGGTCCAGCGTCACAGTCACATCCTTGCCAAGCGCCGTGCCCACATTTCGCACGGTGACATTGTACTGGAAAGGATTCGGATTGTACTTGTGATCCTGATACGCGATAAAATCGGGTACCACATCGCAGGATACCTGATAATCCGCCTGTTTCGCGGCGGGAAGCAGCACCGGAGTGCAGCAACTGTCGACCATCTTCTTGCGCTTGTATCCGCCGATACCGGTCACCTGGAAGCAGACATTGACCGTGGTATCGAAGGAGCGGCGCGCGGGACGCAGCTGGAAGCGCAGGGTGGCGCTCTGACCCGGGTTGAGCACGCCAATGAATTTGCGCGAGCTGTCCTGCTCGAACACCGAGACGTATTTCACACCGATGTACTGGACAAGCACCGAATCCGCCACGCCGTCGCCGTCATTGCGCACGGTCACTTCAAAGGTGAATGGATTGGGGCTGTAATCGTTGATGTTGTCGTCGAAGACAATGTTGGGATTCAGGTTGGTACAGGTCAGCGTGAAGTCGGGTTTGAACTCCTTCTGTACCCAGACCACTTTTTCACCAGTCTTGCTGTAGGCATTGGTGGAAATGAACAAGGCGCGAATGGTATCATTGCCATCCACGCTGCGTGCATCGGCAACAGAGAGATCAAAGGTCGTGGAAACCTCGTCTCCGGGGAGCAATTCATCGGCGAGATACTTTTGCTCCGCTCCGTTCACGATGAAGCGCGTATCCTTGATCATTGCCACGGATACTCCGCGCGCGATGGCGGTGTCGGGACTGCTGTTCCTGACGAACACAGTCACGGTTATCCGGTTGGGCACGTAGTCGTTTCCGACGAAAAACAGCTGATCGGCCGAGCTCTCCACCCGTACGTCAACCACAGGTAGAGTACCCATGACTTCCCCGCCTCCACCGCTTTGTCCCTGTGCAAGGACAACCGACGATGTGAGCAGTGTCAGGATTGCGGCGGCGAAAAGTATGCGCTTCCTCATGATGGCTGCTTCCACGAATATGAACAAAAGCTTCATTGTCAAATCTGAGTTGGAGGGGTGCGGTGGAAAGCCACCGCACCCTCTCCATCCATGTCAGGGTCTGTATCGCGTCGACACCGCGGCTAGCGCGAGAGCACCATACGCTTGGTGTCGTTGAACGTCGGGGTTTCGAGGCGGTAGAGATACACACCGCTCG
>DAOSDL010000064.1:0-9402 GCA_035362335.1 Bacteroidota bacterium
CATCACCGCGCAGATGAGCATGATGCAGGCAGCGAGACAATTTTCAGAGCAGATTGCACAGATATCACACAGATTAGCACAGATGGATCGTGGAAGTCTGTGAGGATCCGAGCACGCGACCGCGGGGGTTGATTGACGCATGCGGCTGGAGAATTTTCAGTGAAAGTGGAAAGGAGAAACGGTGAGAGGGAACAGGGGTGGCAGCCCGGAACCACGCGAGCTGCGGCCTCGACTGAGTGCCGAACCCTTGAACTGACGCGATTATCGCGGTCAGCACGATTGGGATGGCATGCGCCCTCCACCCATTCCTCTGCGCTCCCGGCGCTCTCCGCGCGCTCTTTGCATGTATCCCGCACTCAGCAATCCCTGAAAAATGAAGAGGTAAAAAGAAAAAATTAAATGTTTCCTTTTTACCCTTTCACTTCTCCTCCTCCGCCACCCACACCACTGTCACAAACTCCTTGCCCGACGACAGTCGAATCGAGTTTCGCTCGATGCAACGCAGATCGAGGCGCGAAGCCGTGGCGAGCAGGGCGTCGATGTCCACCAGATGCATGCGGGACTGCAACGCGGAGAGGGAGGCGAACGGCGTCGGAGTGACGCTTGGCAGCGCGGATGGCGATTGCAGTACGCAGGCCAATACAGCACCGGGACGGCACAATGCGCGCAACTCCCGCATGCCCGCATTGAGATCGAGGTATTCCAGCAGCAACGCGGCATACACGAAATCCACCGGATCGGTGAGGCGCTCTCCTCGCTCGAGATCGGCGACGATCAACTCCAGACGCGGAAAGCGGGTGCCGTGGCGTACTCGCGCCGCCGCGATATATTCCGCATCGATATCGATGCCCACCACGCGCTGCGTTTCCGGCGGTATGCGCTCGAAGCCATTTCCCCCGGCGCATCCGGCGATGGCCACACTAACTGGACGAAAGCGCGTAAGCAATCGTTCGAGTATATCCGCCAGCATTTCCGCCTGCCCGACCTCCGGCAGATTCATGTGGCCTTCATAATCGGCGAGCGGAATGGAGTGCCAGGGAGAGGGGAGGGCGGTCGGCATCGCGGTGGTGCTTGGTGGTGAAGAGTGAAACGTGGATCGTGTGACGCTGATCAGTCAAGACGAAAAGGACAAATGGAAAAAAGGTGAAAACCAGGCCGTGCCAGCAAGGTCGTCTTCCTGAAAAAGCGCGCAGTGCACCTTTCCACCCTTTCACCGTCGAGGTGAAAGGGAAAAGCGACGAGAACCGGGATCGAGCGAGCTGCACCCTCGACCCTTCCTCCGCGCTCTCGGCGCTCTCCGCGCGCTCTTCATATGTATCCCGTACTCAGCAAATCCGGAAAAACAAAGGAAAAAAGGAAAAAACAACGTATTTCCTTTTTACCTTTTCACCAGCCGCAGTCCAACGCTTAACCGTTCACGCTTCACGATTAACGATTAACGATTAACGATTAACGCTTCACGATTAACGATTAACGCTTCACGATTCACGCTTCACAGACCTCCACCAGCGAAATCCCCAGCTCCGCAAGCTCCGTCAGCACCGGCTCGTAAATATCCGGCCAGACGGGGATCACGACGCCGGTCCGCGTGATGTCGCCGCGCAGAATGAGCTTGACGGCGATGGCCACGGGCAGACTCACGGTGCGGGCCATGGCGCTGTCGCCATGCGGTATGCCATTGTCGATGAGCGTGGAGGTGATGTGCTCGTGGCGGCCGTCGGGATATTCGGCTTCGAACTCGTGATGCTGCACGAGGAGATCGGTCTCGCCCTCGCCGAACACCAGTTTGTCCTGCAACACGCGGGCGAAGAGATCGAAAACGCTGCCTTCGGGAATGGGGAGCGGTGTGTCCGAAAACATGCCCAGCCATTCCAGCTTCTTGATGGTGACGTGATGCGCGGGGTACTCCAGCCACGCGGCAACGTCCGCCGCGAGATCGTCGCCGTTGGAATCCACCAGGGCGGCCAGCACTTGCCGCGGCGAGGTGCGCGTGAAATCGAAGGTGCGCTCGCGATCGAACAGCCCCAGCTTCTTGAAATCGTTCCAGGTATTGCAATGCCCGATATTCCGCAGCGTGCCACGGTACATGCTCTGCGCACCTTCGATGCCGTACACCTCCAGGTAGGGGAGAGCGTCGCGATTCACATAGGCCTCGAAGGTTCCGCAATCCGGCACGTCCAGCAACCAGTAATGCTCGAAGAGCTTCTCAGGCGGAATTTCCATCACCATGCCGTCGCGCAAATAGCGGCCCGGATTTCCCGCAGCGAGCATCACGCCGACGGGACTCCAGGAAAACTTGTAGCCCAGCGGATTCGTGTTGAACGCCAGCGACGGCAGACCGCCGCAATAGGAATAGAAACTCGTCACCCTGCCGCCCTTGCGCTTCACGCCGTCGATCACGCGCATCGCCGCCATGTGGTCGATGCCCGGATCCACGCCGATTTCGTTGAGGAAAATCAGTCCCTTCTCACGCGCCTCCTCGTCCAGCGCCCGCATCTCGTCCTTGACATACGAAGCGGTGACCAGATGCCTGCCATGCGCGAGACAGTGACGCGCGACGGCGACATGCATGGTCCAGGGCAGCAGACTCACGACGAGATCCGCGGCGGCCACCGCCGAGCCCAGCGCGTCGTCGTCCGCCGCGTCGAGACGCAGGGCGCTACCGCGCGCATGGCCGGCAAGTAGCTGCGCCACGCGATGTTCGTCCATGTCGGCCAGTGTGAGATGAATATCGGGTTGGGAAAGCAGGTAGGAGACCAGCGGACGCGCCACCAGTCCGGCACCCAGGACGAGCACCTTCTTCATTCCATTCTCCTTGAATTTCGTATGGCCGATGGCTGCGCCCGGCCATGTATCGTGTAGTTTCTCAGGGAGGCGACGCGCATGCGTCGTCGTTGCAGCATGCAATCTACATGCTTCTCATTCGTGAAAAAAATCCAAATTCTCACCAAGCTCAGGCCCTCAGACACCAGCCGAGGCATGCGCGACCTTCAGGTAACGATTTTTTCCAACTTCACTCTCCTTCCGCTGCCGAAGCATGCAAGCAGTGCTCGCATGTGGAGAAAAATCGGTGCGATATCCTTGACATCTCAAAACAAATCGCTATATTTATAGCGATTGCTTCCGATTGGAAGCGGAAATGAAATGAATACCTTGAAAAGATACCATACCCTCCTCCCTGACGCCTCCCGCAGAGCGTATTTTATTCACGAACGATCCGCCATCGCTTCCTGATCGATCATGTACCGACGCCGTGCGCGTGATGGGAGAGCCCTTCCGCGACATGGCGCAGCAGCAACCCGGTTCGTCCGGACCCATTTCCCCGATCGAACGCAGCACACAGGAAGCACAGCAATGGAACAGAACAGCAGCACCATACCACGCAAAGGCACACTGCCGTTCGCGCGCACGCGCGGCATGCAGGATGCCCTGCTCGCCACCTTTCTCTGGTCCACCGTGGCTTCGGCGTTCAAGCTCACCCTGGGCTTTGCCGATGTGTCCACGGTCCTTCTCACGGCTTCCGCCACTTCGTTGCTCGTGCTGTACATCGTGCTGTTGTATCAGGGAAAACTCTGGCGGCTCCGCTTGCTCTGGAAGCCGAGGGACTACGCGAAATCGGCGCTGCTCGGAGCGCTGAATCCCTTCTTCTACTATTTGCTCATGTTTCAATCCTACGATGCGCTGCCGGCGCAGCTCGCGCAGCCGCTCAATTACATCTGGCCCGTGTTCCTCATTCTGTTCTCCGCGGTTCTGCTCCGTCAAAAGGTACACGGCATGTCCTGGGTGAAAATCGGGGTGAGCTTCGCCGGTGTCGTGGTGATTTCTTTCGGTGGAGGTGCGGAGGTGCTGGCCGAACTCAATTTCACCGGCGTGGCCTGCGCTCTCGGCAGCGCGGCGATCTGGGCCTTGTACTGGATTCTGAACATGCAGGAGGATCGCGACCGCATTGTGCGACTCTTCGTGAATTTCGCTTTCGGAACCTTGTTCATTCTCGTGTATCAACTTGCGAGCGGACAATTCGCCCTGCCCACCGGACCGGGCCTGGTTGGCTCGCTGTACATTGGGGTGTTTGAAATGGGTATCACGTACGTGGTCTGGTTCCGCGCGCTCACGTCGGGCGAATCCTCTGCGCGCATCGGCAACGTGGTGTATCTCGTGCCCTTCCTGTCGCTCATCCTCATCGGCACCGTGGTGGGCGAAACGATCCATCCCTCGACCTTCGTGGGATTGCTGCTGATTGTGTCCGGTATCACGCTGGACTCCCTGCTCCGCATCGGCTGGGTGGCCGAGAGCGGCGCATGGCTCGTGCGACTTGCGCGGCCGGGTATGCAACAGGTGAAGTGAGCTATGGTGAAGCGAAACCCTGCTGCATGAATACAGGGGGATCGTCCGTGCTTCAGGACGGTCCCCCTGTCGCTTTTCCATGCTTGACCAATGTCAGCGTCGGTTTGGTCGCCAGTGATAAATCAACGTCACCTCGCCACGGCGAGTCCCAGACCTGAGCGGAGCGCCGAGCACGGGTATCCGAAATAGTGCGATAATGATACGGCGCGGAGTCGAACCCTTCGACTCCGAGCCCGGACATGATCCGTAACTTCTCGATAGTTCAGGACGCGGGCTCGTCGCTCAGGGTGACGGAGAGTGAGCGAAGTGCCGAAACAGAACTGCGTCACCTCTCCACGGCGAGTCCCAGACCTGAGTCGGTTCACCAGCGAATACGCCGGCTTGGAACCTGAGTGACACCAATCGTCAGGCTGAGCGCAGCGCCGAGCACCTTTGTCCGAGATGGTACTGAGTGATTCCGGCGCGGAGTGGAACATTCGCCGAGGCGGATCGAAGCCTTCGTAGCCAGTTGCACGACCCTTCGACTCCGAGCCCGGACATGATCCGTAGCTTCTCAATAATTCAGGACGCGGGCTCGTCGCTCAGGGTGACGGAGAGTGAGCGAAGTGCCGAAACAGAACTGCGTCACCTCGCCACGGCGAGTCCCAGAACTGAGTCAGTTACCAGGCGTCTACGCTGGTTTGGTTCATGCATGACACATCATCGTCATCCTGAGTGACGGGCCTGCGGAAAAATTCGTGCGTCTTTCCGAGTACGTGGCTCATGCATGGAGTGGAACACCCGCCGTGGCGGGTCGAACGCTCGCCCGCGATCTCATCCTCGCGGTATTGGAAGTGTGGGAAGGGTGGAAAACCGTCTGCATCCGAAGACGCATTGCATCGCGCGGGGAATCCCCGCATATTACACTGTTATGTACAAAACCCGGAGTACAGCATGAAGCGTTGTTTGCTACTGTTTGTTCTTGTCTGCGGCTTCTCCGTCGCAAAGGCGCAGAACACATTGATCACCGCCATGGAGGCCTATGACGAGGCGGTGGCCGAAGCCAAGCTGGGCCATGGCGACAATGTGCGCCTGCAATTGGTGTACAGTGCGGAAATCAACATGGCGGGCACCACGCTCACCGTCGATCCGCTCACCGGCAAGGCCATGTGGTGGGCTTATTCATTTTACAGTCCCGATGACGATACCTTCTCCGAGGTCGCCGCCATCGAATTTCCCGGAGTCGGCCGTCTGGTGATGGAACTCGTCAGCACGCCCGCCACGCCTCTGGACGATACCACCGGTATGTATGGCGACTGGGTGGATTCCGACGTGGCCTCCACCGCCATGCGTGGGGTGGGATTGCAGGCCTACGCCGACGCCCGTCCTGGCGCTCGCGGCATTGGTATGGTGCTCAGCGATGTGGATGGATTGATGAATCCGATGTGGGTGGGAATAATGACGGACGATGCGGACACCCTGCAATGTATGGTGGATGCGGTGACGCTGGCCGAAATTCAGTGCCGCGTGCTGAACGCCCTGGACGAATTCCAGAGCGCGCGGGACTTCCGCATTGCCGCGACCTATCCGAACCCCGTGCGCGGTGGCGCCGTGCCGAGCATCGATCTCAGCGTGGACAGGCCCGCGTCCATTCGCGTGCTCGTGTACGATGTAATGGGCCGGCAGCTCGGCGTCGTTGCCGATCAGCGCTTCGAGGCCGGCGTGGCCACGCTGCTCATCCCCACGGATATACTGCCGGCATCGGGAATGGTGTTCATCGCCGCCGAATCCTCCAGCGGCATCAGTACACGCAAGCTGCTCATCGCCCGCTGAGGCGGTCCACAAGCGATTACGCCGGTTTGGAACGCGAATGACACCAATCGTCAGGCTGAGCGGAGCGCCGAGCACGGGTGTCCGGAATGGTACAATAATGATACGGCGCGGAGTCGAACCCTTCGACTCCGAGCCCGGACATGATTCGTAGCTTCTCGATAGTTCAGGACGCGGGCTCGTCGCTCAGGGTGACGGAGAGTGAGCGAGGTGACGATATCCAGAGGCGCCATCGAGGGTTGCCAATGCCCGCGCCGCGCAGCATATGTCATGGTTCGCAACCTACCAGGTATGGAGCAGGCACTTCGAGTCCGCGCCTGAGCCGCTGACGAGGAACCCACGCAGTTCTGCACGCAGGCGCGTCCCTCAGTGTGACGTCAAGCGGATGCGCTTGCTACGAATGCAATCCGGCAGCTCCGCTCCGCCACGTCAGGGTGACGCCGCGGCAAGGCAGGTCTCGGAAAACTTGTGTATTTTCCATTGCCATGATCACAATCATTTGCCCATCGCTGGATGACAAGCGCCTGTATCGCATCGATACGTTGCGGGCAGGGGACGTGCATCGCGCCGTCGAGGTGCTGACGCAGGCCTCGGGCAAAGGCGCCAACGCCGCACGCGCGCTGGCCTGCTTCGGCGTGCGCTCCGCCCTGGTGGCGCCCGCGGGCGATGCCCTGCGCCGCCATCTGCTCGAAGAACTCGCGCCGCTGCGCGTGCAACTCGATTTGGTCCGCACCGTCGCACCCACGCGCAGTTGTATCACCGTGCTCGAAGCCGATGGCCGCGCCACCGAGTTGGTGCAGGAAGCTTTGCCTCTGGAATTCGAGGAAGCGCAGACCTTGCTGCGCCGCGCGCTGGTCGCCCTCGATCACGCCACCGCCTTGCTGCTCACCGGCTCGCTCCCGTCAGGATGCACCGGCGAGCTGTACTCCCTCTGCGCCGCCCGCGCAAGCGAACGCCATCTTCCGACGGTGGTGGATGCGCAGGGCGAAGCGGCGCTGTACGCACTTCGCGGCATGCCCACGGTGTTCAAGGTCACGCGCGAGGAATTGCTCGCCACCGTCCGCGCCATCGCTCCCGACCGCGCGGACCCGCAAGCGGATGTGTCCGCACTCTGCGCCACCCTGCGCGAGCACGGCGCACGCCATGTGGTGATTACCGACGGCGCGCGCCCCGTGACCGTGGTGAGCGAAGAGGGCGCGAGCTGGGAAATTCCCGTACCGCCGATCGAGCTGCGCAACAGTATCGGGTCGGGCGACGCCATGAGCGCCGGTATTCTGCTGGGTCTCTCCACGGGCGAATCGCTGGATGATGCCGTTGCGCGCGGCGTGCGCTTCGGCTGCGCCAATGCGCGCACAGTACACCCGGGCGAACTGGATATGGATTGGCTGCGAGGCGAGGGCTAGAACATGCCTGGATCACGCGCACCAAGGCGTGCGCTGCCGCATCATGTCGGCGCGGGGAGCGATGCGCATGGATAAAAGGAACATCAACTCCGTAATACAGCATCCGCTGCTGCTGCCGGGACTCGCCGCCGTGGCGATGACAGCGCTGGCGCTGTTCACCCGCAGTTTCTGGGGCGACGAACTGTTCAGCATTCGCTTCTCCCAAGGGGGATGGGACGCCTTGCTCGAGGAACTCGCGCGCGACTACCATCCGCCACTGTACTTCGCTTTGCTGCGTCTGTGGATGCTCGTCTTTGGCGACGGTGAAGCGGGATTGCGCGTGTTTCAGGGCATGCAGGCGCTGGGTCTGCTCTGGTCGGCCGGCGTGCTGTTCCGGCAAGTGTTTCCATCGAAACGCATCCATCCGTTGTTCGTGCTGCTGCTGCTGTCGGTGGAGTTGTGGTTGTTCCTGCCCATGCTGCGCTACTACGCCCTGGCGGCCATGCTGGCCACGCTGGCCACGGCCGCCTGGCTGCGCGTGGAGCAGGAGGGAAGCCGGCGAAACATCGCCCTGCTCGCGTTGCTCTACACCCTCGTGCTGTACACCGATTATCCCTCGTCGATGATCATTCTCCTGCATGCCGCGGCCACGCTGCTGCGACATCGAGCAGCCCTGCCACGGATGCTGCTTTCCGCCGCCATCGCCGGAGCGCTGTTTCTGCCCTGGGCGGGAACGGTGCTGCTGCAACTGCGGACCCTCGGTGGGACAGGGCAGGTGGCGGACTTGAACAGCGGACCTGTGTCCCTGATTCTGAAAATCGGCTACGGCATGTACGCCTTCATTCTCGGCGAGACCGTGTATCCCGTGGAGCATGCGGCCCTGCTCGCCCTGTTGCTTCTGGCCGTGCCCATCATGCTCGCCGTGCGAGCGAAGTCCGACGGCGAGGCGCGCGGCGTCATGCTGCTGTTCGCGGCGTTGGCTCTCGGCGCGCTCTGCTGCACTGCGCTGATCACCACCTTCGTCTCGCGACACACCAGTTTCATTTACACACCAGCGCGCACACTGTACGCGCTGCCGCTGCTCTTTGTGGCGCTTGCAGCCGTGTACGAGGTGTTGCCCCGGCCGCTGCCCCGACGCATGCTGGTGCTGGTCTTGACGGCCTTATCGCTCTACGGCCTGGGCAATCTCGCTATGCTTCGGCAGGTGTTCATGCCGGTGTACGCCGTGCCCTGGCGCGAAGTGGTGGATGAACTCGCTGGACGCGACGGCGTGCTGCTTGCCGACGAGCTGGCCTGTGTGCGCTACTACCATGAACGTCTCGCTGCGCCGCGTCCCCGTCTGCTCGACGATGCCGAAGCTGTGCTCGCGCCCTTGCGTGCGGGGCAAGCACCCGACAGCACCATCACCGTACATGTGTTTCTCACCGAGCGCGAAAGCACCGCCGGCGAATTGTCGCCGGATATTATTTCGCTACTCACGACACACGGACGCCTGCTGCGCCATGACCGCCATGTGCGTTACGATGACACCTACCGCTGGATCAAATCCACGCTGCTGCGCCGTCCCCCGGGCGAGGCGAAGTTGCATGTGTACGAGTTCGTGCTCGGCAGGGCACAGAGCCGTGTCGCATCCAGTGAAGAATGAGGGTAGTGAGGTTGTGAGGGTAAGGAGAGGGGGAGTCACAGAGAACCCGGAGCGCTTCGCGGGAACACAGAGAACACAGAGCGCTTCGCGGAAACACAGAGAACACAGAGCGCTTCGCCAATAGAGGGTGTCTCTGACACGGAGAACCCGGAGGGCTTCGCCACACGGAGGGCTCAGAGGGATCGCGGGAACACAGAGAACACGGAGCGCTACGCGAACACG
>DAOSDL010000065.1:0-9295 GCA_035362335.1 Bacteroidota bacterium
GGGATGGTGTTGGGGTGGGCGTATGTGGTGACGCTGCCGACAGGGGAGCGTGCATTGCCCGATGCGGATTCATGTATCCGTATTCCGGCGGGAAGCGGCGGCTGTCAGGCGGCTCCGGGTCTCGCGCCCGGCGCTGTGACCCTGCGGGACCGTGCCAGTCCGCGCATTATCGTCCTCGAGCGTTGGCGCGCGTAGCCCGGGCGCCAATCTCTTCCGGCGAATATAGCCGACATATCCATCCGAAACCACTCCGGGACCGCAGGCGGTCCGTGCGGAGCGGGACGGTGCGTTCCGAGCGGTGGGAGTGCGGGTTGGCAGTGGGATAAAAGGATGCTGCGGTATGGATTATGGATGGCTGGAGGGGGATTCTCATGAGGCTTTGTGGGGCGGAAGCGCGTTTTGGGCTGAGTTTCTATTGTACGGAAGCGAAGATGCGGATTCATGAATCCGCACGGGGGGCGTTCACGTACCGCAATTACCGGGTAGCAGCCCGCGCACCACCCCCTGCGGCAATCCCTGTTCAAGAATGAAAAAGAATACGTTCTACGCGCTTATCGCTCGACAGCGCAACCGCCACAGGCCGCCCCCATCGCGTGAGCGGATGAAACGGGCGAAGGCGAATTCCCGTGGACGCGCAATATCAGGATCATGCGGCTCCTTCTATCAGCACGGGAGAACGCCGCATCCCGGTCCGCGCAGCAAAGGTGTGAATCATCCATTTGCGCACGAGCGAAAATTGTTCAATATTTCCGCGATGCGGTATCCAGGTAATCACTTCCATCCACGGACCGCCGGCTGTGCTTTCCTACTTGCGGTACTGCTGTTCACCCTCACAGCAACGCCTCTCGCGGCACAACCGCTCTCCACTTCCGCACTGCTCGACAGCGCGGCTCGCATCCTTACCCGCGATCCCGCTCGCGCGGCGAATCTCGCAATGCAGGCGCATGAGCGCGCACTGACCCCCGAAGAACAGATCGAAGCGCAGCATACCATCGGTGTGGCCTGGCAACACGCCGGATACAACGCCCGTGCGGCCGAAGCCTTCCGCGCCGTGCTCAACGAGGCGGGCGTCGCCCGACATCCCCACAGCCGTGCCCTCGCTCTGCTCGGTCTGGGTGTGGCCAGCAGAAACATGGGCTATCACTCGCGCGCACTCGATTGTCTGCTGCATGCCCTCGCATTGGAGGACTCCCTCGGCGATGAACGGGGCAGCGCAGCCGCGTTGCACGAAACCGCTACCACCTTCCGGGCAATGGGCCGCCTCGACGACGCATGGCATTTCTATCGCCGCGCCATCGATCTGCGCTATCGCCTCGATGACAGAAAGGGCATCGCCGAAACACTGCGTGGCTTGGGAGAAATGCATTGGCGCGATGCGCATCGGGACTCGGCTCGTGTGCTGTTGGAGCAAGCACTCGAACTTGAACGCGGTATCGCTCCCTTCGGCGAAGGTGTGGTGAGCAACCTGAATCTTCTCGGTATGCTTGAATTGGAAGCGGGGAACAGGGATCACGCCCGCGCCCTCGTGGAGGAAGCAACCCGCATCGCCGACGCGACGGGGAATCCTTCCGTACGCTCGCAGACCTTGCTCACCGCTGCCCGCCTGCAACGCGCGTTACGCCAGAACGAACGTGCTGAACAACTGCTGATCGAGGCTGCGACCTTCGCGCGCTCGGCACAACGCAACGATGTGCTCGTGGATATCCTGGCCGACCTTGTGTATGTGGCCGAATCACGGGGCGATGCTCGAGCAGCCCTGCGCTATCAACGGGAATGGATCGGACTTCGCGACTCACTCAACGCGCGAATGCACTCCGACCGCGTGGAGGATTTCGAAGCGCGGTATATGGAGGAACGTATTTCCCATGATCTGCGAGAGCTGGACGAGGCGCGGCAAAGTGATGCTCTGCGCTTTCTCATCGTTTCACTGATTTTCCTCGCCGTGGCCTTCGTCGTCGGCGGGCTGGTGTACCGGAACTCGCGCAAACGCAACATCGAACTCATGGAACGCAACGCGGGCATGGAAGCGAGCAATGCCAAGCTTCGCTCCTTGCATGAGCAGATGTCGCGCTCGGAAGAACAGTACCGCCTGCTCTTCGAAGGCTTGCCGGTCGGGGTGTTTTACTATGACGCGGGATTGCGCATTCTGCGAGCGAATAGTGCCTTTGCGGAAATTCTCGCCTTGCCAATGGAGCGTTGCCAGGGAATGGATCTGCGCACACTGAAAGATTGGCATGTGCTCGATGCCTTGGGTAAACCCTTGCGCGGAAACTATGGCATGTACGAAGGACCTTTCCTCTCGCCATCCACCGAGCAGGAAATTCTCGTCTCGCTGCGCACTGCTCCGATGCGGGGCGAACAGGTCGAGGAACTCGCCGGTATGGGATTTCTCCTCGATATTTCCGATTGGAAACAAGTGGAGCGCGAATTGCTCGGTGCGAAAGAAGCGGCCGAGCAGGCTGTGCGTCTCAAACAGGCCTTCCTCACCAGCATCTCACATGAAATTCGCACACCGCTCAACGTGATCATGGGCTATCTCGGTGTGCTGCAGAGCGACATCGTGTCGCGCATCAGCGCGGGCGAACGCGAGTATTTCGTGAAAGTGGATCTCGCCGTGCGCCGCCTGATCCGCACCGTCGATCAGCTGCTGAGTCTCTCCATTCTCGAATCGGGCGGCTACGCCATGGAGACGGAGGTGTTTTCCCTCAGCATCCTGCTCGAGCAATTGGTGGATGAAACGCGACCGCTGGCCGAAGATAAAAACCTTCGTCTCCATTACACCTCCGCGCCCCGTGAGGTATTCGTGCGCGCAGACAAGTATTCGGTTGCGCAGGCGCTGCGTAATGTGCTGGACAACGCGGTGAAATTCACCGACAGAGGAGAGATCGGTGTGACCGTATCGCTGCGCGATACGGATGTGGCCATCGCTGTTTCGGACACAGGTATCGGTATCTCCGAAGCCTATCTCCGCCAACTTTACGATGCCTTCACGCAGGAAAATGTAGGCTACACGCGCCCCTACGATGGTTTGGGGCTGGGATTGACGCTCACGAAGCGCTATCTCGATGCCAACAACGGCGGTATCACGGTCAAGAGCACCAAGGGCTTGGGCACGACGTTCACCATTGCATTCCTGCAGGCCGGCGATGAAATTCCGCGCGAACCGGAAATCCCCGCCGACCACTGGACGCCCGATCCCTCCAATACCACCGTGCTCATCGTGGAGGATGATCACGAAACGCAGAAATTCCTGCATCTCGTGCTCTCGCCCTCTTACTCCATTCTGCTCGCCGATTCCGCCGCCGATGCGTGGGATTTGCTTATGGCGCACAAAGTGGATCTGGTGTTGATGGATATCTCCCTCCGTGGGGATGAAGACGGACTCTCGCTCACACGGCGCATTCGTCAGCACCCACCCATCGCACGGGTGCCGGTGATAGCGGTGACGGCGCACGCCTTCAGCGACGATCGCCGCCGGAGCTTCGAAGCGGGCTGCGACGACTATCTCGCGAAACCCTTTCGTACGCAGCAACTCCACGAGCGCATCGACAGACAGCTCTTCGCCCGCGCACCCGGTTCCGCTTGACCTTTGCTCTGGAGCATCGTACCTTTTGCTCTGAAGTATTTCGCAGGAGGCCGTCATGCAGGATGAACCCGTTTCCCGACGTGAATTTCTCAGTCGTTCCGGCAAAGCCGCCGGCGTCGCAGCTCTCGCCTGTGTGGGAGGATGGTGGCTGCACGAACCCGAACGCCATCCCTTTGCCCGCCGCACGGAAGCGGCGGTGATTCGGGATCTCCGCGTGTCCGGGATCACTCCATCGCTCGTTGTGGGTACCGGCTCCGCGCCCGCAGCGGTGACCGCGGCCGTACTCGCTGGTCTGGGTGGCATGGATCAATTCATCTCCAAAGGCGACACCGTCGTTGTCAAGCCGAACATCGGTTGGGATCGTCGGCCCGAGCAGGCGGCCAACACCAATCCGGACGTGGTGGCCGAAGTGGTCAGACAATGCGTCGCCGCCGGCGCGAGCAAGGTGTACGTTACCGACATCACCTGCAACGACCCAACACGGTGCTATAATCGCAGCGGTATTGCCGCAGCCGCGCGCGAGGCCGGCGCCGAAGTTCTGCCTCCCTCCGAAGCGCGGTTGCGCGAAGTGAATGTGGGCGGCGCAATGCTGGGCATGCAAAAGGTGTTCGACGTCTACCTCGAAGCGGACAAAGTGATCAATCTCCCCATCGCCAAGCATCACAGTCTCACCAAGGTGTCGCTGGGAATGAAAAATCTCTACGGCATCCTCGGAGGCAACCGCAGCAGATTGCATCAGGATATTCACAACAGCCTCGCGGATCTGGGCAACTTCTTGCGCCCAACACTCGTCATCGTCGATGCCTGGCGAATACTCCTGCGGAACGGACCCCAGGGGGGAAGTCTCGATGATGTGGAAGAGCGGCGCAGTATCGTCGCAAGTGTGGATCAGGTGGCCATCGACAGCTATGCGGGTGCGACATACTTCGGACTCACCGCCGATGACATGCCGTGGCTGGCCCTCGCCGAGCGCTACGGCCTCGGCACCGCCGCGTACGAAACTCTTCCGATGAAGGAAGTGCAGGCATGACCATCGACGTCGACAATCCCGGGCGTCACGCAGCCGAAGCGCGGCGCTACCGTATGCTGCGATGGCTGCGGCGGATTTCTCAAGGCCTCTTCCTCGCACTGTTCGTGCTGTTGCTGCTGTTCACCAACATCGATGCGTTGGATGCTCCCGATGAATTGCCACGGATTTCCGCTCCTGTCGTTCTTTTTCTGGAAATGGATCCGCTCGTCGCGATTGGCACAGTGCTGAGTACACACAGTCTCTACCGCGATCTCTTGCTGTCGTTGATCATCATCGTGGGAACACTGTTTCTCGGGAGATTTTTCTGCGGATGGATGTGCCCCATGGGCACGATCAATCACATGATCGCCGCTCTTCGCGGTGGTCGCATGAAGGGGAGGGCGCGCCTCGAAGCGAATCGCTATCGGCCCGCGCAACGATGGAAATATATCGTCCTTGTCCTGTTCCTCGCGGCAGCTGCCATGGGCTCCCTGCAGGTGGGTCTGCTCGATCCCATCGCCTTGCTTACACGATCGCTGGCATTGCTGCTGCTGCCGGCATGGAACGTGTTGACACAGGACATGTATGCGTGGAGCATGCATACGCAGAGCGCGGTTCCGGATTTCATCGTTACGCCTGTGTCGTGGGCATTGCACGCGGTACTCATACGGGCACAGGTGGTGTTGTTCGAAAATACCGGACTCGTGCTGCTTGTTTTTCTCGGCATTCTCGCGGCGAACCGTTACGTCACGCGCTTCTGGTGCCGCATGCTCTGTCCACTCGGTGCGCTGCTGGGTGTGCTGTCAAAAACCTCAATTCTCGGATTGGAGAAGCGTCCCTCGTTGTGCAGCAATTGCAATCGTTGTGCGCTGCATTGTCAGGGTGGCGACAATCCTGAGCCGGGCATGGATTGGCATCAGGCAGAGTGCCATCTCTGCATGAATTGCGTTGCGAGCTGTCCCGACGCGGGTATCGCCTTCCGCTTCTTTCCCTCGCGTAAGGAAAGCACGCAGGTGGTCAATCTCACGAGACGTACCGTGCTGCTCAGCGCTGGTGCGGGTATCGCCGCCGTGCCACTGCTTCGCACCTCCGTGCATCCCGACGCGCCGCCCAATCCCGCACTTGTGCGTCCCCCCGGATCAGTGCCGGAGCGCGACTTCCTCTCCCGTTGCATCCGCTGTGGGGAGTGCATGAATGTCTGTCCCAACAACGCTTTGCATCCCACGCTGCTCCAGGCCGGCGCCGAAGGCATCTGGTCGCCGATGCTCATTCCCCGCATTGGTTATTGCGAGCCCACCTGCGTTCTGTGTTCGCAGGTTTGCCCGACCGGCGCCATCGACGAGATCACGGAAAAAGAGAAGGGCTGGGTCCCGCAAGTTGATGGCGGGAGCACCGAGAATCCCCTTCGCATCGGCACGGCTTTCTACGACCATGGCCGCTGCCTGCCGTGGTCCATGGCCAAGGAGTGCATTGTTTGTGAAGAATGGTGTCCGACAACTCCCAAGGCGATTTACTTCGAGTCCGTGGAAGTGACGGACCGCGAGGGCAATTACCTCTGGCTGAAACGTCCCCATGTCGATCCCGCACTTTGTGTCGGTTGTGGCGCGTGTACCTATGCCTGTCCGGTGAAAGGCGAACCCGCGATTTACATCACCGCCGTCGGAGAAACGCGCAATACGCAGAACCGCATTCTTCTGGAAAAAACCGCCGGATCAAAGCAGGGAGGCGGGTGATGACTGTCGTCACGCGATGCCTGTTGGCCACAGCTCTTGTCGTGGCAATGCTACTTGGAGTATCGGCATGCGAGGAGGATTCGTCCTCGTTGCATCCATCCGAACTCACGCTCGCACGATCACGATGGAGCAGCAGCGGCATGCGGAGCTATACCATGGTACAACGGCGCATCTGCTACTGCATGCTTGGCGGGAGGGACGTTGAAATCACCGTGGTGGATGGCATGCCGAGGCGCGGTGTGTTGCGCGATACCGGCGACAGTCTTACCACGGAGCAATTGAGCTGGTATCGCACGGTTGATGAGTTGTTCGCGTTCATCGATAGCTTGCGGGCGCATGAACCGGCTGAATGGAGCGCGGAATACGATTCGCGGCTGGGTTTTCCCCTGCGTGTTTCCGTGGATTATTCCCGCGCCCTCGCCGATGATGAAATCGAGTTCCACACTTCCGATGTGCGGCACTGAAAGCAAAGCGCATGAGCGAGCAGCATTACACAGGACTTGTGGCGGAGTGGTACGACGATTTTCTCCGCGACGAACACGCTGATCTGGAATTGTATCGCGGCGAACTCCATGGAGTTGCTGGACCGGTACTGGAACTGGGTTGCGGCACCGGTCGCATGCTGCTCGCGTTGAGTGACAATGGTTGGGATGTGGATGGTGTGGATGTGTCCACGGACATGCTCGAGCGCTGTCGCGCAAAAGCCGAAGCGCGCGGTTTTTCCCCTCGTCTGCTGGCCGCGCCCATGCGAGCGTTCGACATGGCAAAGAGCTATGCCGCCGTGCTGATCGCGGGAGGGTCGCTGCAACTGGCTGCTGAGGAAGACGAAGCTGCGGATGTACTGCGGACCGCACACCGGCATCTCCGTCCTGGTGGTCTGTTACTCTTCGATGTGGATCTCGTCGCGCCCTCCTCGACGTCCGACTGGACACTGGGTCGCGTGGCCGTGCGCGGGGAGGAGAGTGTGGAGTACCATTTCACTAACTCCTTCGATGTGGAGAGTGGCATCAACACGATTCAAACGCGCTACCGTCACTGGCGTGATGGTGCCGTCCAAGTCGAGCTGCACGACACGCTGCTCATGCACGTGTTCACGCATGAGCAGATTCTTGCCTTGCTGCAGCAAAGTGGCTTCGCTGTTCGGCAGTACCGAGACGTGTGTCTGTTCGATGCACATCCGGGTTCGCGTTTGTACATTGCGGAGCGGATACACTGAGTGACGGGACAGTGCCTTTGATATTGCATCAATGAGAGGAGGAAAGTGATGGACGAATTGTACAACATCGCGCTGCACGCGGTGAAAGTGTACGCGGTGAACGTGCTCATCGCCGGAGTGATCTTTGTGGTCGGCCGCTGGGTGGCCTCGCTGCTGCGCTCCTTCGTCACACGCATCATGCGCAAGCGGTTCGTGGACGAAACACTTGTCAAATTCACCGGCAGTCTCATTTTCGCAATGCTGATGGTGGTGGTCATCATCGCGGCGCTGGGGCAGCTGGGTATCGAAACCACCTCGCTCGTCGCCATACTCGGCGCGGCGGGACTTGCCATCGGTCTCGCACTGCAAGGCTCGCTGTCGAATTTCGCGGCCGGCATCATGCTCATCGTCTTCCGGCCGTTTCGCGCCGGAGATTTCATCGAGGCGGCGGGTGTGACGGGCAGCGTCACGGCCGTGCAGATTTTTACCACCACACTGCTCACACCCGATAACAAACGCGTGATCATTCCCAATGCGAAGCTCGCGGGCGACACGATCACGAATTTCTCGGCCGAGGACAAACGACGCATCGATCTTGTATTCTCCATCGCCTATCACAATGATATCAAGCGCGCGCGCGATGTGATGATGGATGTGCTGCGTTCAGAGGCCCGCATTCTTCCGGATCCCGAACCAACGGTCGGTGTGCTGCAACTCGCCGACAGCGCGGTGAATTTCGCCGTGCGTCCCTGGGTGCGAACGGTGGATTACTGGCCCGTGTACTTCGATGTCATGGAAAAGATGAAGCTGCGTCTCGAAGCCGAGGGCTTCAGCATACCCTTCCCCCAGCGCGAGGTGCGCGTGGTGCAGGAGAAATGATCGGGCACACCTTGCAACTCGGGCCTCGCGTCTCCGTATGCGAGCGGGTATTGTCAATGGAGAACGACCATGAATGAACGATCATACTCTCTCACACCGCGCACCATCGCAGGTTTACTCTTGTCGCTTCTGGGCGTGGTTCTGCTCCTCGATAACTTTGATTACCTCGACGCCTCGGGCATCATCCGCTTCTGGCCCGCGCTGCTGATCGTCTTCGGCGCACTCAAGGCCAGCAAGCCGGGTAATACCTCCGGTCGCGTATTCGGCGCAGTGATCGCATTGATCGGTGTGGTGATGGTGTTGAATCGCGCGGACATCATCGATATCAGCATCGGCTCGCTTTGGCCCCTGGTGCTCGTGCTCATCGGCCTCTCCTTCGTACTGCGCGGAAAACCCGCATTCCGCAACGTTGCCGACAGCGGAGCGGATCACGTGAGCGGTTCGGCCATACTCGGAGCAATGACGCAGCGTGTCACTTCCGCGCGCTTCACCGGTGGCAGTGTTACCGCCGTGCTGGGCGGACAGGATATCAATCTCCGCGATGCGGATATTCCCGAAAACGGCGAGGCGGTGCTCGATGTGTTCGTCTTTCTCGGTGGCATCGATATTCTCATCCCCGATGGCTGGACGGTGGTGGTGGAGACTTCCGCCATCCTCGGCGGGGTGGAGCAGCACACCCGCTCGAACGCCGATCCCCGCCGCGTGCTGCGCATCACGGGCACTGTCGTGTTGGGTGGGGTCGAACTCAAGCATTGAGTGACAAACAGCGTTGAACATGCAATGGGCGATTCCGCAAGGAGTCGCCCATCTTCGTTGATGACGATGCACGCGTTCTACGCAGCTATTTCTGAAGTAGATTCATCTTTTTTTCCAATTCTCAATACTGACGGTAT
>DAOSDL010000066.1:0-9174 GCA_035362335.1 Bacteroidota bacterium
TTCACTCTTCACTCTTCACTCTTCACTCTTCACTCTTCACTCTTCACTCTTCACGCTGTACCATGCAAATGAACCCAGTACACGAGGCGAGACTATGTTCAGAGCGGGCTACACAGCGTTCATGCAGATTCTCACCGACGCATCACCATCATTACGATGCATGCTGACGGCGGAAAAGCCAGGCGGCAATGAGACCGGCCTGGAAAAATTGCACGGGTGTGTCGAAACCGGCGGAGGCGATGAGCGCGGCGATGTCTGTGGCGGGAAGCACTGCGACGTCGGTGGTGTACGAGTCGCGCACGCGGTCGATGTCCTCCTGCGAAAAATCCATGGCCACCATCATCCCCACCCAGGCGCGGAGCAACACGGCGTACTCGGTCGAGCGCACATCCGCGGCGAGGTCGGCACTGGCCAGCAGGGCTCCCGGTTTGAGTCTGCGCGCGATCTCGCGGAACAAGTCCACGCGCGCCCGCTGATCGACAATGAACTGCGATACCAGAATGCACGTGGCCGCATCGTGCAATGCTGTTGCGGGCAGACCTTCGATGTAGCCGGCGTGGAAGTGGCAGCGATGGGCGAAGCCCTCGCGCTCCGCACGTTCGCGGCACAGACTCAGCATGCCGGCCGCCGGCTCCACTACGGTGAAACTCCACGCCGGATTCCGTGAGGCCAGATGCGCCAACTCCGCGCCGGTGCCGGCGCCCACTACCAGCACCGTCGCATCGGCAGGCAGGTCGCCAAACATGGAGTCCAGCAGCACATGCAAACATTGCTTGATGGCCGCCGTCTTCATCCACTGCGCATCGTACTTTCCGGCCTGTTCATCGAACAGGGCCACGATTTCTTCCTGCTGCATTAATCCTCCGGTCTGTGGTTCAATGAATTGGCGATGAATGCGGATCGCATACATTCCGCTGGCGGTGCGCACGCGACATTTCAGATCTCACCGGATGTCAGCAACGCAAGTTTGCTCAGCACTTCATCGGTAACTTCCTTTGGCAACGTACAGATTAACTCCGCAGCTCTGGCCCGCCAGTCAAGGCTCCTGATCTGATCTACCAGGATCACACCTGTGACGGGAAAATCCCGCGGTAATCCAACCTCGAACGGGTAGCCCTTGCTGTTGCCGGTGATCGGACACAGCAGAGCCAGACCAACTTTGTCATTGTACGAGCGCGGAGAGAGTACGACCGCCGGACGACGGCCCGCTTGCTCGTGTCCCACTTGCGGTGCCACTGTCACCCAAACCACATCGCCTCGTCCCGGCGCTTTGGAGCGCATCGCTACCACACCTCACCTCCGATGGCAGGGCCATGGTTTATTTCGCCGTGACGGTTATCATCGGTGACCTGCCCGAGCAGGTGCTCCAAGGTGTAGGCGGTTTCTTTTATTGGAACGATCACCAACTGCCCATCATGCAGCGCGAGTTGCACTGGTGAATGCTCACTCACCCCGATTTCGTCCGCCAACGCCTTCGGAATGCGAAGGGCCAAACTGTTCCCCCATCGACGAATACAGGTATTCATGCTTTCCTCCATTTCGTGTATATACAATGAAGATACACATGACTGGAGACTCTTTCAAGTGCGTGATCGCAACCCCGTGGTGTGATACGGCTGCATTCCAAAACCAAAGACTTTCGCGGATTTCCATGATTCATCCGTGAAGACTGTGGTTTTGGAACTCTGCTGATCCGCTCCGACAGTAATCAAGGCACCTGCACCATTTTCATTCTCCCGGGTGTGACGAAGGAACATGAAAGACTGTGGTAAAGAAATATTCTTGGAGTGATCCCTTACTTACGATCCCTGCCAGCGCCGCAACGCCCGTCACTCGTAACGCAGCGCCTCGATCGGGTCGAGCATGCTGGCTTTCCACGCTGGATAGGTGCCGAACAGTACACCAATGAGCACGCATACACCGATGCCGGTGAGTATCCACAGGGGATCCACCACGGGTGTGATGTCGAGAGCCACAGCGAGTGCGTTGCCCGCGATGAGGCCGAGCACGATTCCGATCAGACCTCCCACCAGCGTGATGACAACGGACTCGGTGAGGAATTGCCGTATCACATGACGCCGCGTGGCGCCCACGGCCTTGCGCACACCGATTTCGCGCGTGCGCTCGGTGACCGACACGAGCATGATGTTCATGATGCCAATACCCGCCGCCAGCAGCGCCATGGCGGCCACGGCCAGCGTGCCCAGGCGCACATATTGCGTGGTTTCGTTGAATTGGCGAATGACGCTTTCGTTGGAAAAAATGGCGAAATCATTGTCCTCGCCCGGCTTCACGCCGCGTATACCGCGCAGAATACCCACCACCTCGTCCTGTACCCGCTCGAAACTCTCGCGCGAAGGCGCCTGCACCATGATGTGCACGGAACGATTGCCTCCGAACTGCTCGAAAAACGTGGTGATGGGCAGAATGAAGTAGCGATCCTGATTGCCGAACAATCCTCCCCTGCTCTTGAGCATGCCTATCACCTTGTAGCGCACACCTTTGAGCTGCACAGTCTCGCCTACAGGATTGTACGATGGCGGGAACAAGGCCTTCGCAAGATCGGCTCCCAGTATCACCACCTTGCGCGTCAGATCCATGTCGGACTGCGTGAAGCCGCGGCCCAGCTCCACTTCCCATTGGTTGGTGGCCAGCCCGCCTTCGCTCTCACCCGCCACGGCAATGTTGGGATCGGTTTTCTTGTTGCGCCAGGTCACGGGCATGCCGAAGGTCCAACTTTCGATGCCGATGGTCTTGGCGCCACGCGTGCGTTGCAGCACTTCCAGACCTTGCGCATAGGTCAGATCCTTGCGATTGCGCGAGCGGTCGCGCCAGTTGGGCCCGCCACCCATGTTATTGTCGTGTTTCTGCACCTGAAAGGTGTTGGCGCCGAGCTGACTCAGTCCGCCCTCAATGCTCTGCTGCAGCGCGCCCAGCGCCGTCATCACGCTGATGATGGAAAACACACCGATGGCCACGCTGAGTACGGTCAGTACCGAGCGCAATCGGTTGCCCCGCAGGGTCTGCAAGGCGGTCGCTATGCTTTCGCTCACCTGCATTGCGCGTCACTCGTAGCGCAGCGCGTCGACTGGATTCATGCGCGCCGCGGTGAAAGCGGGTATGATGCCGGAAATCAGACCGACACCGATGGAAATGGTGAGCGATAACACCACCACCCACATGGGCATGCGCGATGGGAGGATTTCGTCGATAATGAGACTGAGCGGGAATGAAAGTGCGAGACCGATGAGTCCGCCCAGCAAACACAGCGTGGCCGCCTCCACCAGGAACTGGAAGAGTATGGAGCGCCTCTTGGCGCCGAGGGCCTTGCGCGTGCCGATCTCGCGTGTGCGCTCTTTCACCGACACGAACATGATGTTCATGATGCCCACGCCGCCCACCAGCAGCGACAGCGAGGTGATGAGAAAGCCCACCACGCCGATGGTGCTCACCACGCTGTCAAACACCTGTTTGAGAAAATCCTGCGTGTTGACGCCGAAGTCATTCTCCTTGCCCGGTGGCACATTGCGGATTTTCCTGAACGCGCCGATCATTTCCTCGCGCGCTTCCTCCTTAGGGATGCCCTCGCGGATTTTCACATGAATGTCGATGGAGCGGTTGCTGCCGAACATCTTGAGGAAATTCTCGGCAGGAATAAAGGCCTGTGTGTCCTTTGAAAAGAAGCTCGTGCCGAGAAACTCGCCTTCCTTTTCCAGCACGCCGATGACGCGATAGCTGAAGCCCGCGATTTTGATGGTCTTGCCGATGGGATCCTCGCGCTCGAAGAGATTCGAGGCCACATCACTGCCGATCACACACACGGGACGCCCGGCCGAGGCTTCGTATTCGTTGAAAAAACGCCCATCGGCCGGCACCACGCCCGAGGTGATTTCATAGGCGGGTTCGGTACCATTGACGTTGCCCTTCACCGAGCGGTTGCGGTACTTGATGGTCTGCTGCCAGGTGGACACCACGGGCACCACGGCCTCGGCCAGTTCGAAACGCTCCTGCAGCAGTTCGGCCTCGCGGAAGGTGACGTCCTTGCGGTTGCGGGACTTCCACCATTCCTGGCCGAACCAGTCCCATTTGCTGAGATAGTACACATCGGCGCCGAGCGAGGAAATGCTCTTGTCCAGCGCCATGCCCAGACCCTCGATCACCGTGGCCATGAGCGTGACCACCACCACGCCAATGACAATACCGAGCGTGGTGAGCACGGATCGCATTTTATTGGCCGCGATGGCGGTGAATGCGATGCGTATGCCTTCCTTGAATTCGTAGAATCGCAGCATGGCTCGACGCCCCCGTGATCAATACACCTTGGGATTCGCCACCGCTTGATCGCTGGCGAGTTTGCCGTCGAACAGACGCACGATGCGATGCGCGTGCTCGGCGATGTCTTCCTCGTGCGTGACGAGGATGATGGTGTTCCCCTGCTTGTGCAGCTCGGAGAACAACTGCATGATTTCGATGCCGGTTTTGGAATCGAGATTGCCTGTCGGTTCGTCGGCGAGGATGATGGAGGGATTGTTGACCAAGGCGCGGGCCACGGCCACGCGCTGACGCTGACCGCCAGAGAGTTCGTTGGGTTTGTGCGTCATGCGGTCGGCCAGTCCCACCGACACCAGCGCCTGTTCGGCGCGGGTGCGGCGTTCGGAGCCGGACACGCCTGCATAAATCAGCGGCAATTCCACATTGTGCAGTGCGGTGGAACGCGGCAACAGATTGAAGGTCTGGAACACGAAGCCGATTTTCCGATTGCGGATATTGGCGAGTTCGTTGTCGTCCATATCGCCCACGTTCTCTCCGCCGAATTCATACAACCCCGATGTGGGTGTATCGAGGCAGCCGATCACATTCATGAGTGTGGACTTGCCCGAACCCGAGGGTCCCATGATGGCCACGTACTCGTTCTCGGCGATGTCCAGCGACACACCCGAGAGCGCGTGCACCAGCTCGGCGCCCATGTCGTAGGTCTTGACGACGTTCTGCAGATGAATCAGTGCCATGGATCACTCCGCCGCGTCGGCTTTGTCGCCCTTGCGCATCTGTTTGTTGTCGATGCGCACGCGCATGCTGTCGTTGAGGTCGCGGCTGATGGCGCGATAGCTGCCGGTGATGATTTCCATCTTCTCGTCGAGGCCCTCGGTGATTTCAATCCATGAATCCGAGCTGATGCCGGTCTTCACAGGGATTTTCCGGGCCAGACCATCCTTGATGGCGAAGACCACCTCCTGGGGTTTTTCCTTTTTCTCCTTCACGTCGGTGATGCCCTTGATTTCCACATCGCCGAATTCCTCACCGGCGGGTTTCTCCGCTTCGTTCTTCTTCTCGCGCGTAGTCACGGCCTGCAGCGGCACGGCGATCACATTGCGTCGGGTTTCGGTGCCGATGCGCGCGGTGACGGACATGCCGGGACGGAATTCCACATCCTTGGAAATGATGACGAGGCGCACTTCGAAATTCGTCACTTCCTCCTGCGTGCCGAGACCGGTTGTGGTAGCGGTGTTGGCGATCTGGTACACGGATGCGAGAAATTCGCGGTCCGGATAGGCATCCACTTCCACCGTTGCGGTGTCGCCCACGGAGATGAGGATGACGTCGTTTTCATTCACATCCACGCGAGCTTCCATCACCGCGAGATCGCTCACGGTCATGATTTCCGTGCCTTGCATGAAGCTCGAACCGGAGACGCGCTCGCCCACCTTGGAAATGAGCTGCGTCACCACGCCATCGATGGGCGAGAAAATGCTGGTCTTGTTGAGTTCCTCGCGGGCGCGGTTCACGCTGGCTTCGGCGCTTTGCACGTTGGCACGGGCGCCGTCCACCGTAGCCTTGGAGATTTCGTACATGCTTTTCACCGCTTCGAGATCGGCCTCGGAGATGAGGCCCTTGCGGAACAGCTCCTGCTGGCGGCGGTATTCGGATTCCACCTTGCGGAAATCCGATTCGGTCTGCACCAGCTGTGAGCGCGCGCTGCTCAAGGCGGCATTGGCCTGATCGCGTTGGGCGGTATAGGTGTCGGGCTTGATGCGCACAAGCAACTGGCCCTTTTTCACCACGTCACCGTCCTTGACGGGCAGGGCGATAATTTCGCCGGAAACCTCGGCATTGATCTTGACCTGCGTCTGCGGCTGGATTTTGCCGGTGGCCTCCACGGTTTGCGTGATGGTGCGGCGCCCGACGAGTTCGGTCTGCACGGTGACGATGTCCTCCTTGCCGCTCCCCACAATCACGGCGATGATCACGGCGAGCACGAGCACGCCGATAATGGAGAACACAATGATTTTTTTCTTTTTCGATTTCCCGTTGGCGGCCATGTGTGCCTCGATATCGATTCTAGTTGGACGTTCTGCCTAAAGTGTAATCCATCAACCGCTGCGCGGTGATGTAGCTGAAGCGCGCATTCACCACATCGCTTTCGGCGAGGCGGAGATTGGCGCCTGCGGTGAGCATGTCGAGCAAGGTGCCCGAGCCCAGATTGTAGCGCTCCTCTGCGATGCGCTGATCCTCTTTCGCGGACAGCAGTTTCTTTGCCGCGATGTCGAGGTTCAGCGCGTAGGATTCGAGGTTGTTGAGCGCCTTGCGCACCTCGGTGGCGATGGAGCGGCGCAGTTGCGCATCGGCATCCTGGGCATCGCGCAGTTGGATCTGCGACCGCTGCACGGCGGTGGACACCTGAAAGCCCGAGAAGATGGGCACGCTCAGACTGAGTCCATAGCTGAAACGGTCGTAGGTTTCGAAATCGCGCAGTTCCAGATTGCTCCATCCGTACTGGGCGAATGCCGTCAGCGAGGGATAGTGTCCCGAACGTGCGATGGTGATGCTTTTGTCGGCGCTGCGCACGGCGAGTTCGGACTGGCGCACATCAGCGCGACGCTCGACGGCTTCGCGCAGCAGTGCGGCGTAGTCTCCCAACGCGCCGCGATACGCCGCAGCATCGGTGGTGGTGACGGTTGCACCGGCATTGTCGTCGATGAGATCGAAGTCGGCCGACGGCTCGACGCCGATCAGGGCCTGCACATCGGCGAGCATGTTCTGATAGTTGTTGCGCGCCTGCACCAGAGCCAATTCATCGGTGCCCACCTGCACTTCCTGGCGATACACATCGGCGAGTGGCACCGAACCAACGGCATTCATTTCGCGAATGCGCGTGAGCTGCTTGCGGCTGCGCTCCACATTGGCTTCCTGCACCGCCACGAGTTCGCGCAGGCGCAGGGCATTGTAAAACGCTTCCTCGATGCTGTAGACGATGAGTTCACGCGTGCGCTTCGCCGATTGCTCGGCGGCTTCGAAATCGATGATGCTCTTGTCCACGGTGCTGAAATTCCGCATGCCGTTGAACAGCGTCAGTCCGGCGTCGATGCCGTAGCTGTAGGAATTGCGCGATTGTATGAGCTGATCGGAACGGAGGCGGATCTGATCCTCGTCGGAGCGAGACCAATTGGCCGAGGCGTTGACACTGGGTAAAAATTCACCATAGGCGCTGCTGCGATAGCTGCCGGTGGCTTCCGCCATGTTGCGCGCGCGGCGCAGATCGTTGTTGTTGGTCAAACCGATGTCGATGCAGCGCTGCAAGGTGTACCCCTGCCCCGATGCGCTTCCCTGCCGTGTGGCGCCTCCCTGCTGCGCGTGCAATGGCATCGTGTGCAACGCGAGCATGAGGAGCGCGAGTCCGAAAATGTGTGTGTTCATGTGCGGAAAAATTTGGAATCAGTAACGGGCTGTGAGGTAGACCCAAACCACAAACGTACCTGATGAAAGACGTCCGAACAAGGGAAAAGTTTCACACCGTTGCGCGTTGCATCTATTGCGATGTGCGGAGATCGGACAGCCCGGTCGGCGCATGTGCCGGGCGAATCAGTCGCGCAAATTGTCGGGAAGGCTGCGCAATTCACTTTTGCGCGAACGTTCCTTTTTCAACGCCGACGCCGAGAGCACTTCATCCTTGATGGCACGCAAATACACAAGTGCGGCCTCGCGTTCGTTGGGAATCAAGCCGTCGAGCACCGCGTCCTCGATGCGATTCTTCAGCACGCCCACCGCGATGCCGGGACCGATGCCGCATTCGCGCATGATGCTTTCGCCGTCGAGCGGCGGCTGCCAGTTGCGCAGTTGATCGCGTTCCTCGACTTCGCGAATGCGTTCGACCAACAGATCGTAGTTGCGCAGATAGCGCTGCACAAGCTTGGGATTTTTCGAAGTGATGTCGGAGCGGCAGAGCTGCAGCAATTCCTCGAGATCGCCACCGGCATCCACCAGCAGTCTCCGAATTGCCGCGTCAGTCACTTCCTCGTTGATCAGGGCGATGGGGCGCAAATGCAGCAGCACCATCTTGCGCACGAAGGGCACGGGTTCGAGCGGCAACTTCATGCGGCGGAAAATGGAGGTCACCATGCGCGCGCCCAATTCGGGATGTCCGTGAAAGGTCCAGCCCGTGCCTTCGACAAAGGCCTTGGTCTTGGGCTTGGCGATGTCGTGCAGAATGGCGCCGAAGCGCAGCCAGATATTGTCGCTCACCGTGCACAGATTGTCCAGCACCTTGAGCGTGTGATAAAACACGTCCTTGTGGTGGAAATTCCGCGGACCGTCGGGGTAATCCACCGACACCTGATCCACGCCGGCGAGACGCGAAAACTCGGGAAACACTTCAGCCATCAATCCATGCTCCTGCATGGGCGCGAGGCCCACCGAAGGTTTTGGCGCGGCGAGTAACTTCAGGAATTCGTCGCGCACGCGCTCCATGGACACGATGCCGATGCGCTCATGCATGTCGCGCACGGCGGCCAGGGCCGCTTCGTCGATGGCGAAGCCGAGCTGCGCGGCAAAGCGGAAGGCCCGCATCATGCGCAGCGGATCGTCGGAAAAGGTACTCACGGCATCGAGTGGCGTACGCAGCAGCTTGCGCTCCATATCGCCGAGGCCGTCGAAGAGATCGATGAGTTGTCCGCGCAGCAGCGGGTGCAAATTCACCGCCAGAGCGTTGACGGTGAAATCGCGGCGACGCAGATCGTCTTCTATGCTGCCCATGCTCACCACGGGCTTGCGTGAGTGTTCCTCGTAGGTTTCCTTCCGCGTGCCCACGAACTCCAGTTCCACATCGTCCACGAAGAGGCGGGCGGTGCCGAAGCGTTCGAATTCCACCACACGCGAACCGTGCAGCCGCTCGCGTAC
>DAOSDL010000067.1:0-9135 GCA_035362335.1 Bacteroidota bacterium
TGTTGTTGTACAGCAGATATCCCGCACCGGTACCGGAATACACCATATAGTTGTTACGGAAGTCCATCCCGTAGCCGCTGCTGCCGTACAAATAGGCGATATAGGATGTGCTGTTTGTAATCGAGTGAATCGAGTTGAACCAGACATCCATGTAGAGATCGTAGTAGCTTTCGAAGGTGTAGTGACTCACACCTGTACCATTCGAGATCAGGAAGTTGTTGATGACCTTCGCGCGATCGCCCGCCGTGTACGCGTACTGATTGGTGTAGTACATGTACAGTGCCGAGTAGCCGGCGGTCACCTTGTTCCCAATGATCTTCGGCGAGTTGTCGATGTAATACATCATGATGCCGTAGCTCCACTGGTTGTTGGCGCGGGCAGTGAATGTATTGTTCAACAACTGCGGGGAATCGCTGGTGTAGAAATACGCACCGTAGTAGTAGAAATTGTTCACCGTATTCTTGATGAACTGATTTCCCTTCGAGTACGAGGTGGGGCCGAACTGACCGTACCACTGGATTCCGTAGTACCCACCATTGAGCTGAGAGTTACTGATGGTATTGTAGCTGCCGGAATTGCCGTTGTAGTAATAGTACGTGCTGTCGCCGCTACCCACGATCGGAGCAGAGTCCGTCATCGTGGTCTGGCTGATGTTGATGATGCAGCTATCGATCGTGTTGTAATCGGCGCCACCGGTGAAGTAGAAACCGTAGCCGTAATTGGCATTGGTGGACTGCACGGTCAGGTTCTTGAAGCGCAGATAATCCGCACCACGAAGCTTGACGATCGATGCGAGATCCCACACGTTGGGATTGCCCGAGATGATGCGCGATGCGGCGTTACCCGTACCACCATCGAAAGTCACGGTGTTCACCGCGCTGGTGCCGGGAATCGGATCGATCCACAGGCGCTCGTTGTACGTCGCGGCGGCAACCTGGAAAATGGTCGGACCAGACACGCCGGCGGCTTTGAGAGCGTTGATCGCCGCGGTGAAGGAAACGAAGTTCCTCGAACCACTACCGGCGGGGTTGATCGTGTACACCCCGTTGAACGGCGCGATCAGTGCGCGATTACCTGTGGGATTCGTCACTGTGGGCGTGCGGCCCGTTCCGCCAATCGTGATGCTGTTGCATTGCGCATCAACCACATTGCCTGGCGTCGCCGCGGCGGAAATGTCATAGGCCAACCAGAAGTAGTTCACGCCAGGCGCGAGTGTTTGCGAGCCGTTGACCGTGAAGCTGCCCGAAGGAGAGGCCTGGGTACCAAAGAGGTTCGTCGTGGCGAAGGTCGCGGAAGAACCGGTGTAGTACACCTTCGCGCTGAGAATGTCCGAGGCACTGGTCGTACCCGTGGTGCTGAGCGAGAACGAGGTAGCCGACATCGGTGTCAGCGATCCGCTGGTCACGACCTGCATGCCGATGATTTCCTGATTGGTGTAACCGACAGGTGCGGCGCTGGTATTAGGTTGTATCGTTGTCGATGAAATGTAGCTCATCGGCGTGGCAGGCACCCAGCGCATAGCGCACTGCGGCTTGTAACTGTTGTTGTTCCAATACGGCACGTACGTGCAGGTGTTGTTGCCGTCGTCCCAGTAGTAGCCAAAATCGCCGTACACATTGCTGTAGTAGCGGGCGGTACCGGTCGACGTGTAGGGCGCCGTGATGTTGAAACAGACATCGACAAGGATGTTGCTCGATCCATCCCACGCGAAAGGCGTGGTGAAGGTCAACGTGTCATAGCCACCCGCCACAGGCGTGTAATTGCCTGTCCACACCGTGGTGAAACCACCGGTGTTGTCGTAGGTCGTGGCATTGGTCGCCGTTGTGTGCTTCAGACGGATCGTGTACCCGAGAAGAGGCACCGTGCCCGGAACGGCAGTGACATACCAGCCGATCTTGGTCATGTCGCGCGGACCGGTGAGTGGCGACAGCGCGGTGTTGATTTCCGTCGCCGTGTACACGAATTGCATATGGGAACTCTGGTACCAGTTGGACACCGGGCTGGCATCGTAGCCAGTGGTGGAGTTGGTACCGGAGCCGAGCGTGATGAGCACTTGAGAGTATGCCGCACCGCCTCCTGTGAACAACAGAAGGGCGATGAAGAGACTCTGCAACATCAGGGTCCTGACAGCTGGACCACGTAGCAGATTACTCATACGAACCTCAAAAAAGTGGTTGAGTGAAAAGGGTGCTATTGCAGCGATCGAGTGTTCGACAATCAGTGGAGAGCTTCTTCTTCCGTTTCCATCAGGACGACTGATCCCCGCACAACGGCCAAGGTGCCATGCGTCGCACTGGTGCGACTTCAGTTCGAGCTACAGACGGGAAGAAGGAACTCTCCGATTTTCAACAGTATTGCTGGAAAAATAGACCCGACAGGCATCAGATGCAAGAGGGGGCAGGAAATTCCGTGACTTGACGGCACAGTGCCTCGACGGCACTGATACTCGACTTCGCGGCGATAGGTGCTCGAAAGTCCCTAAATAACAGAAAGGCTGCCTTGCGGCAGCCCTTCTGTGTCGTCAGATACCGGTGAGCTTTACTTCGCCACCTGCATTCGCAACGTGGCGGTGAAATCCCCCGCCACCATCCGGCAGAGGTAGCTGCCGGCCGGCAAGCCGCTGGCATCGAAGGGCACCTCGTAGCGTCCCTCGGGCAACGACTCGTTCACCAACTCGGCCACCTGCATGCCCAGCGTGTTGTACACCAGCACGCTTACCGCGCGCTGCTCGGCAAGCGCGAAACTCAGCATGGTCGTACCGGAGAAGGGATTCGGGAAATTCCCCTCCAACGCGAAATGCTCCGGCGCAAGCTCGGCACGCTTGGTGTAGAAGTAAGGCTGCGCGAGCGCGATGTTGCCGCCGGAGTTCGTCTCGTTGAGGTCGAACACCTTCACTGAACTCGCCACGGGATCCGAATTGGAACTTGTGCCGTTGATCGGATTTTCCCACGCGCCACGCAATACCGCCTGACGCACGCCACGCAACTGATAGCGATCCAGCACCATCGCCGCTTCCTGATCGGCGTACGGGAAGGTGATGTTCGCCGTCCACGCCGTGCCCGTGTGCGTGATTTGCCAGTAGCGCTTCACGTACATCATGCGCGTGATGTTCGGCGGGAGCTGATTCGGATACACGCGGATGGTCATCGAGGGAATGAATCCCGATGTCACTTCCACATCCGCGATGGGATTACCCGTCGTGGGACCGACGAAGTTGTACACACCCGGCGAGAGATTCGTCAATGTCATCTCTTCAAAGGCGGGTCCGCTCTTCGATCCGGTGTTGATGATGCGCAATTCCACATCGAGCACCAATGGCTCGTTGGTGGCGATCAGGCCGTGCGAGGGCGGACGGAACTCGTCGTTGAACAGAATGCCGTACAGCGTGATGCTGCCCATGTGCACGCCCGGAGCGAGACCCACCGGATTGAGTGTCATGGTGAACGTCTGGAACTGCCGGGGTCGCGGCGGAGTGAAGTTGTAGCCCTGCGCCGTCGGTTCCGGTATCGGCTTGGTCAGCGTGATCCACGGCGTCGTGGTCTCCACATCCCAGAGGAAGTCGCCGTGCGAACCGTAAATGTTCGTTTTGGTCAACACCTGATACGAACGGCTCACAAGCACGGGCGACTTGTAGTTGGCTTGGAATTGCAGCTTGGTCGCAGGATTGTCGATGAACGTTTCCACAGCCGCTCCGGGCGTGCCAATGCCGATTTTCGGAGGAGGCGAGGGATTGTCGTCCAACAGAATATCATCGATCACCACACCGCCGGCCCCGGCCGCGCTCGTGACGTGGAAACCGAGGAAGTAGTCGCCGTTCACATTCGGTGTGTTGAAATACGGATCCATGCCTCCGGCAAGATCCTTGGCGGCCATGAAGCCGCTGTTCGCGAAATTCGAGAAGGTCGCGAACGTGGTCATCGAGGAGGGATCGGGACTTGTGCCCCAAGCCACTTCCACTGTTTGCGGTTGCCCACTTTCGGAGCGGATGAGGAAATCGACTCGATAACTCGAACCGCCGGCGAGTTCCGCGGCTGGCGCGAATATCCAGTCGTTCGCCTGCTGACCGTCGCCAGGATAGTACAGAGCCTTGCTCGCACCACTACCAACCAGGTCTCGCAGTTCCCAGCTCGTGCCGCCGTTCACATTTTCCACCTTCCATTTGTAGTCCAGGAAGCCGGGATAATCGCTGAACGCCGACGGCGTCATGGCGTTGAAATTCTCTTCTCCATGAACCTTCACGATGGCGGGAATGCGCGTGTCCTTCGCCGCATCGTTGCTCGGCTCCTGATCGCTCGCCCAGAACACTCGCACCCACACATCAACCGGAGCACCGGCGGTGAGTCCGCTCACCGGTTGCGCGAAGGTGATCATCGCTTCACCGGCAGGATTCCACGAAGGGGAAAATACCTGCGCCACTCCGTCGGAGGACGTCGTGGGCATGCTTCCGATTTTGTACACCGCGGTCACACTCGCCGGCGGCGTGAAAATGCCGGTGTTCGCGATCACCGCGTCCACCTGATGTGTGGCCGTGCCCTCGCGACGCGTCCAGCGACCGTCGGCGTAATGCAGGCGTACCTTTTTCACTGCCACATCGTACTCCGGCGGCGGCGTGGGATATTCGTCGGCACCGATGCAGGGAATGGCCGCGCGCGTCTCGCCGTCGTAGTCGTCCGTAATGCCACTCCAGGCAATGCCGGCCTGCCAACCCACATGCGAGCGACTGTGGAGATTGTCGTCGCTGATGTAATAGGGCGGCCCCGTGATGCTGTTCTGATGGTATCCTGTCACACCGGCCTTCATCGCCGCAAAGCTGGCAAATGAAGTCGAGCTGCTATTGTAATTCCAGTACCAGTTATCCGTGCTCGTGCCAACCTTGTGGTAGGCGTTGTAATCGCACATCGAGAGCGACGCCGAGTAGTAGTTGTACATCGGGTACCAGGTGCTGGTCCCTTCGTACTGCAGATAATTGTTCGCGAACTTATTGTCGTAGCTCGAACTGGCTCCGTAGAGATAGTAACCATAGCCCGTGCTGGAGGTATTCCGCGCCAACACACTGTTGTACACTATATCGGTGTAACGCGGGTACGAACAGTAAAGTCCGTACACTGTCGACGTACCGATTGCCACAGCCATGTTGTTGTAAATTTTACCACGATTGGCAGTGGACGCATAGGTGGTATTCACATACGGCACATAGATAGGTGCGTACGAGCACTTGGCGAAGTTGTAGCTGATTTCCGGTCCGTCCTGCAGGTAGTAGCCGTAAATGGCGTAGCCACCGCTGGTGGTATACGTGCCACTGCTGCGTTGCACCACACGGTTGTTCTTGAATTTGAACCCGCTGCCCGTGTAGTAGAAATACGTGCCGTAATAGTACCAATCGTAGAAATTATTGCCGAGAAACTCATTGCCCACGCACTGGGTGTAGGCGGACGACGACACTCCATACCAGGACATGCCAAAGTAACCACTGAAGATATTACAGTCCTGAATCAAGGTGTAGTTCGCGTTGTTGCCGCTGGTCGAATACGATCCCAGCATGCTCGCCACAATGGGGATGTGATACGAGGATGTGGTATTCGTCGGTACCTCGATGTTGCACGTGATCAGACGATTGTAATTCGAACCCATCTGGTCGATGCCGGGCGCGAACTGCACGCCGTAACCATACGACGCCCCGGTGGCGCGGATGGTAATGTTTTTGAACGAGATGTAATCCGCGCCGTTGAACAGCACAACCGCGTCGTTCTGATTCGGCGTGCTGTATTGCAGAATGCGGGAGGTGCGATTCCCCGTTCCACCATCGAAGGTAATGGTGTTCGTCGCACTGGCGCCTGGAATGGGCGGGATAGTGACCTGCTCGTTGTAGGTCGCGGCTGACACGGCGAAGGACACCGGGCCTGTGATACCTACCCAGATCAGTCGATTCACCGCCGCGCTGAAACTGGTGAAATTGTTCAATCCCGTTCCGGTGGGATTGATGGTGTAGCTGCCGTTCATCTGAGCGAAAATCGAACGACTGCCGGTGGGGTTGGTTACCGTTGGGGCATAGGGCGTGCCGTTGACAGTCACGCTCGTGCACTGCGCATCGAGCACGTTGCCCGCTGTCGCCGTGATGGGCACATCATAGGCCAGCCAGAAATAGTTGGGGCCGGGTCCTTCCAGCAACTGGTTGCCGTTCATGACAAAGCTACCGCTGGGGTTGTTCACTGTGGCGAAAAGGTTCGTGGGTGCGAAATTCGGATCGAATCCGGTGTAATATAGTTTCGCCGAGGAAATATCGGCGGTGCTTGTCGTTCCAGTGGTGTTCAACGAGAACGATGTGGCGGAGAAGGCATTCAACGCGCCGGTGACATTGACTTGAATGCCGATGATCACCTGATTCGCCAAGCCCGCTCCTGCCGGATTGGTATTGTTTTGCGTGCACGTCATCGAGCTGTACGCCATGTTGGTAAGCGAAAATTCATCAGCTCCAATGCAGGGTGTCGTACTCGAGCGTGTATCGCCGTCGTAATCGTCGGCAACGCCCGCCACGGGTGTACCGGCTGCATACGCGGCGATGGAAACGCTGTGGAGGTTCGTTGCGCTCGTCCATTTCCCGTAAGCGATTTTGGAATTCTGGTGGAAACCACTCACCGCCGCCTTGCATGCCGCGAAGGTGCCGTAATCGGTGCCATTCCACAAACAGTTGTTCGTGCCATAGCCTGTCCGATAATAGATGTTGTAATCGAACAACGAGTGACAGGCGGAATACTGATTGTAAATCCAGTAGTACTGTCCATCGCCTTCATGGCTCAGCATGTTGTTCATGAATTTCACATCGTAGTTCGAGCTTTCACCATACTGGTAAATGCCGTACGCAGCGCTGTAGGTGTTCTTCGTCCGTATCGAATTGTAGGCGATATCGGAATACCGCGGATACGAGCAGTAGAGACCATACACCGTGCTCGTGCCGTCGGCTATGCCCATGTTGTTGATCATCTTGCCGCGGATCGTACTGCTTGAGTAGCTGTTGTTCATCCTGTAGATGTAAAACGGAGAATAACAGCACCATCCGTAGTTGTAGGTGATCACCGGACCGTTGTTCGGATAGTAAATGTAAAATGCGTATCCGCTGGTGGTGGTGAAGGTCCCGGTGCTGCGCTGTATCGAGGTGTTTTTCGTGCACACCATGGCGCCGCCCATGTAATACAGGTACATGCCACTGTAGTACCAATCCGTCACCATGTTGCCGATGAACTGGTTGCCCGTCACCGTGGTGTAATCGGAGGAGCCGGATCCGTTCCACCGAATACCGTAGTAACCACTGGTGATGGTGTTGTCCTTGATCAGATTGTAATTACCAAAATCACCGGTGGAACTGTACGAGCTCGTGGTGCTCGCCACGATGCCGATATGGTAGCTGCTCGTCGTGTTGGTCGGCGTCTCGATCACGCAATTGCTGATTTCGTTGTAATCGGCGGAATTGGTGAACAGGAAGCAGTACCCGTAGCTGGAGTTGGTCGAACGAATGGTCAGGTTCTTGAACTTGACGTAATCCGCTCCATCCAACGTGATCACCGATCCGTAGGAAGCGCTCACGCTGTACGTGATGATGCGCGTCGACGCGTTGCCCGTTCCACCATCGAAGGTGATGGTGTTCGTGGCGCTGGCGCCGGTAATGGCCGGGAGGGTGAATGTCTCGGAGTAGGTTCCGGACAGCACACTGAAGGTGACCGGACCCGAGACTCCGCTGGTGGTTAAAGCCGTTACAGCAGCGGCAAATGTGGAGTAATTCCCTCCACTTCCGATAGTGTAACTCCCGTTGAGCTGCCCCCTGGCGACGGAGGCGCACAACACCGTAGCGACACACAGCAGAGATGCGTATCTCCACCATGACCTTGCGCGTGTTGGCATGGGAAACTCCTGAGTGATGTGTTGGTATGTGACGACGGGCAACAACCCCACTCCTTGCATCCATTTGCCGGGGATGCGCGGAGCGTTGAATCGGACTCGCAATAAAGGAGCCTCATGGGTTATTTACCCAATGCAGCAAATGTATTTCACAACAACATCAAATGCAACAGCCCGATACATCCATGGAAGCCCTCGCAAGCACAGCAGCCTACTGCTCACGGGATGAAGCTCTCTTCAACTTTTTTTCATCCTTCACCCGTTTCCGTGCAAACAACACGAGAGCCACCCCTCGCGAGGTGGCTCTCGTGGATGATCTTTTACGCGACGCTTACTTCGACAGGACCATCTGCATGGTCTGCACGTAATCGCCTGCGATCATGCGGTACAGGTAGGTGCCACTGGGCAACGCGCTGGCGTCGAACTCGACGCTGTAGCGGCCAGCCGGCAGCACATCGTTCACCAACTCACCCACTTCCATGCCGAGCGAGTTGTACACCACGATACGAACCGCGCGCTCCTCGGCCACGGCGAAGCTCACCGTCGTCGAAGGATTGAACGGGTTCGGGAAGTTTTGCTCGAGGCCGAAGCTCGTCGGCACATCACCGCGCTTGGCGTACATGTAGGGCTGCGCCAAGGCGATGTTGCCACCCGAGTTCGTCTGGTTCAGGTCGAACACCTTCACCGAATTCGTCGCGGGATCCGACGTTGACGTGGTGCCGTTGATGGGATCTTCCCACGCGCCACGCAGCACCGCCTGACGCACGCCGCGCAACTGATAGCGATCCAGCACCATCGCCGCTTCCTGATCGGCGTACGGGAAGGTGATGTTCGCCGTCCACGCCGTGCCCGTGTGCGTGATTTGCCAGTAGCGCTTCACGTACATCATGCGCGTGATGTTCGGCGGGAGCTGATTCGGATACACGCGAATCGTCATCGAGGGAATGAAGCCCGAGGTCACCTCCACAGTGGCGATCGGATTGCCCGTCACGGGACCGGTGAAGGTGAACGTGCCGGGACCGAGATTCGTCAGCGTCTGCTCCTCGAAGGCCGGACCCGACTTCGTGCCTGTATTCACCACGATCAATTCCACCGTGATGTCCAGCGGCTGATTCGTCGCGTTCAGTCCGCTCGAGGGAGGCGGGAAGTCGTCGTTGAACAGAATGCCGTAGAACGTGATCGTACCCGTGTGCACGCCCGGAGCCAATCCTGCCGGATTCAGCGCCATGGTGAACTGCTGGT
>DAOSDL010000068.1:0-8562 GCA_035362335.1 Bacteroidota bacterium
TCGTATTCACCGGGCACTCGAGATTGCAGTTCAGAATCTTGTTGTAATTCGCACCCAAAGCGTCGGTACCCGGAGCGAGTTGCACCGCGATGCCATAGGTGGCGTTGGTGGTGCGTACCGTGAGATTCTTCAACGTGATGTAATCGGCACCGTTGAACGTCCACGTCGCGTCGTACGTGAGACTGGTGTTGTAGGAAAGAATGCGCGTCGCGGCATTGCCTGTGCCACCATCGAACGTGATGGTGTTCGTCGCGCTGGCACCGAGAATCGGCGGAATGATGATTTGCTCGTTGTAGGTGGCGGCGGCAACGTTGAAAGTCACCGGACCGTTCACGCCGATCTGGATCAGGCGATTCACTGCGTTCGTGAAGCTCGTGAAATTCGTGCTGCCCGAGCCGTTCGGATCGATCGTGTAAATACCCGACAGCGGCGCGAGAATCATGCGGTTGCCACTGGGATTGGTGGTTGACGGCGTGTAGGTCGTTCCGGCAACAGTGACGCCCGTGCACTGCGCGTCGATGTAATTGCCCGACGCAGCCGATGCGCTGATGTCGTAGGTCAACCAGAAGTAATTCGTGCCCGGACCGTCCAGCGCCTGGCTGCCGGTGATGGTGAAACTGCCGCTGGGAGACGCATAGCTTCCAACGAGCGTAGTGGTGGCGAACACCGGACTGCTGCCCGTGTAGTAAATCTTCGCTGCGGTGATGTCGGCCGTGTTCGTCGTGCCAGTCGTGTTGAGCGCGAACGACGTGGCATTGAGCGCGTTGAGCGAGCCCGTGACCACGATCTGAATGCCGATCACTTCCTGATTGGGGATGCCCGAGGAAGCGGGGTTGGTGTTGTTCTGCGCGGTCGTGGCCGAACTGTAAGCCATGTTCGTCAGCAGGTATTCGTCCGCACCGATGCAGGGCACCGTACTCGAACGCGTGTCGTTGTCGTAGTCGTCGGTGTAACCGCTCACCGGCGTGCCCGCCTGATAGCCGGTCAACGATGTGCTATGTAAATCCGTGGCGCTGGCAAAACGCGGATTGCCCCACTTCGAGTTCTGATGCCGCGTGGTCACAGCGGTTTTCATCGCCGTGAAGCTGGCATATGTCGTGGCGTTCCAGTACCAGTTCTCCGATGCCGTACCGGTCTTGTAGTACAGATTGTAATCGTATGCGCTGATGCTGGTCGGGTAGTACGTGTACACCGGATACCACGATCCGCTTCCATCGTGACTGATGATGTTGTTCAGGATCTTGCAGTCATAGGAGGTGGACTCGCCGTACTGGTAAATACCATACGCCGTACCTGTCGTGTTCTTCGTACTGATCGAATTATAGAGAATATCGCAGTAGCGGGCGTAATTGACGTACAATCCGTAAATCGTGCTCGTTCCTTCACCAACGCCCATGTTGTTAAAAATCTTGCCGCGGTTCGTGCTGCTAGCATAGTACCCGTTCGGGTAGTAAATGTAGTACGGAGCGTAACGCGCGTAGGCGTAATTGTAACTGATCTCGGGACCGTTGTTCGGATAGTAGATGTAATACGCATAGCCCGACGAGGTGGTGAACGTGCCCGTCGTACGCTGCACCGCATTGTTGTCCTTCACCACCAAGGCGCCGCCGATGTAGTAGAGGTACATCCCGTAGTAGTACCAGTCGTACACATTGTTGCCGATGAACTGGTTGCCCGTCACCGTGGTGTAGTCCGAGGATGTCCCCGAACCGTTCCAGCGAATGGCGTAGTAGCCGCTGGTAATGGTATTGTCCTTGATCAAGTTGTAGTTGCCATAGTCACCTGTCGTGCTGTACGACGTGGTGGTGCTGGCGCAGATTCCGATGTGATACGCACTGGTCGTGTTGGCGGGCAGGTTGATCACGCAGTTGCTGATCTCGTTGTAGTCCGCCGAGTTCGTGAACAGGAAGCCATACCCGTACGAGCTGTTCGTCGAGTTGATGGTCAGGTTTTTGAACTTCACATAATCGGCACCATCCAACGTGATCACCGAGCCGTAACTCGTGGCCATGTTGTAGGTGATGACGCGCGAAGCGGCATTGCCCGCACCGCCATCGAAGGTGATGGTGTTCGTGGAACTGGCACCGGTGATTGCCGGGATGGTGAACGTCTCGTTGTACGTACCCGAAAGCACGTTGAACGTCACCGCTCCGGATACGCCGCTGGTGGTGAGTGCGGAAATGGCGGCGGTAAAACTGGCGTAATTGCCGCCACTGCCGATGGTGTAGCTCCCGCTTAGCTGTGCCGAGGCTGTCGACACGCACAACAGGGACGCGAGGATGAGCAGAGAGGATAGTCTCCGCCACTGCGTCACAAGGTTGGACATAGTGAGGCTCCTGAGTGATTGAGGGTATGTGACATCGGATCGTGAAGCCCGCGTCATGCATCCATGTGCCGGGGATGCCTGCCCGCGAAATCGGCAACAACGCTCCTGGTATAGAGGAGTCGGCGGACTGAAACCGCCGAACGCAAAGTAACTCCACGGCACAGTGATTTCCAAGTCCTCGTATTCTCTGAGTTTGCAGTCAGCATTCTCTGCCCGCAGACCAATAAGAAAGGGCCACCTGCGAGGGCGGCCCTTTTTGTCACATACCGTTTCTCGGGAGGCTATTTCGACAGAACCATGTGCATGGTCCGTACATAATCGCCTGCGGTCATGCGATACAGGTAGGTGCCGCTCGGAAGTCCGCTCGCGTCGAAGTCGACGCTGTAGCGGCCCGCCGGCAACACATCGTTCACCAACTCGCCCACTTCCATGCCCAGCGAGTTGTACACCACGATGCGCACGGCACGCTCCTCGGCCACGGTGAAGCTCACTGTTGTCGATGGATTGAACGGGTTCGGATGATTTTGCTCCAATGCGAAACTGGTCGGCAATTCACCGCGCTTGCCATACATGTAGGGCTGCGCCAATGCGATGTTGCCACCCGAGTTCGTCTCGTTGAGGTCGAACACCTTCACCGAGTTGGTGTTCGGATCGGATGTCGACGACGTGCCCACGATCGGATCTTCCCACACACCGCGAAGCACGGCCTGACGCACGCCACGCAACTGATAGCGATCCAGCACCATCGCCGCTTCCTGATCGGCGTACGGGAAGGTGATGTTCGCCGTCCACGCCGTGCCCGTGTGCGTGATTTGCCAGTAGCGCTTCACGTACATCATGCGCGTGATGTTCGGCGGAAGCTGATTCGGATACACGCGAATCGTCATCGAGGGAATGAAGCCCGAGGTCACTTCCACGTCGGCGATGGGGTTGCCCGTTGTCGGACCGGTGAAGTTGAAGACCCCCGGCGAGAGATTCGTCAGCGTCATCTCCTCGTATGCCGGACCTGTCTTCGAGCCGGTGTTCACGATGATCAGCTCCACAGTGATGTCCAGTGGCTGATTCGTCGCAAGCAATCCGCTCGCAGGTGGCGGGAAATCGTCGTTGAACAGTATGCCGTACAGGGTGATGAAACCAGTGTGCACACCCGGCGCGAGACCCGCGGGATTCACCGTCATCGTGAAATCCTGGAACTGCCGCGGCCGCGGAGGACTGAAGTTGTATCCCTGCGAAGTCGGCTGCGGCGTCGCCTTGACCAAGGTGATCCACGGCGTCGAGGTCTCTACATCCCAGAGGAAGTCGCCGTTCGACCCGTAAATATTCGTCATCGAAGCGACCTGATACACCTTGGAGATCGCCATCGGTGCCTTGTAGTTGGCCTGCAGTCTGATCTTCACCGAAGGATTGTCGATAAAGGTACTGAGCGCCGCTCCCGGTGCGCCGATGCCGATTTTCGGCGGCGGCGAGGGATTGTCGTCCAGCATGATATCATCCACAACGAGACCACCCGCCGCGGCTGGGCTGATCACGCGGAATCCGAGGTAGTACAACCCATTGACATTGGGCGTGTTGAAATACGGATCCATGTTGCTCGCGAGTTGCTTCGCGGTCATGAACGATGTGTTCGTCACATTGGAGAATGTTGCGAACGTCGTCATTGACGCCGGGTCGGGGTTCAGACCCCAGGCCACTTCCACGGTTTGCGGCAATCCGCTTTCGCTGCGCAGCTGGAAGCCCACGCGGTAGCTGGATCCGGCGCCAAGTTGCGCACCTGGAGTGAACACCCAGTCGTTGCCCGCCTGGCTGTCGCCCGGATAATACAACGCGACGCTTCCGGACACACCCACACCCGCGCGGGTCTGCCAGGTGGCTCCGCCATTGTTGTTCATGACCAACCAAGGATACAGCAGGAAACCTGGATTGTCATCGAATTGCGGAGCGATCATGCTGTTGAAGTTCTCGTTGCCGTGAACCTTCACGATGTCGATTTTCCTCGTGTCCGCGGCAACATCGTTGGCGGGAGTCAGATCCGAGGCCCAGAACACGCGCGCATACACCGTCAACGCGGGTTGCGGAAGCAGCGCCGTGACGGGCTGTGCGAAGGTGACCGTCGCCCGCGTCCCCACCCAACTCGGGGTGAACACTTGCGCTACACCGTCCGCGCTCGACGTCGGCGCGCTGCCGACCTTGTACACCACAGTCACATTCGCGGGATTCGCACTGAGGCCGGTATTCTGCAGCACCACATCCACGGCATGCGTGGCGGCGCCTTCGATGCGTGCCCACTTGGAATCCGCGTAGTTCAGCCGCACATCGGCAACGGCGAGATCGTATTCCGGCGGAGGCGCGGGATACTCGTCCGCTCCGATACAGGGCGGAGTCAGGCGCGAGTCTCCGTCGATGTCATCCACAACCCCGGTCACCGCCACACCGGCTTGATAGCCCACATGCGAACGGCTATGCAAATCCGTGTCGCTGATGAAATACGGGAGCCCGAACACCGAATTCACGTTGTGCGTGGTTCGCGGCAATGCGGCCCAGTTGGCATACGTCGTCCCGTTGTAGTAGAACTGCGATGCTGTGGAGGCCGAGTAGAACGCGTTGTAGTTGAAGTTCGTGAAATACGCGCTCGTGTTGTTGTAGAACAGGTACCCGGTGCCCGCGCCGATGTACGATGCCCAGTTGTTCCGGAAGTCGAGGTTGTACCCGCTCGACCCGGAGAGCTGCCACACGTACGTCGTGCTGGTTCCCGTGGTATTGACGTGAATGGTGTTGTTGAACACATCCATCTCGCGACAATAGTAGAAGTACGCGCCGTAAATCGTGGACGTACCGGAGAGCGCGAACATGTTGTTGTTCATCTTGCCGCGCGTCCCCGACGTGTACACCGAGTTCAGATAGTACGCGCGGATACCGTAACTGCGGGCATCAACGTAGTTCTTCTCGATCACCGGTGCGTAGGCGCAGTAGTACGCGTAAATGCCGTAGCCGCCGCTTGTGGTGAATGTACCGGTCTTCCGCTGGAGCAACACATTGCGGCTGCACGTCATCTGCGGCAGATAGTACAGGTACATGCCGTAGTAATACCATTCACGGATGGTATTGTCCAAAAACTGGTTGTTCTGATTGTAGGTATTGCCGGTGGAATTGCCCCGGTAGGTCAAGCCATAATAACCACCCGACAGCGTGCAGCCCTGTATCAGGTTGTTGCTGCCGATGTTGCCCGTGGTGGATGTGGATGTGGATGACGCCGAAGCGCAGATCGCAATACAATCCGACGAACTGCTGCTCGTGCTGACATTCACCACGCAATTGAGGATCTGGTTGTAATCCGCAATGCCGGTGATATAGATACCGACGCCTTCCGTGGTGCCGGTGGCATTGATCGTCAGATTCTTGAGACGAATGTAGTCCGCACCGTTGAGCATGAACACATACTCGCCGATGTTCGTCGTGTTGAATTGCAGAATCCTCGTCGCGGCATTGCCGGTGCCACCATCAAACGTGATGGTATTGGTGGAACTGGCACCAGCGATGGCAGGCAAGGTCACCTTCTCGGTGTATATCGCGGGCGCGACATCGAAGGTTACCGCGCCGGATACGCCAACGGACGTCAATGCATTGACCGCCGCGGTAAAGGAGGTGAAATTCCTGTTACCGCTGCCAAGTGGATTGATGGTGTAGTTGCCACTCAGCGGCGCCAATATCTGGCGATTGCCCGCGGGATTCGTCACTGTCGGTGTCTGCGTCACCCCGCCGATGGTGATGCCGGTACATTGCGCATCGACATAATTCATCGGTGTTGCGGACGCCGATATGTCATATGCCAGCCAGAAATAGTTCGTGCCGGCGGTAAGCGTCTGACTGCCGGTAACAGTGAAGTTGCCGGATGGACTCGCAGTTGTACCTACCAGCGTGGTGGTCGCAAACACCGGGGAAGTCCCGGTGTAGTAGATCTTCGCCGCAAGAATGTCCGCCGTGTTCGTCGTTCCTGTCGTGTTCAACGAGAAGGAAGTCGCGGCAAGCGGAGTCAGCGATCCACTCATCACCACGGGGATGCCGAGAATTTCCTGATTCGAAAAGCCCACGGCGGCCGGCGACACATTGTTCTGCGTCACCGTTGATGAGACGTAACTCATGGGTGCCGCGGGAATCCAGCGCATCATGCACTGCGGTTTTTCCGTGGACGTGGACCACGATGTGGCCACATTGCAGGTATTGCTTCCATCCTGTCGATAGTAGCCGATGTCTCCGGAGGATCCGCCGTAGTAGTACAACGTGCCTTCCGATGCGTAGTCGACAGTCTGCGCCCAGCAAACATCCACGAGAATGTTGCTGCTGCCATCCCAGTTGAACGGCGTGGTCAAGGTCAGAGTATCGTAACCGTTCACGGGTGTGTAATTTGCCGAGTACACCACGGTGAACGGACCCGCGTCGTACGACGAGGCATTCGTCGCACTGGTGTGCTTCATCTTGATCGTGTAACTCGGGAGCGGAACATACGTGGTGGGAGCACTGGCAATACGCCAGCCGATTTTCGCCAGATCACGCGGACCGGTCAATGGCGACAACGCTGTATTGATCTCCGCGGCTGTATACACGAATTGGATGTGCATGCTGCGGTAATAGGTGTTCACCGGGCTGGCGGCCGATGTGCCGGTCGTCGATGTGCCTGTCCCAAGTGTGACGAGCACTCCCTGTGCGAAGGAAGCCCCCGACAGCAGGAATAGCAAAGCCATTCCGAGCAGCCCCTTCCGCAGTGCGGTAGCGTACGCGTCATTGTACTTCAATGATCGCATGGCAAATCCTCCTGAAAAGTGGATGAAGAATCTATCAACGAACCTTCAGCGACCAAAAGAGGCAGGGGCGAAATGCGCACACGCATCCGAAATAATCCGGACGCTTGCACCGATTTGAGACCTACTCATCGGCGGCAACTTACATCATCTATTTACGAATAGCAAATTTCGTGAATATTTCTCACAGAGGTCCGCCTTTCATGGGGTGCCCGTAGCGCGCAAAAAGCAGCAACAGCGCATCCCGGCAGCAGCATAGGGTAAAACGATTGCCACCCCCTCCTTGGCATTCTCTCGATCTCCATCCCTGCGTGGTGGTACCTAAAAAACCTCTCCTCTCATCAGCAGGAGTTCTCATTGGTCTCGCACCACGGTACCATTCAACCTGCACCCACGTGCTTTCCAGACGTGGCAACGCTCTGATCATCACTTTTCATCATCGCCCTGGCGGAGATAGTCACAGTGCGATTATAGAAAAGGGCCGCCCCGGCAGGCGGCCCTTTTTGTCACATACCGTGATCTCAGGAGGCTATTTTGACAGAACCATTTGCATGGTCTGAATGTAATCGCCTGCGATCATGCGGTACAGGTAGGTGCCACTGGGCAACGCGCTGGCGTCGAACTCGACGCTGTAGCGGCCAGCCGGCAGCACATCGTTCACCAACTCACCCACTTCCATGCCGAGCGAGTTGTACACCACGATACGAACCGCGCGCTCCTCGGCCACGGCGAAGCTCACCGTCGTCGAAGGATTGAACGGGTTCGGGAAGTTTTGCTCGAGGCCGAAGCTCGTCGGCACATCACCGCGCTTGGCGTACATGTAGGGCTGCGCCAAGGCGATGTTGCCACCCGAGTTCGTCTGGTTCAGGTCGAACACCTTCACCGAATTCGTCGCGGGATCCGACGTTGACGTGGTGCCGTTGATGGGATCTTCCCACGCGCCACGCAGCACCGCCTGACGCACGCCGCGCAACTGATAGCGATCCAGCACCATCGCCGCTTCCTGATCGGCGTACGGGAAGGTGATGTTCGCCGTCCACGCCGTGCCCGTGTGCGTGATTTGCCAGTAGCGCTTCACGTACATCATGCGCGTGATGTTCGGCGGAAGCTGATTCGGATACACGCGAATCGTCATCGAGGGAATGAAGCCCGAGGTCACTTCCACGGTGGCGATCGGATTGCCCGTCACCGGTCCGTTGAAGTTGAATGTGCCCGGACCGAGATTCGTCAGCGTCTGCTCCTCGAAGGCCGGACCCGTCTTCGTGCCCGTGTTCACCACGATCAGCTCCACCGTGATGTTCAGCGGCTGATTCGTCGCATTCAGACCGTTCGAAGGCGGACGGAAGTCATCATTGAACAGAATGCCGTAGAACGTGATCGTGCCAGTGTGCACGCCCGGAGCCAATCCTGCCGGATTCAGCGCCATGGTGAACTGCTGGT
>DAOSDL010000069.1:0-8550 GCA_035362335.1 Bacteroidota bacterium
TCGGCGCTTCGCTCACTCATCCCGTCACCCTGAGCGACGGGCCTGCGAGAGAATTTGTGCATCTTTCCGAGAACGTGGCTCAGGCCCGGAGTCGAAGGGTTCCACTCCGCGCCGTATCATTATTGTACCATTACAGACATTCGTGCTCGGCGCTGCGCTCAGGTCTGGGACTCGCCGTGGCGAGGTGACGAAGCTCAGTTATAAGATCCAAACCGGCGTAAGCTCGGGTGAACCGACTCAGTCGCGCGCGCCGTTGCCGAGCGCGTCGAGAAAGCGCCGCGGAGGCCGCACTGGTCGCAGTGTGGCGATGTCGAGAAAGGCGTGCGTGGTGTAACCGGTGACAAGCAATTCGTTGTCGGCCACGCGGCGGATTTCGTAATCCACGCGCAGTTGCGAGCGCGGCACCTCGCGCACCTCGCTGTGAATGTGCAATTCGTCGTCGTACAGTGCGGGACGGTGAAAGCGCGCATGCGCCTCCACCAGCGGCAGTCGTGTGCCCGCCCGTTCGAATTCGATATAGGGCAGGCCGAGCATGCGCATCATTTCCGTGCGCCCGACTTCGAAGTACTCGAAGTATTTGCCATTGTACACGATGCCCATCTGGTCCGTATCCGCGTAGCGCACGCGGATGCGGGTGTCGCAAGCGCAAATCACCGTCATGATTTATCCGTTGAATTCTCCCATGCGCGAAAACTTTTTCACACGCTGCTTGCGCAACTGTTCGGCGTTCATCGAGGACAGGCGCTTGATTTCTTCCACCAGCGCGGTTTTGAGCAGCAGAGCGGCCTCGGCGTGATTGCGATGCGCGCCGCCCAGCGGTTCGGGAATGATGCGGTCGATCAAGCCCTGCGCGAGCAAATCCGGCGCGGTGAGGCGCAGCGCTTCGGCGGCCTGCTCCTTGTAGTCCCAGCTTCGCCAGAGAATGCTCGAACAGCTCTCCGGCGAGATCACGCTGTACCAGGTGTTCTCCAGCATCAATACGCGGTCGCCCACGCCAATGCCCAGCGCTCCGCCCGAGGCGCCCTCGCCGATGATCACCACGATGATGGGCACGCCGAGACGGCTCATCTCGAACAGGTTACGCGCGATGGCTTCGGCCTGGCCGCGCTCCTCGGCCTCTATGCCCGGATAGGCGCCCGGCGTGTCGATGAGTGTCACCACGGGATGTCCGAATTTCTCCGCCAGCTTCATCAGGCGCAGCGCCTTGCGGTAGCCCTCGGGATTGGCCATGCCGAAGTTGCGATGCAGATTGCTCTTGGTGTCGCGCCCCTTCTGCTGACCGATGAGCATCACTGTGCGGCCCTCGATGCGCGCAAAGCCGCCCACGATGGCGTGATCGTCGCCGAATGCGCGGTCGCCGTGCAGTTCGACGAAATCCTCGGTCATGTGCTTGATGTAATCCAGCGTGTAGGGACGGTCCGGATGCCGCGCGAGCTGAACTTTCTGCCAGCGTGTGAGATTGGAGTACACCGAGCGCCGCAACTCGTCGACTTTGCTCTCGAGCGCGTCGATCTCCTCGTTGAGCGAGAGATCCTGCACTACGGCGCGCATTTCGGCGATTTTCTGTTCGAGTTCTATGACCGGCTTTTCAAATTCCAGCACTGTCTTGGGCATGTATGCTATCCTCGTAAGTTAGCGGGCAAAAGAGCGCATCACACTGCGCACCAATATTTCGATGTCGAGAAAGATGGAATAGTTTCGCACGTACTGTAAAATGGAGCCCAGGATTTCCTCCTGCGTCATTCCAGCCCCGCCGCGCAACTGCGCGAGTCCGGTCAATCCCGGCTTGCCCGGCCAATGCGGCGGGAGCATGGCGGTGTGTGCGGGGTCGTGTCCGACAAGGCTCAGGCGTCCCGCGGCCACGGCTGGCATGGCGCGCAACGCTGCCCGCAACGGCGAAGCGGCGCTACTCTTGCCGCCGGCGAGCAGCGACAGCGGCAACAGCGGAAGCGACACGCACAGATCCAGCACACGCTTGAGCAAGCGGTTGCCCGGCTTCATCAGGGCGTACTCCATATCCACCAGCGGCACGGCCCCGAGTTGGTCGACGCTGGTTTTGCCCACGATGAATTCCATGGTCTTGGGTACGAGTCGGTAGTGTACGTTGTAGCCGCGCGTGCGGTTGATAATGGTCAGAATATCGGCGTAGCTCAGCACATCCGGACCCAGTATCACATCGGTCACGCTGTGTTCGCGTATCACCTTGCCGATGTTTTCCACACTGCCGAGAATCGGCACGCCCTCGATATGCTCGCCGACATGCTTTCGCGTGATGTCGATGAGGCCGATGATGCTGTACGTGCGCTCGTCGAGGCGGCGCAGGCGGTGCAGCACGTCCAACGACTGTTCGGTGAGCCCCACCAGCAGCGTGCGGCGTCCGGTCACCGGATTCACCCGCGCCTGCGGATCGCGCAGCATGTGCAGCGCGCGGCGTCCGGGAATGACGATCATCGTCAGCGCGCCCATGATGAGCGTGATGCCGCGGCTGAAGCCGTATTCCTTGAAGAAAAAGGTAAGCGACGACAGCACGAGAAAACTCAGGAACACGCCGAGTCCCGAGCGCACGGTTTTGAAATCCTCTTTCGTGTAACTGCCCACGGCGTACTGGCTCGCGAGCAGCACCAGCACACTCACAACGAACACTGTGGGATAGGCGTAGGAGGGCAGCGTGAACACATCGCCGTAGCGCAGGAACTCCGCCGCGATCAGCGCGAGCACCATGGTGACGGCGTCGACCAGCGGTTCGCCCAAGCCGCTGACGCGATACTGCCAGCGGGTGAAGGACAGGCGCAGCCAGATGCCGATGGAGATGATGCCGAGGGAGAAGGAAGAAAGCCCGAGATTCTTGCGCGCGAACACGTGCATGGCGCGATAGAACTCGGCCGTGGCGTCGATGCTGCTGCGCTTGGTGCTCTCGCCTTCGTAGTGAATGATCTTGGTGCTGTGCACGTAGTATATTTTCCAGCCCGCCTTTTGCGTGCGGTAGCACCAGTCCAAATCCTCGCCGTACATGAAATACGTCTCATCCAGGCCGCCAATGGCTTCGTACACCTCGCGGCGCAGCAGCATGAAGGACCCCTGCAGCGCGTCCACCTCGTAGCTTTCGTCCTCGCTCAGATAGGTGAGGTTGTAGCGCGCGAAGAGCCGCGAATGCGGAAACAGCGTGCTGAGCCCTGTGAGCTTGGTGAAAGACACCCAGGGCGAGGGAAAGCTGCGGCGGCAGGCGGGAGCCAGCTTGCCGTCGGGACGGATGATCTTGCAGCCCGCCATGCCCACGTCATCGTTTTCGGCGAAAAACGCGAGCATCACGCGCAGTGTGTCCTCCTGCAGCAGCGTGTCGGGATTCAGCAGCAGCAGATAGCGTCCCCGTGCACGGGCCAGCGCCACATTGTTGGCTTTGGCGAAGCCCACATTATCCTTGTTCGCCGTCAGCAGCACCTCAGGAAATCGCTGCCTGAGCATTTCCACCGTTCCGTCGTCGGAATTGTTGTCCACCACGAAAATCTCGTGCGAAATCCCCGCGAGCGAGGAATACACCGAATGCAGGCAGCTCTCGAGCAAATCCCGCACATTGTAACTGACGATGATGATGGAAATATCGGGTCGCTGATCCTCCACGGGTATCCCGCCGTCCTGCTTGGTGTATGGACACGAACAATAATATACGAAAGAAGCATCACGCGATGCAGTGCCAAAGCGCGGCACGGCGGTCTGCTGCGCGCTCACGCGAAACGGTCGCTCGCCGGTAGGAAGCCGACAGGCGATGCCTCGGCGCCAGCCGCCTCATCCTCTTCTGAACCCCGCCATGTTCCGGAAACAGGATACGCGTTGTCGTAATGACCATACCGCTGCGGCGCCGTATCTTGCCTGTACGTTTTCCATACGGCGGAGGTGTTGGATGTCCATGGTACTCCCGAAGCATCGTTGCGGCCCGCTGTGCCGGCGCGGACTCCTTCCCGCGGCGCTGGCGCTTGCCTTGTTCCTCGCAATACCGGCCGGAGCGCAGTATCGCCTGTCGACCGATCAGGCGTGGCCGTCCGCACATGATGACGTGCGCGGAAGCGTACCGGCGGACACGCTGTCCGAGCGCGGGGATGCGGGCAGGGATATCGCCGCCACCTCGCTGATCATGGCGCCCACGGGACGTTCGCTCCCGGGAGGCAGCGCGGTGGTGGGCCTGGCCACGCCGTACATTCCTTACGTGGCCGTGGGAGTGCTGGACAACCTGCAACTCTCGGCGGGCGGGATTTACCTTTTCAGCACCGACGGAAACACCGGCGAGCAGTACTACTCCTATGCCATGCTCAAGCACACGCTTTTCGATCAGGACAATGCGAGTCTGGCGGTGGGCGGAGCGCTGTTGTTCTGGGGGCAGGAATACCGGCTGGGGAATCGCTACAATTGGGATCGCGCCGTTATTCCCGGGGCTTTCGCCGTGACGAGCATGGGCACCGAGGAGTCGAAATTCACCCTCGGCCTGGGGCTGGCCAACATGGTCGAGGGCTACAGTCTCGGTTTCGATGGCGGCCTGGTGATGGGCGTGGGCATGGGCTACGAAAGCTGGATATCCGCGTCCTGGAAGTTCCTCACCGAGCATCTCATGGATGTGCTCGGTGGCGGCACACTGCACACGCTGGGATTGCGCTACGTCACCGGGCGCGCTTCCTTCGACCTCGGCCTCATCGTCGTGCCCAACGCCGATGTCACCATTTCCGGCACGCGCATTCCGCTGGCCCTGCCGCTGCTGGGGGTTTCGATACTGATCGGCTGAGCGGGGAGGGAGCGAATGGGAAGTGCAATGGGAACGATTGTCTTGTTTCCGTGTCAAGAGCGTGGTGTAATCCGTCAATCAGCGTGAGTGGAGCCACCGTGAAGACTTGTTCCATTTCATTGTACCATAAGCGCGAAGTGAGGACCAAGCGCAGTTCATCCTCGCGGCTTGCGAATGGCGGGGGCACTGCTGTCGCCACAAACGTTGTCTTCCTTCTGGCCATGATCTGCTTGCTCCCACCCGCTTCGCTCACGGCGCAGACTCCCTGGGAGAGAGTGAACGGATATTCGCCGTACGGACCGCTCAACCGCCTCGCCACAACACGCGATGGGCGTGTGTATTTGTCCACAGTGTACAACCTGTTTCGCCTGAACGATGATTGGAGCGCGTGGGAGGAACGCCGTCTGCCGGGACATTCCGTCAGCGCCATGCTCGCCGACACCGCGTATCCTGGAGGCATGGTGCTGGCCGAGGATGGAATCGCGGTGTTTCACACCTCGGATGGCGGGGAGCGCTGGCAACCGCAGGGCACGCGGGTTGGCAATTTCGCACAGCGGCTGTTCGATGGTGGAAAGAGAACGTTCTTCCTCTCTGGCCATCCCGACCGCCTGATGCGCTTTCGTCAGGGCTGGGGTGTGGTGGAACATGTGGGAAACGGATTGGAATACGATGTCAGTTATCGGAATATGGGCCTCGTCGCACGCGATCCCGAGCATGTCATCATCTACACCAAGGACGGTGCCACGTATCGCAGTTCGGATAACGGGTATTCGTGGGAACGGGATGACGCCGGTGCCTTCGGCGTGTGTTTTCAGGATGGCTATACCGATGGCAAGACGATATGGCTGGCCGCATCGCTCAATGGTGTGTACCGTCGACGCAAGGGCGAGACGCAATGGCGGCAAATTTCGAATGGCCTCGGACTCGACGGCGAAGCGAGCAGCCGGGCGTTGCGCATTCTCCGCGGACACGACGGCAATTTGCTCGTGCTGACCATTGCGGGATTTTTTACCAGCGCCGATGAAGGCGACAGCTGGCAACCCACAGGCACCATCGCATTGCCATGGAACAGGGTACGGGAAACGCACCATGCCGGCGACGGGAGATACGTGTTCCTCCGAGGAGGAGACAGCGTGTATGTTTCGACAGACTCGTTGCAAAGCTGCCGCCTCGTACGCGGGGGTCTTGACCTCGGCGCGGTGAACGATATCGTGTTTCATGGCGGAAAGGTATTCCTTCTCGGGGAAGAGTTCGTGCACCGCTCCGACAATGCCTCGACGTCACCCGCCATGGCCTGGCATAGGTACATGAGGGGAATGGAAGGGAGGCGACCGCGGAGCATGGTTTCATTGCTCGACCAGGAGTTGCTCGCCTTCGATACCCAGGGCACGGTGTACCGCTACGATTCGCTGGACGATGACTGGGACTATTGGAGTTCGGGTCTGCTCGGTCTCGACATTTCCGCGAGTTTCGCCGTTTCGCCTACCACGGTGTTTGTAGGCACCGGGCAGGGTGCCGTGTACCGCAGCATCGATGCCGGACGAAGTTGGACGCGGATGTTCACCTTTCCCAATGCCTCGCCCGTGCGCTGTTTTCTTGCCGTAGCCGGCAACCGCGTATTCGCGGGCAGCGATGGCGAAGGTCTGTATCGCAGCGACGACGGCGGTGGCAGTTGGCAGTACTCCGGGACGGGCCTGACGCATGCATCCGTCTCGGCGCTCTGCCAGTGGAAAAACGGCGATTTGTACGCCGCGACTCTGGGTGGTGGTGTCTGTTATTCGATCGACAACGGACACACATGGCAACAGCAGGGCAACGAGCACTCCAGAGCCAGGGTGACCGATGTGCAGGCGCGCGGGGATGCGATCTTCGCCGCCATGTACGGTGTGGGCGTATTCGCCACCGCGAATCGCGGCGCGACGTGGAAGCCCATGAGTCCCGACCTCGCCGATCAGCGCATCACAGCGCTGCGCGTCGCACCTCGCGATTACCTGTGGTCGGTGGTGGACAACAGGCAGATCTGGCGCACGAGCTATTTCGTGGTGCTTTCCTCGGAAACCGTCGCGCAGCCGGCGACGCCCTTCCTTGGCGGCGTGCACCCCGATCCTCTGCGCGGCGTGGCGAGCTTCGCCTACGGAATCGACCGCTCGGCCACGGTGCGTATCGACTTGTTCGATGTGCTCGGACGACAGCGAGCCACCATAGTGAACGCGGCACACGCTCCCGGCCGCTTCACCGCCACCATCGACGCCACCGCCTTGCCCACTGGAAGCTACCTGCTGCGCATGGATGCCGATGGTGCCCGGACGCAGCGATTGTTGCGCGTTGTACGATAAACCGCCTGGCCGCGGTGTCGGATGCGCGTGATGCGCCTGCGAGTGTTGGGAGGGATGCGGGAAAATGGAGAGCGCGTGGTGCGGTGCCAGCGCAGGTGTGGTGGGGGCCATACCATTTCTCCTTATTCTCCTGTTCTCCCTACACTCTCACATGTGTTTGTCACTGAAGGTCGCGTATCAAACCGACTCCAAAATATCCCAACGCGGGAGGTCGCCACGGGGAAACACACGCTCACCGATGCGTGGCAACGCCAGACGCACACCCACTGCCTCGGCGGCTCCGCGCAGGCGCTCGATGGGCTCGGTCCAGGCATGCGGCGCCAGCGTGAACGCCCCCCAGTGAATGGGCAGCAGCACCTCGCCGCGGAGATCGCGATGCGCGCGCACGCTGTCCTCGGGCATGGAATGAATGGCGCGCCACAGTTCGTTGTATTGGCCGCATTCCATCATGGTGAGATCGAAGGGACCGAAGCGCCGGCCGATGGCCTCGAAATGCGGACCGTACCCGCTGTCGCCACTGAAGTACACACGCGCGGAGGATGCGAGTATGGTCCACGATGCCCACAGCGTGCTGTTGCGGTCGCGCAGGCCGCGTCCTGAAAAATGCTGCGCTGGTGTGGCCACAATGCGTACATCCGCCAGCGAACGTTCGTCCCACCAGTCCAATTCGCTGATGCGCGACGCCGCGATGCCCCAGCGGCGGAGATGTGCGCCCACGCCCAGCGGCGTGTAAAAATGGCCGACGCGCGGAGCCAGGCGCAGAATGCTGCCCTTGTCCAGATGGTCGTAGTGGTCGTGCGACAGCAGCACCGCGTCCACCGCGGGCAGCGCGTCGATATCCAGCGGCCGTTGCAGCGCGAAGCGCCTGCCGAAGGGCAGCGGCAGGGGTGAGGTGGACGGCCCCAGCATGGGATCCAGCAGCAGGCGCAGGCCATCGATTTCCAGCAACACGGCCGAGTGTCCGAACCAGGTCACCGCCAGGTCTGCCGCCACGTCCGCCGCGCCGGCGAACACATTGGGCAAGGCCCGCGCCGGTCGTCGCTGCTCCGAGCGCAGCATGGAGCGCAACGCTTGCATACCCTGCCCCGGCCGCATTTCCACCCGCGCGCCGTTCGGATTCACGAAGCGTCCTTCACGCGTGCGCAGCGATCCACGCTCCGCTTCCAAAGCGGACAACCCGCTCCGCTGCGCTTCCTCGATGATAGATTCTTCCGCTTTCATCCGTCCGCCGAAATTGTTGAAGCTCTCGCGCGCCGTGCATCCCGCGCGCCCAGTTGACAACACCGTCCGCGGGGGCATGGTTCAATGCGGGGGACATGATTATTGTCGGGGCGGATCAACAGAATTTCAAAACCACAGTCTCCTATGTTCCTTCGTCGCACCCGGGAGAATGAAAATGGTGTAGGTGCCTTGATTACTGTCAGAGTGGATCAGCAGAGTTTC
>DAOSDL010000070.1:0-8234 GCA_035362335.1 Bacteroidota bacterium
ATCGCAGGCGATCACGTACAGACCATGCAAATGGTGCTGTCGAAATAGCCTCCTGAGATCACGGTATGTGACAACACCGAGGGGCCGCCTGCCGGGGCGGCCCTTCGGTGTTGATGGAAAGGGAGGAAGTGGGATGCGATCAGGGAGATTTTTTTACAAATCGGAAGCTATGTCAAACAAATACAGCTTCTTATATAGATAGTGCAGATCAGTCACAATGTTTCGTAGTGTGAAAAAAATTCTCTTTGAAATGCTTGCTTTCTCGATTCGGCGTGACGTATATTCACACTCAAGCAGCGCAGACACATTCCCCATCCAGGGTTGTCGTTTCGGCCAATGCTCCAGGGTATCCCCCGGGGCTAGTAACGTATACCCACGCTGTGTTGCCCCTTTGTCACATATCACCGTCATACAGGAGAGCTGCAATGGAAGATTGTCGTAGAGTCAGAGGGCGCGTCTCCGCCTTGCTTGTGCTCATGCTCGCTGTGCTCATGCCTTCGGTATTCGCTCCGTCTGCACTGGCACAGCTCAACGGGGTTTACACCATCGGGAGCGGTGGCAATTACGCAACGTTTTCGGCTGCGGTTACCGCTCTTTCCACCAGCGGCGTGTCGGGTCCGGTGACCTTCAACGTTCTGGCTGGAACCTACTCCGAGCAGATCGCCATTCCTGCGATCTCCGGAGCGAGTTTGACCAATACCATCACCTTCGATGGCGGAGCAGGAAATGCGGCGACGCGCGTACTCACATTCAGCGCGACCACGACCTATTCCCCGACATTGACGCTGAACGGAGCGGATTACATACGGATCAAGAATCTATCGATTCGATCCACCAATACCCTGTATGGGCAGGCGGTGCTGTTCACCAATTCTGCCGATTACAATGAGATCTCGAACTGCACGCTGGAGGTGACCACGGGCTCCACCAGTGCCGCCATCATTCCGCTGTACGCTGGTACGACCTCGTCCTATTCCTCGACCGGCGATTATGGCAATTTTAACGTGATCAAGGACAATTCCATCATCGGAGGCTACTACGGAATCCGCTGGAACGGGTCGTCGTCCACGGATTACTCCATCGCGCAGGGCAATCAATTCATCAACAACTCCATCACCGGGTGGTACTACTACGGAATGTACATGTGGTATCCCGGTGGAGCGTTGGTCATTCGTGGAAACACCGCCATTCAGCGCAGCACCGGCACGTTCACTAGCACCGCGGGGTATGCGTACTACGTGTACTATCCGAACAACGGTCTGGAGGTCAGTTACAACTACGGCTGGACGCGCACGTCGCCGTTCTACATCTTCCGTGCGAACAATTACTACGCCAGCAGCAGCAACCGCGCCAGGATTTTCAACAACATGGGTATTGCGGACAACACGTCGAGCACAGTGTATGGCCTGTACGTGAGCTACCCTCGATTCACGGACGTGGTGTACAATTCGGTGTATCTGAAGACGCCCAGCACGTCGTATGGTATCTACGATTACGGCGAGACCACGACAACGTATGACAAGAAATTCGTGAACAACTCCGTGTACCACGAGGGTAACGGGACGTTCTACGGGCTGTACAACTACTACAATGGTTCGTATTCGCAGTTCGATTACAATCTCTGGTTCCGCATCGGTACCGGGTCTACGATCTTCTGGTGGAATTACGGCAGCAATTCGACCTCGTACAGCAGTCTTACGATGCTTCAAGGTGCGACGACAGGGGTCCATCAGAACAGCAAGTGGGGTAATCCGTACTTTGTGAGCACCACGGATTTGCACAGTCGCTCCCATGTCGGGTATCAGGCTGGAACACCTTTTGCCGGCATCACGAATGACTATGATGGCGACAGCAGGAATGTGCTCACGCCAAGCATCGGGGCCGACGAATATCCAGCACCGCCTCCCGAGTTCGATCTCGCGATAGCGAAGGTGCGATTGAATTACGCGGACAACAAGTTTGCACGCATTGAAGGCGCCGCGACGCATGCGGTGAACGCGGTGCTGCAGAATACCGGCCTGAGTCCAAATCCGAGCAGTGTCACCGTGGTATACAAGGTCGGAAGTGCTCCCACTTCGGCGGTGGACGGTGTCGCGCAGGTGTTTTCACCCACATGGGTGGGGGACAAGGCAGCGGTAACTTTTGCACAACCGGTGACCGGAGCGTTCCCGAATCCGGCGGTAACGGTGTTCGCCCGGGTGTTCTGGGCCTCGGACCAGGGAGCCGCCAACAATACCGCCAGTGATACGCGGAAGATCGATATCGTGAAAGTGCATGGAAGCGAGAATTTCAATTCCATGGCAGCGCCTTCGTTCAGCGATTTGCCGGGCTTCCTTGATTATGCGTGGACGGTGAACAATGTCAACGCCGGCAATACCTGGCGCGTGCAGAGTGGTGTAGGCGCCATGGGCAGCAATGCGCTGTACTATCCCGGTGATGTGCAACCGGCGAACGATTGGATTTTTACTCCAGCCGCGAATCTGCAAGCCGGCTCGAGCTATCGCATCGCATTCAATATCCGCAGTGAATCGGGGATGCCGCAGACCGTGGAAGTGGCTTACGGCACTGCTGCTGATCCTGCGTCGATGACGACGTTTGCGACGTTTTCGAATTTTTCGAATAACGCTTTCCTGACGGCCAAGCAACTGGCCGGTAATCTCGACCCGTATTTCAACACGCCGAACTTTAATGGCAACTACTTTATCGGCTTCCGCGTGGCCAGTGGCGCGGGTGCGGGCGGAGTGGTGATCGACGACATCGTGCTGGACGACAATCCCTCGCCGCCGCCTAAAATCGGCTTCGGTTTGCCGGGTGAGCCCTTGAGCACGTTTATCGACAATCCTGCGAAGAAGATCACGTTGCAGGCCAACTACAAGTCGCCCGTGGTGATCACCCGCACGTATCAGGTTGCTTCAACTACCAACATTTACGGCTCCAATGGTGATTTCCTATGGGATGTCGAAACCTCGACGCCTTGGATATCCATCGCCAAATCCGTTCCCGCGAATACCGCGCAGGGGTACAACTTCAATCCTCCGCGTCCACGTCAATTCCAGGATTTCACTATCACCATCAATCCCGCGGGCTTGCCGCCTGGCGTGCACAATGGGCAATTGGTGTTCTACGGCATCCTGTTCAACAATGATTTCCCGCCACCTTCGAATGGTCTGAACGCCACGAATCAGCCGCTGAACATCACGGTGGAACTGATCGTGGTGAACACAGGCACGAAGACGGGTCCTGCTTTCGAGGAGCGGACGCTGACCAATCTCGCTCCGGGAAGCTACAATTTCACCGGGCCGAACACGGGCAATCCCATTGCGAGTGTGCAGGTGACTTCGGGTTTCATTCCCTCGATGACGATTCGTATGTATCCGAATCAGCTCCCGCCGAACATCACGCGCATGATGTACGTGAAGCGCTACTGGCAAATCACGCACACGGGCACGGCGTGGACGGCGAACATCACCTTCCCGTACGCCGATCAGGAAGCGGCGATGGTGCTGGATCGCTATCAGTTGCGCGGCGTGCGTCAGGCGGTGCTGCGTGGCGCGTGGGAAGATCCCATCAACGGCACCACGTCAACGTCGGATCCCGCGACGAATTCGGTGAAGGTGTTCGACCTGAACCAGACGAACTCGGGTGGCAACATCGCCTTGGCGCAGCCCTACATGTACGCCAAGCGCGGTGATGTGCCGACGAGCTTCGGCCTCGAGCAAAACTTCCCGAACCCGTTCAATCCTTCGACGACGGTGAGCTTCGCCGTGGCCGAGGAGCGCGCGGTTCGTATCGTGGTGTACAACTCGCTCGGCATGGAAGTGGGTGAGTTGGTGAACGATGTGCTGCCGGCTGGCCGCTACAGCGTCGAGTTCGACGCCAGCGCGTTGCCCAGTGGCACCTACCTGTACCGCATGATCGCAGGCGATTACATTCAGACCATGCAAATGGTTCTGTCAAAATAGCCTCCTGAGATCACGGTATGTGACAAAAAGGGCCGCCTGCCGGGGCGGCCCTTTTGCTTTCTCTTGGTGGAGGTGGAAAGAGGAAAGGAGACGCATTTCTACCCTACCGGCGGGAACTTTTTCTAAAAAGACAAAATTTTTTTTACTGTACTTGTATCGGATGGCGATTTGTACATTTTGTGCTTATCCGTGTCGTTCCCGGTCATTGGAGGAGCGTACAGGATAATATTGGGAAAATAACAGGGAGTGTGAAGAATAAGCCCGAATCCTTTGACAATCATGGATTTACAGCGGATTTCAAGGGGTTGGGGAGACGGATGAGACTGATCGTCATGACCTGGGTGTGACGAATCGGCACTGCCGACAAGACGGGAGATTTTCAAAGTGTGACTACTGGTATCAGTGCAGGGCTTGCGCTCGGCGCGGGTGTGCGCTATATTCACGGCGATTTTGGTTCCGGCAAGCAAACCAGATACCCTCGTCCCGAGAATAGAAAAACGCACGCCGGCAAACCGGAGGTGGCGACCTTCGCCCCACGGTTGTTTCCTCGTGCATATTGTCACATACACAACAGGAGTCCTGCTATGCAAGATCGCTCTACGATATGGCGGAGAGTTTTTACTCTGCTCATACTCGGACTCGCCTTTCTCTGCTCATCCGCCAACGCGCAGTTGAGCGGAAGCTACACCATCGGCAGTGGTGGCAACTACGCCACCTTCACCGCCGCTGTGAGTGCCTTGACCACCAGCGGTGTGTCGGGCGCGGTGACGTTCAACGTGCTTTCGGGTACGTACAATGAGACGTTCACCATTCCGGCGATCACCGGTGCCAGTTCCACGAACACGATCACGTTCGACGGCGGCTCCGGCAACGCGGCGTCACGTGTGATCACTTACAACATGGCCACGAGTTACGGCTCGGTGATCACGTTGAACGGTGCCGATTACGTGAAGTTCAAGAACCTGACCATCAACTCGACGAACAGCTCGTACGGGTATGGCTTCCTGTTCACGAACTCGGCCGACTACAACGAGATCAGCAATTGCGTGATCAACCTCCCGGCCAACACGACCAGCGCATATCACATAGGTATTTGCGCCAGCACCACCACGTCGTACAGCACGACGGGTGACTACGGCAATTACAACCTGATCAAGGACAACGTCATCACCAGCGGTTACTACGCCATTCGCTGGAACGGGTCCAGTTCCTCCGACTACACCACGGTGACGGGCAACCAGTTCATCGGCAACAACGTGTATGACTGGTACTACTACGGAATGTACCTGTACTATCCGGGTGGCGCGATGGTGGTGAAGGACAACAATTCGGTGCAGCGCACAACGGGTACGTTCACCACCTCGTCGGGCTATGCGTATTACATCTACTATCCGAACAACGGTCCCGAGATCAGTTACAATTACGCCTACGCGCGTTACGCTCCGTACTACATTTACTACCCGAACGGGTACTATGCTAGCAGCACGAACCGCGGCAAGATTTTTAACAACATGGGCGTTGGTGAAGGAACGAGCACGATTTACGGATTGTACGTCAATTACGCCCGCTACTGCGATATTCTCTATAATTCGATCAGTACGAAGAACACGACAGGTACGGCGTATGGTATTTACCAGTACGGCGAGTCCACCTCCTATGACTGCAAGATCCTGAACAACATCATCAGTCACGATGGAAGCGGATCGTGGTATCCGGTGTACACGTACTACCCGACCAGCATCAGCGCATACGATTACAATCTGTACTACAAGACCGGTACGGCATCGGAGAACTGGTACTGGAACGCCACGACATATGCCAGCTTCACGGCGATGAAAACCGCTGTGACCACGCGGCATCAGAACTCGAAGTGGGGCAATCCGCGTTTTGCCAGCGCCACGGATTTACATAGCACATCGTTGACCGGCTATCAGGCGGGCACGCCGGTGAGCGGTTACACCGACGACTACGACAACGACACGCGTTCGAGTACGGTGCCCTGCATCGGTGCGGACGAATACCTGCTGACGAACATGGCTTACAGTTCGGCCACGACCGCGCAGAACAACACCAACCCCGCTTCCTCGGGCATCCCCAATCAGGAAGTGATCGGCATTCAGATCGTGGTCACGGGCTCGCTCAACGCGCTCAATGCCACGTCGTTCGCGCTCAACACGACTGGCACGACGAACACGGCCGACATCACCGCAGCGAAGATTTACTACACGGGCAGCAGTCCGGTGTTCGCCACCACTACGCTCGTTGGAAGCTATGCGTCTCCCAGCGGCAGTTTCACCATCACCGGCAGCCAGGCGCTGGACGGTCCGGGCACGAATTACTTCTGGTTGACCTACGACATCAGCGCATCGGCTGCGTCGGGCAATTACATCGACGCGCAGTGCACGGGCGTCACTGTTGCCGGAACGACCTACACGCCGTCAACCACCAATCCCAGTGGCAACCGCATGATTCTCGCGCCGCTGTCGGGTATTTACACGATCGATCCGAACGGCTCGGGCAGCACGAATTTCACGAGCTTCACGAACGCGGTGAATCGCCTGATCCAGATCGGCGTGAACGGTCCGGTGACCTTCAACGTTGCCGCGGCGACCTACAACGAGCAGATCGTCATACCGCCGATTCTCGGCGCCAGCGCGACGAACACTATCACGTTCGATGGTGGCACGGGTAATGCCGCGACGCGCATCCTTTCCTACAACACCAGTCTCACGTATGACGCGACGTGGACGTTCAACGGCGCTGATTACATCACGTTGAAGAATCTCACCATCCGCACCACCAACGCAACCTATGGTATCGCGGTGCAGCTCGCCCCGGGTACCGACGCTCTCGGTGCGAATTACAACAAGATTCTGAACTGCAATCTCGAGTGCCCGGTGAATACGACCAGCTCGTATCACGTGCCGCTCGTGGCCAGCACGCTCGGATCGATTTCCGGCTATGCCAACAACGCCAATTACACGCTGGTGCAGAATTGCAACATCGTGAGCGGCTACTATGGTGTTCGCTGGAATGGTCAAACCTCGTCCAGCTACACCACCTGCGTGGGCAACGAGTTCATCAGCAACAACATTTACGACTGGTACTACTACGGCACGTATTTCTACTACACCGGTAGTGGCCTGAAGATCAAGAAGAACAGCGTTGTGCAGCGTACCACGGGCACCTACACCACCAGCGGTGGTTACGGAATCTACGGTTACTACAACAACGACGGTCCCGAAATCAGCTACAATTATACCCGTGCTGCTTATGCGCCGTTCTACCTGCCGTATCTGAACTACGTGTACGCCTCCACGAGCAACCGTGGCAAGGTGTTCAACAACATGCTGGTGGGCATCGGCACGTCCACGATCTACGGATTCTACCTGAACTATCCGAAATACACCGACGTGGTGTTCAACTCGGCGTATGCCAACACCTCCAGCACCTGCTATGGTGGCTACTGGTACGGCGAGAGTTCGTCGTACGACAACAAGTACGCGAACAACTGGATCGTGTATCAGGGCAGTGGTGCGTTCTACGCTCTGTACAACTATTACTCGACCTCGATTTCGTACTGCGATTACAACGCGTACTATCGCATCGGTACCGGTACGGATTATTTCTGCTGGAATTACAATGCCACCAGCGCCTATTCGACGCTTGCGGCATTGAAGACCGCAGTGCCCTTGATGCATCAGAACAGCAAGTGGGGCAATCCGTACTTCTACAGCCAGACCAACCTGCACAGCAATTCGCATATCGGTTATCAGGCCGGCACCACGTGGGCGGGTTTGACGGACGACTATGATGGCGACACGCGCAACGCGCTCACGCCGAGCATTGGTGCCGACGAGTATCCCGCTCCGCCGCCCGAATTCGACATGGCCGTGGCCAAGGTTCGTTTGAATTACGCAGACAACAAGTTTGCCCGCATCGAAGGCGCCGCCACGCACGCGGTGGATGTGGTGGTGCAAAACACCGGTTTGAGTGTGAATCCGGCCAGCTTCACCGTGGTGTACAAGGTGGGCAGCATGCCGACCTCCGCGGTGGATGGTGTTGCACAGGTGTTCAGCCCGACCTGGGTGGGCAACCGTGCGAAGGTGACTTTCGCCACACCGATCACGGCACAGCTTCCCTCGCCGGGTATCACCGTGTTTGCCCGCGTGTTCTGGGCTTCGGACCAGGCACCGGCGAATGATGGCGGCAGCGACACGCGCAAGTTCGACATCGTGAAGGTGCATGGCCAGGAGAACTTCAACCTGATGG
>DAOSDL010000071.1:0-7880 GCA_035362335.1 Bacteroidota bacterium
CAACATGGCACGAATCTTGCCACACACACACACACACACAAGGGTGTGCGTGTGCTGGCAGGGCTCGCGATTTTCACCATGATTCTTTGCTGTCTTCTCGCGCATGAGGCGGTGGGACAGAAGGAGTGGACCACGCGACCCGTTGTGATCGCCGAGGGCCAGCAAGTCTATCCATCGGTGGCCAGGCCGTCGCAGCTCGGCTTTACCATCGTTGTTTGGGAGGACACTCGCGCCGGTGGCTCAGGCGCCGATGTGTACATACAGAAAATCGACAACGCGACCGGCCTTCCGATGTGGTTGCCGCCGGACGGCCTGCCGGTGTGTACGGCTCCGGGCGCGCAACAGCGTCCCCGTGCCGCGTACGATTCGCTCGGCGGCGTGATCGTGGTGTGGGAGGATTACCGAAGCGGCGGCGCAAGCGCCTCGGTGTTCGCCCAGCGCCTTAATGTGTTCTCGGGTGCGCTCGATCCGAATTGGCCCGCGAACGGCGCGCCGGTGTGCAATCTTCCCTCGCATGCCGAACATGTGCGCATCGCCGGCACCGCCGATGGCGCCTTCGTATCCTGGCTTGATTACCGGGGCTACGATCCGGCCACGCGGCAGGGGCGCGCTGTGTACATGCAGTACATCCTCGGCGCCAACGGAAGCTGGCCTCAGGGATTGGGATACAACTGGCAACTCAACGGCATCCCGGTGTCGGCCAATCCCGGGCTGGATCAGGAACATCCCGAACTCGCCCGCGACTGGATCTGGCGCACCGACGCCGGTCTCGATATCAAGGCGGGCGCGGTGGTCACCTATCAGAATCTGGTGTACCGCGCCGGTCAACCCATCTGGCAGGTCATGGCCAACAACATGGACGCCGACGGGACGCGCCGTTACAACGGCGTGGATGTGGCCCTCGCGGTGGAAGACGCCGACCAGCTCAAGCCGCGCATTGTCTGTTCCGGCGCGGAGCAGACGGCGGACCAGCCGCGAGCCATCGTGACATGGCAGGACGCGCGCGAGAATCCTGCCGCGCCGCTGTTCCATATTTACGCGCAGATCATCGACGCCAACGGTGCTGTGCAGAATCCCCAGGGCGAGCCGATTTGCGACAATCCCGAATCGCAAATCAATCCCGTGCCCGCGCTGTGGGAGCGTCCCTACGATCCCAACACGGGCGATCCCTACATCCCCTTCGTCACCATCGCGTGGGAGGACCTGCGCGACGAACCGTTGACGGCCACCGATGTGTACGCCGCATGCATCGATGCGCGCTTTGTGCAATTGGTCAATCCGGGTGGCAACGGTGGCGATCCCATTTGCCAGTCGTATTTCGATCAGACGGAGGTCGCCATCGAGCAGCTCTGGGGCGGCTCCAACGCGGTGATCGCGTGGACCACGCCGGAGTCCGGCGGAGCGATGAACAACATCGATGTACACTATCAGATGGTGGATGTCCGGAATTGGCAGCTCGACAAACCGGTGAACGGTTGGCCGGTGGTCGAGGCGAAGGGCGAACAGATCCGTCCGGAAATCTCGAATCTGGTGTTCGTTTTCCAGGATCACCGTCGCACGGCGATAAGCGGCGACGCGCGCACGGATTGGGACATTTACTGCCAGACGCCGGGCGAGTGCACCGGACCGAAGGCAATGGGCTGGCGGGACATGTTCGCCAAGGTGACCACGGTGAGCGATGCGGAGTTGTACCGCACGGTCACCGACGACGAGCACAACGTGTACGTGGTGTGGGACGAAGTGCGTGATCCCGTGGAAGGGCGTCAGATCTTCGTTCAGAAATTCGACAAGGACGGTGTCGCGCGTTGGACCAACGGAGGCGTGCGCGTGAGCGACGTGCATCCTCAATACCCCACCGGGAATGCGAAATACGGCGACGTCGCCATCGACATGGCGGGTGGCGCGCAGGTGACCTGGCAGGAGACCGGCGCCAATGGCGAGCAGGTCATGTACGCCTGGGTGCCCGTGTCGGGTACGATTACCTCGCAGCAGATTATCACTGTACGACAGGTGCCGGTTAATGGAAGCCTCGGTCACATCGAGCCGCGCATCGTGAAGATGGGTCAGTCCACGAGAAATGGCCTTTGGGGTCCCGGCGCTGTGGTGGTGTATCTCGATTCGTTGGCAAACGGAGAGCGACGCCGATTCGTGGCACGTTTGAAATATAGTCCGAGTGTAGATTTCTGTGTGGATAATAACTTCATCGAGCCTGCCCCGATGAACAGATTCTTCGGCTTGGAAATCGCGGAGGACGGCGATGGTGGCGTCCTCGTACTGTCGCGCAACGAGAACGCCGCTATCGGTCTCAAGATGCTGACCGTTGCCCGCATCGGAGAGGTCTTTGGAAACTTCATTTTGGCGGGCCAGGACAACGCCTTTCCCTTCGACGACTTCGCGGGCTACGACATCGCCGCCGATCTGATGTGGCCTGCGCCGCATCGTGCCATGGTCGCCTGCGCGCTCGACTTCCCGGGAAATCTGGATCTGTTGGTACTTTCGTATACCGGCGCCAATCCCTCAGCCGCAGGCAGAATCGCGGGCTTCCCGTGGGCGTACGGTGGCGTGATGGACCCTCGCCAGCCCGCGATAGTGAGCGATCATTTCGACATGGGTACCTACGGGGGCATGCTCCTTGCCTGGGACCTGGAATACTCACTGCCGGGTGGGCAGCGCGTTCACAGCGTGTTCTCCGAACACGTGTACTTTTTCAATAATGGAGGTTGGGCGTTGGCGTCGTGGCCGAGTGGGAATCCGTTGCAGACGAGCGGCCAACTCGCCGCCACCTCGCGGCCCGACATCGAGGTGTTTCCCTCCAGCATCCCCGGGCAGGAACCGCGCGCGATGATCGTTTGGGAAGGCGGCGGCGAGACGTCGAGTTGCGTGCCGCCACGTCCGACGGAAATCTACACGCAACTCGCCGGCTACGACGGCGCGCTCCGGGGTCTGTATCTGAACCAGGAACGCATGGTCGCGCCGGGTGGCGGCAACTACCATCAGCGCAGGCCCACCATTGCGCGTTCCGAGGACGAACATTTCACAGTGTTCTGGATGGACGAGAGCGCGGGCGCGGCGAATCCCATGGGCACGCGCATGTTCCAGCTCAGCGATCAACTGATCGATTGGTGGAAGCAGCATCCCGCCACCACCGTGGACGATTTCCGTGTTCTGGTGTATCCCAATCCCGTCCACGATGCCGCCGGGCAGGTGCATGTGCGTCTCGAATCGCCTTCCGGCGGTTTCGTGCGGGTGCGCCTCATGGATATGCTGGGTCGTGTGTTGTCGCAGGTGTACGAGGGCGAACTCGCCGAGGGTACCCATACCTTGCACACGTCGTTGCCAGCTGTGGGAGGCGCGAACGGGACCTTCTTCATCTCCGTGGAGACGGCCACGCGCAGAACACTGCATCGCATCCTGCTGCTCAAATAACGAACGCACAATCGTTGTGCTGATAGCAACAACCTGAAGCGACGAGAGCGTGGAGGAATGGGTCATGATGGACACCCGATGTAACGCGGCCAGCACCCTTCAAGCGGGTTGCACCCTCAACCCATCCTCCGCGCCCTCGGCGCTCTCGGCGCTCTCTTCGAATGTATCCCGTACTCAGCAAACCCTGACAATGCACATACAACGCACCCCGCAACGCTCACAACCACGCAGTGCTCCCATGAATACCAAGATCGATGGCTCCGATAAAGCGCAACCCCGCCTCTGGCTGCTCGCCATGCTCATCACACTCTCACTCACCCCATCTCTTCGCGCGCAGGCGCTCGAGGAGGTGCAGCGCATGGCGCCGCCGGCGCAGTTCGTGCGCAACGAGGGACAGTGGGATGCCCGGGCGCGCTACGGTTTGCTGACGGCGCGCGGCACGGCCATGTTCGATGCGGCGGGGATGACGGTGTTCACGCGCTCGCAAGCCGCCGACGCGATGCCGCCGCTCGAGTTGCCCGCCGGGAAGCGCGACGGGCAGGTGGAGCCGGGAGGTCCGTATTACGATGTGCGGCGGATACAATTCGAGCGACCCTCGGCGCGCATGCGTCTGCTGGCGGTAGACACGGCCAAAGCGGTGACGCATTTCTACCGGGGAAACGACGCGACGCGCTGGCGCGAGCGGGTGAGCAATCACGCGCGTCTGCGCTACGAAAACGTGTGGAACGGTGTGGACGCGGTGCTGGAGAACAATGCCGGAGGACTCACGCTGCGCTTCGAGGCAAGGGATGCGGAGGCGCTGAACTCGGTGCGCCTGCGCGTGCGGGACGAGCGCTCTCCCACGGGACGCCTGTGGACGCCCGCCAAGGGAAAGGGCGAAGGAGACCATACCGAATTCCCGGCGCGTCGCCCCCTGCGTGTGGACAGTACGCGCATCGCATTGGAAATCGATTTCGGGACATTCATCGGGGGAACCCTTATCGATCTTCCATTGGGATTCGGCCTGGATTCCCTGGGCGGCATACATCTGACGGGAGTGACGAACAGCGCGGACTTCCCGAGGCACAACGCGGCCTTCGCGAGTCTGCGGGGCGAGACGGATCGCTTTCTCTGTGGCATCGCTTGCGACGGAACACGCTATGTGTACAGCAGCTATTTCGGGGGAAGTGGCGTGGAGGACTACGGATTGTTCGACGGAGTATGGAACGAGTGGTGGGACAGGTACGAAATGTATCCCAACTATCTCTCCGCGCGTGGAGCATTCGTACATGTGCTGGTCGCGACGAACTCGGCCGATTATCCGGTAACTGCGGGCGCCTTGCAGCCACGGCGCGCGACGGACACGACCTCGGCCGTCACGGCGTTTCGCCGGGACGGCACCTTGCACGCGAGCAGCTTCCTGGGCGGTCCGGGAATCTTCGGTACGGAGGGCATCTGCACCGATGTCAACGGTGATGTGATCGTGACCGGCGTCGCGCTGCACGACCGACTCTGGTTCGTGACGCCCGGCAGCTTGCAGGATACGATACAGCACGTGCGGCCTTCGAATATCGTGGCAGGGGCTTTCGTGAAACTCTCCTCCTCTCTGGACGCGCTGCGCTTCGGCAGTTACTTCTTTGCGCATGGAGGGCAGAACACGCTGATCAGTTGTCCAGCCACTGGAATGTCGAATTACTACAGACAGTTGACCCACTCACAAGCGACGCTCGTTCCGTTGACCGATTCGAGGGCGAACATCATACTCGGCGGATCACCCGCTCCAGTCATGGGTACCTTGCATCTCACCCAACCGGAACGCGACACAATCGCGTGGAGCAGGCCCTTCGTGAGCAAAATCACCGGCGATGGTTCTTCCTATGTCTATGCGACCGTGCTCGGTGGACTGACGATAGAAAATCCAGCCCTTGAGGAATTCATCGTGGATCGTTCGGACAATGTGCATATTGCGACGACAATTTCGCACTCGAGCCCGTTTCCATCCATGTGGCCGCGGCTCAAGGAATTCGCGATATCGACCATCCCCGCCGGCGGTTACTGGGGGTATGCCGCGCTGTCGCCAAGCGGGGAAATTCTCCAGAGTTCGCTGGGATATCCCATTTTCTCCAGGCCGGGACATATTGATTTCGCGCTCGATATATGTGACAATCCCGTCTTCATCGCCTATGGAACACAGCAGCACACATTCGACCTGGATTTGTATCGGTCGCTATGGACCGAGCCGTGGAAAGGGTGTCTAACTCCACATATGTATTACGGCCGGCATTTGCAACCCCAACCCAATATGGTTTCCTGGCTGCAACATCCGAATCTGCTATCGCGTTCGTTGTACAGCGACCGGAGGAATTATTTCTATTCATACGCTCACTTCGATGCGAAATCGATGCGTGACTCTCTCTGCTACCTCATCGAACGTCCCAAGGCATTTCAGAGGGAGTGTAACGGTGGCGTGGATATTGTCCTCACCCGCTACCGCATCACGGGCATCTGCGAGCCGCTGCTGTGCTCGCTCGAGTTGCCGGACTCGCTTGAGGTGCTGCTGCGCCGGGGCACGGCCACGCCTGAGCGCTTTCCCGTCACCGTCACCGTGCGCAACAGCTCGGCGCACGATCCCTATCGTCTCCGCTACCTGGTGCTCGAATTGCCGCCGCGACTCGAACTCGACGGCGGCGGGCAAAGCACCCTCGTGCAGTTGAATCCCGATATACTCACACCGGGCATGGAACTGCGCCACACCTGGAATGTGCGCGTCGCTCCGGGCGCCGGCTTCGGCGACGCCACCGTGCGCGTGCGGCTCCACTACGCCGATCCACCCGCCGCCACGGATTGTCCGTCCATGAACAGCGAGTGCGAACGGCGCCTTCGCATCGTCTCCGTGCCCGATCCCGTGCCCGCCATGGAGTGCGCCATCAACGCTCCCACCGCGCTCGCCCTCGATGGCGACGAGTACACGCCGAATCCCTTCGCGCTCGTCTATCGGCTCACCAATCGCGACACGGCGACGGTGGACATCTCGCGACTCAAACTCACGGTGGGCGGGGGCATGGGAGTGCTGGTGCAGGAGGACGTCTCGCAGCCGGGGCGGAAACTCGCGCCGGGCGAATCGCTCACCTTCACCTGGCATGCGCGTTGCGGTGTACGCCCCTTGCCGCGCACGGTGTGGCTGCGGGTGGAGGCGCAGGACGAATGGAGCGTGCTGGTCTCGCGCTGCGAGCACGAGCTGCGCCTGCCCGGAGTGGAGAGCCCGCGTTGCAGCTTCTCGGGTCACGCGGCGGCGGTGTACCTTCGCGCTCTGGACAGTCTCTCGCCGCATCCCCTGCGCATCACGCAGCACCTGCGCAACCTGTCCGACTCCGCGCTCGAGGGTGTGCACGCGCGTATCGATCTCGCGGAGGCGCCGCATCTGCGCCTGCGTACGGGACAGGCGGCAGTGCAGGGCCCGCTGCTCATACCCGCGCGCGAACAGCGTCAGACAACCTGGCTGCTCGAACTCGATCACGCCCCGACAATGGATACCGTCGCCTCGGTGCGCGTGTGGTATCGCGTGCCGCCGGAAAGCGCGGAGCGCTACTGCGATCAACGCATCCCGATACGCATACAGGAAATAGGCGCCGACTGCGCGCTCATTGCTCCGGACTCCTTGAGCGTCGGGGAGATCGAGGCGGGCGTGGAGGTGCAATCCATGTATACGCTGCGGAACACGGGCACGATCCCGCTGGAGGTGGCGCGTGTGGAACTGGCGCTGCCGCCGGACGCGGGGCTGGTGCCGCTGGATGCGCTCACGCAGCCGGGCGGCACGCTGGCGCCGGGCGGTGACATCACGCGGCAATGGCGGCTGCGTCCGCTGGCGCTGCGCGCGGAGCGCTCGCCGCGTCTCGTGGTCACGGCCTACAATGCGGAGGACAGCGTGCTGGCGGTCTGCGAACACACCCTGCGCCTGCCGGGCGTGGAGGGGTTGCGCTGCGCGCTGGAGTTGCCGGACAGTGTGCGCTTCGATCGCGCGGCCCTGGCCTACGTGCCGGATCCCGTGCCGCTGGGCGTTGTGCTGCGCAATCCGCTGGACGAGGAGGAGACGGCGGTGGAGGCGGAGGTGGATCTCGCCGCCGCGCCGCGCCTGGAACTTGCGGCGGGCGAACCGGCGCTGCGCGTACTCGCGCAGGTGGACAGCAACGCCACCGCACGCATCGACTGGTTGCTGCACGCCCTCCCCGGCGATGCCGACGAGCCGCAGCGCGTGCGTGTGCGTTACCGCTCCGCTGGACAGCCCGTATGGAAGTACTGCGAGGAAGACGTGCTCGTAACGGCCTGGCCGCGTGAGATCGCCGTGCTGTGCGCAACCGGCGGACACGACACGCTGCACGCCGACGCGGCCTATGAACGCCTCGTACCCGAACCCTTTGAAGTGAGTTACGCGCTGCGCAACACGGGCACGATAGCGCTGCGCGATGTGCGGGCGC
>DAOSDL010000072.1:0-7664 GCA_035362335.1 Bacteroidota bacterium
GCAATCTGTGGTTTTGAAACTCTGCTGATCCACTCCGACAGTAATCAAGGCACCTACACCATTTTCATTCTCCCGGGTGTGACGAAGGAACATGAGAGACTGTGGTTTCCCCCCGCTGGCTCAATACAACTCGCGCACCACGGGATGGTTGTAATTCAACAGCACAATGGTGTAATCGAAGGGGACGCCGGTACGCTTCTCCAGACGCAAGGCGCCCTTGAACTCCAGATCGGAAACGATGTTCTTGCGCTCCCAATCCGCGAGATTCGGTAGTGCGTCCGGGAGTTTGCGGAGAAACGGCGTGAGATAAATCTCGTGATGCGTGCGGTAATTCCTGAGCAGTGTCTCGAGGCAAATGCGTTCGGTTTCGGTCAGCTCCGGGATGACTGGATTGAAAGGATTCGCGTTGTCCCGCCACGCCGATTTAGAACCCCTGTCCTTCTTGCCCTTCTCGGAGTGCTTCGCGTCCTCGCTCTCCGAAGGAGGAGTCTTCGCATCCGGATCGAATTCCGTTATGACGAACTGCGTGGCGGTCTGCGTCGTGTCCTGCTCGACATTCTCCGCCGACGCTTCGTGCGCTGCGTCTGCCTCCGGCTTCTCGTCCTTCTCCACGCTTTCCGCCATGGCTTTCCTGGCTTCACGCTCCCGCAACTCCCGCTCGCGCTGCTCCTTGCGCTCCTGCTCGGCCCGGGTGTAATCCTGATAGCGTTTCGCGGCCTCTTCCAGCTTCGAGAGGCGCTCCGGTGCGAACAGCTCTATGCCGTCGATGAAGTTGGGTCTGCCGACATTCAACATCAAATCCCCGGAGAAACTCCCTTCGAATCCCACCGCCACCACATTCTTCGCAAGCTTTTTCAAATGCTGTATAAGGGGAATGTAGTCCCTGTCGCCGGCGAAAATCACGAAGGTCTGAATCTCGGGACGCGTGTACAGCACTTCCATTGCGTCGATACAGAGCCGCATGTCGGCAGCGTTCTTGTGCTCGGTGCCGAGGACGTACACGGTCTCGACACCCATCAGATACAACGATCCCTGCGGCGTGGACTTGATGCGCTCGTAATCCGCGTATGCCTTCGAAATGATCGAGCGAACATTGAATTTCTCTTCCAGATGTCTCTGCAAACTCATGAGGAGATCAATGACGAAATCCCCGAGTTCGGGAATGTCGGCGAAACGCTTGCGGAGATGGTAGTACACGTTTTCATAATCAATGAAAATCGCGGCGAAGCCGGTCCCGGTGGTCGTGATTACTGCAGTGCTCGCATTCATGATCATACCCTTGTGATTTCAAACGCGGAAAAATACATCGTTCTTCCAGAATGGCGTGTACTCCTCTCGCAGGCCTGCTGGCAAACTTGGCAATACATCCAGCCGGGGAGATCACACCCGCGCCACTCCACTCCTCCTCGGCAAACCCGAAGAAGAACAACCCGCCGCCATTGTTTTGTGCGTCGCTGGATGGAGAATCCAGCGCAGCGCACGACACACTCATCTTCGGAATGTTACGGGATGTGCTACACAGGCATCCGGAATGTACGCATCGCGTAGCTGATATGCACGTCCATGCTTATCTCGCTTTCAACGCGACGCTTCTCTGATCGGGAGCATGCACGGTGATCGACCGTATGGGCGGCACCGATGATTCCACACGACTGCGATTCACACGCTGAAGCAAATCCTTTCCATGCGGGCGTAGCCACGCCGGGGCATTCCCGGAATAGAGCGTCACTTCCCAGTTGTAATAGCCGTCGCCGCGCTTTCCTATATGGACAAGTTCCACGGCGCCGCATTTGTAAAACACATTCAACGATTTCCTCAGAAAGCGCTCCCACTCGTCGGCATCCCGTGTGTTGTCGGGTGCAGCGAAGATCGGGAACTCCGCGGGAGCTTCCAACAGATCCGTGGAATGCGCGGTGAAGTTCAATTCGTTCGTCGCCTTCCAGCGATTGCAGTCTCCGCACAAGGTCTGAAGGTTCTCTATGCTGTTTTCCCCACCGTAATACGCGGGCGCAATGTGGTCGATTTCCAGCGCCCGCTTCGCGGATTCGCCGCAACACAGACAGCGATAGCCGTCGCGCCTCTTGACCTGCTCCTTAAGTTCCAGAGACGGCTCCTTCGGCTTCACGACACTCGAACGCTTTGCAACCACTTCGATGGACGGGAATTCGTTGCGTTGATGCTTCCTGAGGAGAATCCTGTTCACGCAGGCGTCGTACTGCGTCTTGAACATTTCGTAGTTGTAGTAAAACACATTCCACAGTCGACTGCTGCGATTATACTCCGCGCGAAGGCTCTGATCCAGTTCCCACACATTCAGGCCTTTGCGAAAACTGAAATCCTCGGCGAGCGCATCGAGGTCGTGATCGTCGCGGTGCTCGAACGTGAAAAACTCGGGCGCGCTTCCAAGTTGCCCGATGTGACGGAGAATGTGATACAGACCCGGCTTCACCGTTCCACCGATGCTTTCTCCCGCATCGGGGAAATGTCGCTTCTCGAGTGTCGAAAGACGCGAATCCAATCTCGAGATCGGAAGATGCTCCCGCGCATCACCTTCCTTCCGGGATTCCATCATGTCCGCAATGCACCGCCGATAGCTCTCCATATCGTCTTCCATCACCATCACCAACTGCCGACTCGCAATCACTTCATCGTCTCCATTGACCGTGCTGAGATAATCGCAGCGGTACCAGCCGACGGGCATCATACTGCGATAGGCGACCGGCGAAATGGTGATGCCCTCGTCGAGCATGCGCGCGAGCCGACGGACAAGCTCGATGGAGATCCATTGCAACGGAACATGATTGCGCGCCGCAGCCCGATCATCGTCCACCGCCACGGAATCGAGTTGATCGAAACCCGCCCACGCGATGGCCTGCTTCCAGTTGTCGATGAAGCTCACGATATACGCCCGTTCGGTTCCGCCGAATTTCGGCCCGCGCAGCGCCCGGCCGATCATTTGCGTCAGGAGAATTGGACTGGTGGTTTGCCTGGTCAGGAACACCGTTTGCACATTCGGCACATCCGTGCCTTCCGTCAACATGCGAACATTGATCAGCACATCGAGCTGGCCGTTACGGAATTCCGCGAGTATTCTTGCGTTGTCGGTGGCATTGCGCGCGTTCCTCGCTTCCGGATCCGCGATTCTCGCTTCCCTGTGCGAGTACACGACGTCAGCCTTGACGCCGCGCTTGCGAAGCATTTCCCTCAACGAGTCGCATTGATACCAACGATCCGCGAACATGATGGTTTTGCCATACGTCGCCCGATTCTTCACATAGGTTTCCACTATCGCGGCGTTGCGTTCCCTGCTGCCGGCCAGTTGCGAGACGATGTCCTCCGGCAGATCGCGATAGGTGTTGACCCACATGCGAAATTCCCGCTCGTCGAATTCCGGCGCGAAATTCGTGGATGCCTCCTGGAATACGGGCCGCGAAAGCACACCCGCCGCGGTGAGCTTCTCGTGCTCGGCCTGATACACGATGCCTTGCGGGAAAATGCGCTTCAGCCATCCGAGCTTGCCTTCGTCCGAATACGTGGGAGTGGCGGTGAGTCCAAGGAAAATCGCGGAAGGAATGCGCTCCCGGAGGTACATCATCATGCGGCGGAACGTGGGTGCCGGAGCGTGATGCGCTTCGTCGAACACCACGAGCAGCTTGCCGTCGGCCGAATCCAGAAATCCCTGCATACCGCGCAGCTTTGCATCCTCGACGGCTGCGGCGAGCGTCTGCAGGGTTCCGATGATCACATCGTCCTTCTCCGATATCTGATGCGGTGGGAAGAAGCCCGCGGAACCCGACACCACACGCACGTCGAGTCGGGAGCGCGGTTCGCGCAGCAAACCCAATTCGTATCCGCGCAGCGCCGCCAACTCTTCCGATTGTGGAATCACGGAGTGATATGCCTGGTCGAGCAAATGATGCGTGTGAGCGAGCCAGAGAATCTTGTATCCGTCCGACAAGGGACCGGTGATGAGAAAGCGCCATGATGTGAACGTTTTCCCGCCCCCCGTGGGCAGGACGAGCAGGCCACCCTTTTCTTGCTGCTCGGAATGATACCACGTTGCAAGAACGCGCAGGGCGTCGGCTTGATGCGCCGCCGGATTCATGTGCGATGTCAGTTGCCGCGCCAGTGCCAAATCCACACTGCGGTGATAGTGATTCTCCGTTGCCTGAGCTTTCATGGGATACTCGTTATTGATGAATCGATCAGCACAATTGGAAGCGTTCATCGACGCGAACGCTGGCACATGCCCGATGCGCCGCCGCCATGGAGGACTCGCTGAACTTCTCTTCATCGCACAAACAAGCGCCTTGCCGGAGCAGGTGTTGATGCGTGCGATATATTCGCCCCCCTCACTCCGCCACCCAGTACACGCGCACCAGCGGGATGAGGGCGCGGCCGTCGAGGTCGAAGGATTCGTAGAATGTCACCAGCAAATTCGCAAGTTCATCGAGGTCGACCAGTGTCACGGGGATTTTGGAACGGTCGGCCTCGTAGCGGGCTTCGCGCGTAAAGCCGCCGGTGCTCACATAGATGCCGCGATCACCCTCGCGCAGCCCGCCGATGAAGGAGCGGATATCCGGCGCGGAAATCGGAGTACGCACCCTGTGCTTCACTTCCGCCTTGATGCGCGGCGTTTCCAGGCCCAAACCGTCACGGGAGGCGTACACATCCACGCCGCGATCCGGACCTTTGGGGGATACGCGGGCGCGATAGCCCATGGCGCGCAGAATCGCGGCAGTCAATTCCTCCATTTTGTCGGGATCGAGTGTAAGGATTTTGTCCTTGATGAATTCGTGGCTGCGCCCGATTATATCTTGTTTGATCTCGTCCAGGGATGCGGAATCGACCTCGACATCCTCGCGAGGAGCTACTGCACCGGGCGCTTCGTTCATCGCCGCAAGCAGTTCCTCCCACACTTCCGCCGTGACGGAGAACAGCGTGAGCATGAAACCCAAGGCGTTCCTGGCCACAAGGGATAGTTTATCGCGACTCACCCTGCCGAACCAATCCACGCTGCGCACGTGCGCGTAATCGCCCACGACTCCCGGTCTGTACGTATAATCGCCGGTGATCGTACCGAGCAGATACTCCCTGCGCGGTGTATCGTAGGTAATCACGTGATCGCCCTCGGCCAGCACGGAGCGGAAGCGGTGAAACATCGCCACCGAATTCGGAACCGCGCCCCGTTTCATGAGCGGGTACACCGCATCGTGCAAACGCGCGATCTCCTCCTTGTCCGTCACAGCGCTCATATCGCCGAATTCACTCCACCCCACCGCGACATAGCCCTCCGCAAACTTCTCGGCGAGTCGGCCGCCTTCACCAGCGCGAACCATCCAGATGTTCATGTCTACTCCATATTATTGTTCTAAGATTTTCACTCATACTTCTCAACGATCAGGTGTTATATAAGATCCCATTGATCACTGCTTCGGTACACAGAAGGGGTGGATTCCACCTCTCCCAAACAAAGCTAATGATCTCTCGACCGCGAATATCAATGGTCTCACTATTCCAATTTTCATTCTCGAACACTCTTGCTTCGTTCTGTGCGAGATTCCCCGGATGCAGCAGCCGAAGATTCATTCTCTGATGATAAGGCATCTCTACCTGTTCGTTTGAGGGTCTTTGCCACGCCATATAGTAATTCGCAATGGAGCGAAGTCGCCTTCTCCTGCTAGCTGCCCGATTGATTAGAGCAATAGCTGGATAACATTGTGCGAGCCTCTGAAGGTCGTCCGACCATTCATGTGGACAGACTTGAATTGGACCTACCAGTGACGAATAATTCACATTACCTGCTTGGCGAGCATGAGCAACCAGATGCTCTTCGTAACACATAAGCACATAACGATACGTGTATTTGAGAACATCGCGATAGCTTTCTTCATGATGGATATTATCTCTAATCCGTTGAATCGAAAAGTTTGACCCTGCTTTCGCCGGTATACTATAATCCACATCGACATTTATGATACGATTGTAGATTAGAGGCGATGTCCACACCTCATGCGCTTTACGCTGGAAATGCGCTCGATGCGTGTTCTTTGGACAACCGCATAATAGATACACGAGAACGATATGCCTCTCGATTTGCCGCAGGAGATTGAGAAATTGCTGATTATAACCGTACCTCATCGCCGCAGCAAGCATGAGCGCGCGGAAATAGTTGCCCCGCTCATTCGACATTTTGATGGCGATATTCACCTTTCCGAGCCATGAGCGTATTTCCATCAGGGTGTTATTTTCCTGATGGAATTGCTCAGAATCATCTTGCGGATAGATGATACTGAACCAATGTCTTGAGGCATCACAAAGACTTTGGGTATACTGCTGTAAATCTATTTCCAGGCCGTGTCCCGCCATTGCTGCGCGACCAAGACCGAAACGATTATCCAATAAATCCTTCACGTATTCTTTCAACGTCGACTCCGGACCATCATGACGATAATATACAAGCCAGTGATACTTCAACAATTCGTCATCTTGAAGAGCGTTCCCATCGTGACCATCCTGCTGAACCGATATCGGCCTGCCCAGATTTTGATATATTTGCTGCCATTGAACGACGATCTGTTGACGCAATGCATTTCGACCTTCTTCATTTGCTATACTGTCTGTAAGCGTGAGCAAGCGATTCTTTAATATTTCCATGGTCGTGAGTTTCTTGCCACGGTTGTTCACTGACTCGAAAACATTGTGATCCTCCACCCGCTCATCCAGATACACCCTATGGCATACAAGATTCACACGCGAATTATCTATAAATCTCTCCAATCCTTCCGTATCACCATCGAACGATACACTCATTTTCGCGATATATATCCCGAATGACACAATGATGTTTATCCCGTATTGATCCTGATTTGGGAGTTGATCCACACCTGCTATCGACCCGTGTTCCATGATGTGACGTATCGTGTTGTAACAGACTTCATTTCCCACATACTGAATCACGTCCGCAACATCGGGTATTCGTTCGATCAAGTAGCTGGCCTCGTCAGTCTTTTCGCAATATGCCCTCAATGCTCGGAAGAGCAGCGTCAGCGCAACGATTCTCTGTTGACCATCCACGACATAGCAATGCTCCGGCTGTTCGTCGTCTCTTTTTCTGAGTGTTATAATACCTGAGTAATGAGTTGCGCCTCGCTGAAGTTTTTGAATGTCCTCAAATAATTGAATGGCTTCTTTATCCGTCCACGCATATCCGCGCTGGAACTCGGGGATGATGAAACGGCGGTCGGTGAATAATTCAGCGATGGTGCTGTACATGGTTTGCTCCTTGTTTTTTATTCTTACCATCACACACTTGCCATAGCACGCGAGAATTGCCTATCGTGAGCGATTGAACATCGCCACCGAATTCGGCACCGCGCCCCGCTTCATGAGCGGGTACACCGCATCGTGCAAACGCACGATCTCCTCCTTGTCCGTCACAGCGCTCATATCGCCGAATTCACTCCACCCCACCGCGACATAGCCCTCCGCGAACTTCTCCGCGAGCCGGCCGCCTTCACCGGCGCGAACCATCCAGATGTTCATGCACTACTGTCCGGCTATAAGTTGAATAATAACAATTGGTTAGAATTATCATGCTCCTCGGAACGGGACTTGATGCCGCTAAGTACTTGATTTATCGGGACTTTCTCGAACAACGTCAC
>DAOSDL010000073.1:0-7367 GCA_035362335.1 Bacteroidota bacterium
TCGTCAAACTTTACTCTTTACTCTTCACTCTTTACCCAACGCATCACCGCGCAGAAGCGCATGATGCAGGCAGCGAGACTATTTTCAGAGCAGATTGCATAGATTACACACAGATTAGCACAGATGAATCGTGGAAGGCCGCGAGGGCCCGAGCAGATTGACGCGGGAGTAAAAATCCAACGCCGGTTGGCAGTAGCGACGCGAATCGGCGTTCATTGCCCGCGAGGGTTGATTGTCGCGCAGGGTTTCAAGGACGATGTCGAGGGGCAACTGTCGAGAAGACGCTGCGCCCCCCATGTACATATGGCATCGCCACGGATTCGGCGGACGATACAATCGCTACCGGGGTACCATTCTCATTTCACTGAAAACCAAAGTCTTGCGTCCTTTGTATCCTTGCGACTTTGCGTTACATGTCGTTGTGAGCGAGCGGTGGGTATTATGGGATAACCTGTCCGCTGATTCCGGAAGTATCTCTCCAGTGATTCCGATTGATTCCGTTCACTTCCGGGTCGGCTCCGGAACGGTGGACGGAAAGCGCGGAATGATGGCCGGAAGGCGCGGAGTGATTCAAGGGGATCAAGAATTATTTTCGTCTACTCTCGGATATTTTCGCCAAACCGCGAGACTGACCACAATGTACTGATCATCAGTTCCGTCACACCGAATATAAGGACGCAAAGCATGGAACACAGAAACGCAAGCCAACATGGCAGCCGAGGCTCAGTTTCCCTTCTCCCACTCATCGTTCTGCTTGCGTTCATCGGATGCTCCAACCAATCGCCGTATGACGAAGCGTTAGAACTTATCAAGCAGAAGAAGTACGATGAGGCCAAAGAGGTTCTCAACACGATTCCAATGGGTGACTCCCTCGCAGAAAAGGCGAAGCTGGGGCTGATGGTCTGTGAAATCGGCAATCTCTTTGAAAAGAAGGACTACTCCTCTGCGCTCAGAATCATCGACTCCGGTGTTGTCAAGGAGGATTCCAGATTCTACGTCCTCAACTATCCGCCAACAGACGAACTATACACCCATGTGGCGACTCTCTCGATTCTTGTCTACGGGAACATCGCGGGTAAGCAGATCCAGACCTATTTGGAGTCCGAGGTGAATCTGGACAATCTGCAATGGTACAGCGGAACGAATCAAGATCCTGAGCTACTATGGGCAGGAGTCATGAAGACTTACTCCGAGGAGGAGCACTATACTGAGGAGGACATTGATGCGTACTACGGCGGGACGTTGACAGATCCGCCATTTATCCGTTCCATCAAGCTGGACAAGCTCAATACACCAGAGGAGTGGAGGGCAGAAGTCGACGAGATGAGGACGAGGATGGAGAATCTTCTGCAGAAAATTTCGGCAAAGAAGAGAGAATACGAACTTTTTGAAGAATCCATCGCATCCTTGGATGGTGACAGATTCCACTCGGTGGGTCATGCGATGAAGTGGCTTACAGCCGGAACCGGTGGCTGGATGTCGCTTGGTACCAGATACAATTCTGAGTACGGTGTCGATACGAGATCCGTGATAATCTTCAAATCATCGTACTCTGACTCTGACGGTGAAATGGTGATCGGGAACGTTCACGCAACTACTGGTGATGATGTTGGAAGGATATCGGAAGGGAGCTTCCGAATCCCTTACACAGAGGGCAATACTGTTCACCTATCGGTGGGGGATGTTGGTCAGGAGGGCACGATGAGAAGAGTCAGTGCTGATCGCGCCATCTTTGGTGGGTCAATTGAGATGAGACGTGTCACAAAAGATTAGCTTATAACAAGATATTGGAACTAAGATGAAGAGAGCCATCATTCTATTCCTTCTTCTTCTCGGTACGGCAGAAAGCATGTACTCACAGTCGTACGAACATCCAAAGCTCGAACGCTGGTACCAGGAGGAGCTTTACAACAGATCCTGCCCTCTTCGTGGCGAATACAGCGCGGGTACCGGCGACAAGATGCAGATGTACTACTACCAGAACGTCAAGGGGAAAGCCGACTACATCCAATGGATGGGTGCTAAAACGTGGCTGGAGATGGAGCAAGTAAACTACAACCTCAACGATGTAGGAAGCGGTGAGGTGACAATGACCTGCAGGATTGGGCAATCCACCTCAAATGGAGGAGAGCCGAGGTCGTTTTCAGCCAACCGACTCAAGGTGACGTACCTTCTGTCTGGATACCGGACAACGGCGATTTCGCTGGATGGGAAGCTGTTTATGAGCAGTGGCATGCATAATAACTGGAGAGGGAAGTATAAAAGGAAATAATTGGTGATTGAGCTGCTGAGGAAGTTGGTTTGTATGGTATATCTGTCACAGAAGGATGCGCAGGAAATTGCTGAAATGACATCCCTCGCGTCTGCCAGTATCAGAAATGTGGCGTGTAGTGAATTCCGGGATAATCCGTCCACCGATTCCGATTGGTTTCGTCCAGCATTCCGATAGATTCCGACCACTTCCGGGCCAAGACCGGAAAGGTGGACTGAATGCGCGAAATGAGGGACGAAACGCGCGGTATCGGGTGCAACGACGCATGGCTTCTTCCCTTCACCCTCCGCATTCCCCAACGCTTCTCCCAGCTGTGGTCGCCCGGCACTTTTCTGACAGGGAGTAGCCACGGCACAGGGGATGGCAGGACGGAGGCTCGCTGGCTTCGTGCGGTTCTGTATGCGATCTCCGGATCGCTAACGCCGTGGACGCGAAGTGGTCAAGGGTATAGGATTATCTCGCAGATGCAGCTACCTGTGGCCTGAGCTTTCAGCGGTGCGCATCGGTTCAGCGTGAATTGCAGGAGCATCTGCTGTGAGCGCCTGGGAGCGCATAGACTGCTCACACGAGCGGTGCCGCCACGATGCGATCTGTGTCAGGATGCGATCTGTCGTTTCACTTGACATGATGTAGCAGAAATGCTACATTGCGAATCGACGCTATAGGCGCGAAGCGACAGGATTCAGCGCAGGTAACGAACGGGGAGGGGGGGGATGTCGAAAATTCATGACGCCCATGGCGTTGTCATTTACGTGTATCCAGGTGACCACCTGCCACATCATGCACATATCTTTAGCGAAGGCAGGCAATTGAAGGTCGATCTCCAGATAGGGCAACTCCTGCCTGCTGTGTATTCGCCGGGAAAAAAGAAGAAAGCGATTCGTGAGGCCTTCGAATCGGCAAGGACAGATGGACTGAACATGTGGAGAGAATACAATGAGCGAATGTACTGAACACACAGCGAATATTCGCCTTGGTCTTGTTTCCGATGGCAACACTCTGCGCGATACGATTTTGGGCTTGCACGGCTGTGCACTCGAGAAAACGCTGACCTGGAGCGAAAGCTATCGTGAACTCTCCGCTGAGGAGGAGCTGACGGCGGCGGGGCGGCTTTGGTTACTCGATCTGCGGTACCCGCGACGCGCGGAATTCGGGTATTATCTGCATGCACTGCAGCTGCTTCGTGATACAGGTCCATACATGCTCATCGACAGCGCCTCTCCCGGTCGGCGGCGCTCAGCGGACTCCACGCGATGGTGGACGTTTCTCGCCGGGGACGCGCGCTTCACTGTGACCGAGTTGGCAAACGTCCCGCATATCTTGAGCAATATTGTGGCTCAAAGTTCGATGGAAATCATTCACGCCACCACCCTCACCTCGGGCGGACTGGAAACGCGCTTCATCGATGGCGCGGTGCGTGTGCTCGAACTGCTTCGTGTGAAAGCGCTGCTCGGTCGTTCGGAGGGGGAGATACGCGGGGTGGCCATCGGAGCGGATAGAAGCTTCATCGTGATTGAGTTCATGGATGGGACGCGGGAGTTCCTGCCGTCGGATATCATCCGTACCGACTGCATCGAGGATGCCGCGACTGTCACAGCCGCGGTCGGGTATTCCGCCGCGCTCACCGGTGAACGCATCCGTCGGGCCCGTCTCCGCGCCGCTCTCACACAAGCCCAACTCGCCGCGCACATCGGCATGTCCCGCCACGCCATCCTCCGCTTCGAATCCGGCCGCACCCTCCCCAAAATCTCCGACCTCGAGCGCATCGCCGGCGCAGTGGGCATGGAGTTGGGGGAGTTGTTGAGGGTGGAGGTGAAATTGAGGTCGAGTGAGTAGGGAATGTTGAGAGAAACGAGAACAATACTGTGTCTCTAGATCGCGGTGATCAACGGCGATTGTTCGATTGCTCGGTGAGAATCGGTTATCCGGATAATTCAAGCGGCAGTAATGTTGTCGTGTCCCGATAAGGAGCGTGGGCCGGGGCTGATCCAGGATTTGGTTGCCGCTTTGTGGGTGGGAATGGCTTTAATCTGGCTTCGATAGGAGTCTTCACGACCTCAGTGTGAAGTGATCGGCCTTGCTGTAGACGCACCGCCAGCCGTGGCTTGCATGCAGATCGCCTGTAACGGTGTAGAGCCGGCAACGTGGGGCATGGCAATCTGAATGATGTGGGTGCAGAGAGATTTCCTGGCCCACGGATTCAGAATTATTAACGCAAGATCCCGGTGCTCTTTTAAGTACGCCCGAATTGCTATGACAAAAGAATGCTCGCTTTCCATTGAGGGTAGATCGATGAGATTAAACCGTTTTGCGGAGCCACGGTCGTTTGGCAGCTGGATCGAGGACATATCAATCTTGCTAAGCATCTCTTCCCATAATTGTTCTGCCTCCGACAGCAATCCGGCATCTTCGAGAGCGTTGTATACATCAGTGTCTCTGGCAATGGCATCGACTAATATTGTAAATGGGACCCTTAGCCCTAGCCACATGCGTCCCGTTCCCGCAAGCCAGGTGCCGATATATTCGAGTACACCTGTTTCATGGTCGATCGTGAACACTGTCGAGTCGATTTTCTGCAACGCGATATTCTGATCATGCGTGTCGATGAGCCGGGAATAGATGTGACCGACTTCGTGTGCGTGTGCATCGAGAGTAATGAATTTGCAAATCAAATCATCGGCGTAGACCACGTAGGCACCTCTGGAACGCGCTAATTTGACGCAATGAGGTGTTTTTAGCTCAACCGTCACGCGAGGAGCCGACATCATGCTACTGCCGCTGCCGTCCTTACTGCTTGTGACCCCGCCACCATTATCGCTGTTCCAGCATTCTATTTTATACTTCAGCAAATCAAGCGTCATCATCGTTCGTGCGTCAAGATCCTCCTCGGATAGGCCCGCACGCGATTCATCCGCCAGCACGATAATATCTCGAGCCCGGGCTACATTGGCTCGATTCAATCCCTCCTCTGTTCGCGGATTACTCCGGACCCATCGAGTGGTCACCTTGCTGCCTGTGGTGACGCTCATGATATCCTCCACGAATTCTTTTGTGACAGCTGTATCTCCATTGTCGAAGAGTAGCACAATGTTGTTTGCGCCGTCGACTTGCCGGAGCTGCCCAAGTAATTCTTCAAGTTTGGAGCTGAATCCACAAATGACAATATGGTCATTGTAGTGGTAATCATCGCCACCGTTGGCACGATTGTTCATGGCATCCATGATGAAAGTGGTGATGGAGCCGGAAACTATTCCGAAGAAGGCGATCCCGGCGAAAATGATTGCTATGCCGAGAATGCGGGTGTTCCAGGTCATAAGCTGGAAACCATCCGATTGACCCATGACGCCGAGCACGCTCCAATAAATAGCGTCGATGGGATTCCTGTAATGAGCGTCCTCCGGTCCGCTTAGATAGTGCAATCCGAGTCCACCTGCGACGATGACGATTAACACGATACTTATGGTGAAATACAGCTCTCGGCTGATATTGCTGTGATGTGCCCACAACAACCGTGTGACTCTGTGCGTCTCTTTAAAGACCATGGCTGCGCGAAATACACGCAAAAAGCGGGTGAACCTCAGGATGCGGAGTATCCGAGATACGCGTGTGAACTCAGTGAACAGTGAAAACACATGAAACACATGCGTAAGGATGGGAGGAAACGTTGCGAACGCGTCGACAATACCGTACCAGCGAAGCAGGTAGTTATCGGCTGCGCGTCTTAGCGACCATTTCCCACCGTCATCGAGTCCGGAGAAGTAGGCTCTCAGGACATAATCGAAGAGGAAGACGACATCGATGAGGAGAGAAATTCCCAATAAGAGGAAAGGCGGTTGTGTGTAGCTCAATTCCACGACGAACACAACCAATGAGAACAATGCAAGCACGAGCAGCACTGTATCGAAGCGTTTTTTCTCGCTGGGAACCCGAGTACTGACGATATGTCGTTGTTCGGTGAACAATCTTCGGAGGGCGCTGCGTGCGATCATGAATGCCGGAAGGGTTTGTGTTGAGTGTTTTTCGCTTCGATGTGCGTTACTCCGTCCAAAAGCTGTTATTGCCGTCACTGAATGCTCGAGGTGAAAAAACAGGCGGTTTTATGTTCGGACGACGCAAAAACCGGCATTACCCCAATCAATCGTATCGATGGTGTGGGTGGCTCTGCAGACTTGCGTTTTTCTACGGATATGCTGATCTTGTTCGCTGTTACATGTATTGTCGCGCCTCGATGGTCACGGATGTTCGTGTCGGATTACATTTCGTATTTGTAGCACCGTACAGTCACAACGAGAAACACTATTCATCGGAGGTCCAACCATGGAAAGCAATGCCAGTATTCCCGAACCCCTGCTTTCGCAGCTCAAGGCGTGGTTGTGGGACAGTGACAGAAGAGCTGCGGAGGGTAGCGCCGTGCCGGCGGATCGCCGCGTGGCGGAGTTGCATTCGGCCTTCGGAGATGTACTGGGCGGTGTCGCGCTCGATGCGTCCATGATCGAGGAATGGCGCCGGGAAGCAGCGGAGGAGCGCAACAAGCCCGTGGTGGAGCCCGAGCGTGGCAGCTTGCAGGGCGTGGATGGCTGGCTGTATGCGTTTATCTTTCTGCGGTTGTATGTGAACCCGGTGCTTATGGGACTGCTTTTACTGTTGAATTCTGGCTGGATATTGGATGTGTTCTCTATCATCTCACAGGCGCAGATTGAACTTGTCGCCACGCTGGGGATCGCGCTTCTCTCCCCTGTGCTGATCGCCTGGGGAGCCGTGGCCGCCTATCGACTCAAAGTGCTAAAACCGAGGTCCGTGCAATTCATGAAGGTGTTTCTGCTGGTGGAGGTGGCTACAGTTGTGCTGATGTTCGTGACAATTTCAATGGTGGGTGATTTCGATCCGATGTCCATTGTCAGTCCCATCGTGGGCACGTCGTTGACCTATGCCTATTTCACTGTATCGCGGCGCGTGAAAGCCACGTACCCGGATGCGACCGAGCCGTTATGGAGTCGAGGATAAAAGAAAGCTAAGTCCGGTTATTACTGGTGGAACACAGGTTTAAAACCACAGTCTTTCATGTTCCTTCGTCACACCCGGGAGAATGAAAATG
>DAOSDL010000074.1:0-6346 GCA_035362335.1 Bacteroidota bacterium
TGTTGAAGCACAGCGGGTATTTCTCACCCTTGACCTGCATGCGGAGCTTGTCCCAATGCATGTATCGATACTTCACAGGTAGTTCACAACTCGTAAGGAGTTCCGCTTCCCAATTCTGGAATACCGTATCGACAAGAGATACTCGGTAGTACATAACCGAACTGTCTGCACGTGTAACCAATACATCACGACCTCGATTCATGGAAGTGATGGATGTTGCTCTAATCGGAGAATGTGATGTCAGATGTCGATACCACTCGTTTGGTGGCTTTACAGGATTGATTAGCGAAAACCCCGATGACTCGTTCACTGTATAAAGGAGCGAATCCAACTCGAAATAGGCAAACATACGCGGAAAATCCCTATAATCCTGATACACCTGCCCATCGCGAACATCGCAGATCGCGGCTCCCCAACCGCCTCCGGCGGCATGATTGTACAGCACAGCATAACGCCTGTTGTCCTCGTACATGATATCCACGGGATTGCCGTCCCACTCCCTGCGATACACTTCGGCGAAGGGCGACAGTGTGTACTTGCCGAGCGACCCGCCACCAGCGACTATCAGCGCCTGCTCGCCCGGCATGTATTCCAGGCGCGTGTATCCCGCCGGTAAGCTGCATTCGCGTAGCAACCCGTCGCGCTCGTCTCCACTCCAGCGATATACGCCGCCTCCCCGGCTCAGCAGCAACATCGTCGCGCGCGCGCCACCCGAGCACGCGTCGACAATACTGTCCCCGAATACCGTCGCATCCGTGAGTATGCGGCCGTCCGGGACCGATACCTTCGTCACCGTCAACCGATTTTCGAAATACAAATCCCGCATCACATACACATGCTCCGTCCCCGCTTCGTCCAACACGCCCCGGCTGCGCCCGGCGATCAACAGCATAGAACGCGTGGCGAGGTCCTCCATCGACGACACATTCACCACCCTGTTCTCCCCTATCCAAACCACACCATTCGGGGCCAAATACCGTAACTGCCACTTGTCGCCCATCCACACCTGCCGACGCTCCTCGCGGCGAAGGTCGAAGCGGTAGAGAATCAGCGCGGGGTACGTTGCCACCACGCAAGAGCGCCCGTCGGGCGAGCAAACGAAATCCTCCCCATTGAGTCCCGTCTCCCTGTACACCGGAGCCCCAGTGTTGCCGCGCGCATACCACGCCACACCCTGACCATTGAGCAGAAAGGCGAAGGCATCGTAATCCGAACCATAACTCGCGTCCACCACCACCGCGCTGCGGGGCAGCACATACGCGTCCACACCTGTCAGTTGTCCCTGCGCGTTGAAGTTCAGCACCTCGCCGTTGCCCGTCACTGCGCACATGTTGTCCCCCCGCTGCGTCAGCGCGATCACGCGCCAGGGAGCGGACACGTCCGTGTACGCCAGTGTGGCAATGTCGAGCACGCGTAGCGAGTACTGGTCATCCGCCGCATAGTCGCCTGCCAGATACAGCAAGCTCCCGTCCGGCGAAAAGCGCAGTTCGCCTCCGTACTTATTCGGCAGTTCGCCGCCGCAGAGCACCGTGCCCGCCCGGAAGTTGTACACCACATACTGACTATAGGCATCCAGCACGGCGAGCAGCGAATCCTGGACCGCTAATTCATCCACATCTCCCATGTTCTCGTGCAATGCCGAGACATTCACGAGGCGCAGTTCACGGTTCCGCCGCAGATCGCGTATCAGTATATCCCCACCATCCCCGGCGGCCGCGAGCAGGCCACCATCCGTGCTTACCCCCAAGGCGGTAATTTCCGCATAAAAACTGCTCTGGTCCGCAACCAAACCGATGCGCACATGCTCCTGCGCGGCGGCATGACACACAACGAACAACAGGGCCGACACTATCATACGGTATCTCATCACAGCGCTCCTGATATATGCGCCATGCCGGCCGCGCTACGCGACCGGCATGGCGTGTTGGGGGTTACAGTTTGATGAAGCTTTTCAGCGAAACAGCGCCACTCGTTGTGCGAAGCGCAATGAAATACTGCCCCGCGCGCAACCAACCGGCATCGATAATGGTGGAACTGCGTCCATCCAGAGCGAGATGGTGGAGTTCGACACACATCGGCATTCTCAAACGAATCTGCTCCCCGATCAACATTAGTACATCCGACGGTTAGCTTCCTCGAACCCTTCGTACCGATCGACCTTACCAGATTGACAAAAGAGGATACGCCACCACTTGCTGCCACACACGTTGAAAGAAGGTCGTTCCTATTGTGTGTGTGTGTGTGTGTGTGCCAACACACGAGTTACGGGAATTCTCTCACTGAAGATCAAAGCGTTCGACTCTCCTCGTCATTTCAGACGATATGCCCTGATGTGGTGTCCATCTTTCTCAAGCGATAAATACAAACCCGGCGAGGTCGGTCTGCCTGCTATATTCAAACTTCCTTCATCTCCTCGTTTCCACGGACAGCAATAGAACCGTTAAAACATCGGCGTGGTTCATCCTCTATTTAGGCTACTGGGCCCAATGTAACATCGCTCTGTACGAATGTCAAGTATCTCATGCAGAATCCGTCATAAGGCACCGATTTCCAGCATATGGTCATCTTTGGCGATCCGTATCAACCGCGTGTAACCTTCGCAGCAACATGTCCTTATCGTCATCGTTTACGACGCACCCTCGAATGCTGCCCCACCGCCTGCGCGTGGCCGTAGCCGCGGCGGTCGCTGCAGCCCTGCATGATGCCGCTCGCCGCGTCGAAATATATTCCTTCCACACGACCGAATTCCGCGCACTCCCGCACATTGTGTCCGCGTGCACGCAGCTGTTCGAGCACGTCCTCGCGCAAGGCGCCCTGCTCATATTCCACATGCTCGGGATACCATTGATGATGGATGCGCGGCATGGCTATGGCGCTGTCGAGCCGCATACCGTGCTGTAAAACATTCAGCACGGTCTGCAGAACCGATGTGATAATGCGGGAACCGCCGGGACTCCCGGTCAACAGCACGGGACTGCCGTTGCGCATCACGATGGTCGGCGTCATCGAACTCAGCATGCGTTTTCCCGGCACGATACTGTTGGCCTCGCTGCCGAGCAAACCGAATTGATTCGGTCTTCCCGGCTTGACGGCGAAATCATCCATTTCATTGTTCAGCAATATCCCCGTGCCCGGCACCACATACATCGAACCGTAACTGCTGTTCAGCGTGGTGGTAATGGAGACGGCATTTCCTTTGCCATCGAGCACCACGATATGCGTGGTGTGATCACCCTCGCGCAGGGGCTGCAATTCCTTGTGCAGCAGCCCGCTGGGTGTGGCGCGCTCCGGCTGCACGGAGGCGCACAGCGTAGCGATGGTCGTGGGCGAGAGCAGCGAATCCACCGGCACGCGCACATAATCCGGATCACCGAGAAAGGCCGCGCGATCCGCGAAGGCCCGCCGCATGGCCTCTATCATCGCATGCGCGCTGGAAGCCGAAACGGAGGGATGTTCGCCGGGCTTCAGACATTCCAGTACGCCCAGCATTTGCAACAGCGCCACGCCACCGGAACTCGACGGCGGCATACCGAGAATATCATACTCCCGCCAACGTCCCCGCAACGGGCGCCGCTCCACACAGTGATAGCTCTGCAAATCCTTCGCCGTCATCACTCCCCCGTCGCGACGCATCGCCTCTTCTATGCGCAGGGCGGTTTCGCCCGCGTAAAAGCCGTCGCGGCCGTCGCGGCGAATGCGCTCCAGCGTGGCGGCGAGTTCGGGCTGCTTCCAGCGGTCCCGCGCGCGCCAGCGTTTTTTCGTGGCGAATATCTTCTCCGTGGAGGGATAGCGCTGGAACTGCTCACGCTGCATGGTGAACTGCCGTGCCAGGCGTGCATGGATGGGAAAACCCTTCTTCGCCAACTGTATCGCACGCTTCATCACAGCATCGCGCGGCAAGCTCCCGTAGCGCTCCAGCGCCACGAGCAGCCCGTCGACGCTACCCGGCACACCGGCGGCGCGCGGACCATACAGCGAGGCCTCGGGCAACACCTTCCCCTGCGCTTCGAGATACATACCGCGACGCGCGGCCCCTGGCGCAGTCTCGCGTGCATCGATGGCGGTACTGCGGCCATCCGCCATGCGCAGAAGGATGTAGGATCCGCCGCCGATATTCCCGGCGGAGGGGTAGGTGACCGCCAGCGTGAAGCACACCGCCACCGCCGCATCCACCGCATTGCCACCATGGTTCAGCACCGCGATGCCGGCGCGCGTGGCCTCCTCGCTCGCCGATACCACCATGCCACTCCGTCCGACGACCAGCGAACCCGCGTTCTGCGCCGACACGGTCGCTGCGCAGAGACCGCACAGCAGAACGATAAATGGAATGTGCTTCATGACACCTCCTGTCACGCAATATACGGTGTTACTCGATTTCCGACCCGCGCCACTGGTTTTTCGCTTGCGCCTGTTTCCGATTTGCCGTATCATGCACGCATTCTCACAATTGTGTAGCGAAATGAAACTCCGTACGCTGCTGCTTTCAATGTTGGTGCTCGCCCTGGCGCAGACACCGGCCCCGGCGCAATTGCGCGTGCTCATCGATTCGTTAAAAACGACCAATTTCCCCGAAGTTCTCCTGCACCTGCGCGTGCTGGATGGGGAAAATGCGGTGCGCAACCTGCGTCTGGCCGATTTCACCATTTTTGAGAATGGTACGGTGCTGCCCATCGATGGTGGGTACTGCCAGGACACCATCGCGCGTGGACCCGTTTCCGTACTGCTCGTCATCGATGTGAGCCGCAGCATGGGGGGCTTCCCCTGGGGGACCAACGCCATCGTCGATGCACGTCGCGCCGCCAAATCCTTCGTGGATCGACTCGCACCCGAGGACGAGTCGGCCTTGCTGAGTTTCAGCGACAACACCTACTACAATCAACCCTGGACCAATGATTGGGTGTTGCTGAAGAGCAAAATCGACCAGCTCAGCGTGGTGGGCGGTACTGCCTTGTGGGACGCCGTGGTCACGGGCTCGAATCTCATCCGCAATCGCACGAAAAAGAAAGTCATGATCGTGCTCACCGACGGACAGGATACGAATTCCAATTCCACATCTTCAGAGGCGATCACGGCGGCCATCAACGCGGGCGCCATTGTGTACACCATCGGACTGGGCGCCGATCTGGACGAGGCCAACATGCGCACGTTGGCTCAGCAGACGGGTGGTAAATATTTCAACGCTCCCAATGCCTCGGATCTCGATCAAATCTACGGAGAAATCAATCTCGCCTTGATCAGCACAGGCATCTGCGAACTGCGTTATCGCTCGCCCATCGACTGCTGGAATGGCGATGAAGTAAATGTCGAAGTGCGCGCCACCACACCGGTGGGTACCGCCTCGGGGAGCGCGCGTTACACCCTGCCTTACGACAGCAGCACGTTTTCCTACGTCACGCTTGCCATGGAGCGGGATTATGTGGTTGACGGAGGAAAGCGTATTACCATTCCTCTGGAGCTTGCGCGCGTCAGCATCGATCGGGCACCGACCACCTTCGATTTCACCGTCGGTTTTGATACACAGCTGCTCACGCTGGTCAATGCCGAGGTCACCACGTTGAGCACGGGTTTCTCACCGCAGATCACTCCCACCGCCCAGGGCGCGCGCATCCTGCTTTCGGGCAGTACCGCAATCACCACCGCCGGCACGCTGCTCAATCTCACGTTCGAAGCCATGCCAACGGACTTCAGCGCGAAATCCGAAATTTCCATATCTCCGCCAGATGTACAGCGTTTTTGCACGGTGGCTCGCGCCGCCAGTGGACTACTCACCGTGAGCGGTTTTTGCGAACGCGCACTCGGCGCGCCTCCGGCTGGAACCGTGCGTGCCCGCTTCGTCAGTGCATCACCCAATCCCTTCAATCCTTCGACGCTCATTCGTTTCAGCCTCGACGGCGAAGCCGAGGTGACGCTGGAAGCACGCGACCTCCTCGGTCGCCGTGTGGCCACGCTTGTCGACGGCGTGCTCGACGAGGGCCAGCATAGTTCACGCTTCGACGCAACCGCTCTCGAAGACGGGACTTACATCCTCGCACTGTCCACACGCTACCATACGGAGTATCTTCGCGTCGTGCTGCTGAAATAGTCGCGGCACGCCCGACCGCAACACATGAGTAAAGAGAGAGGAGTAACGTTGGCGATCGTCGCACGAGCCAACCCGTACTCGCTCCGCCGCCCCAGGCAACGTACACCGATTCGCGTCGCTGCTGACAGCGGGGGGTTATATTGCTTCCCCTGCGGCTACAGCTCGGATCCTTGCGGACGTCCACGAATAATCTGTGATAATCCGTGTGAAATCTGCTCTGAAAATAGTGTCGCTGCCTGCATCATGCGCTTCTGCGCGGTGATG
>DAOSDL010000075.1:0-6059 GCA_035362335.1 Bacteroidota bacterium
GAGCACCCCGAGGTGCATTGCCTCGTGATGGTGGAACGCACAGCCCGCTGAACGCGAAGCGCCAGCACAGAGTTCACAGAGATCGCCGAGGGCGCGGAGGAGGGGTTGAGGTTGCTACCCGCTCGAATCCTGCCAGCCTGCTGAGTGCGTGATACATTTGAAGAGCGCGGAGAGCGCCGAGGGCGCGGAGGAATGTTTGAGGTTGCTTCCCGCTCGAATCCTGCCGGTCTGCTGAGTACGGAATACATTTGAAGAGATGAAAGAGAGCGGAGAGAGCGGAGAGGAAGTGTTGAGGGCGCTTCCCGCTCGAATCCGTGCGCCCCGCCGCAATCGAGTCAACGCAAAGACGCAGAGACGCAAACCACGGTCCGCTGCCCGGCGCCTCGGCGTCGGCGGAGGCGCCGACCATGTGGAATGCGCCATCAACCATTCCTCCGTGCCCTCGGCGCCCTCAGCGTCCTCTGTGTTGCAATTGAATTTGAAACCCGGTGATCGACCAGGGTAGATCACTGTCAGCGGCCGCTGTCGAGTACACCTTGCAGGAGGATGATGGCGGCGATTTCATCCACTTTCGCTTTTTCCCGGCGCTTTTTCCGGCCCACACACATATCGCGAATGGCCTGCGTGGCCAGCGAGGATGTGAAGCGTTCGTCGACCAGATCGATGGGGATGGCGAGCTGCTGCCGCAGCGCGTCCGCGAAGGCGCGGGCACGTCGCGCGCTGTCGCCCTCGTCGCCGGACAGTTGCAGCGGCAAACCCACCACCACTCGACGCACGTCGCGCTCCGCGACCATGCCGACGATGACGCGAAGCGTGTCGTCGTTGTTGGGGATGGTTCCGACTCCGGAGGCGATCATCCCCAATTCATCGGAGAGGGCGAGTCCCAGGCGCACCTCGCCGTGATCGATGGCCAGCACGCGGCCCTTAGTGGACAAGGGTGTCCTCCGAAACAATGGCATGCGCGTGCACGCGGTCATGTTCAATATCCGCGAGCAGCAAGGTTTCGACATCCTTGTTGAGTGGCCGCGTGAGAAAGGCCTTGAGCAATTTGCTGGGCTTGAAATGCGTTTTCCTGCGCGCGGGCACGAACACGCGGTCGCCGGTTTTGGGATTGCGCGCGCGGGGCTTGGCGCGTGTGAGTTTCACTTCGAACACACCGAAATCCCGGACCTCGAGGCGGATTTCCGGATCGGCGGACATGAGCAGGTCGCGAATGGACGCGAGCACGGCATCCACGATTTCATCCGCTTCATTGGTCTTCATGGCGAGTTGATGGGCGACGAGGCGGGAGATGTCCTTTCGGGTGAGAGTGGGGATTTTGTGTTTCATGCATGCTCCATGTGCTCAGGACATTTCGATGTAGCGCTCGGCCACCGAAACGCCCTTGACTTTTTTCAGCCGTTCGATCAGCCGTTCCAGATGTTCGAGACTGCGCACCGACACCAGCACGGAACCACTGAACTGCGATTGATGGGTTTCGATATTGACACTGCGAATGTTTGTATTCTGGAAACTGGTGACCGCGAGAGCGATCTCGTTGAGAATGCCGGGGCGGTCGTCGCCTTCGATGCGAATGCCGCCGAGGTAATCCACCGCTCCGTTGGCGGGCCAGGAAATTTCGATGAGGCGGTCGCGCATGCTTGAGTCCTCGTCGTCGTGCAGCAGGCGCAGGATATTCTTGCAGGTGCGGCGATGGATTTTTATACCGCGGCCCAGGGTAACAAAGCCGATGATGTCGTCGCCGGGCAAGGGGCTGCAGCAGCGGGCGAAGTCGTACTCGATATTGGTGGTTTCGCCTTCGATGGCGATGCCGCGCTCGCTGCGCGCGGCCTGTGCGAACTCCTCGAACACCTGCTGCTGGTCGCGCACTGGCAGTGCGAGGTCGGCGGTGTCGTCGGGTTTGGCCAGCACCGCGGCGGCGATATCGTCGACGGAAATTTCGTCCTTGGCGAGTGCGACGAGCATGCGCGAGAGTCCGGGGAATTTCAGTTCCTGCGCGGCCTTGATCAGCGGTCCCTCGTCCAGAGGGAGCTTGAGCTTTTTCGCCTTGCGCTCCCATTTTTCGCGTCCCTTTTCGACGATCTGTTTTATCTGCTCATTGACGAAGCGGCGTATGGCGACTTTGGCCTTGTGCGTCACCACGTTCTGCTCCCAGTCCGCGCTGATGAACTGGTTGCGCGAGGTGATGATTTCGATCTGATCGCCGCTGTGCAGCTTGCGGTTGAGCGGGACGATGCGTCCGTTCACTTTCGCGCCGATGGTATGCAAGCCGACTTCGCTGTGGATTTCGAAAGCGAAGTCCACGGGCGTGGCACCGGTGGGCAGCACGATGAGTTCGCCCTTCGGGGTAAACACGACAATCTCTTCCTGATAGAGATTGCGGCGAAAATTATCGAGCAATTGCCGGGCGCCTTCCTCTTCGCTGGCGGCGGCCTGCGGGCTTTCCAGCACTTCGCGGACCCAGCGTATCCAGTTTTCGAAGGCGCTGCCTTTGGCGGTGGTACTTTCCTTGTAGGCCCAGTGCGCGGCGATACCTTTCTCCGCGATCTCGTGCATTTCGCGCGTACGGATTTGCACCTCGACCATTTTGCCATCGGGCCCGAGCACAGTGGTGTGAATGGATTTGTAGCCGTTCTGTTTGGGCAGCGCGATATAGTTCTTGTAGCGCTCGGGAATCGGCGTATACACTTCGCAGACCACCGCATAGGCGAGATAGCAGTCCTTTTCCTCATTGGTATCGAGGATGACACGGATGGCGAAGAGGTCGTAGATTTCGTCGAAGGTTTTATTCCGCTCCACCATTTTCTTGTAAATGCTGAACATGTGCTTGGGGCGGCCACTCAGCTCGAAGTTCAGCTTTACTTTTTCCAATTCGGCGCGCAGCGGCCGGCAGAAGCGCTCGATGTAATCCTCGCGGTCGTGGCGTTTTTCCGCGATCTGATTCTTGAGGCGCCGATAGTCCTCGGGATGCAGGTGTTTGAGCGAAAGGTCTTCCAACTCCCACTTGATGCGCCCCAGACCGAAGCGATGCGCGAGCGGAGCGTACACGTCGAGGGTTTCGCGCGCGATGCGCTGGCGCTTCTGTTCGCCGATGAATTCCAGCGTCCGCATATTATGGAGGCGATCGGCGAATTTCACCAGGATGACGCGGATGTCGTTCACCATGGACACCATCAGTTTGCGGTAGTTTTCCGCCTTGGTGATTTCCATGCTGACGAGAATGGTGGAAATTTTGGTCACGCCTTCGACGATGTCGGCGATGGTGGAGCCGAATTCCTCCACCAGATCCTCATAGCTGTACTCTTCGCAATCCTCCAGCACATCGTGCAGCAGAGCGGCCGCGACAGATACATCGTCGAGGGGAATTTCCTGGGCAACGATCATGGCCACGGCATAGGGATGCGTGGCATAGGGCTCGCCCGATTTCCGGATATGCTCGCGATGGGCCTGCAGCATGAAGGCGTAGGCCCGCGAGATCATGTTCTCGTCCAGCGTGGCGATATTCATGCGGCACACCGCCAGCAGCGCATCGAGTTTCTGTCGTTGCGCCACAGCCGGTGGCGGCGGAGCCGCCTTGCGGAGTGATCCGAGAATGGGTTTGCGTTTATCGTTACCGAACAATTTCATTTCCGGCACCTTTGTGTCCAATATAGGCGAATTCCGGGAATTTTCCACATCTTCAAATATCGTATCTTCTTGGAAAATAGTTGCTTAGGTGGAAAATTTTTCCTCGCGCGAGTGGTCGGCCGGCTCATGCAGCGATGATCCGCGGCGACATTTCCGCGAGGCGGAGGGGAATTTCCTCTTCCTTGCCTTTGCGGGTGCTATTCGGTAAGTTGATGTGTTGATGGCAATCCATTCGCCCACGATCCATTCACTTGAGGACACCATGAAACACCGTTATCTCCCCACCGCTGCGCTGCTGATCACTGCGGTATTCGCGCTCGCCAGCATGGGGTTCCAGTGCTCGTCGCCGAACATCACCAGCGGTAAGCTGTACTATCAGCAATACCAGTCGAGCAAGAGCGAAGAGAAGCTGAACAAGGCGCTGGAAGCATTCGAGAAGGAAGTCAAGGAAAAACCCAACAGCGCCGAGGGGTGGTACTGGCTCGGCATCATCCAGGGCGAAAAGAAGCAGTATATGGCATTGCAGGAGTCCTGGAAAAAGGCCCGCGAATTCGGCAAGACCACGGATATCGATCAGAATTCCTACTATTTCTGGGGCCAGGCCTTCAATCATGGCGCTAACACCCTGAAAAAAGCCCAGGTGAAAAAGGACGAGGCGCTGTACAAGGAAGCCGCCGACGCCTTCCAGGCCGCGGTGCTGCTCGAGCCGGACAGTTCTGCGCGTTACAACGCCTATGTATACCAGGCCTACGCCCTGATGGGCTCGGGTAAGGCGAATGAAGCGATGAAACCGCTCGAAACGCAGATCAAGAAGAATCCCACTGCGGATGCGTATTCGGCACTGGGCCAGCTCAACAACAGCAAGGCCGCCGAGTTGAAGCGCGAAGGCAAGGAAGCCGAGTCCAAAGCGAAGTACAACGAGAATATCACGCTGCTGAATGAAGCCGTGACCAAGTTCCCGGAAAGCGCCGAGTTGAACAACGAGTTGCTCAATGCCTACATCGCCGCCGACCGCGTGACCGAAGCGGTGACGAAGTTCAAGCAATACGCCGACAACAACGCGCAGGATGCCAGCGCCCAATATGCCGCCGGAACGGCCTTGCTGCAGGTGAGCCAATTCGAGGATGCTACCAAGTATCTCACGAATGCCACGAATCTCGATCCGAAAAATTCCAGCGCACTCTACAATCTCACTGTGGCCTACCTGCGCTGGGGTATCGCCGTTCGCGACGCCAATCAGGGCGACGAGTCCAATGCGAAAGCCGAGGAATACAAAAGCATCGTGAAAAAGGGCCTTCCTTCGCTCGAAGCGCTGCTGAAGCTTCAGCCGGAAGTTGCGGGCAACTGGGATCTCGCTGGAAAATTCTACGCCACTATCGGCATGACAAAGGAAGCCGCCGACGCGTTCACGAAAGCCGACGCTCTTCGCAACAAATAACATCACAGGAATTGGCATGAGCGACATCAATCCCGATATGCACGGCCAGCAACAGGTCAACATCGAACTCGGCCCCGCCGAGGCCGAGGGCATCTATTCGAATCTGGCCATTATCACGCATTCGAACGCGGAGTTCGTCATCGATTTCACGCGTGTGCTGCCGGGGATTCCCCGGGCCAAGGTGCATGCCCGCCTGGTGATGACTCCCGTGCATGCCAAATCACTGCTCAATGCGCTGCGCGATAACATCGAGAAGTTCGAACGCAAGTTCGGTGAGATCAAAGTCGCGCAGGATCCTGGACAGATGTTCAGCGGCGTACCGCCCACGGGCGCTATGCACTGAGTTCAGCTCGCATCGATGTGTCACGGTCCCTTCGGGGACCGTTTTTTTGTGGCGCGATCAGGGAGACTCACGCGAAGGCGCGAAGAAGCGAAGGCTTGGTGTGGGGGTGCGTCCGACTCAGTATTCAGCGTTGTTTCCCGGTGATGCTTCTATCTGCTCTCCGTCGGCTGTATCACGTTGCTCGTGAACTATCGCTTGAGGGCACTCACGCGAGGGCGCGAAGTTGCGAGGGCGCGAAGTTGCGAGGGCGCGAAGTTGCGAGGGCGCGAAGAAATGGTTAGACGGGGAGGAGGTCGAGGCGGGTCAATGGGGATCCTGCTCCGGGAAGTCTCCACCTTTCTCGCTCGCCATGCTTTCGCCCGTCCACCGCTGGCTGACTTATGCAGCACGTGAAGGCTCGATCGGGAGGCCTCACTCGAAGGAATGGTGTTCCGAATTCGATTGATCGGCAACAACGCAATATCGCAAGGACGCGGGGTCGCGAGGATTCCTGCGCCTTTACATCCTTGCGTTCCTTCGTCTTTGCATCCCCGCGTAATTGCGTTGAAAACGACGAGGGGCGCCGCGTGGCGCCCCTCGTTTGACAGGTTGTGTCGACACCGCGGCTAGCGCGAGAGCACCATGCGCTTGGTGTCGTTGAACGTCGGGGTT
>DAOSDL010000076.1:0-5498 GCA_035362335.1 Bacteroidota bacterium
ACACGGAGGGCTCAGAGGGATCGCGGGAACACAGAGAACACGGAGCGCTACGCGATCACCGAGCTTCGCTAGCCCAGAGAACCCTGAGCGCTTCGCGAACACGGAGGGCTCAGAGGGTTCGCGGCTTTGCGTCGTTGCGTCTTTGCGTTGACTCGATTGCGGCGGAGCGCGCCGATCGAGCGGGAAGCAACCTCAACCCATCCTCCGCGCCCTCGGCGCTCTCTGCGCTCTCTTTAAATGTATTAAAATCGTTCGTATCACACACGCCGTGTCGCTACAGCATGCGCGAAGACAATTCCTCCAACAACCCGCGCACACCGATCACCTCGATGCCATCCCGCAGGGGATAGCGTTGCTCGACAGGATGCACGATGAACTTGCGGGCCGGGAGCGTATCGGCGCAGGCCTCGTGAAAACCGCGGTCCACGCGCGGGGAGCGGCTGTGCTTGATTTCAATGGCCCAGCGTTCGCCGCCGGGCAGATCCAGCAGCAAATCGATTTCCGCTCCGCCGGAACTCCGATAGAACCAGCCCGTGCCTCCTTCGGGCAGGCAGCGCAGGATATTTTCCACTACGAACCCCTCCCAACTCGCGCCCAGCACGGGATGTCCGAGCAGCGCATCGAAGCTGTCGATATGCAGCAGGGCATGCAGCACGCCCGAGTCGCGCAGGTACACTTTCGGCGATTTCACCAGACGCTTGCCCACATTCGCATGCCAGGGTGGAAGGCGGCGAACGAGGAAGAGATCCACCAACACATCCAGATAGCGCGCCGCTGTTTTGTTATCCACACCCAGTCCGCGGGCGAGTTCGGCCGTGTTGAGCGTCGATCCTTGACGATGGGCCAGCATGGTCCAGAACCTCCGCAGCGTCTCGGCGGCGATGCGTGGACCGAACTGGGGAATGTCCCGCTCCAGATACGTTCGTATGAAATCCAGGCGCCAGCGCAGACTCGCACCCTCGCTGGCAGCGAGCACACTATCCGGAAATCCTCCCCGCAACCAGAGCGTGTCCATCGCCTCGTCCGCCAACTCCACCGCGGTGAACGGCGGGAGTTCGAGATAGCGTATGCGTCCCGCGAGAGACTCGGCCGATTGCCGCAGCAAATCCGGCGACGCCGAACCGAGCAGCAGGTACATGCCGTGGCGACGCCCGCCGCGGCGACCAGCGTCGATCAATCCGCGCAAGGTGGGGAACAATCCCGGCAGACGGTGCACCTCGTCGAGTATCACCAACTCCCGCGTATGCCGCTCGAGAAAGGCGGCCGCATCACGCACGCGCGCAAGATCCAGCTCGGATTCGAGATCGAGGTACACCGATGGACGCCCTTCCGCCAGTTCCAGCGCCAGGGTGGTTTTTCCCACCTGCCGCGGCCCCAGCAAACACACCGCCGGCGCCTCATCCAGCGCCAATCGCAGCGTCGATATAATTGTGCGGGCAATCATCCTTGCAAATATTGGAATTCAATACCAATAATGCAAGGATAAGTGCATGCTTTTAATCCATTGAAGAAGAGAGTAAGGAGGAGAGGAGGGTAAGGAGGGATTTCGCGGGAACACAGAGAACTCAGAGCGCTACGCGGGAACACAGAGAACACGGAGCGTTACGCGGAAGCACAGAGTACTCAGAGGGCTTCGCCAACACAGGGCTTCTCTGACACGGGGAACCCGGAGCGCTCCGCCACACGGAGGGCTCAGAGGGATCGCGGGAACACAGAGAACTCAGAGGGCTTCGCCATCACAGGGCTTCTCTGACACGGGGAACCCGGAGCGCTTCGCCACACGGAGGGCTCAGAGGGATCGCGGCTATGCGTCTCTGCGTTCTTGCGTTGACTCGAATGCGGCGGGCCGCACGAATCGAGCGGGATCGCGGCTATGCGTCTCTGCGTCCTTGCGTTGGCTTGAATGCGGCGGGCCGCACGAATCGAGCGGGATCGCGGCTTTGCGTCGTTGCGTCTTTGCGTTGACTCGATTGCGGCGGGCCGCATGAATCGAGCGGGAAGGGGACCTCAACACTTCCTCTCCGCTCTCTCCGCTCTCTTTCATCTCTTCAAATGTATTCCGCGCTCAGCGGGCTGGCAAGATTTGAACGGGATGCGACCTCAACCCATCCTCCGCGCTCTCTTTAAATGTATTAAAATCGTTCGTCCTCCAGTAGCTTCTGCAACAGGACCGTGGGCCGCACAATTACCGCCGTTCACAGCAGGATTTCCGCCGTTGACCGCGATTTCCTTGCACGGACAGGGGTGGCCGCGTACTATTGAAGCATGAAACGCGCGAAACTTCCGCTGCTGCATCTCGGCGCATGGTGCTTCTTCATCATCAACGTATTGCTCACGTATCCACCCGCATACGTACAGCAATTCGGGATGATGGGGTTGACGGTGAAAACGGTGAGCTTTTACCTCACCATGGCCATTGGTTTTTACGCCAACTATTTCCTGCTTACACCGGTGCTGCTCGCTGGCAAGCGCTATGTGTCGTTTGCCTTCGCGCTTCTGCTGCTCATCGCGGCCATGGTGGGGCTGTTCCTTCTGCACGCGCTGTTCATCGACTGGTATCTCGGCACCGGAAGCATGTTTCTCGATGAACGCCGTGCGATGATTCCCTTCATGGGATTCGAGATTTTCTTCTTCGTACTCATCAGCACCGGGTTGCGTTTTTCCGCGGATTGGTTCCGCATGCAGCGCCTCAGAGAGGAATTGCATCGTGAGAAGGTGCAAGCCGAACTCGCCCTGCTGCGCCAACAGCTCAGTCCGCATTTCCTCTTCAACACGCTCAACAACATCTACTCGTTGACGGTGCATCGGCCGGAACAGGCGCCTCAGGCCATGCTGCGTCTTTCGGACCTTATGCGATCGGTGCTGCGCAGCGTGGAGAGGGACAGTGTGGATGTGGAAAATGAAATCACCCAACTCCAGAGCTATATCGAACTCAAACGACTCCAGCATTCCGAACCGTACCGCATCGATTTTCTCGTCGAAGGCGATCCTGCGGGATTGCGCATTCATCCCATGCTGCTCTTGCCTCTTGCGGAAAACGCATTCAAGCACGGCGACCTGCATACGCCCGGCGCGGGCGTGCGCCTGCATCTGCGCATTGCCGAGGGGACGCTGACCTTTATCGTGCGCAACGCTCCCACCACCGGCACGCGCGATACCACCAGCGGCATCGGTCTGGCCAATGTGCGCCGCCGACTCGATCTGCTGTATCCCGACCGCCATCGACTGCTGATCGAAGCCACGCATGAACTGCATACCGTCACACTTTCCGTGGAATTGACATGATACTGCGATGCATCGCCGTGGACGACGAAGAACTCGCGCTGGATATCGTGCAGACCTACATCGAGCGCGTCCCGTGGCTGCAGCTCCTCGCGCGCTGCGGTTCGGCCATGGAGGCCATGGATGTGCTGCGGGAAACGCATGTGGACGTCCTATTCCTCGACATTCAGATGCCAGTGCTTACAGGAATGGAAATGCTGCGCAGTCTGGCGCATCCTCCGATGGTGGTGTTCACTACCGCCTATGAAAACTACGCGGTGGAAAGCTACACCGTGGATGCCGTGGATTACCTCGTCAAACCGTTTTCCTTCGAGCGCTTCCTGGCCGCTCTGCGCAAGGTCGAAACCCTCGCCACTACCCGCACGCGTCCCGAAACCGTGGATGCGCTGTTCGTGCATACCGATCGCGGCGACCAACGCATCGCGGTGGGGGACATTCTCCACATTCAAGGACAGAGCGAATACGCAACACTGACCTGTGCCCACGCTTCGTATTTGCTGCGCGAGAGTCTGCGCGAACTCGAATGGCGCCTCGCGCCTCTCGGCTTTCTGCGTGTCCACAAATCGTGGATCGTGAATCTGCGCCATGTGCGGACCATAGACCACGGCGTGATGCGCGTGGGAGACGAGGTGATACCGATAGGAAAAATGTATCGCGACAGCGTGCGCGCCTGCATTGACCGACTGCGTATCGGATGATGCACTCCGGAAATCCCTCAGACCTTACATCAGACTCACGACTCAGCACGGAGCACTTATGATCGATCGCGCCATTCTTGTGATTCTTTTCATTCCATTGTTCGCCTCCGCTTTGAGGGCGCAATGCGCCGATCCTGCGAATGTGTACATGTTCGTGTACAATGGGCGCAGCTACGAAGTGGTGCGCGAAAACCGCAGCTGGATCGATGCGGCGGCCTGCGCCGCCTGGCGCGGCGGAACCCTCGCGCATATCGATGACGCGGCCGAACAAGCGGCCGTATTCACCCAGGTTCTCGTCAATGCCGGCATACAGCTGTCCCGCACCATTGCTCCCGACGGTGGCGGCGCCTCCTATGTGTGGCTCGGAGGCAACGACCTCGCGACCGAAGGCAGTTGGATGTGGGACGGCGCCAATACCGGCAACGGTACGCAGTTCTGGCAGGGATTGTCCGCCGGCAAAGGCGGCTCGGCCGTGGGTGGACTCTACAGCAACTGGGGCCTTGAACCCGATAATTACGGCGCCAGTCCAGGACAGGACGCCCTCGCCCTTGCGCTCACCAACTGGCCGCTGGGCATGTCCGGTCAGTGGAACGACATCTCCGCCAGCAACCAGATCTACTTCGTGATCGAGCATCCCTCCATCATTCCTGTGGAAATGTCCTCCTTTGGCTATCGACTCGACGGCGCCGTCTTCACGCTGTCGTGGAGCACGGCTGGCGAGACCAACAATCTGGGGTGGACGGTGGAGCGCCGCGCGGGCGATACCGGCGAATGGCTGCCGCGAGGGTTTGTACCGGGTGCGGGCAGCAGCACTGCAGGATACAGCTACACCTGGAGCGAAACCCTCGACGCCTCGGCCGCTGTGTGGTACTACCGACTCAAGCAAATCGATTACGATGGCAGCGCCACGCTGTCCCCTCAGTTGCACGTCACGGCCGTGGCATGCGAATCGGAATTCACACTCGCGCCACTGTATCCCCAGCCCGCCACACAGGGCACGACGTTGCACTACACCTTGCGCAGCGAAGCGGATCTGCGCATTGAACTCGTCGACGTGGCGGGGCGTAGCTTGCGGACCCTGCATGAAGCGACGCACGTCCCGGCCGGACAACACAGCGTGCACCTGCGCATGGACGCCCTGCCTGCGGGCAGATATTTCCTGCGTGTTGAAACGGGCAACACCCTGCGTGTGCTGCCGGTCTTGCTGCTGCGCTGAGCACTCCCACAAGCATTGTCACATACCCTCACCTCGGCCCGCGCGGCATCCTGGCGTTCATCCACGACCACGATGTCGCGCGGCGCTTGTGGTAACACAGAGTGCACAGAGCGCTACGCGGGAACACAGAAAACTCAGAGGGCTTCGCCAACACAGGGCTTCTCTGACACGGGGAACCCGGAGCGCTCCGCCACACCGAGGGCTCAGAGGGATCGCGGGAACACAGAGAACACGGAGCGCTACGCGAACACGGAGGGCTCAGAGGGATCGCGGGAACACAGAGAACACGGAGCGCTACGCGA
>DAOSDL010000077.1:0-5343 GCA_035362335.1 Bacteroidota bacterium
TGCCAGCCGATGCCGCTGGCGAGGGCCGAGGTCCCGGGCTTGGCTATTCAGTGAATATGTCTGGCCGGACCTGCTCTCGCCATTGCGACACCCGAGACACGGGAAGGAAACACAATTTCCTCCCCGCTGCGGAAGGCTCATTGAATCGCGAAACGAGACAACACCCTCCCGTCTCATTGCGTCTCTGCTTCTCTGCGACGTTGCGTTCCATTCTCCTGAAGTCGGAAGGGAATGCAACGCAAAGACGCCAGGGTGCAAAGACGCAAATAGTGGCTATTCTCACGAGCCCTGTCGTTTCGTGAAATAGACACCTCCTGCCTGCTTTCGCCATTGCAGCACCCAAATCACAAACGGAATCCCCGTAAGTCATTGAAAACAATGACTCACATTTGCAACCCCTACCAGCATGGCGAAGTCAGGAAACAGCGTTGCCGCGTGACGCAGCGTCATGCGGAAAAAAAAGCGCGGGCCCGGGCCCGCGCTTTCCATTCTCACACAGAACGTTGTTTACAGCACGGCGAATTTGCGCGTGATGCGCTGTCCGTTCTGCTCCAGTACGGCAAAGTAGCCGCCACGACGCAGTCCGCCGGTGGCGAAGCGCAACGTGTGCGATCCCATTTCGCGGCGTCCGTCGAGCAGCGTGGCGACGAGGCGACCAGCGGCGTCGTACACAGCCACCCGTGTCACGCCGCTACCGCGCAGGGTGAAGCGCAGCGTGGTACCGTCCAGCGTCACAGGATTCGGCGCCACATGCAGCGAAGCGAAAGCCGTGCTCTCGTCGGGACGCTCCAGCGAGGCCACCGTCACATCCGTGGACCATACGCCGCGGCCGAAGGTGCCCACCACCAGTACATTGTCCGGCGTGAGCTTCATGTCGTAACACACCGCATTGGGCAGGCCGTTGCCGAATTGCTTCCAATTCTCACCACCGTTGGTGGTGAACCAGACCCCGAGATCCGTTGCAAGGAAAATGGTGTTGGGCTCGGTGCGCGAGGGAATGATGGCGTTGGCCGGTACGTCCGGCAGGTCGCCGCTGATATTGGTCCAAGAAGCGCCGAGATTCGTGCTCTTGTACGCATGCCCCGAGCCATAGCCCGAAAAACAGGCGTAAATGGTGCGGTGATCCGTCCAGCCCAAAGTGATATCCGTCACCCAGCGATTCGGGAGTCCGCTGCTGATGTTGAACCACTCCACGTCCAACGCCGTGAGATTGTCGCTGTAGTACACTTTTCCGTTGCTCGTGGAGGCGAACATCCAGCGGAGCTGATTCGGCACGATTTCCAGATCGGTGATAATGCCACCGTCCGCAGCCAGGGTGGGGCTGATCGACATCCACTGGTTGCCGGTTTTGGCCGGCGTCAACGAATGCACCTGATTGGATGCGGTGTAGAGCTTCGATCCGTCTGTGGACAGCACCATCGGACGAATCCAGTTGAAGCGTTTGCCCTGCAGGCCTTCACCAATCCATTCGTATTGCTGGCCGCCGTCGAAGGTGCGGAAGGGAGTGCTGTTTTGATTGAAGTAGAAATTGTCCGCATCCTTCGGATCCACCGCGATGCGCCCGCCGTCGCCGCCGCCCACGTACAGCCACTGTTGCTCGCCGGGCGTGCGCAGGCGCATGTTGCTGTTGTCCTGCGTTCCGCCGAAGAGCAGCTGCGGCTTGCTGGGGGCGTAGGCGATGGCGTAGAATTGCGTCGTGGCGAGATTGGTATTGCGCTCGTCCCAGTTCAGGCCGCCGTCCAGCGAAACGAAGGCGCCGCCGTCATTTCCCACGAGCACAAAATTGGGATCGTCGGGCTTGAAGGTGATGCTGTGCTGGTCGGCGTGGACGTAGGCGGGATTGTTGGGATCGGAGACCCGCAACTCCCAGCGCGATACTTTCACGAAACCGTCGCCGCCGTTGCTGCTGCGATACATGTCGATGCCGCCGAGCAGCACCAGGTCGGGGTCGTGCGGAGAAGCGGCGATGCAGAGGTCGTACCATGCCTGACCGCGCGCAAAGGTATTGGCGATGGCCGAGGGCTTGCGCTCCCAGCTCTCGCCGCCGTCACGCGAAACGAACACGCCGAGGAAATCCGCTTCCTCGGTCACGATCAAACCACGGTTCAATCCCACTGCCGCGTAAATGCGATTGGGGCTGCTTTTGGGGATGGTGAAAATGATGCGGCCGGTGGAATCGCTTGCGGCGAAATTCACGCCGAGTTTGCGCCAGCTGAAACGCGCGCCTCCCGCTCCGGAGATATACACGCCGTTGGCCGATCCGCCACTGTTGCTGCCCACCGCGGCGTACACCAGGGAGGGATTGTCGGGCTTGTACTGCACCTCGGTGATCACGCCGTTGAGCACGTTTTCCCAGGTCTGGCCGCCATCGATGCTTTTCATCAGTCGTTCGGTGGTGGCAACCAGCAGAGTGTCGGAGGATTCCGGATGCAGCACGATGCGATGCACTGCGCTGAAGGTGCTGGGCCAGGGCAGGAGCTGCCAACTCGCGCCGCCATCGGTGGATTTGATCACGCCCACGCCGTCGTAAAACGGCGAGCCGTTGCCGCGGCCGTAGCCCCAACCCGAGGGCTCGCCCGTGCCGGCGTAAATGATGTCGGGATTGCGCTGGTCGATGGCCACCGCGCCGATGGCGAGCCGCGGCTGATCGTCCGACAGCGGAGCCCAGCTCGCACCGAGATCGGTGCTTTTCCACACACCACCCGAAGCGCCCCCGGCGAAAATGGTGTTTGTTTCCGTGGGATGAAACACCACCGAACGCATGCGCCCGCCGATGTTCACCGGTCCTTCCAGCTTCCAGGTGTTGGCCACGGAGAAGGGCTTCATCATGGCGCTTTGCGCCGTTCCATCCACCTGATGGAAGGCTTCCCAGAGCAGGGCGTCAATATTGGCCCCGGGATTGCCGTAACTGCGCTGCAGATAGTAATTCTCCAGAATCTTCACGGACTTGTGAAAGGGCTTGGTCTGGCTCACAGGCACGCCATGTGAGGACAGGATGAAACCCGGTACGGGATTGATCGTACACAGCAACGCTGTCACTGTGGCGAACAGCGCCGCGAGCGACAACGCGGGATAGCGTAACAGCAGGTGCATGCGGGAACTCCACTTCGAGAACAAATCGTCAATCAGTATTTCTGCGGAAAATTTCGCAGATTACATCAATCTGACGATTCCCGCTTCCAGAAACAATGCCAAAAGTCGGCACCGCTGCAACGTGCCCCGTTTGATGCGATCGTTACCAACATTTCTCACATATCACTCGGAGGCCTCTTGAAACGCACACGCACCATTCTTCTTCTCCTTTTCATCCTCACCGTGGCGACACGCGTGAGCGCGCAGGAGCAAAACTACACCATCGGCAATTTCCAGGGCGGCCTGCACCTGCTTCTATCCATTCCACAGGGCGAATTCGATGACAATGTCGACGCGCTGGGCTTCGGACTCAATCTCGATCTCGGCTATGTGTTCCCGAAACTGCCCGTGGTTGCCGGTATCAGCGGTGGTTTCTCCACCTATGGCAGCAAAACCTTCAAGGTGCCGTTCAACGAAATCATTCAGACGGTGACCGTGGACATGACCACCACCAACAACATCGCCTTCGGCCATCTCTTCCTGCGCTTTCAACCGCAGACCGGCGCCTTCCGTCCCTATTTCGAAGGTCTGCTGGGATTGAATTATCTCTGGACCGAATCGGAGGTGAAGGATGAGCGCTACACCGACAAGGACATCGCCGGCAGCGTGAATCTGGGCGACGTGGCCTTCAGCTACGGCGCGGGCGGCGGTCTGATGTTCCGCGTGCACAAGGGCGAGACCGACCAGCCGGGCAAGGGCGTCGAGGTGTTTGTCGATTTGCGCGTGCGCTACCTCTACGGTGGCGAAGCGAAGTATTTCACCAAGGAATCGCTGCAAAGCGTCAACGGACGCATCATTCTCGACGAGGCCCATGCCAAATCCTCCGCCACGGATATGCTGCACACCATGCTCGGCGTGACCGTGCGCCTCTGAGCGGTGAACTCGGCGGCGGTATTTTCTGTTGAAAAAAGTGGGCATGTTCGCATGCCCACTTTTCATACGAAAAAAGCGAAATTCACATGAACGAACACACCACCTTCCGCCTCATCAGCGTGCTCGTGCTGCTGCTTACGCTGGGCATGCACGTGCTGGCCTGGCGGATGCTGCGCGAAGTGCTGGGGACGGACGCCACGCGCCGTCGCTCCGCGCTGCTGGGGGTGTTCGTGCTCATGAGCACGGTGGCTGTGTACATCGCCCTGTTTTCGGGCTATCCACTGCCGCCGGGTGTGGCGAAGACGGCGATCTGGGTATTCATGCTCTGGTCCCTGCTCCTGGCGCTGGGCATGGGTATGCTGTGGCTGCATCGGCGGCGCCTGCGCAGCTTAGAGCAGCCGACTGTGGATGAGAAGCGTCGCGAGCTGCTGCTCACCGGCGCGTCTGGCCTCACCATTCTCACCTTCGGCGGCGCGGTGTTCGATGTCAGCAGCGAAGAGGATGTGGAGGTGGTGTACAAAAGCATTGCCATTCGACGTCTTCCCGCGAAGCTGCACGGTTTGCGCATCGGTATGATTTCCGATATACACTCCGGGCCTTTCATGGAGAAAAAGGACATCGACCGCTACGTGACGCGCCTCAACGCGCTGAACACGGATGTGATTCTGTTGCCGGGCGATTTCATACAGAATCGCAACGAGGAGGCCGATCCGCTCTGCGAATCCCTGAAAGTGCTGCGCGCGCCCTACGGGGTGTATGGCAGCACGGGCAATCACGAGTTTTTCGCCGACGCCGATCAGGTGTCGCGCGAACTCGGCAACGCCGGCATAATCATGCTGCGCAACGAGCATCGCATCATCGATCCGCATGGAGAGAAGCTGGCGCTGATCGGGTTGGACGATGTGCGGTCGGGACATCCTTTTCCGGCGCTGTTTCGCAAGGCGGCGCGCGGACTCGATCCGGCCATTCCGAATATCACGCTTTGCCACAAGCCCTATTACATCGAAGAAGCCGCCGAGTACGGACTGGATTTGATGGTGAGCGGTCATACGCATGGCGGACAAATCGTGCTCGCCCGTCTCTTCGGCGCCGTGCTCACGCCCGCGTCGCTCATCTCCGGCTACATCGAGGGACTGTACTCGCTCGACGCCACGCAGATGTACATCACCCGAGGCGTGGGCATGACCGGTCTTCCCATCCGCGTCAACTGTCCCCCCGAAATCACCGTCATCACGCTGGTGAAAGCCGGGGCGGACTGAGTGCGCGAACCGGGCTTTTGTCAACACAGTCTTTCATGTTCCTTCGTCACACCCGGGAGAATGAAAATGGTGCAGGTGC
>DAOSDL010000078.1:0-4299 GCA_035362335.1 Bacteroidota bacterium
CCATCAGGTTGAAGTTCTCCTGGCCATGCACCTTCACGATGTCGAACTTGCGCGTATCACTGCCGCCATCATTTGCCCCATCCTGATCTTGCGCCCAGAAAACACGAGCGTACACCGTGATACCCGGCGAGGGAAGCTGCGCCGTGACCGGCGTGGCGAAGGTCACCTTCGCACGGTTGCCCACCCAGGTCGGAGAAAAGGTCTGCGCGACACCATCCACGGCGGAGGTCGGCATGCTGCCCACCTTGTACACCACGTCGAAGGTGGCGGGGTTTGTACTCAGACCGGTGTTTTGCACCACGACATCGACCGCATGCGTGGCTGTGCCTTCGATGCGGGCGAACTTGTTGTCGGCGTAGTTCAGGCGAACCTTGGCCACGGCAAGATCGAGCTCGGGCGGCGGAGCGGGATACTCGTCCGCTCCTATGCTCGGCGTGAGCGTGTTGCGCGTGTCACCGTCATGATCATCCGTGATGCCCGCCCAAGGCGTGCCCGCCTGATAACCGATATGCGAATTGCTGTGCAGATCGGTCTGGCTGTGGAAGTAGGGATTGCCCCACTTGCTGTTCTGATGCTGCGTGCTCACCGCCGTCTGTAACGCCGCGAGAGAGGTGTAGTTTGTACCATTCCAGTAGAAGTAATTCGTGCCGGTCGTACCGATGCGATAGAACGCGTTGTAGTTGCAGTACGAAATGGACGAGGAATAGTAGTTGTAGATCGGGTAGAAGGTGCCGCCGCCCTGCAGAACCACCCAGTTGTTCGCATACTTGTTGTCGTACGACGAACTCTCGCCGTACCAGTAACCTCCGTAACATGTGCCCGAAGTGCTGGCGTAGGCCGAGTTGAACACCACGTCGGTGTATTTCGGATAGTTCACATAGAATGCGTAAATCGTCGACGTGCCTATACCCACCAGCATGTTGTTGAACACCTTGCCACGATTGCTGGTGGAGGCGTACACGTAGTTCAGATACGGCAGGTAGAACGGCGCGTATGCCGCGCGAGCGTAGTTGTAGCTGATTTCGGGACCGTCGTTGTTGTAGTAGCCGTAGATACCATACCCGCTGCTGGTGGTGTAGGTACCCGTGTTACGCTGCACGACGTTGTTCTGCTTGATCTTCAGACCGCTACCCGTGTAATAGAAATACGTGCCGTAGTAGTACCAGTCGTAAATGTTGTTGCCGATGAACTCGTTACCCACGTTGTTCGTGTAGTTCGACGAGGTCACTCCGTTCCAGCGAATGCCGTAATAACCGCTCACGATGTTGCAATCCTGCACCAGTGTGTAATTGGCGTTGTTGGCATAGCCGGAAATCGACCCGATGGTGCTGGCAACAAGCGGTGAGTGATACGAGCTGGTGGTATTCACCGGACACTCGAGATTGCAATTCATCAACGTGTTGTAGTTCGATCCCAGCCCATCGGCACCCGGCGAGAGCTGCACGGCAAAACCGTAGGTTGGATTTGTGGCGCGCACAGTCAGGTTCTTCAACGTGATGTAATCCGCGCCATCGAACAGCCAGGTCGGATCGTAGGTGTTCGTTGTACTGTAGGCGATGATGCGTGTCGCTGCGTTGCCGGTGCCACCATCGAAGGTGATGGTGTTGGTCGCGCTGGCGCCGAGTATCGGCGGAATCACGATTTGCTCGTTGTAGGTCGCGGCGGCGACGTTGAAGGTCACCGGACCGTTCACTCCGATTTGGATCAGGCGATTCACCGCATTCGTGAAGCTCGTGAAATTCGTGCTGCCCGAGCCGTTCGGATCGATTGTGTAAACACCCGACAGCGGCGAGAGAATCATGCGATTGCCGCTGGGATTCGACACGGTGGTCGCATAGCTGGTGCCACCCACGGTCACGCCCGTGCACTGCGCGTCGATGTAATTGCCCGCCGATGCCGACATACTGAGATCGTAGGTCAGCCAGAAGTAATTCGTGCCCGGTCCGTCCAGCGCCTGGCTGCCGGTGATAGTGAAGCTGCCGCTGGGGTTCGCGGTAGTGCCGACCAATGTGGTGGTGGCGAACACGGGACTGTTGCCCGTGTAATAAATCTTCGCCGCCGTTATGTCGGCCGTGTTCGTGGTACCCGTGGTGTTGAGCGCGAAGGAAGTCGCGTTGAGCGCGCTGAGCGATCCCGTCACGACTATTTCGATGCCGATCACCTCCTGATTGGCGATGCCCGACGAGGCTGGATTGGTGTTGCCCTGCGTGCTTGTGGCCGAGCTGTAGGCCATGTTGGTGAGCAGATACTCGTCGGCGCCGATCGACGGCACCGTACTGGAGCGCGTGTCGCCATCATAATCGTCGGTGATACCGCTGAAGGGAGTACCCGCCTGATACGCGGCCAACGACGTGCTGTGATTGTCCGTCGTCGACTGCCAGCGGGGATCGGCCACCATGGAATTCTGATGAAAACCGCTCACCAGCGCCTTGCAATTGGCGAAGGTCGAGTAATTACTTCCGTTCCAGTAGCAGTACTGCGTGGTGACCGAACCAGTCAGGTAGAACACGTTGTAGTCGAACGCGCTCATCGAACCGGAGTAGTAATTGTAAATCCAGTAGTAGGTACCCGAGCCGTCGTGGCTGATCATGTTGTTGAGGAATTTGGCATCGTAGCTGGAACTCTCGCCGTACGAATAAATGCCATACCCCGTGCCCGTGGTGTTGCGCGTCTGAATGGAGTTGTACACCACGTCGGTGTACCGCGCGTAGCTCACGTACAGACCGTATACCGTGCCCGTACCATCAGCCACACCCATGTTGTTGAACACTTTGCCACGATTCGTGCTGCTGGCGTAGTAGTTGTTCGGTCGGTACACATAAAACGGCGAAATGCGCGCCCAGCCGTAGTTGTAGCTGATTTCCGGACCGTTGTTGGGATAGTACACGTAGTACGCGTAGCCACCCGACGTGGTGATCGAGCCAGAGGTCCGCTGCACGGCGGTGTTGCCCCGCACAACCAACGCACCACCCGGGTAGTACAGATACATGCCGTAGTAGTACCACTCCGTGAGCGTGTTGCCGATGAATTGGTTACCCTGTGCGGTTGTGTAGTCGGAGGAACTGGAGCCATTCCACCGTATGCCGTAGTACCCGCCGGAGATCGCGTTGTCTTTGATGACATTGAAATTGCCATGATCACCATACGACGAATAGGACGTGGTCGAACTGGCCAGGATGGGGATGATGGACGCACTTGTGGACGAGGAAGTAACCTCGATCACGCAATCGCTGATTTCGTTGTAATCCGCTGAATTGGTAAAGAGAATTGCTTGACCGTAGGAAGTATTGGTCGAACGGATGGTCAAATTTTTGAAACGAATGTAATCCGCACCATTGAGCGCCACGGTCGGGCTGTAGGTGCTGGTGGCACTGTAGGTCAGGATGCGCGTCGAAGCGTTACCCGATCCACCGTCGAAGGTGATGGTGTTGGTCGAACTGGCACCGGTGATCGCAGGAATGGAAATTTGCTCGCTGTACGTCCCGCTCAGCACGTTGAACGTCACCGCGCCCGACACACCACCGGTGGTAAGCGCTGTAACGGCGGCGGAGAAGCTGGCGTAATTACCTCCACTGCCGATGGTGTACGATCCACTGAGCTGCGCGAACCCTGGACTCGCGAACAGCACCATTCCGAGTACCACAGGGACGACCATTTTCCGCCATATCGTAGGCAATTGCTGCATGGTTGGGTCTCCTGGAAATGTTGGTTTGTGACAAACGGTCGAGCCGCGCCCGCATGCGTGCGCTTTCTCAGGGACGTCGATGATTTCGTTGATTGAAGGTATATCTGTGGGCGAATTCCGGGCCTGAGCGCCCGACCGTGGAAAAAGATAACACCTGGCTTCCACGAACGCAAGCGAAAAGTGATTTTTCTTCACATTTCTTCCATGAGCGTGCCGATTAGCAACTATTATAGTAGTCGCACGGAAGCGATCCATGGATTCATCTTCCACAGATGCATCCATCTCGAAATACACGCGATTTTGCGTTTTCCTCTGGCTATGCCGCTCGAGTTCCATCCCTGCACGGTCTGTTCTCCCTGGTACGTCCTGCCTTTAAATACGCTTTTTCGCTTTACCTCATCTCCAGATAGCGCAAGTAGGCGTATTGCACCCTTCTGCAATGCAACTCCCTCAGCTATCGACACAGTTCATGCGGTCACTTCACAGCGACAAGTGAATATTTAGCACTTTTGCATGGAAGAGAATCGTGGAATCTCGTATATCTACCCTCGATCCCATAAACACCAAAGGGCCGCCCCGGCAGGCGGCCCTTGGTGTTGTCACATACCGTGATC
>DAOSDL010000079.1:0-1737 GCA_035362335.1 Bacteroidota bacterium
CCGGCTACAGCATCCGACCCGGCACTCCGTGCCGCGCTCCCCGACCATGCTTCTTCCGAAGCGAGGGTGCGCAGCAGCGCCGGCGCGCCGGTGAATGCTATGCGACGCGCATCCGCGCCCTCATGCAGCACCACGCGTTGCAGCAAACCCGTCGCGCCTTCCTCATACTCCACATCGATACCGGGCCACACATTCGTATAGCGAACGCCGTGATAGGTACGCACGCCTTCGCGCCATGCCCGGCGATCATCACCCAGATAGAAATTCGTGCGTGTGACCGCTTCGCCCATTTCCTGTACACGCATGTCCGGCGACGGCGCGACGAAGCGCAGTTCGAGGCGCTCGACCGCCCCCAGCGGTGGAACGCCATGAGGCGTCGCATCGCCTTGCGGGAGTGCATCGGGTCGCACGCGCGGCGTCCACAGCACCAACCCCTCGTGCGTGAACGCCACCTTGTCCCTGCCCCGCAGCGCCCCGAAGCGCACCTCCCTCGGCCACTGCCCCGCGTTCGCAATGAATTGCAGCGGAATGCGGACCGGAGAGACGTCGGCCGGGTCCGAGCCCGGCGATGACGCGGAGATCGATGTCGGTATTAGCACATACAGAAAAAACGAAAGCAGGAAATATTTATTCATGACGACTCTCCTCGTGTGTATATCGGGGAGGGGCCGGACAGCCCCTCCCGTTGTCAAGGATCAGCGAAGCGCAACGCACCGCGACAGATCACTGCGTCACATGAAGGTTCCGCGATGCGACGGTACCGGCGTTGCTGAAACGGAGGATATAGACACCCGATCCGAGACCGAGGCGTCGGGGATTGAACGTTACGTGGAGTGTTTCTTCACGCATTTCGCCACTGTACAACGTGGCCACCTTTCTTCCGAGCATGTCGAAGAGTTCCACGCTGGCTTCGCTGCCCGCCGAGCCCTCGCAACGCAGCTGAACGGTGCTTGCGAGTCCCGCGCTCGGTTGAGGCCACAGCGAGGAAATGATCGCGGCGGGCCGCGCGTTGTGCCGGGTCTCCGCAGCGGAACGCTTGATCCAGCGAATCGATGTTCCAAGATCGAACAGCGACGTACCGAGAATACCATTCTCCGTGTTCTTGCTGTCGAGCCAGAATATCGACACCTCGCCCGGGTATGCCGCCTTCACCATGGGCCCACGCTGATGATAGTTTCCCGCGCCGGGGCCTATCATCTCCGGTTGTGCCCATTGAGGACCTCCATAGACCAAGGAAGCATCGTAGATCACGAATTGTCCATAGATTTCCGTGGGGCGGGGAGGACTGCACGGACTCATCTCGCCGCCGCCTTCCCATACCGCGACGCCGAGTGGGCTGCTGTTGGGGAAGGGATTGATCACACGCGCGATGTCGGGGGATGATGGCGCTGTCAATCCCTGATCGAGCAAAAGATGCGCCGGATACTCCAGAGTGCCCGCGGGGGGAACGCCTGTGTACCTGAAGCGATTCGACTCCACGCGGTGGCGGATGGGCGCCGTGCCCGTCTGGTATTGCGTGTTCCATACCAGCAACGCGCCTTCCTCGGCAACGCCCTGCACTCGAATGCTATCGACATCGATGGCTGGATGACTGGAAAGCTCGTCCGGTCCATTCGCGGTGATGGGATTGATCGCGAGCGCGCCAAGCTGGTAATTCCCGAGGTAAACATCCGCTATCGCGGGTTGCGGTGGTGGAGGAACAATGGCGTAGGCGAGAAGCGCCGCACCGCCCAGAAT
>DAOSDL010000079.1:1837-3786 GCA_035362335.1 Bacteroidota bacterium
GCGATGACCTCCTGCTCCCAAACCACGCGCGCGCCTCCCGCGCCGTCGATGCACACATCGGCGCGTTGCGCGGTCAGGCTTCCCCAGGGATCGGGTGCCCAGAACACGTTCACCGCCACGCCATTGTTCGACCAGCGCGGCACGCCGTAGCGGTCGAATTTCTGTATGAACACTATTCGACACGGCGGTCCGGGAATGCCGAAGCCATAGCGCACCTCGTCCCAGACAACAAAGGTCGAGCCATCCGAAGGGTCGGAGACGGAGCGGAAATTCGCCGCATCCTCGCCGTGCGTCCACATGGCCCATTCGTCGCGCCATTTCATCATGGTGCTGCCGGTACACTCGCCGGGAGTCTGACAATAGATATTGTCATCCTCCTGCGCATCGTTCGGTATCGACTGCCGACGACCATCCTGCCACACGAACACCCTTCGAGCGCACTGCGGTTGCACCTGATCTCCTTTCGCCTCCGTCACCGGCCAGCCGTTGAGCTGCTGCTGATACACCCACGCCGGGAGATTCACTTCCTGATAATGGATGTTCCATTCCGTACCCGTGAAATGCCGCCACGCGAAAACGGTGTATTCGTTCACGCTGCTGTTGACGATCACGTTGTCCATGGCGAGTTGATCCTGATCGTTGGGGTCCTGCGTGATCGGATCGCCGCTTGTTCCCTGCGGGTTCACCATGATGCCCGGTCCCTGCGCATCCAGCAGACCGGCGTAGATATCCACTCCCGTCGCGGCCGCATCGCGACCATCCTCCCAGCCGACCGTGACGTAGGGAATGTAGGACTGTGTTACGGGATCGATGTGTTCCCACAACGTCAGTCGTGGCAGGATCTGCGCTCCCGGTGCATTGCACACCACCGCGCCGGTCGGATTGAACAGCGCGTTGCCCCAGGGATCGAAGGCCTGCGCGTGAATATCGGGCGTGTTGCCCATGGGATTGTTCGCGTGGTCCTGCCAGACAATCACCGCGCGGCGATCCTGAACCCAGGGTTCCTTGCCCGTGGTCACCACGCGCGGATACTCCTGACTGCCGGGAGCGTTTCCCGTTACCGTCAGATCGTAGGGCGGCATGTACAGTTGCACGCCGTCCGAGCTTATGTGATTGGCCATGACCGACCACAGTTGCGGTCCTCCCGGCGCCATGCGTCGCGTATCCTGATAGGTGACAACCACGCCCTGTGTGTTGCCTCCGAGCATGTCGGGACCGGGCATGTTGTCCACATCGATTTCCGGATTTATTTGATCCGGTTCGCGGAACACCGCAACGGAAATGCCGTCCGGCTGCCAGTTGGTCGGTGGAGGCGGCCACGAGGCGGTAGCGCTTTTGATGTATTGCAGATACACGTCGCGATCCTGGAAGGGACTGCCTGGATTGTTCCGATGATCGATCCAGGTGATAAATGCGCCGTCCGAGGTGCCCACGATGCGCGGTCGCTCCGCGTGCGCCCCCGTCTGACAGATCGGAATGCCGTTCACGGGCCAGCCCGGATCGGGTCGGCCGGTGCTCAGCTCGAAACGTTGCGCGAAAATGTTGGCCACGGTGTTGGTGGGATCATCACGATAATCCTCCCACACGATGATGACGCCGCCCATGCCATCGTACGCGGCACGGGGATTGCGCTGATCGCCAGGTGCGTTGCATACCACGATGCCGTCAAAGCGGTTTGTGACCACATCCAGGTGACCCTTCCCTGGAATGTACGCGCGCGGACCGATCCATCGCGGAATACCGGTGCCGGCATCGAATTCCTGAATGTAGATGTCGCTGCCAAGCGTCGCATGGTGGCGCTCGTCCTCCCACACCGTAACGACATCACCGGCTCGGGAAGGCTGTGCGACGGAGGGCTTTTGCTGATGGCCCTTGGCGATGCTTATGTATGGGTCCTTCCACTCCTTCTGTCCCACCGCCTCATGCGCGAGAAGACAGCAAAGGATCAT
>DAOSDL010000080.1:0-3195 GCA_035362335.1 Bacteroidota bacterium
ATAATCCAATCACCGCACCATTTTCATTCTCCCGGGTGTGACGAAGGAACATGAAAGACTGTGGTTTTAGATCCCGAGTTGATTCAGTTCCTGCAAGTAGCACAGCGAACGCATTACTCGGCTATCGTCCCCTCGGTGATGCCGAGATCGCGCAGCAACCCATCCTTGAGATCGTAAATCCATCCATGCACCGCGAGCGCTTCGCCGCGTTTCCATGCGGTACGCACGGTGTCGGTGAGAGTCACGTTGCGAACCTGCGCGGCGACATTGAGTTCACAGAGACGATCCCAGCGTTGCTCGAAGGTCAGTAGCGCGTCGAGTTCCGCCGCATGCTCGGTGGCAAGCGCGCGCACGCCCTGCAACCAGAGATCCGCCACGCTCTCCCCCGCTTCGCCCAGCGCCGCCTTGATTCCTCCGCAGCGATAATGCCCGCAGACAATGATGTGGCGAATGCGCAACGTATGCACAGCGTAATCCAGCACAGCTTGCACGTTGATGTCGGTCAATGGCACGACGTTGGCGATGTTGCGGTGCACAAAGAGTTCGCCCGGCGCGCGCCCCACGATGGCATTGGCAGGCACGCGGCTGTCGGAGCAGCCGATCCACAGCAAATCCGGATCGTGAATATCGCAAAGCTTGGAGAAATATGCGGGATCGCCTTCCACCTGTGCACGCGCCCACGCCTTGTTGCTCTCGAACAATTCCGGAAGAAATTTCATTCTCGCACTCCTATCTCTTCATTCTTCACACTTCACTTCTCCTTTCCATCAGGACACCCATCCTCATCCTGATAGCCATTCCAGGTCTCGGGGAGACGCGGACATTTGTCCACATCGTCGCGAAGCCCGTCGCCATCGGTATCGGTGCGCAGAGGATCGGTGCCGGTGACGCGCACTTCTTCGAAATCGCTGAGCGTGTCGCCATCGGTGTCGCGTTTCAGCGGATCACTGCGATGGATGGTCACTTCCTCGAAATCTGTGAGTCCGTCCTCGTCAGTATCGGGTTGGGTGGGATCGGTGCCGTTGGTGAACAGCTCGACATCGTCGCGCAAGCCGTCCCCATCGCTGTCGGGCAGGAGGGGATTTGTCCCGCGGCGGATTTCCTCGCCATCGCTCAGACCGTCGCCATCGGTGTCCACTTTGTTGGGATTGGTGCCGAGCAGCACTTCCTGTCCGTCGGGAAGATCGTCGACATCCGTATCCGCCACGTTGGGATTGGTGTTCCAGGTCTGCACCTCGTCCGAATCGATGAGCCCGTCGGCGTCGCTGTCGAGAGTGTCGGGACGCGAACGATACTTGATCGCCTCCTCGAAATCCGTCAGGCCGTCGTCATCGCTGTCCTTGCGGAAAGGATCGCTGCGGAGTTGCATGGTCTCGTACCAATCGCTCAGGCCATCGCCATCGGTGTCCTGATCGTAGGGATTGGTGCCGAGACGTTCCTCCTCGTCGTTGCGCAGGCCATCGCCATCGATATCGTTGTCGGGAAAAAGATAGATGCGCACACCGGCCGTGAGCGAGAAGTGAAAGTCGTTGGCCGTTTCGGCGGCGAAGGGATTGCGCCCGCTCCCCTCGCGATCGGCATAGAGATCACGCACCTTGTCGGAAGGAAAGGCATCGAGGTCGCCCGCGAGCGTGAGATTCGTGCGCACTTCGGTGGAGAAGGCAAAATGTCGTGAAAAAAACACCTCGAAACCCAGCCCCGCGGGAAACACCCATGTGCTCTGCTCGGGTTCGTCGGGCATCAGGTACAAACCACCGATGCGGTAATCCTCGGGTGTGTACCAGAGCTTTCCCACGCCACCGAGAAAGTACACGTTGAAATAGCGGGCGGGTAAAAGGTCGAGGTACACCAGTCCGGCGAGCGATTGATACTCGGTGTTGCGCACCTGCAAGTTGGCGTTCTTGCCGAACTGAATTTCAAACGCCGATTGCGTGTTGCGCCGCCAGCGCCTGTTGAAGCTGAGCTTCCCGCGCTCGCCCTGCATACCCACACGAAGATAGGGACCGATGTTCCATGACGCGGCAACATGGTAGGCCTGGTCCACGCGCTCGTCGGTGAATTCGCCATTGTACTTTGCTATGCCCGCTCCCAACGTAATGGCGAGACGACCTTCGGGGTAACGCGGACGGCCGGGGTACTGGACCTCCTGCGCCATCGCTGTGGTCGCACAGAACAACAGTGCACACAACGGTAGCATGCTCCGGAGCGCTCCCGCGTGCTTCCGGATGGTACGGCCTGGCGGATAACTCCGCCTCGTGAGAAATCGAAGCATGCTCAGCGGCTCCTCCGCGTTCCGAGCGTGATAATGTGCATTTCAACGCGGCGGTTGAGCGCGCGGCCCGCCTCGCTGTCGTTGGCGGTCAGCGGACGTGTTTTTCCGAATCCCTTCGCACGAATGCGCGCGGGTGCGATGCCGTGGCGTACGAAGAAGTTCTTCACCGCCAAGGCGCGGCGCATCGAGAGATTGTCGTTGTAGGTGTCCGTCCCCGCATCGTCGGTGTGTCCGCGCACTTCAACCACAAGGTCGGGCCATTCGTGGAACACCGCGGTTTTTTCCTGCAATTCGTCGAGATACTCATCGAGGATGGCGTCGCTGTCGAAGGCGAAGAGAATATCGGACAAAACGAATGTTTTTCCCTCCTCAAGTCCTTCCACTGCAAAGCTGGGCAGCGGATTGCGCAACGTGAACGCGCTGAAATCATACACGGGCATCGTACCCGCCACGCGTGCGTCACGCTCGAGCGGTACGATATGCTGCACGTTGCGCGGGTCGTATTCGTAGAAGCGCGCGAACATCGGTCGAGGCATCGGACCCTCCCAGTCGCGCGGATAGAGATTCCAGATACTTCCCTCTCCTTCACCCGTGCCCACGCCGGTACCGCTTCCACCATCTCCTTCACCCGTACCCACGCCGGTACCGCTTCCACCATCTCCTTCACCCGTACCCACGCCGGTGCCGCGTCCGCCGTCGCCTTCACCTGTGCCAAGACCGGTGCCGCGTCCGCCGTCGCCTTCACCTGTGCCGGGACCCGTGCCGCGGCCGCCGTCGCCTTCGCCTGTACCGGGACCCGTACCGCGTCCGCCGTCGCCAGTGCCTGTACCGGGACCCGTGCCGCGGCCGCCGTCGCCTTCGCCTGTACCGGGACCCGTACCGCGTCCGCCGTCGCCAGTGCCTGTACCGGGACCCGTGCCGCG
>DAOSDL010000081.1:0-2862 GCA_035362335.1 Bacteroidota bacterium
CATTTCCTCCCCGTTCCGGAGGGTTCACCGAAAGGTGGACCCTCCGGTCTTTTTTTATGAGACGGTGGGTATCATCCACAGCTCCTCAAGTTCCTACGTCCCACCCTGGGAGAATGAAAATGGTGTGTGTGCCATAACTATTGTCGGAGTGGATGTGACAGAGGGGGAAAACCACAGATTGCACAGATTTCACACGGATTATCACAGATGGATCGTGGAAATCGGCGAGGCGCCGAGCGAATCGTCGCGGAGGAAGCCATCCAACGCCCGCTGTCGGCTGCGACTCGAAGCGGGAATCTTTGCCACCGGTACTTGAATGGCAAAGGGGGGAAGAGCTTTTCGAGCGCATAAAAAGAGGGAGCCGGACGAGATGAAATTTTCACCACGGTGAATCTCCCATCGTGTCTATAGTGGAATTGCGCCATAGGTTGAGGAAGGGCCGTGCCGAGTCCGAGGGAAACCCGCTCTTGTAAGGGCCGCCATGGTGTCAATCGGCGCACTGCTTCCCTTGTCACAGCACCCCGGCGTGCCGGCCATCCCCTTGCTCGGAGATGTGCTGCCCTTGCGATTTGTGGAAGGCCGGTCTATATTCCGTCAGTATTCGCTGATTATTGTTTCTCCCCAACAACCATGTGACGTCGAGACACGCTCGGAAAGTGTCTGTTTATCGAGAATTGCACGACGATTATGGTCGTAATAGACCAGTCAACTTTCATTCATCCACGAAGGAGAGTCCTATGAAACACTGTTTCGGAGTATGGGCTTTCGCTGCAGCACTACTGCTCATGGTGGCCGGGCATGAGGCACATGCCCAGACTACGATTACATTGGGCACCGGTACGGTTACATCGTACCAGATCCCCGTGAATCTGTACTACATGAACAGTATTTGCGAGGCGGTGTACACCGCGTCGGAGATCTCCACCGCAGGCTGGACAAGCGGTGCGGGTTTGATCTCCAGCATCAAGCTCCAACTTAACCAAGCGAACACGTACGTGCCGCAAGCAGGTTCGACGTTCCACATCTATCTCGAGAACACGTCGGATGCGACATTACCGTCCGTACCTCGACCGGGAGCTACGACCGGGACGCTGGTGTGGACCGGAGCGCATCCATCGTTCAATTCCTCCGGTTGGTGGAATTTCACTCTGTCGTCTGCGTTCTGTTATTCGGGTGGCAATCTGTACGTTCGTATCATCCGTAACGACACGAACTACGGTGGTACCACCCAGGTATGGAACAACAGCAGCACGGCAAGCGTGATGTGCCGCTACGACTACTGGGATTCGACTCCATTCAACGTCAACATGATCGAAAGTTACAGCCGTCCGAACATTCAGCTTTCATTGACGGCAGGAACTCCGCTGGTTTACTCGAGTTGCACGACTTCTCAGCCGAACACGAGTACCGCTGGTGCGGGCTTTCTGAATCAGGAAATCATCCGGATGGAAGTTGTCACAACCGGTTGCGGTACTCCGATCAGTGTCACTTCCTTCTCGCTGAACACGACGGGCACGACCAACGCGGCCAACATCACGAACGCGAAGGTGTATTACACCGCCGGAAGCAGTGTGTTTGCCCCGGTCAATCAGTTTGGCAGCACCGTTGTGAGCCCCTCCGGCAGCTTTGTCGTGACGGGTTCGAGGAATCTCGTATCAGGCGTGAACTATTTCTGGCTGGCCTACGACATAGCGGCCAGTGCGCCGAACAACAACGTGGTTGATGGTCAGTGCACATCCATCACCGTGGATGGGATTGCGAGGACTCCGACCGTGACGAATCCCGTTGGTTCGCGCACAATCATGAGCCCGCTGAATGGTGTGTACACCATCAATCCGGTAGGTAGTGGCTCGACCAATTTCACTTCGTTCACAAGTGCAATCACCACACTCAAGCAGTTGGGTGTATCGGGACCGGTCACATTCCAGGTTGCCGCCGCAACGTACAACGAGCGGCTGTGGATCGACCCGATTCCCGGAGCCAGTGCGGTGAACACCATCACCTTTGATGGCGGCACGGGTAATGCCTCGACGCGCATCATCTCGGGCAATCCCAACGTGTGGGATCTCGCCTCCATCATCAAGCTTCGTGGCGCGGATTATCTGCGCTTCAAGAACCTGACGGTGCAGTCCACCAATGCCAATTACGGCTACGGCTTCTACTTCACCGGTGGGGCGGATTACAACGAAGTCGATAACTGCATCATCAACATCAGCCAGACCACGATGACGGACTCCGCTCCGATCGTGGGTAGCGGCGATAGTACCTACTATTACTACAACGGCAATTCCGGCAGCTACAACACCATCAAGAACTCGCAGCTCAACGGTGGGTACTACGGAATCCAGTGGTACGGTCAGTTCGGCCCCACCACGTACTCGAAAGGAAATCAGTTCATCAACAACACGGTGAACAATTTCTACTACTACGGTGCGTATTTCTACACCAGCGATTCCCCGCAGTTGTTGAACAATACATTCACTGCCCGCGCCAACAACCAGTGGAGCTACGGCATCATGATGTATTACATCGACAACTCGCCGAAGATCATCGGGAACAAGGTGACCGCCGGCTACTCGGCGCTGTACATGTACTACACCAATCAGTACGCGTACACCTCGGGAGACCGTGCGAAGGTGGTCAATAACTTCCTCGTGTCGAACGGTACGGGCGTGAGCCATTACACCTTCGAAAGCTACTACGACATGTACATGGATGTCTGGTTCAACTCGATGCATTCGATCACGACCAGCACATCCTATGTTGCCTATCTCTACGGCAGCAGCGGCTACGGCATCGACTTCCGCAACAACTATATGGTGTATTCCGGTACCGGTGCGGGATATCTGCTGTACAACAACA
>DAOSDL010000082.1:0-2802 GCA_035362335.1 Bacteroidota bacterium
GGCGGCATCTCCCCCACGGTGAGCAGTGTCGGCATGGCGATCGCGCAACCCAGCAACTCGCAACCCGGCACGCGCGTGCGGATGAGGTAGCCGTCGCTAACCCCGCCGAATGTGGATTGAAACGCGCGCAGGGGGGTGATACCATCCGGCGGAGTGCCTCTGACATGTCCCGCCACCAGAAGATTGCCGTTTCTGTCGAGTTTCAGAGGGAGAAAGGGACCTGCTGTCGGATTCAGCGCACCACTTGAGGGCTGAAATAAAATAGGTGAGGGTGCTGTGGCTTGATACTCCGTCGCGTAGCTGCTGTCCGTGTGGAAATAGCCAAGATATTCGACAGTGGCATTCACTGGATTGATGGCAGCAAAAAAATGGGTTGCCGAATTAGCCTCCGGTCCGGATATCGGGAGGCCGGGCTTATCACCCCGGCTTGGCGTAATAACACCTATGAACAGTATCCGTCCACAGGAGTCGGGATTCATGAGCACGGTGGCGGGATTGTCGCCAAGCCCATTCCAAGGTAGGTAGAATGAGAATTCCGGTACACCACCGTCAGGTCTGAATTTGATTACGACATCGTTGCCGCTGACTCGCTGATGCGGACCGAGTATAGGCATGGGAATTCCCATGTGATTAGTTCTGTCTAACAGTAGCCAGTCGTTTCCATTCCTGTCCGTGCATACTTGTGTATTTGCTCCCACATCCGACCCAGTTCCAAAGGACCCTATTGGTAAATGGGTACAGTATTGCAGCCGCGTCAGCTCGAGATCGATTTTAGCCATATACCCGCCCCACACTTCGCCGGTGTCCAACCACGCGTTCACCAATGGCAATGTCCTTCCTCCCCAATTCCCCGCCAGCAGCACGTTCCCGTCATGGTCCACGTTCATGGTGAGATAATCAAAACTAAGCACCTCCAGCGTATCCATTACACCATCGGGAGCGAAAAAATAGGTCGCGTTTCGCACCGAATCCAATGCGGGAGACAGGCGCGCCAATACCAGCAATGGCGTGATGCCGTCGTCGCAGCCCGAGCCATTGCGAATGGTGTCTTGCAGTCCCCCGGGGCGCACGAACCATTGCCGCCCGCTGGCCGTGCCGACCACATACACGCTGCCGTCTGGGCCGAGGTCCAGCAAATACGCTCCGAACCAGCGCGGGCCACCCAGCCAGGTCGATGTTCGTAGCGCACCATTGGCGGTGAGCGCGACGAGCGCCGCGGCGCCATTGCGTCGCAACGGATGAGGCGAGGTGTAGCGGTCGGGTTGCAGAGCGTTGGATGTAATGGGAAAATCCATCGACTGCGGATTGTTGAGCAGTACGATATCGCCCGCCGGTGTGTAGCGGACCAGGTGCCCGTTTATCGTGGGATGCAATGCTCGCCAGGGTGAAGCCGGATCGTCGCCGCTGCCTCCGAGATAGGTGGCGAAACGCAACTCGTGCAAATCCGCTTCGAGACAAGCCACATACGCGTCGATATTGAATGGTCCCCCGCGATGCGTCCCTTGCAGTGCCGCACGCAGCGGCAAGTCCGTCGAAGTGCTGAGCATGTACAGCAGCACCGCATCGTCACGCGCGAGATCCATGCTCATTATCCCATCAATACCACTACCTCCGAAATACGTGTTGACCTCGGTCTCTATGACTTGCCGCAATTCGAAGGTGTTGCGCTGCGGTTTCACGCGCAGTGTGTCTCCTCGCCGGTACAATCTCCCCTCGGCCTCGATGCCGCTCAATGCGTTGCCGCCGAGATTGCCCGCCACGATGGCCACGCGCTCCGCGTCGGCGCCGGCCGAAAGCACAATGCGCTGCAACAACCGACCTTCCCGCTCCACATACTCCACATCCACACCGGGCCAGACCTCGCGGTAGCGCACACCACGATACGTGGGCACATTCCCACGCCAGCGCGTGGAATCCGCGCCGCTGTAAAAATGTGTGTATGTCGCCGCTTCGTCGAAGCCCTCAACACGCATGTTCGCACTCGCGCGCACGAAACGCAGACCCGACACCTGCAACTCGCGCTTGCCCTCATCCCACGTCGGTACATCGCTCAGGCGTGGCGTGCCCCGGTGCTCCATGGACCGGAAGAGAAACACTCCTTCGCGCGCGAAGGCCACCTTGTCCATGCCACGAATCGCCCCGAACAACACCCCCTCCTCCCATTGCCCCGCGTTGACGGCGAAACGCAACGGCAACCGCGCCCCCGGCATCCTTCCCGGCTCACCCGCCCGCGCGACACCCGCGGCAAGCAGCACCGCGAGCAGGAGTATGAAACCCAACACGTGTTGCACACGGCAAACGAAGAAGCACGGAACGGTGTCAAGAGCGATCATCGGTATACTCCGGGAAATACTGGTTTCGGTTGCGGGGATCAGATTTGAATACATTCGAAGAGAGCGGTTGAGGTCGCTTCCCGCTCGAATCCTGCTGGCTGGCTGAGTACGGAATACATTTGAAGAGATGAAAGAGAGCGAAGAGAGCGGAGAGGAAGTGTTGAGGGCGCTTCCCGCTCGATCCGTGCGCCTCGCGACAATCGAGCCAACGCAGAGGCGCACAGACGCATAGCCGCGATCCATCTGAGCCCTCCGCGTGGCGAAGCCCTCCGGGTGCTCCGTGCCAGCGAAGAGCCCTGTGTTGGCGAAGCCCTCCGGGTACTCTGTGTTCCCGCGAAGCCCCCCTCCTTACTCTCACCACCTCACTACTCTCATTCTTCACTGGATTACTCGATCACGCTCATCCCACCACAGTAAATCGGCGCACCGCAAACACCTCGCCGCCCGTCAGGCGCAGCATGTAGCTGCC
>DAOSDL010000083.1:0-2787 GCA_035362335.1 Bacteroidota bacterium
TTCACTCTTCACTCTTCACTCTTCACTCTTCACTCTTCACTCTTCACTCTTCACTTCACATCTCACCTTCCGCCATTAAATTACTTTGGCTTCCTCATGCAGCAGCCGCACGAGTTCGGCGGCGGCGGCGGGACCTTCGCCCACGATGCGGCCGGCGCTTTTGATGGGCGGCTTGGCGAGGGTGACGGTTTCCACGCGATTGCTGTAAGCCGCGGGGGTCACTTCGTCGATCGGTTTGCGCTTTGCGGCCATGATGCCCTGCAACTTGGGATAGCGCGGCTCGTTGAGGCCTTTTTGCGTGGAAATCACCGCCGGGAGCTTGGAAGTGACGGTTTCCTGTCCGCCTTCGATGTCACGCACGGCGGTAAAACTGCCGTCTTCGGCGATATCGAGCTTGGCAACGACGGAAACGGACGGCATGGCGAGCATCTCGCCGAGCAGGCCGGCCATTTGCCAACCATCATAATCGATGGACTGACGACCGAGGAAAAGCACGTCGGGATTCTTGTCGGCCAGGGCGTCGGCGATGGCGCGTGCCACGCCGAAACTGTCGCGCTGGTCGTCGGAGACGATGTGCATTCCCTTGTCAGCGCCCATGGCGAGCGCTTTGCGAATGGTTTCCTTCACCGCTTCCGGACCGACGCAGACGGCCACAACCTCACCACCGCGGGCTTCCTTGAGCTGCAGGGCGGCTTCGACGGCGTACTCGTCGTAGGGATTGAGGATGAAGGTGACGCCGTTGGGATCGATATGCTTGCCATCGCCGCCAACCTGCACTTTGGTGGTGGTGTCGGGAACGTGGCTGACACAAACGTAGATGTTCATTGTGTTGCTTGCTATTTGAGAATAAGGGTGTTCACATGTCTTTCAATATACGGGGGAGGGGGGAATTGAGCAACGGCGGGGCCGTGGGAGAAGAGATCGCGGAGGAATACATATGAAGAGGGCGCGGAGAGCGCAGGGCGCAGAGGAGTTGTTTGAGGCGCTTCCTGCAATGTCTGTGCTGGGTGGCATGATGCAGTCGGCCCCCGCTCCTGCTGGGGAGTGGGGGCCGGTTGGGTATTGCGTTGTGTACGCGGGTGGGGTTAGCGCAGGAGGACGGCGGTGCCGCTGGCGGTGACCATGAGCATGCCGCCACTGGCGCCGAGGTTTTCGTAGTCGAGGTCGACGCCCACGATGGCGTTGGCGCCCAGGGCTTCGGCGCGTTCCTGCATTTCGCGCAGGGCGATGTCCTTGGCGTTGCGCAGTTCGTTTTCGTAGGTGGCGGAGCGTCCGCCCACGATGTCGCGGATGCCGGCGAAGATGTCTTTGAAGATATTGGCGCCCAGTATGGCCTCGCCCGTGACGATGCCTTTGTACTCGACGATGGTTTTCCCTTCGACGCCGTGTGTGGTGGTAACGATCATGGTCATCTCCTTATAGGTGAATGGTCAGCCGGTTTCGATGTCGGTGTTGTGCGGCCGCTCATGGTGAACGATGCCGCCGCGCTGAAGTTGCACCGTGCTGCGTGTCACCTGCGGGCGCGTTCCCGAGCAATCATGGGAGAAGGAGCAGGGCAACGAGCCATGCGAGCACGGAGAGAAGCACTGTACCCACGGCGGTGCCGGTCATGATGACCGCGATGCGCTTCTCGCGCGTATGCCACGAAAACGTGTGAAAAAAGGACAGCGCGGCGATGGCTGCGAGGCCGTAGAGGCGCCCGCCTTCGAACAGCGTGTGCCCCTGTTCCGCGAAAAGTGACAGCACATAAATGGTGCCGCCCGCGCAGACCAGTATCAACAGCGTTTGCAGCAACAGCATTGACTGGGGAACATCACCTCGTGCGGGTGCGGCCGGATGTCTGAACTCCTGTCCCCTTCGCCAATCTCCATCACCTGTGTTTTTCATGGTGTAAAAATAGTGCGAGGCAGGGTCCGGTGAAAGGGGGCACGTGCACCGCCGCTGTGCACCGTCGCCGGCTTGATCGAGAGCGGGCGGTCTGGTCGAGGATGGTACTGTTTTTTTGGTAAAAGGCGGGGGTAAAGGAAAATAGGTGAAATAGGTGTGGTATTTGCGGATGTTGTGCCGTGCATGGACCCTTCGACCCGCCACGGCGGGTGTTCCACTCCGGGCCTGAGCCTCGTACTCGGAAAGAGGCACGAATTTTCACGCAGGCCCGTCGCTGCGCATGACATGGTCTCCGACGCGTCGCCCAGTTTTCGTCAGGTTGAGCGACGCACCGCGGGATGGTGGTAAGGTAAGACGCGAACTCTGGTCGGTGCGGAGTGGAACATTCGCCGGGGCGAATCGAAACCTCGTTGTACAATCTGTATCGATGGGATCGGAATCGTGCGCAACCCTTCGACTCCGCGCCGTATCATTATTGTACTATTACGGATACACGTGCTCGGCGCTACGCTCAGGTCTGGGACTCGCCGTGGCGAGGTGACGATGTTCTATCATGCACGCTCCAAACCGGCGTAAGCGCTGGCGGACGGACTCAGTTCTGGGACTCGCCGTGGCAACCCTTCGACTCCGCGCCGGAATCACGCAGTACCATTTCGGACAATCGTGCTCGGCGCTGCGCTCAGGTCTGGGACTCGCCGTGGCGAGGTGACGATGTTCTATCATGCACGCTCCAAACCGGCGTAAGCGCTGGCGGACGGACTCAGTTCTGGGACTCGCCGTGGCAACCCTTCGACTCCGCGCCGGAATGCATACCCTCTTCGCCACCGAGATCGTCCTCGGCGCTCCGCTGCACATGACATGGCTTGCAACCTACCAGGAATGGAGCAGACACTTCGAGTC
>DAOSDL010000084.1:0-2660 GCA_035362335.1 Bacteroidota bacterium
CCCGCCAGCGCGGTGCTATTGCTGGAAATACACGCGGGAAGGGAATCGCTGGCAAAAGACGTGATTATTGTCCAGTAGAGTCAGACACCAATCCAGCGCTGCATTGTTCATGACAGGACGCCATTGTGAAAGATGAAAAGCATTATCCCGAGATGAACGTAGCTTGCCTCGTGGACAAAATAGGAGAAATGGTACGCGGGCGGTAGGAGCCGGCGTTGGCTGCGATGCGCACGCGACCGGCGGGTGAAAATGTTTTAAAAGTGTAACACGTTGCGCCTTGACAGGAGGGTTGGAATGCGCACGAAATGGAACTTCAGGGTTTGCGGACTGCTGGTCTCGGTGTTGCTTTGCCTCGTGGCGCGTCCAGGCGAGGCGCAATGGCGGGAGGTGGCTCTGCCTTCAGCGGGTGGGTACACACCGAAACACATGGCCTGGGCCGACTCGCTTCGCGGCTTCGTCTTCACTTTTGATGGAGGGTTCTATTGGCGCACCATTGACGGAGGCGAAACATGGCAACCCGATACCTTGCCAACCACAGCTGATTCGTTGTTGCAGCGCGAACAGTTCTGGTGTAGCGGAGTGCAATTCGCTGACAGGGAGTTCGGTGTTGTATCGTTTTCAAGAAACGGAATCCATGACAGTGTAATATTTTGCACTACTGATGGAGGTGCAAATTGGACATTCGAAACTATACGGAAAAGCAAGTTGCGTCATTATATCATCGATATTAATCCGGGAACACGAACCGGAGTAGGGAAAATACTCTACAATCTCTACAATCGTCAGTACGATGATGGAGTCGTCGTGAAAGAGCTGTTGCGCAGCACGGATTGCGGCGCCACCTGGCACGTGTTCGCGACGGATTCACTGAGCATGGATCTGCTGGGAGGGGAATCTGGTTTCGAATGGTACTATGTCACGCTGGATTCGCTGACGCATTACTATGCCGCGAATCAATACTCGATGGACGAATTTGTCAGGAGCTTCGTGCGATATACCACCGACGGGGGCAGGACGTGGCATGATCCCGAAGCATGGCATCCTCTCGCGGAGGTTTGGAAATATTGGATCAACGACTTTCGTGTGAACGGCTCCTCCATGATGATCTCGCAAGGGAGAGTAAACAATTTCACCGGTACGACCCTGGACTTCGCATTGCTGTGCAAGGATGTGCGGGCGCATCGATCTCCCGACGCCTGGGTGAAGTATGTGCATCCCTATTCCGGTCACGAACTGTCGGTAGGAAAATGGGTGAAGAACGCGATATACGACAATGGACGCTTCATCATTCAGGCCTATGATTCTCTGCTGATCTTTCGTGACAATCCTCCCGAACGAGCGTGGAAAACGTATGTACCCAGGTATCAGAGATCTTTCAGTACCTGGTTGCAGCCGGACGGCAAAGTGTGGAATGGTTTCGACTCGGAATCAAAGAAACGGGGTTGGGTACTGGACCCGCGCGTCCTGGGCGTGGAGGACGCGAGCCAGCCGCCCTCGGTCGGCACCTTGCAATGCTATCCGCTGCCGCTGTCCCGAAGCGCGGGTGTACTGAATCTCCGCGTCGAGAGCCCGCTACGGCGGGAGCGCGTGCGCATTGCGCTGCGTGACATCACGGGTCGTCTTCTGTACGAGCACGAGGCGGGCGCAATGGAGGCGGGCATGACCACATTGCATCTTGAGCTGCCCATCGGCCTGCTCACGCGACTGCCCGCCAGCGCGGTGCTATTGCTGGAAATACACGCGGGAAGGGAATCGCTGGCAAAAGACGTGATTATTGTCCAGTAGAGTCAGACACCAATCCAGCGCTGCATTGTTCATGACAGGACGCCATTGTGAAAGATGAAAAGCATTATCCCGAGATGAACGTAGCTTGCCTCGTGGACAAAATAGGAGAAATGGTACGCGGGCGGTAGGAGCCGGCGTTGGCTGCGATGCGCACGCGACCGGCGGGTGAAAATGTTTTAAAAGTGTAACACGTTGTGCTTTGGATAGGAAGGTTGGAATGCGCACGAAATGGAACTTCAGGGTTTGCGGACTGCTGGTCTTGGTGTTGCTTTGCCTCGTGGCGCGTCCAGGCGAGGCGCAATGGCGGGAGGTGGTGCTACCAACCAATGCTGGTTACTCTCCGAGGCACATGGCCTGGGCCGACTCGCTTCGCGGCTTCGTCTTCGCTTTAGAGAATGGCAACTATTGGCGCACCGTGGACGGGGGCGAGACCTGGCTGCCTGACACCCTGCTTGTTGTGATGGATTCTTTGTTACAGCGCGAGAAGTCCTGCAACGGAGTGGAATTTTTTAGCAAAGATTTTGGTGCTGCCGTATTCTCGATCCGCTGGAGCGACGATAGTCTGATATACTGCACTACCAACGGTGGCGTGACCTGGGTGCGCAATACGATCAAGAGGAACATGCAGCGGATCTTTATCATCGACACCGGCCCCATGACGCGTGTGGGGGAGGGTGGAATGCTGTATCATCTTTACAACAGAATCCATGACGACGGTGTCGTTGTGAAAGAGCTGTTGCGCAGCACAGATTGCGGCGCCACCTGGCACGTGTTCGCGACGGATTCACTGAGTATGGATCTGTTGGGAGGCGGAAACGGCTTCGAATGGTACTATGTCACGCTGGATTCGCTGACGCATTACTATGCCGCGAATC
>DAOSDL010000085.1:0-2478 GCA_035362335.1 Bacteroidota bacterium
AAAAAAGACCGGAGGGTCCACCTTTCGGTGAACCCTCCGGAACGGGGAGGAAATGGATGGAGCTTACTTCGACAACACCATCTGAATCGTCTGCGAGAATTCACCCGCCGTCATGCGGCAGAGGTAATTTCCGCTCGGGAGGTCACGCGCGTCGAAGGTCATGGTGTAGTGACCGGGCGGCAGGATTTCGTTGACGAGTTCCGCCACTTCCATACCGAGGCTGTTGTACACCACCAGACGCACCAGACGATCCTCGGCAACATTGAAGCTCACCGTGGTCGACGGGTTGAACGGATTGGGATAGTTCTTCTCGAGACTGAACGCCGTCGGCAGTTCGCCCTCGTTCTTGAAGAACACACCGTACGGCTGGGCAAGCGCAATGTTGCCGCCGATGTTCATCGCGTTGAAATCGAAGACCTTCACGTTGTTCGCGATCGGGTTGGACACCGACGTGGTGCCGATGATCGGATCCTGCCAGGCGCCGAGTGCAACGGCCTGGCGGACGCCACGCAGCTGATTGCGATCGGTGACGAGCGCGGCTTCATGATCCGCGTACGGGAAGGTGATGTTGGCGGTCCATGCGGTACCGATATGCGAGATCTGCCAGTAGCGCTTCACATAGCGCATGCGGGCGAGGTTTTGCGGCAGCTGATCCGGGAAGACGCGGATGGTCATCTGATCGATCTGACCGCTGGTCACCTGCACCGTTGCGATGGGATCGCCACTGGTGGGATCGGTGAAGTTGTAGCTGTTCGGCGCGACAAGCGGGCCCAACGTACGGACGAAGGATTGCGGACCCGAACCGCCACCAGCGTTGGTGATGCGCAATTCCACATTCACCTTGAACGGCTGGTTGGTCGCAGCGAGGCCATTCGCGGGCGGCGGGAAGTCGTCGTTGAACAGCATCGCGTACATGGTGATTTCGCCGTAATGCACACCCGGTGCGAGGCCGGAGGGATCGACACTCATCGTGAAGGTCTGATGCTGGCGCGGACGCGGCGGGTTGAAGTTGTACCCCTGCAACGTCGGATCCGGCGTGGCCTTGGTGATGGTGATCCACGGCGTCGGGCTCTCGACATCCCACAGGAAGTCACCGGCCGAACCGTAGATGTTGATCGTGTTGGCGACCTCGTAGGTCTTGTGGATTATGCCAGGCGACTTGTAATTCGCCACGACGGTGATCGGAATGGCCGGATCGTTGATGAAGTTGGCGATCGGCGTTCCCGGCAGCGCGTAACCGATTTTCGGCGGCGGCGAGGGATTGTCGTCGAGTTTGATATTGTCGATCACCACACCGCCAGTGTTCGCACCGCTGACCACGCGGAAGCCCACGTAGTATTTCTGATGCACGTTCGGCGTGTTGAAATACGGATCGAGGCCACCAGCGAGCTGCTTCGCGGTCATGAACGTGGTGTTCGTGAAGTTGGAGAAGGTCGCAAAGGTGTTCATGCGCGCCACGGTCGGGGCATCGCCAAAGGCGACTTCCACTGTCTGCGGCTGACCGGTGGTCGTGCGCATGTCGAAGCTGATGCGATAGCTGGAACCGGCGATCAGCGCGGCACCCGGCGTGAAGAACCAGTCATTCGCCTGGAACACATCACCAGGATACTGTACGGCCTTCGTGCCGCCAACGCCAACAGCGTTCGCCACCTGCCAGGTCGCGCCGCCATTCGCATTGGTCACGACCCAGGGCACATCGAGGTAACCCGCGTTGTGCGTGAAGCCCGGCGCGATGAAGCTGTTGAAGGTCTCGTAGCCATGGACCTTCGTTCCGGAAATCGTCTGCGTATCCATACCCGTGTCGTTGGTGATGTTCTGCTCGTTGGTAAGGAAGCAACGCGCGTACACCGTGTACGACGGCATGGGGCTGAGACCGAAAATGGTCTGCGAGAAGGTCAGGGTCGACTTGTTGTTCGTCCAGGTCGGAGTGAAGGTCTGCGCCACGCCGTCCACCGCGGAGGTGGGGGCGCTGCCGACTTTGTACACCACGGTGAGCTGCGTGGGATTGGCCTTGAGACCAACATTCTCCACGACAACCTTCACCTGATGTTGATCCGGGGCTTCACGATGCGCCCACTTGTCCGTCGCATAGTCGAGGCGCACGGCCTGCACCGACATGTCGAACTCGGGCGGCGGAGCGGGATACTCGTCCGCGCCAATGCACGGCGGCGTGTTGCGGGTCTGACCGTCGACATCCGTGGTCACGGTGGCAATGGCCTGTCCACCTTGATAGGCGGCATGCGAACGGCTGTGCAAATCGGTGTTGCTCATGAAATACGGCTCGCCGTATTTCGAATTGATGTTGTGCACCGTGCGCGGCAACGATGCCCAGTTGGCGTATGTTCCAGCATTGTAATAGAACTGCGTGCCACTGCTCGAGGAGTAGTAGGCGTTGTAGTCCATCGCGGTAAACATGGCCGACGTGTTGTTGTACAGCAGATATCCCGCACCGGTACCGGAATACACCATATAGTTGTT
>DAOSDL010000086.1:0-2038 GCA_035362335.1 Bacteroidota bacterium
GCGAGGTTGAGCACGGTGGACTGGTGATCGTGGGAGAGGGTGACGCTGTCGCTGTATACGTAGCGCCCGAGCAGATCGTGCAGGGCAAGGTGGGCGGGCTTTCCGGCCGGACCGGTGAAGGACACGCGGAGCATGCCAGTGGAAGCGGGTAAGGGATTGGGAGAGCAGTCGAGGGAGAGGGCGGCGGGAAGCGGAGCCGTTTCGACATCGGTGCTCAGCTTGCGCGAGCCAATCCAGATCTGGAAGCGGTTGTTGGGTCCATGCTTGCGACCCAGACCCACGGCGATGATGTCGTCGAGACCATCGCCGTTGACATCGCCCGTATTGTACACTGCGGGCTCGACATAGTCCTGCACCGGTAGAATGCCGAAATAGCCCTTGGCGTAGCGGTAAAGTTGGCCGCCGGGGTAGAAATAGAAGCCGGACGCTTCGGGAAGCAAGGCCTTAGCCCACGACAGGCACAGGTCGTCGTAGCCGTCACCGTTCATATCTCCCACGGGACAAGCCCAGCGGGGTTCGCGATCACCCATATTGTGGGGATTCAAGTTTGGGATGGAATCGCTGGGCAGAAAGCGTTCGGGCAAGGTGGCGCGTCCGAGAAACACCAGAGCGTCGCCAAAGGGGCGGCGGATGGAATAGTAACCCGCGTCGATGATGTCCGCGTAGCCGTCGCCGTTGACGTCCATCATCGCGGAGAGGTTCCGCTGAGGTACCCACCCGCTGTTGTTGTCCAGCGTCCGCGAGGGCTGCACGGTAATGGACCAGGGATTGCCGAGATATACATCCCAGTAATAATCCGGACCACTTCGACCGGCGATCATCACATCGTCGTAACCGTCGCCGTTGAGATCGCCTGTATGGATATCGATCACATAATCCTCGGTGATGGCGCGAGGAGTGTTGACACGGAACACCGCGTCGTAGGTTGCGTCAAACGACGGACCACCAAGAAAGAGCACGGCTTTGTGGCTGACGGTGTCTCGATCATCGATCATGTTGGTCAGAAGATCCGGCCAACCGTCGCCGTTGAAATCGAGGATGAACAATGAGCTGCGGTAGGTGGCTTCATTGTTTTTTCCCAGGAGGTCGTTCGGTTGTCCCTCGATCAGCATGTCTTCCTGCCAGACAAAACGTTCCGGTCCTTCCCGCTGCAGGAACACGCGAATGGCCCCACGCTTCTCGGGGGAGTACTCGCCAAGGGTGTACCAGAAATTCTGTATGGCCGTTGCGATGTCCATGCGTCCGTCGCGATTGAAGTCCGCCGCGACGATGCCCGCGCTGCCGCCGCGCACGATGTACGCATGTTGATGATTGAGCGGATTGCCACCGAGGAAGATGTAGGTGGTGTCGGTTTTGGACGCCATGGCGAAGTCGTCGTAACCGTCGTTGTTGATATCGCCGAGAGCGATGGGGAACCAGGCGAAATGCGTGAGATCCTGCCGCACCACCGTTTCCCACAATTCCACGCGGTAGGGTGGCAGGTCGAGTTGCGCTCCCGGGGCGTCCTGCGCGCGGGCCAACCAGGGCGCGGCGCAAAGCGCGAGCAGAATGGCGGTCAGCGGCAACGCCCGACACGGCGGGGCGTTGCCTTGAAAGTACACATGCATGGCAACCTCCGAAAATGATGGAGAGAATGGAATCACAGGAACCGACGATGACGCGGGAGGCGCGTCCCGCTACAACGACAACGTTGCGCACGTCCCCGCCGCGACATAATACCACACCGCCGTATCCCATTTACGCCAGCAACTTACATTGTACGGAAATGAAACGCAAGAAAAATCGCAGGTGCGACTTTCATCGAGCAAGAGGCTCTGATTAAATCCAAGCGATATTGTACGAAAGCCAGGTCTGATACGCCTGTATCTTCGAATTGCGTGTATTCAGGCGGATTCATGGAGAGAAGTTGTACGGAGTGTACGTTGTACTCCGCATAAAGTATTACGCTCTATTGCGTGGCACAAGACAGATCGGCACATGACACAGCTATTTCTGAAGTAGATTCATCTTTTTTTCCAATTCTCAATACTGACGGTAT
>DAOSDL010000087.1:0-1940 GCA_035362335.1 Bacteroidota bacterium
CAGCTATTTCTGAAGTAGATTCATCTTTTTTTCCAATTCTCAATACTGACGGTATCGAGCGTCGGTTTTTGTATACCGTTGCGTGCCATGTCTATTTTCGCATTGGCGAATAGTACTTGCATTTTTCTGTTACTTAACGTAATATTGCATTAAGATGAAACGCATCACCGGTCCCGACGCCGCACGCTGGCGGAAGCGCAAATACGATCAACTCCGCCGCTACTCCATCCCCGAGGACGCCCTCCCCGGCTCCCTGTCGCTGACCACCGTCACCTGCGGAAAGCCCACCTGCCACTGCGCCAACGGAGAAGGCCATCCCCACTACACGCTGACCTTCATGTCCGACGGCAAACGTCGTGTCGTGCACATCCCCGAGGCCTATGTCGAGGAGGTGCGTTCCCGCGTCGAGGCGGGCAAACGCTTTCAAGATGCGGTGCGCGACGTCCTGACGGCCAATGCCGAACTGATGATCCTGGCCCATCGCCAAGCCCGCGCCTCGGCCGCCTCACGAAAGAAACGACGACCACCGGATCAATGAGTACCCCGTCTCCAAGTGCACTCGCCTCGTACGCGACCAAGCATCTGCAGCTTCGGTCCTACCTGCGCGACGCTGGAGACGGACGACGCAAACCCGTGATCGACGCCAAACCCATCGTTTGGTCGATGCTTATCGGGACGGTGCTACGCAGATCGAGCTATCTCTCCATTGAACACATGGTGCGCTCCTGCACCAGCGCGTCCCTGGGTGGATCCGTCCCGTTCAGTGACGACACCTTGCGCTATTTTTGCGAACATGCGAACCTCGATGTCACCCGCCAGGCGCTGGCCGACACGGTCAAGCACGCGAAACGGAACAAGGCGTTCGACACCGCACCCATGGTCGGTCTGGCCATGGATGGTGTCACCTCGGGCCATAGCGTTCAACACTCGTGCGCAGTGTGTCGGCCGGAGAAATCCGCCTCGGGGGAGATCACCGGCTACCATCACAGTGGCGTGGTGGTCAGCGTGGTGGGCACAGGCCTGGTACTGCCACTCGATGTCGAGTTCTACGGCGAGGGCGACAGCGAATACGCTGCGGGAAAACGTTTGCTGCGGCGGATATGCGCGGCGCTGAAACCGCGATTCGCCCAGTACCTGGTTGTTGACGGAAAATTCGCCACCGCACCGTTCCTGCATGCCGCCGATCGCGTGGGCATCCCCGTGGTGGCGCGACTCAAGGAGAATCTTCCGACGCTTTACGCCGAGGCGCGTCGACGTTTTGCGGCAAGCAAACCCCGCGTGCGCATGAGCGAGGGACGCGATGAAGTCGAACTCTGGGACGACGAGGCTTTCGAACCGTGGGATACGCTCTCCTGGTCCAAGGTCCGGGTTCTCGGTTACCGACGGACCACACCCGAGGGAACGGTGAGCGAAGGATACTGGCTGACGAATCTCCCGGAATCTCGTGTGGGGTGCCGTACTCTCTACAAACTCGGGAAGAGTCGCTGGCAAATCGAGAACCAGGTGTTCAACGACGCGAAGAATCTGTACAATCTGACACACATTCATCATCACGAGACAAACAGCGTCCAGTTTCAATGGTTGCTGACGTTCCTGGCGATGACAATCGAACGTTTGTATCGGATGCGGTTCCTCCATCGTGGCACGCATCCGATCATGACCGCGATGACGCTCTGTCGCCTGCTGATACTTCAGCTCCAGCCTCGGGCATCCTGCGACAGCAGTTGAACCTCCGCCCCGCGTCGATCCAACGGGTCGCATGACGCGCCTCAACGATCCCTCCGTGCAATCAAGACCTCACACGTTTCCCTCTTCCCGAGAAGGCCTGCATCGCATTCGCGAAAATACCAGGGAACATCGCAAACTGTGGTTACTCTCGGATTGATCCACCAATAACGAGGATTTTTCCACTGATGCAGTCATGGTTACGAAACGGCTGC
>DAOSDL010000088.1:0-1677 GCA_035362335.1 Bacteroidota bacterium
TGTCCACCATGTCCAGCCCGCAGGACAGCAACTCGCAACCGGGGACGCGGGTGCGCACGAGTACCCAATCTTCGGTGCCGCGTGCGAGAGGGATTTCCTCGAAGGAACGCAGCGGTGTGATGCTGTCCACTGGACTACTCGACTGCGGAGCCCAAAACACGAGATTTCCGCCCGCGTCGATCAGACTTGGCAAACCGTGCCACGCCATGTTAGAAGAGGAAAAACCAAATGAATTCCATTCCTTGTATGTGTAGCGCTCGTCGATATGCCAATACCCCAGATGCCTGATGTGCTGGCCGGTGGTGTCGACAGCAAGCATGAGCACTGATTGTCCGATATTCACGGTATCGAGGGGATTTTTGAAAGGCAGAGGAGATTTACGATCAACATGACTATCGGTCAGGATGAGAATATCATTGCAGGGGGTGACAAACAACTTGCACTCCCCAACGCCCTTGTGTGGATCCGAATATTTGTCGAAAGGATGATAGGTGGAGAACACCGGCTCGCCTCCTGTCGCGCTGAAGCGGATGATGTGGTTATACGAAGGCTCGGAGGACATGGCGCGCACGAGATGTTCCTGCGAATACACTCCTTCGTACCCTGCAAGTACGATACCATCCGCATTGTCGATCACTACGCTGCGAGGATTGCAATTCACCCTTCCGACAATGAGCAGCCTGCTCATATCCGCGGACATTTTTATAAGATAATCGCCTTTCGGGTCTCCCGGCGCACGCCATTCGTTGAGTGGCTGAATCGGTTCGAGAAGAGCATCATTCATAAATGGAGAATGTACGAGAATTATATTGTCCTTCGAATCCGTTCTTAGAAACACCGAGTGATAAAGAACCCAGGAACCCTGTTTATTGGGAAAGAGATAGGTTCCCGTGACGACGCGGGAATAGTCGTTGCGCAATTTGAGCACTGTAACCACCTGATGAGGCACATCCGGCCCGTCACCCGTTGGGACCGTGTAGGGCAGCGAGTCCAGTAACGTACCCTTTGTCACGAAATCCTGTGCTCCTTCGGATTGTCCATACACCAGGACATTGTCCTCGCTGTCCAGCCAGAGTTCTACACCGTTGTAGGCCGTCGGATGCCCGAGCCAGGTCGTGGCCGTCAAGCGACCGAGGGTATCGAGGCGCAGCAAGGCCGTGGCCGAACTGAAGCTGCCGAAGCTGAGACGGCTCGGACGGGTGGGTTGATACCCACCGCTCAGCATGGGGAAGTCCAGCGAACGTGTATTGCAGAGTATATGCGCGCTGCTGTCGGTGCTGCGCATGGCGTGCCTGCTTGACAAACCGGTTGCTCCTGCCGTCATTCCACTGACATCGTGATCGCTGCCCCCGATATATGTGGCGTAGCGCATTCGCCGGCCGTCGGGGGTAAGTGCCAGCATGTACAGATCGTACTTGTCCGCATAGGAGGTATCGAAGCCCTCGCGCACGGGAAGATCGGGCGAGATCGTGATCATCAGTGTGTACATATTCCCGTATGTATCCTGATCGAAACCAACAATATATGGTATGGAAAATCCTCCCAATAACGCTGTGAATTCCGTTTCAATGACTTTGCGTTTCTCGAAAAAATTGCGGTACGGACGTACACGCGCGGTATCTCCGGCTACAGCATCCGACCCGGCACTCCGTGCCGCGCTCCCCGACCATGCTTCTT
>DAOSDL010000089.1:0-1338 GCA_035362335.1 Bacteroidota bacterium
GTACCACGGGACGAGTCTGATGATAATTGCCCGGACCCGGAGCGATCATTTCCGGCGTTGTCCACTGCGGTCCCGCGTTCGGCGCGGAGGCGTCGTAGAGTACGAACTGCCCGCGTATATCCGTGGGACGCGGTGGCGAGCAAGGACTGGTCTCGCCGCCGCCTTCCCACACCACCACGGCGCGTGGCGCCTGCGTGGCGGTGCTGCTGAAGACGCGAGCGATGTCGGGGTGCGCGGCAACGCCGAGTCCATCCTCGAGAATCAGCGGCACCGGGAACTCGGTGGCCATGGTATATCCGGGATACATACCGCTGGTGAGGGTGTAGCGATTACTCTCCACACGATGATGCGGCGGTACGGGTGGCGTGTTGCGGTAGGTGTTCCACGCGAGCAGCACACCCTGCTCACCGGTTGCCGGATTGATGGTACTGTCGGGCGAAATCGCCGGCTGTGTCGCGCTGAAACCCGAGCCAGCCGTATGCGTGGTGACCGGTGCCGTGAAAACAGTGGTACCCGGGCGGTACAGCCCGACATGCACATTGAAGGGTTCGCCTGCCGCACTGCTGATGGCGTAGGTGAACAAGGCGGCGGAGCCCGTGCTCAGCAGATAGTCCTGATGGAGCAGATCGTAGGAGTCGAAATCCGTGTAGGGGATAGTAGCGTGATCTGAAGCTGGAGGCAGGACGGTGTGATTCAGATATCCCACCACTATTTGACCGATCCCAGTGCTCCGTGTCAGTGCAAAAACGTTGCTGGAGCCGTCATAGCTGATATGGAGTTCTTCGCCAGGTTGCACCGCTGGTGAGGTAACGATAAAGCCTTCACCCATCGCCCCACCAAAATTATTGAATTTTCCGACAAATGGCTTGAAGTCCGGACCAGACTCTCGAATCACTCCGTACACGCCTCCTCCGGCACCATCGCTGAGAATTCGAGGAGAGGTGCAAGTGGAGGCATTCTCGGACCATGTGTAACCTAGCAGTCCTGCGGTCCAAAATGCGCCTGAGCTGTTGAGGCCGAACATCGGACATTCGTAGCGCTGCGCGTACTTCCCATCGGTGTTCAGCGTATATTGTTTCCAGATCACCCAGGCGCCACCGTTACCGTTGACGCAGATATCGGGCTTCTCGACATCAGTGGCAAAGCCCACGGCGTTCGCGAATCTGTACGCATTCACCGCCACGCCGTTGTTGCTCCAGCGTGGTACACCATCCTTGTCCACCTTTTGGGCGAAGACAATGCTTCTCGGATTGCCCGGGGCAATCTCCCTGTCCTCGACCCACACATGGTAGGTCGAGCCATCGGAGGGATCGCTGACGTACCGATGGTCGCGCGCGC